>CAIVXG010000222.1 GCA_903909815.1 uncultured beta proteobacterium | reverse complement strand
CATGCGGTGATGCTTGCCAACGATTTCATCGCTTTGATAGCCCATGGCCTGCAGGAAGTTGCTGTTGGCCTTGAGCACATGGCCATTCAGATCGAACTCGATATAGGCAAACGACTGGTCCCTGATGGCCACTTCAAATTCCTCCACCTTTGGCCAGTCAAATTCCTCCAGGCAGGACAGGCAAATTATCAGTCTTTTTGCCCGCCCGGTGCCGGGCTCCTTTGTTTGTGATTTCCTCTCTTTTTGGTTTCATTTTTAATCGGCTGTTTGGCAAGCGCAGCGCGTCAGGCCGAAGGCGAAGTGCCGGGGAGCTGTGGGCAACTGACGCACCGGTGCCCAGCACCGGCTGTCCACAGGCTCGCCCTGTGGGCAGGACAGTTGTCCACGGCGGGCGCTTACATCACGCTGCACTGGAGGCGGCAATTCGCGTGGCAGCCTGATGCATTCGGTAGCTCTTGCCCTCAAACGCCAGCAACGCCGAACGGTGCATCAACCGGTCCAGAATGGTCGTACTCATGGTGTTGTCGCCCAAGTATTTGCCCCAGTCCTCCACGATCCTGTTGGAGGTCACAACGATGGACCGACGCAGTTTGTAACGTCGGTGCACCACCGTTTGGAGTAATTCAGCGGCACCATCGGATATGCGCCGGGCCAGAAAGAGATCATCCAGTACCAGCACGTCTGGCTCCAGCATGCCCTTGAGCAATTTTGCCTGCTCAGCCGGGCTGGCCAGGCAGTAATGTGCAAATATGCTGTCAGCCTCCACGTAACGCACATCGTGGCCCTGCAGTGTGGCCTGATAGGCTACGGCCTTAGCAATGTGGCTCTTGCCTGTACCGGGCTTGCCAATGAGCATTGCGTTCATTCCTTCGGTGATGAACTTCAGGGTGTGTAGCTCAAAGCACGCCTGGCGTGGCACCTTCGGGTTGAAGTGCCAGTCAAAGTCTGCCAGTGTGAGGCGCTCATCGAGCCCGCACTGCTTGAATCGGCGCTCGGTCAGTCGTGAGCGCCGCCGGTCGAGCTCATCTTGGAGCAGCATGCAAAACGTTTCAAGGAACGGTTGTTGGCTGGCCTGGGCCTGCAGGACGCGGGTGTCCAGTGTGGCGGCCATGCCCGACAGGCGCAGCTCTGTGAGGGCGCGCTCAATCTCGTGTTTGGTCATTGTCATAGTGGGGCTCCTACTTGGGCTTGGGCTGTTGCGTGGGGTGATGCCAGGGTGGCGCTTTGCTGGGCGCCCAGGGTGAACAGGTCGGCGTAGTCATTGCCATCGCGAATCAGTGCATGGCTTTGGGTCAAGGGCACCTCGCCCGTGGCGGGGGCATCCAGCAGGACCAGGGCCTCCTCCATGAGCCTCTCGGTCAATGTCTTGACATGGCCATAGCTGTACACGCCTTCCTGCATGGCGCGCGCGCAGGCGGCGTCTATCAGCTTTCGTGGGTACTGCCGCACCAGCCCGACGATGCCCCAAAGCTTGCGCTGGCCCACACGCCCTTCGCGCTCAAACAAGATCTCACACAGCCTGTGGGCAGCTACACCGATCGCTTTGGCTTGGCCCAAAATGCGCTGCGTTTCGCGCGAGGGATTGAAGACGCGCTCCTCCATGGGTAGCACCACCGTGCCGGGTCGCTCAGCCCGGTCATGGGTGCGCAGCAGGGCTTGCGTCTTGAGATCGCGAATTTCCAAGCGACGTGCAAACAGGCGCACCAGAACCCGACTGCCAATGGGCGCTGGACGGGCGGCGTAGCTGCTGTGGGCGACTCGCACGCACGAGTCGTCGTAGACGGTGTACTGACCCTCGGTAAAGTACTGCATGCCCAGTATGGGCAGGGCCAAGAGATGGGGTTTCTCTTCCTGAAACATGGCCTCCACTTGGCGGCGTTCGTTGCCATGGATACGCTGCGCGGCCCACTTGGTTTCCCAGTGTTCAAGGTGCTGGTTTTGCTCCTCAATCGACTCAAATCGACGCCCCTTCAAGGCGGTGGCTTGTGTGTGGCCGATGGCATGTTCAACGACCCCTTTACGATTGGGGTCTCGCACCCTTGCTGGGTCCGCCACGACGCCGTAGTGCTTCAGGGTTGCGGCGTACACAGAATTGAGCTGGGGCTCGTATAGGTCGGGCTTGATGACGCCTTCCTTGAGGTTGTCCAGGACCACGTAGCGGCAGGCGCCACCGAAGTAGCGCCAGGCATCTTCATGCAATCGGGCCCATTCCTCTTGGCTGGATTTCCACACCACCCTGCGATAGCTGCGCCGGGAGTAGCGCAAGGTCATCACAAACAGGCGTGGCTTGCGAAAGCGATCAGAGCCAACAACACGGGTGAGCGCCCCTTCTCCGTAGTCGACCTGGCACTCCTCGCCAGGGGCAAACTGCAGACGGTCAAACTGTTCTGGCTCATGCTTGCACAGGCCACCGGCGAACCGTTTGACGCTGTTGTAGGCGCCGGCAAACCCATGCTGGTCAACCAGGTCCTGGTAGATGGCCATGTAGTTTCGCTTGAAGCGCAGTTGAGCTTCGATGAAAGTGCGATGGGGCTCGCAATGGGAGACCGTCAACTTGGACGGAGCCGGTGGCCGGGGTGGGGGAATTTGATCGGGGGTGCCGGTGGCCACCCCGGAGGAATTTGCCTTGAGCTCATCTATGCGGTTGACATAGCTACGAATGGTCTTTCGATCAATTCCGGTAACACGTTCAATTTGGCGGTGGCTGGTATTGGAGAAGTGGTCGCGCAAATTTGAACAATTTTTTAGGTGGAAACTCTGGGCATAAAGTTCGGCCGTGGATGGCTGAACAGACAGGAGTTTTCGATGGTGAAGAAATCAGCGCGCCGCACCCGGCGCACGCACACGCCCGCATTCAAGGCACGGGTTGCCCTTGCAGCTTTGCGTGAGGACAAGACGATGGCCGAGCTGTGCAAGCAGTTTGAGTTGCATCCGAACCAGATCAGCGAGTGGAAGAAGCAACTCCTTGAGAACGCCGCCAACGTCTTCGGTGGTGCCACTGGACAGGCCGATGCCGTAGATCTGGTGCCGCTGCACGCCAAGATCGGGCAGCAAGCCTTGGAGCTGGATTTTTTAAACAGCGCGCTCACCAAAGCGGGATTGCTGAGCGCAAAGCCATGATCGACCGTCAGCATGAATTGCCCGTCACCCACCAGGCCAAGTTGCTCAAGGTGAGCCGCGGTTCGGTGTACTACCTGCCAAAGCCCGTGAGCGAGGCCGACCTGGCGCTCATGCGTCGCATCGACGAGTTGCATTTGAAGCATCCCTTCATGGGCGCGCGCATGCTGCGCGACCAGTTGGCGCGTGAGAGCATTCACGTTGGGCGACGTCACATCGGCACGCTCATGCGGCGCATGGGCATCGAGGCGCTGGCGCCGCAACCCGGCACCAGCAAGGCCGCTCCTGGCAACAAGATCTACCCCTACCTTCTACGCAAGTTGGCCATCGTGCGCGCCAACCAGGTCTGGGCGCTGGACACGACCTACATTCCCATGGCCAAAGGCTTTGTGTACCTCACGGCGGTGGTGGATGTTGCGAGTCGCCGAGTCTTGACGCACAAGGTCGCCGTTACGCTGGAGGCGTGCCACGCCAGGGAGATCGTCGAGGAGGCCTTCGCGAGGTTCGGCATGCCTGAGATCGTCAACACGGATCAAGGTAGCCAGTTCACGGCCGAGGAATTTACCCACGCGGTGTTGAGCAAAGGCGTCAAGCTGTCGATGGACGGGCGCGGGGCTTGGCGCGACAACGTCTTTGTCGAACGCCTGTGGCGCAGCGTGAAGTACGAACGGGTGTACCTCATGGCCTACGACAGCGTGGGCGCTGCGCGAGTCAACATCGCCCAATACTTTGATTGGTACAACACCGAGCGGCCGCACTCAAGTCTGGGTCGAGTCACGCCAGAGCAGGTCTACGACGACCTGGTGCCAAAACTGGCAGAGGCTGCATAAAATGAAATCCCTGGTGCGCCCCGAGTTGCCCACCGCGTCGGTCGGTTCGTCGCAAGCGACCACCGCCGCCGTGGACAACTCTGCACCGTTGGCAATCCGCCTGGAGTCCACTTAAAACTCGGGGGTAAGTTGTTCAAACAACCGGGGCCACTTCTACCCATGACCAACAGCGATTGCGCTGCCCGCTCCACATCCATCCGGTGCTGCAACGGAGCAACGCCCAGAAGGGCCGCGGCTTCACTGCGGTTGGGCGTGATGAGGCTGGCGCGTGGCAGCAGTTGCGTTCGGTAGGCGTG
>CAIVXG010000221.1 GCA_903909815.1 uncultured beta proteobacterium | reverse complement strand
GACCGTTCGAGCTTTGATCAACGCAAAGTCCGACGCATCCGGAAAAACAGAAAAGCTATTTGCAGTGCCGTCGAACCGGGCTCGTCCAACAACCGGTTCAGATCGCGGCTGCGCTTCGCTGGCGCGATCTAACCTTATTCGTTGGACAGCGTCGTGTCGACGTCCGCCTTGGCGTAGGCGGTCGCGACATTTTCCTTCACAGTCCAGGTCTTGGACAAGATGTCGTTGTTGTACTTGGACAGAATCACAGCACCAGGCCAAAGACTTGCTGTCGGATCGAAGGTCAGCACGTTCAATCCCGTGCCGCCCACGTTGCTGGCAGTGTAAGCGCCTGCCGGGTATGCAATTCGGTCGTAGCCGCCATTGCCGGCGGAAACGATCAGGCCTTCATTCGTGATACGGTCCTTGCTGCGAGTGGAGTAGTTGCCGCCGAACTGGATATCCGTGAACACGCCGCCTTCTGGAAGTGCATGTTTGAAATCCAGGCGCACTGCGTCGATCTTGTCGGTAACCGTCGGGCCTTTGGAGTAACCGGCCTGAGGTACCGTCTTGCCGGCGTAGGGGCCGCTGGCGTAGTTGACACCACTCCATCCCGACTGGTCGCGCACCGCGATAGTCGCCGGATTGGTGTAGGCACCCGGGTTGCCCAAGGTGAATTGCGGAACTGTGCCGCCACCGTTGGTGAAGCTCAAGGTGTCGGCAGTGGCGATACCGGCATAAGCTTCGATGTCACGCTCAACCCGTGTGGCCTTGTTGTGGTTGATGTCGAGCGAGGCGGACCAGTTGTCGGCGAGCTTCAACGTGTTCTTCCAACCCAGCGAATCAATCTTATCGTCGTCAAAGATGTTCTCGCTGCGCGCGATCAGGGCACCCGGAGCCAATTGGAAGGTGCCGCTCTGAACGACGCCACCCACGACCGTGGCATTGGTGACTGCGCCACCATTGGTACCGGCCTGGACTTCAATCTTCTTCAATCCAGTGAATATCTTCGCTGAATAGATGTCGAGTTGGGAGGAGAAGTTCTTGTTCGGTTTGTAGGACAGGATCGCTGCCATGCCATCACGCTTGTCGGTATTGCGATCGGTCTCGAAAGTCAGGCCGCCACCGAAAGGGATATTCACCTGGGAAGTCGCGCCACCGGCAGTTGTTACCGTGGCGTTATTTCCCCAACTGCCCTGGGACAGCGAACCGCTGTTGCCGTCCGAATGCACATAACCGATGGCAAGGCCCAGCGTGCGGTCGGCGAACTGGTCGATGTAGGTCAAGCTATAGCGCTTGCCGGTTCCGGTCTGCAGTCCAGGGATGCCCACGCCGGTCTGGGTCTTCTCGACCTTTGCTGAAAGCACGCGACGTGGGAACGCCAGTGGATCGATCAGGTGGTTGTCGATCGTGCCCGCCAGGCCGGCCGTCATCAAGGTCGCATCCGTTGTCTTGTAGACGGTCGCGCCCGCAATCAACTCAGCCGGGTAGACGCTCAGATCCACACCGCGGCTGTCGCCCGTGCTGGTTTGTTCGCGGCCATTGAGAAGATAACCGTTGAAATCCGGGCCCAGGCCGCGGATCGAGATGTTGGTGGCGTTGCCGTTGCGGTCACGCTGCGTTGTCAGGCCAGGCAAACGGGCCAGCGATTCGGCAATGGTCGTATCGGGCAATTTGCCGATGTCTTCCGCGCTGATGGCTTCGACCACGCCGTCGGCGTTCTTCTTGACCGAAATCGCCTCTTCAATACCCTTGCGGATGCCCGTCACGACCACGGTATCCAGAGCCGCCGCCGGGGCTGCCTGCTGTGCGTACGAAACGCTGGCGCCCATGAGCAAGACGGCACAACCTGCGGCGATCGGCGCCAGCTTAAAAACGGAGCGCTGCGAGGTAACCGACTCGTAACGCTTTTTTGGAAAATTCTTCATTCAATGTCTCCGATGAACCAGATCAACAAACGGATCCCCAGAGTGAACTCTGGGGCGCAACAAAAAAACTGGGTCTTCAAACCCGATGTGGCAAGTCCGTTTGTACCAAAACAAGATTTTCAAAAATACTGGCGTAAACCCTAGAAATTTCACTAGCGATCACGAAAAGTTGGCTTTTCCTCTGTGCGAATACCGTATTTTTTTGACGAAACTGAATTAGTGGAGAATGAAACAGCGAGATTTGTTCGTAATTTGCCCAAGGTTTGTAGTTGAAGTACATGCAATTTGGTAAAACCAGTGGGAACGTCAATAATGTTGCATGAAACCAACGAAAAGTGACTTTGGGATCGATCAGGTCAGACAAAAACCTTGACCACCAAAAATTCGATCGCGTTGTTTGACTATTTTTTAAAGTCCAACGACGGCCGTCAACAGCGCCGAATTACCTGCTAATGCCATGGTTTACCCAGGGGGATCGGATGACATCCTACGGTAAACTAAGATGTTGTTTGACTACATTTGTCTCGTCGCGTGTGTGTGTTCACGCCCCACAAAAAGAGGATTTTCAAAAGATGAGTCAGGGCTATCCCAGATTACTGGGCGACATTGGTGGCACCAACGCACGCTGGGCCTGGCAGCCCAGCGCGGGGTCGCCGCTGCAGGACATCTCCGTACTGCCGTGTAACGCCAGCGCGTCACTGCAGGAATCGGCATCGAGCTATCTCGCGGGTCGTGGACCCGATCGACCACGCTCAGCCGCGATGGGCATTGCCACAGCAGTCACGGGTGACGAGGTGAGCATGACGAACAACGCCTGGTCGTTCTCGATCGCTGCTTTCAAGCAGGATCTTGGGCTGGAGCGCTGTCTTGTGATCAACGACTTTACGGCGCTGGCGATGAGTCTGCCGGCGCTTCATGTCAGCGACTTGCTCGCCATCGGTGGCGGCGTTGCCGTGGCCGACAGCCCGATTGCCCTGATTGGCCCCGGCACTGGCTTGGGCGTGTCGGGTCTGATGCCTGGCGCCCACGCACCATTTTCCGCACTCAGCGGCGAAGGTGGACACGCCACCGTGGCGCCGACAGACGATATGGAAAGCGAGTTACTGGCCTGTCTGCGCCGTCGTTTCGGTCACGTCAGCGCCGAGCGTGTGCTCTCGGGCGCGGGACTGATCAATCTCTACCAGTCCGTGTGTGAGGTGAATGGCAGCCTGGTGCGAGCCATGGAAGCGTCGGACGTGACAGACCACGCACTGGCGCAGAGTGACCCGGCCTGCATGCAGGCGGTGCGGCTCTTTTCCAGCTTCCTGGGCAACGTGGCGGGCAACCTGGCGCTGACACTGGGTGCGCGTGGCGGCGTCTACGTGGGCGGTGGCATCGTGCCACGCTTGGGCTCGGCCTTCGATGCGTGCCTGTTTCGCGAGCGGTTTGAGGCTAAGGGGCGCTTCGAGGACTACCTTCGCCCCATACCCACGTGGGTCATCACGGCCTCCACTCCCGCACTGGTTGGAGCTTCCCGTGCCTTGGATGTGATGCCCCAATAGCCCCCCTGCCCGCTAGAATTCGCCATGACTTTGAAATCACCCGAAGCGCGTTTCGACAGTCCCCGGCTCCTGGCGGACATTGGTGGCACCTACGCCCGTTTCACGCTTGAAATGGCGCCCGGCGTGTTTGAGCACACGGTGTCGCGGCGCTGCGCCGACTTTCCGGATTTTTTTGCCGCAATCTCTTCTTATCTTTCTGACTTTTCGGCACTGTCCATCCGAAACTCCGCCGTCGCAATTGCGAATCCGGTCGCGGGCGATCTGGTGCAGATGACCAACTACCACTGGCGCTTTTCGATCGAGCAAATGCGCGAGCGTTTGAAATTCGACAACCTGATGGTGGTGAACGACTTCACCGCGCTAGCCATGGCCTTGCCCAGCCTGCTACCCCAGCAACGCCGTCAGATCGGTGGGGGCACGGTCGTGCCGCGCAGTGTCGTGGGACTGATCGGTTCGGGCAGTGGCCTTGGGGTCTCAGGGCTGATTCCCGCAGACGACGGCTGGATCGCCCTGGGCACCGAGGGTGGCCACACCAGCTTTTCGCCGCGCGACGAGCGCGAGGTGTGGATACTGCAATACGTCTGGCGCCTATTTCCCCATGTCTCGTTCGAGCGACTTTTGTCCGGCCCTGGGATCGAACTCGTCTACCGCGCCCTGGCCGAACGTGCGGGACGCCAAGCCGAGGGCTTGAGCGCTCCCGACATTGCCCAGCGCGCGCTCGACGGCAGCGACCCGGTGTGTCTGGAAACGATCGACGCCTTTTGCGCCATGCTGGGCACGGCGGCCGCCAATCTGGCGGTGACCCAGGGCGCTTTTGGCGGCATCTACATCGGGGGCGGCATCGTGCCCAAGCTGGGCACGATGTTTGACCAGTCGCGCTTTCGCGAACGGTTTGAGGACAAGGGGCGCTTCAGCGACTACATGAAGGCCATCCCGACCTTTGTCATCACGGCCAGCGATGCCACTTTTGTTGGCGCCTCGGTGATCCTGGCGGCGCAATTGCGCGGCATGGATTCGGCGCAGGGGTCGGCGATTTTGAGCCAGGTGCAACGTGCCCGAGCGCAACTCTCACCAGCCGAGCAGCGCGTGGCCGACCACGTGTTGGCGCACCCGCATTCGGCGCTGAACGATCCGATCGCGCAGATCGCCCGCTCCGCCGAAGTCAGTCAGCCCACCGTGATCCGTTTTTGCCGCTCCATGGGCTGTGAAGGCCTGTCCGATTTCAAGCTGCGCCTGGCCTCCGGCCTGACGGGAACGATGCCGATCACGCACACACAGGTTACCAGCGAAGACAGCATGCTGGAGCTGGGCGTGAAGGTGCTGAGCAACACGGCATCGGCGATTTTGCAGGTGCGCGACCACCTCAATCGTGACGCCATCGATCGGGCCGTGCGCCTCATTGCGGCCGCCCAAAGGGTGGAGTTCTATGCCGTCGGCCATTATGGCAATGTGGCCGACGACGCCCAGTTCAAGTTCTTGCGCGTGGGCGTTTCCTCGGCCGCTTACACGGTACCGCAACTGCAGGGGCTGGCCGCCAACTTGCTGCACCCGGGCGTGGTGGCGGTGGTCATAAGCAGTACCGGGCGCGTGGCCGAACTGCTGGACGTGGTGGAGAAGGCCCGCGCACGTGGCGCTGCGGTGGTGGCCATCACCTCCAGCCAGTCGCCGCTGGCGCGCAAGGCCGATGTGACGCTGATGGTCGATCACCAGGAAGACATGGCCACGCAGATGCCCATGATCAGCCGCATACTGCACCTGCTGATGATTGACATCCTGGTGGTGGGGGTGACACTGCGGCGCGGCGCGCACAGCCTGCCCATGCTTGCCGACGCCGCCACCGCGGCGCTGGACGAGACCCGTGCACTGCCGGCGCAGGCCGCAGCCAAACGCACCAGTCCCGGCGTGAGCACCGCAGGAACGCTTGCCCATTTGACTTCACACAGTCGCGGCACACCGGGCTTTCAAACCAACTGAGCTTCACGCCTGGGCTGCGCGGCACACCAACTCATCAGAGTTCATCCATTCACG
>CAIVXG010000220.1 GCA_903909815.1 uncultured beta proteobacterium | reverse complement strand
CCGAAGAGAAAACCGATTAGGATTGTGGTGCTTTCCCGAGCACTTTCACCCAGCCATGGTTCCACTTATCTTTCGGGAAAAGCTGTTCAAACAAACCGAGCCACTTCTGTCGGTCTCCTGCCAGCCCATTGTTGTTGTCTGTCGGACCGTGATTTTGGGTGGCTGCTTTCAATTATGGCGACGACGTTTCGATCCCTCAATTAGCCCAGCTCTATAACCGTCATTCATGTCCTTCGGAAACTGTCGAAGGACAGACAAATTTATTTGTGGCAAACCACGCAGGCTCCGCCACCTTCGTCCTCGCCAAAGATCTCGTCGATGTCCTCCAAGGCGTCCAGTGGCCGAAGCGGGTTAACGGGGCGATTGGCTAGGTCACGTTTCTTGCGAAGCTCAAAGTCTGTGACGATCTGTATCACACGCGCCGGTTTTTCCAGATCCGTAAGCGGTTCGCTCTGACTCCAGGTGAAGGGAGATCCATGCTCCAAAGCGTTTTTCTCATATTGCTTGGCTTCCTCGAAGGCCTCCGGGTGGCGCTCTTTCAGCCGTACCCATTCAATTTTTTGTTGGAAGAAGCAAAAAGTGCAGCCGCTCCGGGAACGCCAGTCGTAATATTTTGGAATGCCAACGCCTGATGAGTCCAAAATGTCGAACACGCCTCGCTTGTCGATGCCCGCATCCCGGAAAGGGAGTTTGACCTTCAAATTTTCGTGCTTGGATGTGTAGCCCTCGCGGTACTCCTCATCGGAGCGGATAGCGACGTACGTGGTAACCGTGTCGCCTGCGGCCAGCATCGGTCTGACCCACTGCTCGAACGGCGCGAGTTTGAGTTGCCGCGTGCACCAACGTGTTTGAGCCGAGGGCAAAAAGTGGTGGTATTCGCGCAGCCAAAAATCAAAGTCACGTCGAGGATTCAAACGAATAATCGGTTTTTCAAGGAGTCCTTCCAGGCGGCCGAGGAATTCGTAGACTTCCGGAAGTTCTTTGCCGGTGTCGGTGAAGAAGTAGTCGACTTCGAGCTCCGGGTGGTTCTGCCGGACGAACACGGCCAGCGCCGCACTATCCTTGCCGCCGGAAATTCCGAGAACATGCCGGTCAGCCATGAGCCTTCTCCTGGTTCGCGTCGTCTTCCAAGGTGAGCCTCATGCCAGCCTTGGCTAAGATGGCCAGAAGGACATCGGTGCCGAGCCCCTCAGATTTGAGCTGTGCGGCCAGCAGATCTGCCATGTTCTCTACGGCGCTACGGTGGCGGTCTGGAATGGAGAACGAGCGTGAAACAATCTTCGTGTCGGAACCGGCGCCGATCACAACGGCGAAAGCTTCGCTGGTGGGCTTGCGACCGCGCACCGAGACGAAGGCCTCGGCTTGCCTAAAACGAAGCGATACCTGAGCAATTTCCAGCAGCGCCGAGTCAATGTCGCGATCGTTCCAATCCCGAGGTGGCTTGTTCGCCGCAAGACTGAATATTCCCTCCACGCTCTCGCGGCTTCCGTTGTACTTGGCAAGACGGGCAGCGAACGCGTCTTGACGAAGGTCGCCAGTGACGCCGGCTAAGGCTTCCGCGCGAACTTGCAACCGATCCAACTTGTCGGCGGGCGCATCTAGGGCGCTGAGCATCGAGCTTTCCATGCGGCGCAAAAGCGCGTCATAGGAGCCGGCCAATTCCTTGATCGGTCCACGCAGGGCATCGACATACGTCGCGCCACCCGTGCGTTCTAAGACGGCGGCCAAGTCGACGAAGAGAACCTTGTGAGGATCATGTGCTTTGAGCAATGTGTCGCGCACGGCGCGTGCCTCCATGCTCAAGCTCAACGTGCGTTGGCTCCATGCGGGTAGTCCAAAGACCAAAGCCACCAATCCACGAGCCGCTTCCAACGGGTCGCGAGCGCCGGAGGCCGCTCCAACATCGGCCAAGATGTTGGAAATTCCGGAGAGGATGGCGGACTTCTCGGCGTCGATGAGAATCCATCGCATGGAAAAACGTCTCGCGTCTTGGATGTATTCATCGATGTCGGCATCTGTCACGTTCGGGATGAATACGCTGTCCTTATAGACCGCGACGTTGGCTTTGTGCGCTAGGATGAAAGCCGTCATCAAGACGGGCATAACGCCTTTGCGCACCCCGAAAGGCGGCGCCGACCAAAGGTCGTGAATTGCGGCAATGTCAACGCGAGTTCCGGAACTGGAGAACAGGTCGCGCGTTACCTTCCAGATATTTACCATCCATGGCGCGTTGTACGAATCTGGGGGAATGAAGCTCCATGCTCCCTGTGCATCCTTGCGATGGAGACCGGTCTTTTTGAGGACGGTCTCGTATAAGCCGCGATCAGCAGGGAAACCCTCGATGCCTAGATTTTCCTCATGCTCATGCTCGAGCATTTTGTAGAGCAGATCCTTACGAGCCTTGACGCTGTTGCTCGATGGGTTGTCCCGGTTGATGAGCTCGCTCCAAATAGCGGGAGCATGTTCATAGAGCGTGTCGGCGAGATTGGATGCGATGGGCGAAAGCCTTGCCCCCGTCTCGTATTCCGCTTCGCCGACCGCCCATTTCGCAAACGTCACGGCTTCGCGGAGTTGCTCTTCAAGGTTGGCTCGCACGGAAGTAATCCGCGCTTGGACCTCCCTCCTCGCAACCGGATCGCCACCAAGTTCGTGGCGCGACTGAACTGTTTGCAGCGCAATGAGCTCAGCGCCGAGGTCCTCAATTTTTGCGTGGTTGCTTGGCACGCCAATGACGATAGGCCATGGCTTCTCGCGTGAAAATTCACGGCAAAGCTTCCGGTGGCCCTTCGGGTTCGATCCTTGGTTGGGCAGCGCCAGAAGAAACAATCCAAATTCGCCCTGCTTGGGCCTGAAATTCGCTGCAAGTTTTTCCGCGGCGTCCAAGCGGCACAGTGCCATGTGCATCCGCCGCATGGTGCCGGTTTCGTGGTAGTGCCGTTTGGCGATGACCGGGTAGAGGTTGGTGAGGCTCGCCAACAAGTCGAAGTCAACACCGGGAAGCGTTGAACGGGCTTGCTTGACCGCAGAGTCGATGTCAAAGTCACTACCCTCGAAGACCGACCATGCTCCAATGTGTTTTTTGAACAGCGCCACGCGCCATACTGCAAGCTGTTCCAAAGCATCTTCGATTTTGGCTTTAGATTGGTCGTATAGGATGGCTGACAAAACATCAGCCTCGGCGGCGAGTCCCGAACCGTTGCGAAAAAGATCGATGACGGCGATATTCTTTATCAAATCGACATGGAGCTTGTCGCTTGTCTTGGCTTCGGTGCGTTCCACGGCCTCGACGGCCTGAGCCCAACGATGGCCATCGGGAGAGGCGAGGATTGCTGGTTCCAGATTCGACCGCAGGTAATCCCAATAGTCGTCGGGCCGGTACCACGTTGCCTTTGATAACGGCGTGTTTTGCAGATACGAACGAAATCCGTACGGTTCCACTGAGGCCAAGAAGCCAAACGTGCTGCGCTCGTTTTGGCCGAATTGCCGCTTCGAGATCGGACCGAGAAGTGCCGCCATCGCAGGGTGCAATGGCCAGCATTGAAAAAGGCTTTGCGAGAAATTATCTCCAACCGCCGGGCGCCTTCCTTGAATCGACGTTGCAATCGCCTTAGATATTTTGAGCACCCAATCTGGCCTGCGGTCGACTTCAATTGCCTTGCCAATCAGCTCGACCACTTCGTCGCTTGCCGCGACCAACGGAATGTCCGAGTAGCGACCTTGAACCTTTGCCCAATCTTCGCGCGTGTCAATGCCGAGACGCGTTGCGTACTGTCCAAAGGACTGATGCAGGATGCCAACGACGACAATTTTCCCCTCCGAGCGGGCAGCGGCTTCGGCGAGTTGCTGGAAAAAGTAAACATCGTCACCCACGCCTAAGGCGGAGGCCTCGAGAAACTTTCCCATTTCATCAATGACGATGAACACACCGTCGTTTCCCTTTGCGGCGGCCGCTTGGCAAAGCTCTTCGATCAGTGATTTGGCGGTCGTCTTTCTAACGTCTCCTGATTCACCGCGCGCCTTGCGAAGCGACTTGGTTATCTCGGCCACTACGCTCGCGCGTTTTCCAACCACAGGGACAGTGATCCAACCATGGCGCACCGGAATGGCATTGTTGAAGTCAGAAATGCCATCGAGCTGTAGGAGTTGCCTGGCCTTCGCGCGGAGTTTCTTGTCGTATCCAAGTGCGCACCCAAGTGCCACGGCCAAAGACGACTTGCCCCCGCCAAAGGGGCCGGTCCACGTGAATGCGCGTTGATTGCTTTTGAGAATTTGCTTCGACATGCTGTCCAGAACAGCTTTGGCCGTGCCGTGGCAGATATACCCGTCTAGCGCATCCGAACGCCCGATGTCAATGTCGATGCAAATGGAACGCTGGTATTGGCGAGATATGCGGACGAAGTCAGAAAGCATCGATTCTTTGGATTCACTCATACGCTAACTCAATCATCTTGTCGATCAACGTGAGCGGCAGGGTAGCCTTCTTGTGGACCTGCCGCAGGCCGGCGGAGTCCGTCCACGACAACGCACCTCGGGTGTTTCCGCTAAGCGCGAGCAGCCGCTCCGCTACCGAGTCTTCGTCAAGCTTGAAAACACGACCCGGCGAGCCTTCGCCGTAGGCGATGGTCTCAAAGGGCAACGAACTCAAGTTTGCCGCTGTGTTTTCCCAGAAGTCGAGAAGCGCGAAGATGAACATACCGTCGGACAAGGTGGCCTTGGGACCGCGCCGGAAAGCGAAGTGTCCCTTGTACTCTTCGTGGATTAGGCCAAGCTCACCTAGAAGTGGCTCAGCAAAGTCTTCAGGCGATCCGCCGGCTGAACGCGGAGCGTATCCACGCAGGCAAGTTTCAATGTCGCGCGAAATTGTTGCGCCCGACAACTTTCGCTTGGAATCGAGTCGCCGGGCATAGTCGATCAGTGGCTTCTCGAGGTCGTCGCGAGAAAACGCGGGGGCGGTAACGTGGTTGAAGAGCCAATACCACGTGGTCGCGCGATTCCCTCGTCCCGCGAGGCACCAATGGGCGTACCACGCTGTGGTTGGATTTTCGGCATAGGGATCGAGTCCGTCATCGCTGAATATTTTGTCGGCGATCGGGGATATTGTGTAGGGTCCTTGCCCGTTGTCTTCGATAACCTCGCACGCCAAGGCCCAATGTCGGATGGCCGCGACCATGTTCTTGCCAACGCCAAATACTGCGATGGCACCGTCATCAGAAAAAGTGGATTTGGAGACCTCCCCCCCATTCTTAGCTTGGTTGTATGCCTTTTTCAGCCACATTTGCCGAAGTGGAAAAGTTTCGTGGCCTGAATAATGGGCGACGTAGCCTTCCATGGTGGGTAGTATTCTCATGCCGTCGATTCTATCGTTCCTACTGGTGAACTTCACCAGTAGGGGATGTGTCTGGTTTGATGTCTTTATGGACGGGTGATGCCGCCGAACTGTTCCCGGATTCATTCTGGACTCGCTGGCTTGAAAACTGTTTACACATACATACTGGTATAATATACAGTATTTATATTTTTGTCTTGATTTAGGAGTGACGGCATAAAGGCGGGACGGTGTTACGTCGCCCGTTGGCCCAGAAAGCCGCACCCATGAGTTTCCGGGTGCCGGGAAGGCGGGTGGGAAATGACTTCGTTCTGCACGGGTAGTTCTTCCAGATGTCTTTTGGGTGCCGCTAGAAACTTCGGTTGCCGTGCGGGTGGTGGTTCGTGAGGTCTATCCGCTGATGCGCCTGATCACAGTTCCGCCATCACGCCCATCCACAACCGCACCACCCGTTCCCCCGCCGGCAGGTTGCGGATCAGGCTCAGGTCATTGACCACCAGTTCCATCATGCCGGGCGTGTCATGGGAGTACTGCATCAGTTTCACCAACGGCACCGTCTTGCGGTTGATGTCGGCAAGCCCGGTTTGTAAATCCCAGAGCGCACTGGAGACCAAGGTAAACCTCGCCTTGAGCAGCATCGGATTCCACGCGTCCTTGAATCCATGGAGGCACACGCGCGCCGGGGTACCGAGCACGGGGTCCGCCTCCCTGAACGCCACCGTCAACAGCCGAGTCAGTGTGTGCAGTACGCCAGCGATCATCGACAGTCGCTGCAGATTGTGGTCAGCCGCCAGTTGCCTGCGCTGCTGGGCTGTAGTCATCATTTCCGGGATGGACACGTCAAGGTAGGGTTCCCCTTCCAGCGTCCGCAACTGCGCCATCTCAAAGCCGTCCCCAGCCAAGGGCGTGACACGCAACAGATTGATCGCGTGGCGCAATCCCGGCATGGCAAACCATTCGGTCCCACCATCCCAGGCTTGGCCATCAGCGCCAACAACCTGCATGCGAAAGCCGGCCAGCGCTTTGTGCAACATGCGCTCCACTTCGCTGGCTCTGCCTGGACTGGCGAACTCTACCTGTATCGAACGGTCCAGCGCGATGCAGGTGGCGTCCGGCAGCATGGCCGCGCGGACCTTTGGTGCCTGGCTCAACCCGGCCTTGAAGCGCTCATTTGCTTTATGAAGCAGCAGATAGACGTAGCAGGGCGTTGGAGGTTCTCCCCTCTGGGATTTGGTGTCGATCCGGGCCGGCCCACGTACGCTGGGCTCATGACAAGTCCCCAGGCGACGATGTCGGGGTTTGAGTCTTTGATGAAACAGGGGCAGGGTGGTGGACATGGCAACGCTTTCTTTTCGTTCTTCTGTGATTTATGGTGGCGTCAGGCTCGCGACCACAGCGTCGTCACCCGCTCATTGGGCAGGTAGGCAGCAGTACCGATGCGGGCCAGTTGCTGCGCGTCACAACTGTCGCAGCGGTCAAAGCCCAGAACGGTGGTCAGGATCTCTGCGATGTCTGAACTGCGCCAGCGCAGTGCCCGCAGGGCGGGCGTCAACAATTGACGGGCCTCGTTGCGCCAGTGGTCCCGCTCAGAGAAAGAGTTGTGTCGCATGGACTTGAACTCGGGATGCTGGTTGTAGAACATCCCACAGGGCAGGAGTAGTGCCGCCACGTAGGCAACGCCGCGTTCGTGCCGCATGGGCAGCCCCGATTGGTAGGCACGCAGTGCGGCACGGCTTGCCTCTTCAAATGGGAGAAAGAACTGCTGGCCCAGGCGGCTTGCCCCTGGCACGATTTTCAGGTGCTTCGGAAAAGAGTACGCCTCGACCACTTCGTCGAGAGCGAAAACCTGCGCCACAAAGCGCTCAAGGGATGCTTCGATGTAGGGGGAGCAGTTCTTCAGCATGTGCTGACGCCAGACTTCAAGCGCATCCGCTGGCAGGCGGTGCACGGGTTGGTAGGCATGCACTGCCACGCCGTAGGTGGACGCGATCTGGCGTGACAAAGGAATGAGAGGTTTCATGATGGGTTCCAAAAAGTGAAGCTGACTGGATGGGGAAGGTGAGTGGCATTGCTGCTGCATCAGCTTTTGCCAACATCAGGACGGGGCTGATGACGACGGGTCTTCAGGCTGCGAAGGCGCCTGCTGCGCGCGTGAACGCGACATCCCACTCGCCTTGATGCGATCCCCCGCAGCTTGTTGCTGGAGCGCCGACCCGCTGGGTATGGGCCCCACGGCCACGGCGAGATAACCAGGTTGCCACTGCTAATCGCGAACCAGACACGTTTCCCCGGCTTGGCGCCGAAGGCCTTGGCAACCGATGGCGGCATGCAAACCGTCATTTCCCCGCGCGGGTTCTGCCGCAGTGTGGCGATCGGTAAATCGTTTAGTGACTGACCGGTGGACCGGCATGCCTTGCCGCGGGTACATTGATTGACCAGCGTTCCAGCGCGTGGCTTCAGCATGAGGCACCCCCTCGCTGCAAACGCAGCAGAAAGCGCTCGACCATCAGCCAGATGTTTTCGCCATCTGGCCAACGGGCCATCTGCTGCGATGAGGTCAACGTGAGCACCAGATCAACGCCACTGAGATCGACCAGTTGCACGTAGTCTCCCCGCGAACCGTCCTGGCGCCAGAGATAGGACTCCGCATCCAGCGCACGGGCAATCTGGGCCAGCGCGTCATCGTCCCAGTCCTCAGCGCGCACATCTGCAAAGATCAGCTCGACGGCGTCGCCGCTGTCTACGACCGTCACTTGGGTGAACCGCGCCAACCGGCTCCACAGGTCCTCGACTTCAAACCAGACGTCCAGCGGATTCCGGTCGCGCGTGTCGTTGGCGTGGGCTTTGGGCTGCAACGCAGTTGGCGCCGCCATGACCACCGGATTCGACGGCGTCGGCACAGCCCGGCGGGCACACTGAGCGAGAGGAATACTTCGGCGCAGACGCAGGGTGTGCGCCGTGGTCGCGAACCATTTGCTGATGCCGTTGCGACTGCTGCCAAGCTTGAAGCGCTGCCGGTCCATGCGGTGCTGGCGGATGACGGCAGAGCGTCTCACGCGGCGCTGCAGTGTGGCGGTTACTCGCATGCGACCCCCTCATTGGCTTGGGCGCAGATGGCGCAGGGAGCTCCGACCTGCGCAATGGCGGCATTGACCAACGCGTGAACGGCGTCGCGCAATTCGTTCTTAGTGTCCCCTTTGGGATTCACGAACGTGAGATCCATCTGGCCATTGACCATGGTCATCGCCAACTGCTGATCGAGCGCAGGGGCCAGACGCCAGTACCAGGCCGGGACGCCGTGGTCCTGGGTGAGTTGGCGCCAGCAGAACCCGCGCTTGTCTTTTCCCAGCAGGGAGTCAATATCGGCGCAGAGTTGTTCGAAGGACGGGTTCCAATCGACGCACGTTTCCAGACCAAGGTTGGGGTTTGGAAACATGTAGGGATAGCGCATGGCTAGGCGCAGGGTGCGCAGGGTGAACCACCCGTTGGGGCTTTGTTCCAAGCGCACCGTCAGCAGTGGGCTCTTGTAGCCGTCATCGTTGTCTTTGTGTTCTGTGCTGTTCATGTCAATGTCTCTCTTTCAAAAGTGTGTTTGATGAAGATTTCAGGCAAAGCCTTGTCCTGCCCCTGGTTTGCAGTTTGCAAAATGCAGGGGATGAGCTAAGCCGTTTTCGGGGTGGGGAGCCGCTTTTTTTCGCTACGGCGGATGAACGTCTGCGCTCATCCGGGCGTCTGCGGTGTCGTGGCTTTTCATGCGCGACTCTTTCATGAAGGCCTCGCCGCTGACGTGTTCGCCTGCGGGAACCGTGGTCTTGGCGCAGTTTGTCCCTGGGTCACGGAATCTGAGGGTTCGTCGCCGCTGGCGGACAAAGGAGCCTCGTCATCGGCCTTCGAACCGTTATCTCCTTTGCGTGCTGCGCGAGCACCGTTCACACCACGCGGTTTGGGTTGGGGCATGGGCGCCACATCCTGCGCTGCGACGTAGACCGTCACACCGGTCCCCGGCGTCGTCTGCTGAATCAGCGCACCTTGCGACATCTGCGTGGCAAGCAAACGCTCCATGGCGGAGCCGTCCTGACGGGTCAGATTGGGCACGTACCTGGAGTAGACCCTGAAAAGCATCTCAGTGGAAGTGTGCCCTAACTGACGAGCTATCCATTCAGGAGCCTCACCTGAGGCTAGCCAAAGTGTCGCCGCGGTGTGTCGCATCTGGTAGGGACGACGCTTTTCCAGACCGAGGTGACGCAACAAGGGATACCAGACCCGGTCCGAGAAGTTCTTGTTGTCCAGGGGCTGACCGGTCTGGTTGCAGAACACGTATTCCGACACCTTGCCGGTCACCTCGTACTGGCGCTTCAGGGCCTCGATCACGGGCAGGCTCATCTGGATGTCGCGCTGGGACCCGTCGGTCTTGGTGTATTCGTCTTCTCCGAGCACAAAGGTTTCACGCACGCGGATGATGCGCAGATCCCAGTCGATGTACTTCCACTTGAGGCCATGGACCTCGCCGGTGCGCATCCCCGTGAGGAAGCGCGTCGTAAAGTAGTCCTTGAAGTCTGGGCGGCAGACGGCCAGGATGCGCTGGAATTCCGTCAGGCTGAACGGGTTCACATCGGTCTTGCGCAGGCGCAGGGTTTTGATGTTCAGCGAGGGTGACGTAAACTGGAATCGGTCGGCGGCTTCGGTCAAGATTTGACGCAACAGACCAATGATTTCATTGATCCGTTTGGGTGAGAGTCCTTCCTTGTCTCCGCGTCCTTTAACTTTGGCGAGTGTGGCGCGGAAAACAAGAATGTCAGATTTGCTGATACCTCCGACCGCCTTACCCCCGAACTGAGGGATGAGGCGCCCGTTCAGTGTGGACAGCAATGACCGGATGTGGCTGCGCCGCCATTCGATGCTGTGCTCGTCCACCCAGGTGTTGGCGAAGTCTTTGAACAGGGGGCCAATGGCCACTGGTTCTGGAGCGACTTCGGCCGCGGCGGCAACGGGCGCAATCGGCGCCGCCGCAATACTTACCCGGTCCAGGCGCTTGATCGCCTTGCTGTTGGGAAAGTAGTTGGCATAGACGAACGACCCGTCGGCGATTTCGGATTCGATCTTGTCGAGGACTTTTTCCAGCTTCTTGCGGTTGGCTGGGGTCTCCGTCAAAGCCGTGTATTCCCTGCAACGCTTACCCTGGAACCTGAAGTCCATGAACAATGCGTTCGTCGTATCGGAAGTGCGCACGCTACCCATGGAGCATGCCCCCGTTGGCCATTGGGATACCGGAAATGCCCATCGACCGAGTCAGTGGGGCGTGCATCATGTCACGCTGGATTGCGTCCCAGAGGTACAGGATCTTGCGTCCACCGAAGGGGCGGAAGTAGTGCACCCCTTCCAAAAGAACGCTGTCTTTCAGACGCTCCCGAATGGTTCTCACGTCGTACTTGATACGGGCCGACAGTTCGTCAGTCGTTAGCAGTTCATTTTCCATTTTCGTTACTCCTTGTGTGTCTGCTTTATTGCTAGACGTCTTTATTTTATGTCAGACAACAAGATTGTCAAGCTGTCTAGCAGTAAATTTTTGTGACGGTGTAAAATTGCAACTCTAGTGAGCACAACATGAGCCGTAACCAACTGAATATCCGGGTGAGCGACGAGCTTGAATCGCTCATCGATAAGAAGCGCATCGACCTTGCGTCGACGATGAAAATTATCCCGACACGTTCGGACGTTGTGCGGTACGCGCTGGAGAGTTACCTCGGTATCACAATGAGTGAGACGGACCAGGACGGTCGTACAACCGACAAGCTAAAGAAGGGTACGGCGGCTCGGACCGCCAAGTAGCCCAGCCAAGTAGGCTGCTGGAATAGCCAGAAAGCCGTTGTCAACTCACTAGCGAGGTTGTCTGATTTCGACGTGTCCCATGCCAACGGCGGCGTCTCTGGCAACTTGCACGTCTCTTAGATTTCGGGGTGTCTGCTTTTTGGAAGGCAGATCGCGAACTCGAATTTCCGGACCCGCTGCAGTCCTGTCCCCGACTTCCCGCCGTCAAAGTCGGCAATGTAGATCCAACGAGGCAACTTGAGT
This sequence comes from uncultured beta proteobacterium, assembly GCA_903909815.1. Classification (GTDB taxonomy): domain Bacteria; phylum Pseudomonadota; class Gammaproteobacteria; order Burkholderiales; family Burkholderiaceae_C; genus CAIKVZ01. The sequence goes on along the minus strand of CAIVXG010000220.1, from coordinate 501 downwards.
GACTGCTTCAAGTCAGTCCGCTGACAGTGCGGGCGGCACCCATCGTTGAGACCAACGGCCGGTATCGGGCGGGCATTTCATGAAACCCATCGTCGGGAATGGGCACTCAGCTGACAGCCATGGACGCCCGCTATGTCGTCATGAAATTGCAGGGCAAGCGTACCTGGTTCCGAGTCTTTGAGTTCATTGGATATATTTTCCAGCCGGAGGCCCGCTCCTTTATGGGCCAGCCCCCAATGGTCAAATGATGACGTCCTAAAAGACCGTGGGCCAAAAGTGGGCCAGAAATGGGCCAAATCTGGGCCAGAAAGCAAAACGCCCACATGTAGTGGGCGTTGAGATCAAGTAAGTCCTTGATTTTATTGGTTGCGCGAGAAGGATTTGAACCTCCGACCTTTGGGTTATGAGCCCAACGAGCTACCAGACTGCTCCATCGCGCGGTAATCTCGAATTATACCTTACTTTGCTTCTTCAACCGTATCAGCAACGACGGCGACGGGG
>CAIVXG010000219.1 GCA_903909815.1 uncultured beta proteobacterium | reverse complement strand
CGAGCCAAGGCTGCTGGCCTGAGCTACCCGTTGCCCGACAGCCTGGATGAGCTGGCTCTCGAACGACGGTTGTTTCCACCTATTGTCCCTGCTGATGTCATCCGCCCTGAGCCAGACTGGGTCTGGGCACACCGCGAAATGCGCAAGAAGAGCGTCACGCTGGAGTTGCTGTGGCAAGAATACAAAGGCGCACATCCAGACGGCTACCAATACAGCTGGTTCTGCGAACGCTACCGGCAATGGGTGGGCAAGCTGTCGGTCACCATGCGGCAAACGCACACGCTCGGCGAGAAGCTGTTCGTCGATTATGCCGGACAGACCTTGCCGATCATTGACGGGCTGACGGGGGAAATCCGCCACGCGCAACTCTTTGTTGCCGTACTCGGCGCATCCAACTACACCTTTGCTGAAGCCACTTGGACACAGCAACTGTCCGATTGGGTCGGCTCCCATGTACGCGCCTTCGAGTTCATTGGGGGCGTGCCGGAAATCCTTGTACCAGACAACCTCAAGTCAGGCGTCAAGCATCCCTCCTATTACGACCCGGAACTGAATCCGACCTACCTCGATCTGGCCACGCACTATGGCGTGACGGTTCTACCGGCACGCAGCCGGAAGCCGCGCGACAAGTCCAAGGTGGAGAATGGCGTGCTGGTGGTCGAACGCTGGATACTGGCACGGCTGCGCAACCAGCGCCTCTTCACTCTGGAAGAAGCCAACCGCGCCATATCTGCATTGCTGGCCGATTTGAATCAGCGCCCGTTCAAGAAGCTGCCCGGTTGCCGTCACAGCGCGTTTGTCGAACTCGACCGCCCGGCACTCAAAGCACTGCCGGCAGATCGCTATCAGTTTGCCGAATGGAAGATCGCCCGTGTCGGCATTGACTACCACGTCGAGATCACCGGCCATTATTACTCGGCACCGTTTCGGTTTGCACGTCAGGAAGTGGATGTTCGTTTCACGGCAACGACGGTTGAGATATTCCATCGTGGTAGTCGCATCGCCGCCCATGCCAGAAGTTTGCTCAAAGGGCGGCATACCACCATCGATGCGCACATGACACCGGCTCATCAACAGGTGGCAGGATGGAATGCTAAACGTTTGCTCGACTGGGCGCAGAAGATAGGGCCGAACGCACACGCCACCGTGGAGAGCATGTTGGGGCAACGCAAGCATCCGCAACAAAGTTACCGCGCCTGTCTGGGCGTGTTACGCATGGGAGGAGATTTCGGTAATTCCAGACTGGAAGCCGCCTGTTCCCGCGCACTGGCATTGAACGCGGCAAATTACCGTAGCGTCAGCTCCATTCTCAAAAATGGACTGGATAAACAAACCCAGACCGAAGCCACACAAACCACCTTGCCGTTCACCCACAGCACGGTGCGCGGCCCCGAGTATTACCACTAACCAAAGGAGAAATAGTATGTTGAATCATCCTACTTACCAGCAACTCAACCAACTGCGCCTGTTCGGCATGGCACAGGCACTGAACGAGCAGCAGCGATTGCCTGAACTTGACCGGATGTCGTTCGAGGAACGGCTTGGCCTGTTGGTCGAACGCGAGAACAGCGAACGCTCATCTGCGCAGACCTCAGCACGATTACGCCGCGCCAAATTAAAACATGCTGCCACGCCTGAAGATGTCGATTACCGTGTGGTACGGGGCTTGGATAAAACGTTGTTTAATCGTTTGCTGACAGGCGCGTGGATCAAGGAACACCAAAATGTGCTGATCACGGGGCTCACCGGACTGGGTAAAACCTGGCTGGCCTGTGCTTTGACCAATCAGGCATGTCGCTTGGGCTATTCATCTTTGTATGTGCGCGTGCCGCGCCTGTTCGAAGAACTGGCGATTGCGCATGGTGATGGACGTTACGTGAAATTCATCACGCAACTCGCCAAGGTGGATGTCTTGCTGCTGGACGATTGGGGTGTGGCGATGCTGACAGATTCCGCGCGGCGAGATTTACTGGAAATACTGGATGATCGATATGGTCAATGCTCGACCATTATTACCAGTCAGTTAAAGGTGGATGACTGGCATGAATCTATTGGCGACCCCATCCTGGCAGATGCAATTCTGGATCGACTTGTGCATAACGCACATAAACTGGATCTATCCGGCGAATCCATCAGAAAGAACAAAAGATGTTTGACTAAACAGGTAAATCAGGAGTAAAAAACAACCCCCGCGTCGCTACGCTCCGACTGTCCAGTTTGCCGTGGACTGAGTGTCCAGTTTCCGTGGAATACGCAAGCTAATTGACTCTTGGCATAACTTTCGATCAAAGCATTTTCTGAACGACGTTGCAGCATTTCAAACCATATTACTATTAAGGAAAATATTAATGCTGCCACGCAGTATTGCCAAACATGATGGTGCCATTCGGCAAGATAATCATCGTCAGCGAGACTGGCAAAAACAACAAATCCTAAATCACCAACCTGACGAAAACTGTGCATCCTCTCGACTCCATCAAGGGCGGATGTGTTATGAAAGACAGCGTGAGTGATT
>CAIVXG010000218.1 GCA_903909815.1 uncultured beta proteobacterium | reverse complement strand
GTAGCCGCTCGCGCGACCGTGATGCAGCAAAAGACCTCCCGGCCAGTCCAGTTCGAAATTACGGAGCAGACCCGCACCGCAGTCGCCGATTGGATGAAGATGCGAAACCTTCATTCGGAGGATTATCTGTTTCCGAGCCGGGTGCACGGATCCCCTCATCTGGGTACCCGACAGTACGCACGCATCGTCGAAAGCTGGGTGACGCACGTCGGCCTGGATCCTTGCGCTTACGGCACCCATTCCATGCGGCGCACAAAGGCCACTCTCATTTACAAGCGCACGAAAAACTTGCGGGCGGTGCAGCTTTTACTCGGTCATGTCAAGCTGGAGTCCACCGTCCGCTACCTTGGTATTGAGGTGGACGACGCATTGGAAATGGCTGAGGAAACCGACATTTGAAGGAAGCCGGATCACGCTGAGGCCATCGGATGCGTGATCCGCAGTTCGTTGAAAACCCATGTCTTTTGCTTGGTCGCCACAAAGCTGTCATTGCGAGCGACTGCTCTTGCACGTCGTGTATGGATTTTCAAAAAAGACCCAATGGCTGCAATAGCCCTGAGTTGTCCGACACCCTGGAAATCTGAGTGACTGCAGTCCTGTATCGGTGCGAATTTTTCAGCTCAAACTGCATGCTCCAAAGCCTACGCTGGTGTCGTCGAGCATGCACTGCCGGGGCGCCGCTTGGCGCCGGCTGTTGGCACCGAATAAAGTCCTACCCTGAAACGGCTGCAAGCTGTTGATTCATCGTCGGACGGCTCACTGCCAGTCAAAATGAGTTTCTATCCTTGCCGCCGCCCGAAGTCCGCATCGGTCGCAAAACTCCCACAATAAACTTCTATCCTAAATGCCAACAGCAGGCGGCGTTATCAAGCCGCTTTCAAGTACATGTCAATGTGCATGGACGAATAGGGGCAGATCACGCCGCCGCCCTCTGTGCGCTCCAGCATACCCAACTCAGCCAGGATAACAACGTCTTCATGCACGCGCTTAACATCGCGCCCAACTGCACGGGCTAGTTCTCGCACCGACAGTTCGCCTTTGCCTTGTGCGGCGCGAACGATATCCCAACGCTTCTCAGAAAGTTGCCCAAAGAAGTGGCCAGGGCTTTCGAAGTTAAGCACCTCGCCTTGGTATTCATCCGCCTTGGCCGCTTGCGCCATGGCGCGCAAAGCACCCTTCCAGTCAGGCTGCAAGGTGATGGTGAGATAACGATCTGTCATGGTGTTCTCCTGGCGGCAACCGCCGCAATAAAGTCCTCGATCAACTGCTCCACGCCCATGAAGGTGTAGGGCATTTCTGTGCCGTCGAGGTGGCAGTGGTCGCCCTTTCCGCGCTCATTATCAAAGCCCACCACGCGCACACCGTCCACCACATATACCGCGCTGTACTTGTAGCCATGCTCAGTAGGCGGCACGGGTGCGGGCACCTTCCAAACCACCAATTCAAGTATCGCGCCATCGGCAGTGATGTCTTTGAAGCGAGCGATTAGTTTGGCTGGCATGTTGGCAATGATGCCAACAAACAGAAGTGTTGTCAATATAGCCAACACCAGACGATAGAACTCAATTCTCCAGGATAGGACTTTATTCGTTGGGAAAGAACCATATTGTTTGCCAACACCGGCTTCGTCATTTCCGTTCTCCTTGCGTGAATTTAAATAGTCAGCAAGGGATACGTTTTTCGAGGGCAAGGTCACTTTATGCGCCGACGCGATGACAAAATTGCAATCGGGTTCCCGCAAGTTCAAGCATGTCGAAGTTTTTAAGTGGCAGGGAATTCGCTGCTCCAAGGGGGACGCCGTTGACCCGCAGACAATGGGACCCAGCCACATGCGCCACGATGAATCCAGTCATCCGTTTCTCAATCGAAACCACAGCAACGCCTAGCTTGCCGAATGTGGTGATTGCCTTCAACAGCGGGAGCCGCCGACCTGCCGTTGCGCCGGAGACGACTTCAAGTACTGCATGGCTATTCATGCCATGCGGGTCTTGCGCTTCGGCAAGCACGCCCATCGTGGTGTCCGGCATCACATCGAAGGATGACTGCGACAGGAGGCTAGGGTTTGACTTGGCTCCATCGCTCAATTGTGCTGCCGCAGTCGTTTCAGCCCAACCCGTGAGGTCATCCAGCAGATACCGGATTTTGTGCTTGCCGATTCCGATAATGTCGTTATGGCATAAACATTCAAGCTGCACCAGCTTGCCATTCAGCGTGATGCCGTTGGTGCTTTTCAGGTCTTCGATAAAGAATTGTCCCGCCTTCATTTGAATTACTGCATGTTCACCGCTCACCTCAATATCGTCGATCAAGATGTCGTTGTACGTTCTACGCCCCAGGGTAGTTCGAGACTTCGTCAGGAAACGGGCATCAATCATGGTCCCGTCACATGACAAAAGTATTTTTGGTATTGCTAATTCCATTTAGGCAAAAATACGTCTATTCACGGGCGAAGTTTCGATTTCCGGAGTAATTTTTTAAGCCATTTCAGCCGCCACTGCATGCCCGTTGAAGCGGCGCGATGTCAATCTGGTCGGCATCCTATTACGATGAGATCAAACATTTTCGTCTGTCCAAAGCTGTTAACTTTTTCCGTAGCATGCGGAAAATCCAAAAACAGCACCCAAGCAGTCATGCGATGGAATATAAAAAAATACGATTGAATTGAATAACTTGTGCAGTTTGCGTGCTAACCTAAGGAGGCCAAAAGTGACCTCAGGTTGTGACGGTTTTCGGGCGCGTTCCGGGCGCCACGACTGTCCCGGGCCGAGAATTCATCGGCTGCTGACCCTTTGGTCACTGCAGCTTGATGCGATTGCGCGCTTGATTCAGCCAAAATCGTGCTCGCGGGATGGCACTGCATCAGAAACAACATCATCTCGGTTGCATTTTTTGTCTGAAAAAAACGACTCATTTTTTCGTCGTAAATTTTCTTCTTACTGGCAAGTATATTGATGGCATCTATTCCTTCGGACAGCAATATTGCATTCATCATGAGACTCGCAACCCGCTTGTTTCCGCTAAAGAAATACTGGTTTAACATCGCCGCCATATAAAATGCAATCGCCCTGATCAGGCCGTTGGGGATTTCATTTTCCAGGCTGGCTATGGTTTGATGGAAATGTCGATTGAGCGCCACGCCACCGGCGACGGTTGGCGTTGGGTAATACCGTGTGGAACCCAGCCGGACGCTCGGCGTAAATTTCAACTCACGCCCTTCACCACGAAATACGCCATATTCCCAATGTTCGTACTGTGTCACATACGATTGAACCGTGCTAAAGTGTGATTTGCTCAATGAAAAGTCTTGGCTTACCAGTTGCTTATGCAAGTATTTATAGGCCTCGATCAGACTGAGCACCTGACCTTGATCGCAGAGCGTTCGATTGCCAACGCTGATGCCTTTTAGCAGGGTCTCAACTTCCTCCCGGGTAAATGGATTACCGTCGATCGCTGAAGCATTCCAGACAAAGTCTTCAATGGATTTATCAAAGCGCTTCATCACCTGATCGAAGCCACGTTCCGGAGCCGTTGTGGGCATGGCCTTTTGGTCCCACCAAAATCCAAGTTTCTCGAATATGTTCATGTTTTCACGGCGCTCAGGAATAGGGTTGCTGTCAAACTTGAATGCAGGCTCGACTGTCGGGCGCTCCAAGTGCATCACGGCACAAAGGACCTGCTGCAGGACAAAATAGACGTCAATAGGAGAAGATGTTTGTATGGATTTTGCCTAGACAACCTTTTCCTTAGCCAAAGATGAAGGGCACAGGGTTGTCAGCGGCCGCGGTGAATTGCGTCGCATCGTCGTGGTCCGGGGTGGGGTCGCTCACCGCTGCACGCAGGCTCTCGCACTGCACGACCATGGCGTCCCGACCGCAGCGTCATCTTCACGGCCATTTGGGGCCAGCGCCAGCGGGAACGTATTTATTTCGTGTCCCGCGAACCGTTTCGGTCCGTGGCGCCCTCTTAG
>CAIVXG010000217.1 GCA_903909815.1 uncultured beta proteobacterium | reverse complement strand
TGTTGGGGTTCTCGTACGCAAATGGCCGATAGGTGGCACTGGAACCCACGACCAACTCCCGGTTCTGTGCGAGCGCGCTTGCCAGCGTGAGCGCGACCATGCCGACCGAAGCCAACGTCTTCTGAAAGAGGTTCATATTTTTGAGGTCCACTGGGGGTTGAAAGAAGGTCGTCTGAGATTTCAAAACCGGGGTCGAATCTCGTGTGGGGAATGTTACACGACTCAGTGCATTCTGCGCCATCGATGGCGACGCCCGGGCGGCGAAGCGACAGCCGCGATCGATTCCTGGCGCCAAGGGTTCACTCCGTTTCGCGTCACGCTGGCACCCGTTTGAAACCGCTGGACGCCTGCATCAAGCGACGGGTGTAGTCCTGCGTCACGCGGTGCTGCGCCAATTCGGCGGCGTCCACCACCTCCACCATCTGGCCGCGCTGCATCACCATTAGGCGCTGGCACAGGTGCGTGACCACGCCCAGGTCGTGGCTCACCATGATGAAGGTCAGGCCACGGCGTGCGCGCAGTTGTTCCAGCAGGTTCAAAATCTCCGCCTGAACCGACGCATCCAGCGCCGATGTCGGCTCGTCCAGCAGCAGGATCTGCGGCTCCAGAATCAGCGCGCGGGCCAGCGCCACGCGTTGGCGTTGTCCGCCAGAGAGTTGATGTGGATAACGGAAACGAAAGCCGTCGCCCAGCCCCACTTCATCGAGCGCGCGTGCTATGCGCGCCTGCGCGTCAGTCACGTTGTGGATCGCGAGCGGCTCGGCCAGGATGCGGTCCACGGTCTGGCGCGGATGCAGCGATCCATAGGGATCCTGAAACACCATTTGCACAGCGCGCCGGAAAGCCTTGCTACCGGGCTTCGGCAGGGTTGCCCCGCTGCCCGCAGACGCGACCAATTGCACGCTGCCCGAGGACATCGGCGCCAGGCCGCAGATGGCGCGCAGCACGGTGGACTTGCCCGAACCCGACTCGCCCACAATGCCGAAGCTCGCGCCTGGCTGCACATAAAAACTGGCGTCGGCCACGGCCACGAACTGGTCGTAGTTGACGCGCACGCTCTTCACCTCCAGACCGAAGCTGGCGTGGGTTGCTGCGTTCAAAGCGCCCACTCCTCAAGCCGATCCAATACCGGCAGTGGATGCCGGTCCTGGCCCAGCTGCGGCAGGCAGTTGAGCAGGCCGCGCGTATAGGGATGCTTGGCGTTGGCCAAGTCCTTGGCCGCGATCTCTTCCACGATTCTCCCCGCATACATCACCAGCACGCGGTCGCAAAAGCTGGCCACCAGGCGCAGGTCGTGCGAAATGAAGATCAACCCCATGCCGCGCTCCTGCACCAGTGCGTCCAGCACAGAGAGCACTTCGAGTTGCACCGTCACGTCCAGCGCGGAAGTGGGCTCGTCGGCGATCAGCAGCTCTGGGTTGGCGATCAGCATCATGGCGATCATGGCGCGCTGGCCCATGCCGCCCGAGACCTCGTGCGGGTAGAGCTTGAAGACGCGATCAGGGTCGTCGATCTGCACCGCCATCAGCGCTGCCAGCGCCCTGTCCTTGGCGACGCGGCGCGACAACTGGCTGTGGGCGCGCAGCGTCTCCACCACCTGCTCGCCAATGCTCATCACGGGGTTGAGCGAATACTTGGGGTCCTGCAGCACCATCGCGATGCGACCGCCGCGCAGTTCGCGCCGCTGCTGGGGCGTGCAGTGGAGTAAGTCCGTGCCGTGGAACTCGAGACGTTGTGCACTCACCTGGCCGCCGGCGGCGGTCAGGCCCAGGATGGCGCGCCCGGTCTGCGACTTGCCCGAACCCGATTCACCCACGATGCCCAGGCGTTCACGTCCGAGCGTGAACGACACGCCGCGCACCACCTCGTTGCGCCCGCCGTCGCGGTTCGCAAAGGACACGCGCAGGTCCTGCACCAGCAGCACCGGTTCGTTCGCGCTCATCATTGAGTCATCCTGAATACGTGACGATACAGCACGTCATTGCGAGCGCAGCGAAGCGATCCATGTCCGTGGATCAGGCACTTCAAATTCGTCATTGCGAAGCACGAACGTGCTGCGGCAACGGGGCGCTTCCCTCCTCGCAATGACGAATTCGGCGTCGCCTGCGCCGTTGTGAATTCCGGAAACATCATGCATGCGCTTTCGGATCGAGCGCGTCGCGCAGACCGTCGCCCAGCAGGTTGAAGGCCAGGCTCACGACGAAGATGGCAGCACCCGGAGCGGCCGCGACCCACCACTGGTCCAGCACGTAGAGGCGGCCATTGGCAATGAGCGCACCCCACTCGGGCATGGGCGGTTGCGCGCCCAGACCGAGGAAGCCCAGACCGGCGGCGGTAAGGATGATTCCGGCCATGTCCAGCGTGACGCGCACGATCACCGAGGACAGGCACAGCGGCATGATGTGGCGCAGCACGATGCGCCAGGGCGATGCGCCTAGCAACTGCACGGCGGCGATAAAGTCGCTGTGCTTGAGCGTGAGCGTCTCGGCCCGGGCGATGCGCGCATAGGGCGGCCACGAGGTGATGGCGATCGCCAGCGCGGCGTTCGCGATGCCGGGACCGAGGGCGGCGACGAAGGCCAGCGCCAGGATGAGACGCGGGAAGGCCAGGAAGATGTCAGTGATGCGCATCAGCACCGCGTCCACCCAGCCACCCGCGTAGCCCGCCACCGTGCCCACCAGCAATCCGATGGGCGCGGCCAGCACCGCCACCAGCATTACGACCGTGAGTGTGATGCGCGAGCCCAGCAGCACACGCGACAGAATGTCGCGGCCCTGGTCGTCGGTGCCGAACCAGTGCGCCGATGAGGGCGGCAGCAAGCGCGTGGTGCGCAGGTCGCCGATGTAGGCGGAGTAAGGAGCGAGCGCGTCGGCGAAAACGGCGACGAGCACCAACGCTACCACGATCACCAGACCCAGCAGCGCCAGGCGGTTGCGCGCAAAGCCGCGCCAGGCACTGTAGGCGCGACCCAAGGAGGCCTGACGGCGCGACTGCGGGCGCTCGGACATGAGCCAGCGGTGCAGGCTTTTAGGCGGAGATGTGGGTGGGTTCATGGGGGATTGATCTTCCGCACTTCAAGACATCGGCCCGGATAGCACAAATGCACAAAATACGCCCTCATTGCGAGGCCGCAGGCCGTTGCAATCCATGGTGGAGTGCCAACACGCTGGATTGCCGCGTCGCTGTTGCTCCTCGCAATGACAGACTTTCATCGCTTGCGCGTCCTCGGATCGAGCAACTGGTACAGCAGGTCCGACAGCAGGTTCAGGCCGATGAAGACCGATCCCACCACAATGGTGCTGCCCAGAACCGCGTTCATGTCGGCGTTCTGCAGCGAGTTGGTGAGGTAAAGCCCCAGCCCCGGCCAGGCGAACACGGTCTCGGTCAGCACCGAGCCTTCGAGCAGGCCTGCGTAGGAGAGGGCGATCACCGTCACCAGCGGCACCATGGCGTTGCGCAGCGCGTGGCGCCAGATGATGCGGGTTTCGGAGAGTCCCTTGGCGCGCGCCGCCACCACGTACTCCTGGCTCAGCTCATTCAGCATGAAGGAGCGCGTCATGCGGCTGATGTAGGCGAGCGAGAAATAGCCCAGCAAAGAAGCCGGCAGCACAAGGTGCGTGAAGGCGTTTCCAAAGGCTTCCCACTCGCCCGCCAGAGCCGCGTCGAGCAGCAGGATGCCAGTGACGGACTCGACCGAATATTGAAAGGCCACATCCAGGCGCCCCGGCCCGCCGACCCAGCCCAGGCGCGCATAGAACAGCACCAGCGCCATCAGCCCCAGCCAGAAGATCGGCACCGAATAACCGATCAGACCCATCACGCGCACCACCTGATCGACTACGCCACCGCGGCGCACTGCGGCCCACACGCCCAGCGGCACGCCCACGCCCGCGCCGATGATGATGCCCAGCGTCGCCAGTTCCAGCGTGGCGGGGAAGGTGCGTGCAATGTCCTGTAGCACCGGGTTCGAGGTCAGCACCGAGGTGCCGAAGTCGCCATGCAGTACCTTGCTGATGTAGATGTAGAACTGTTCCCACAGCGGCTTGTTCAGGCCCAGCTCCTCACGCACTCGTGCGAACACGCGCTCGCTGGCGTGATCGCCCACGATCGCCAGCACCGGGTCCACTGGAATCACGCGCCCAATGAAGAACGTCACCGCCAGCAGGCCCAGGTAGGTGAGTACCAGAGCCAGCAGGAAGCGGACAACGAACTTGAGTGCTTTGGTCATCGCGAGCGCAGCGCGGCGATCCATGGTGGCAGGCCACAGCAGAAGCCATGGATTGCCGCGGCCCGCGGCCTCGCAATGACAGCGCGGCAATCCATGCTTTCGGTGGCTCTCCCACATGGATTGCCACGTCGCTTCGCTCCTCGCAATGACGGGGTTGACACCATCAATACGCCGGCTTGGCGGTCAGTGTTTGGAAACACCAAAGACGTAGTTGGTGTCGAAGGTGGGTCCCAGCTTGAGGCCGTCCACGTTGGCGCGAAGGGCCGCCACTTCAGATTGCTGGAACATCATCACAAACGGACTGGTCTTGCGGAACTCGGCCTGCATTTCTTCGTACATGGCCTTGCGTTTTGCAGGGTCGCGCTCGATCACCGCAGCATCAGCCTTCTTCGTCAGCTCGGGGATGTCCCAGGCGTTGCGCCAAGCCAGGGGCTTGGACTTGGCGTCGTCCTTGTTGTCGGGGTTGCGCGCGAAGGTGTCGGCATTGGTGTGCGGATCCCAGTAATCGGCGCCCCACTGGCCGATGTACATGTCGTGGGTGCGGGCCCGGTATTTGGTGAGCGTTTGCTTGCCGTCGCCGGGCAGGATCTCGATCTCGATGCCCGCGAGCTTGGCGCTTTGCTGCATGGCTTCGGCAATGCCCTGAATCGGCTGCACCGTGCGCGTGTCCATGGTCACCTTGAAGCCGTTGGGCAGCCCGGCCTTGACCAGCAGCGCGCGGGCCTTGGCCACGTCCAGCTTGTAGGGGTTGAGCTTGCTCGCGCCGAGCAATCCAATGGGCAAGAAGTTCTGGTGCACCACGCCCTGGTTTTTCATCAGCGTGTCGCCGATGGCGGCGTAGTCGATCAGCCACTTCATGGCCTCCCGCACTTCGGGCTTCGCCAGATTCTGGTTCTTCATGTTCAGACTGACGTAGAACACGGTTCCCTTGGGGGTGGTCGTGGTCTTGATGTCTTTGTTCGACGCCAGCGCCGCCAGGTCCTGCGGCGAGAGGTTGCGCGCGATGTCGATGTCGCCCTTTTCCAGCATCAGCCGCTGCGTCGCCGCTTCCTTGACATGCCGGTAGATCACGCGCGCCATTTTGGCCTTGGGACCGTAGTAATTGTCGTTGCGCTCCAGCGTCAGGATTTCATTGGCGCGCCACTCACGGATCTTGAACGGGCCTGAGCCGGCGTAATGGGTCTTGAGCCAGCCATAGCCCATGTCGCCGGCCAGTTCCTGTGCCAGCAGCAGCTTCTTGTCGACGATGGCGGCGACGTTCGCGGTGAGGCAGTTCAGCACAAAGGTGGGGGCGTAGGCCTTGTCGGTCTCCAGCGTGAGCGTGAGCGGGCCGGTCTGCCGGATCTTGTCCTTGGCGTTGTCCTTGCTGAAGCCGAACTGCGTCAGGATGAAGGCCGGGTTTTTATCCAGGATCACCGCGCGCTGCAACGAATACACCACCTCTTCGGCGCTGAGCGCGTTGCCCGAAGCAAATTTCAAATTCGGCTTGAGCTCAAAGCTGTAGGTCTTGCCGTCGGCCGACACGCTCCAGGATTTGGCCACGTCGCCGTGCAGCTTGGACGGGTCGTTGACGTCGAAGCGGATGAGACGGTCGTAGCTGTTGCCCATGATCTCGCCGGCCGAAATCTCGAACGACTCCGCCGGGTCCATGGTGATGATGTCGTCAAACGCAAAGGCCTCGACCAGCGTGTCCTTGGGCGTGGCCGCAAGCGCGGGTGAAGCAGCCAGTCCAAGACAGAATGCAGAGGCCAGCGCGAGATTGAGCGCGCGCCGGGTCATGGGAATAGTATGCAGTGTCATAGGGGCTCCGTTCGTAGGGGATATAGGCAGAATATACCTTCCCAAAGTGCGAACCGGCTGCGCGCAAACCCCATGAATCTTCACCCCGCATGCGTTTCATGCGCCAAGCTGGCGCATGAGTGCGGCGTCAGAGACGAACGTCGCTGTGATCGCGGTGGTCACGCTGGTCGTGGTGGTCACGATCTGAGTGTTCAGTCTGGCGATGTTCGCGACGATCGCGTTCGACGTCACGCTGGTGCTGCTGATAGCGCTCCTTCACCCACTTCTCCTGTACAAAGAATACCCTCTGGCCGCAGGCCTGGTAGCGAGCGCAGTATTTGACCCAGTGCCTTTGATGCTGCAGCGGAACATACAGGTAGATGGGCGCCGTTTGCAAGGCCATGGGTGCCGGCGCAATGATCACAGGCTGGGGGTAGACCACCATGGGCGGGGCCACATTGCCGATGTTGATGCGGCCGTAGACACCGGGCTGGTTGATGTCAATGGAGACACCCACGCTGGTGCCGGCACCCGCCGATGTGAGCGCTGCTGCGGCGATTAGCAAAAAAACGAACTTTTTCATGATGTCCTTGGGAGAGTGCGAACCCTCATGCAACGCCTTGCGGCGCAGGCGCGACGACAAAGCGGAGCAAGCGATACACATCTTTACCTGGGCCCGGTCTGCCCTCACTGTGCCAACTGTTGCATCGCATACAGGCGCTGATAGATGCCGCCATCGATCTCCATCAGCGCGGCGTGCGGCCCCTGCTCCGCGATGCGTCCGTGATTGAGCACCACGATGCAGTCTGCGGCGCGGATAGTGGACAGTCGGTGCGCGATCGCGATCACGGTCACGCGCCCGCGCAGCTCGTTGAGCGCGAGCTGCACGAGCTGTTCGGTTTCGGAATCGATGTGCGCCGTGGCCTCGTCCAGAAACAGGATGCGCGGCTGCGCGGCCAGCGCGCGGGCAATGGCGACGAGCTGCTTTTGCCCGACCGACAGCCTGGCTCCGCCTTCGCCCAAGGGGGTGGCGTAGCCCTGCTCCAGCTGCATCACAAAGTCATGACAACGCGCCGCGCGCGCGGCAGTCTCGATCTGCGCATCGCTTAAATGTCGGCCCATGGCGATGTTCTCGCGCACGCTGGTCCCCAGCAAAAATGGGTCCTGCGGCACCAGCCCCACGTGGGCGCGAAAGTCCTCGTCGCTGAAATGCGCCAACGGCGTGCCATCGATTTCAATGCGCCCGGACTGCGCCGTATAAAAGCGCAGCAGCAGGCTCAAGAGCGTGGACTTGCCGCTGCCGGTATGCCCCACCACCCCAAAAAAGGCGCCCGCGGGAATGTCCAGGTTCAGGTCGCGCAGCACCGGATGCTGAGGATCGTAGCCAAAGCCCAAATTCCGCAAACTGAGCTGCCCCTGGGTGATGCGCCGCGTGCCGCCCACGGCCGGGGGAAGTGCCTCCTGTAGCAGCGTGTTGACGCGCGACGCCGCCACCACCGCCTGCTGCAACTGGCTGAACTGCAACGTGATCTGGATCAGCGGATCGACCACACGCCCGATGTAGCTGACAAAGGCATAGAGGATGCCGACCTCGATGCCCGCGAGCTGGCGCAGACCGAAACCGTAAATCACCAGCACCAGCAGCAGCACATTGATCAGGTCCAGCATCGGGCGCAACAGCCAGGCATTGGCGCGCAGTTCGGCCACGCGGGCCTGGTAATGCTGCTCATTGGTGGCACAAAAGCGCGTGCGAAAGCGCTCTTCGGCATTGCAAGCCTGCAATACCGCCATGCCTGAAATCGACTCAGCCATCTGCGCGTTGATGTCGCTGCGCTTCTCGCGCGCCAGCGCCACAGCAGGTGCGCTGGCGCGCTGGTAAAACCAGACGATGACGCCCGCGGCCGGAACCAGCAGCAGCACGATCAGCATCAGCCGCCAATCCAGCCAGGCCATGGCCGCCATCGCACCCAACACCACGATGGAGCTGTCGAGCATGACAAACAGCACCTGCACATAGAGGTTCTTCACCTGCTCGGTGTCGTTGGTGACTCGGCTCACCAACTGGCCCGTGATGGCTTTGTCGAAGAAGGCTATGGGCAAGCGCAGCACATGGCCGTAGACCTGCTCACGCAGGCGCCGCACCGAGCGCATGGCCACACCGGCAAAGCGCGTGAGCTGGTAGTAGCGCAGCACGCTCGCACTCACGCCCACCGCAAAGATGGCGCCCAGCAGCAGCGCCATGCGCGCCAGGTCCAGATGGCGCGGCATCAGGTGCTGATCGATCAGCTGCTTGCCCAGCAGCGGACCCAACGCCTCCAGCGCAGCGGCCAGCAGCAGCCAGAGCGTGCCATGCCAGAGGTGGCGGTGTTCGGGCGCAGCGGCGCGCCTGAGCAGCGCCACGGCCTGGCGCGTGTTGCGCGGCTCAGACTGCTGCAAGGCTGGCCTCCAGTTGTTGATAGCGCCACTGGCTCGCGTACCAATGGTCTTGTTCGACCAGGTCGGCGTGCGTGCCGGCCTCGGTCACGCGTCCGTGCTGCAGCACCAATATGTGCTGGGCATCCAGCACCGAGCTCAGGCGGTGGCTCACGATCACGACGCTGCGACCCCGACGGGCATCGCGCAGGTGGGTCAGGATTTGGGCCTCGGTATGCGTGTCCACGGCCGACAGCGCGTCGTCCAGCAGCAGCAAAGGTGCATCCGTCAGCAGGGCGCGTGCAATCGCCACGCGTTGGCGCTGCCCACCTGAGAGCGTCACGCCTTTCTCTCCCACAGGAGTTTCATAGCCTTGGGGAAAACGCAGGATCTCGTCGTGGATGCAGGCCGCGCGCGCCGCATTTTCAATCTCGGCGCGAGTCGCTGCGGGCCTGCTCAAACCAATGTTGCTGGCGACTGAGGCCGAGAACAGGAACGGCTCCTGAGGCACCCAGCTGATGGCGCCGTGCAGTGCTTCCAGCCGGTACTCGTCCAGCGCGAGGCTGCTCCATCCCATGCTGCCCGCGCTGGGTGTGTATTGACGCAGTATCAGGCGCACGATGCTGGACTTGCCCGCGCCCGTGGGCCCCACAATGCCAAGGGTTGCACCCTCAGGCAGCAGGAACGACACGTCGCTCAGTGCGTCCTGCATTTGTCCCGCGTAGCGCAGCTGCACGGCTTCAAAGCACAAAGCACCGGGTGTCACGTTGGCCACGGTGCCGTGGTCGGCTATCGACAAGGGCGTGTGCAGCACCGGCTGCAATCGACCCCAGGCGGCGCGCCCGCGCTCCAGCAGCGACAGCACCCAGCCGGCGGCAAACATGGGCCAGATCAGCTGTCCCAGGTACATGGTGAAGGCGGTGAGCGTGCCGATGCTGAGTTCACCCTGCCACACAAAATAGCCGCCGAGCGAGAGCGTGAGCACGGACGCGCTCACCAGTGCGATGCCCACGGCCGGCTCGTAGGCCGCCTCCCAGCGCTGAGCGCGCAGGCTGGCCGCGGCGGCGGCCTCCGCCAGTTCGGCAAAGGTCTGCGCGCTGCGCGCCTCCAATCCGAGGGCACGCAGCGTGCGCACCCCGGTCAGGGTCTCCTGCACGTGGTCATTGAGGCGGCTGATATGTATTGACCTGTCAAGTTTTTGGTAAACGGTATTTGTCTTCATGCAGTGTGCTGGTAGCAGAACGGACGGCTTGTCGACGGTTGATCAGTCTGATATGCGCGGGTTGGTTACCGCATGACAACCGATTCGTCGAGGAGCTGCCTTGCTCTAAAGTCGAGGGTCAATGTGTCGCCACATGCCTCATAGCCGCGTCAAGGGTTCTCCCACCGTTGTCCATTCTGCTACCGACACACTGCAACAACATGATCTTTCTCCTTACGCTTTGACTGGCGGTTGTGGCATTGCCTGCCCGATTGCCCAAATGAATCCGGTGAGTTCGCGCGCAATGGCCGTGCAGACTTGCACCTTGAGTTTGCCTCGGCCTTCGAGCAGCTTGTAACGCCCGCACATGCGCTTTTGAGCCTTCCAGGCGATCTCTTGAATCGCCTCTGGAGCCTTCTCGGCTCTGCGCTGCAAGGTGGCCGTTTTACGTGCTGGGTGGCGGTACGTCCATGCCGCCTCCACCAGCACCCGGCGCACATGGCCATTGCCGGTCTTGGTGATGCCACCGCGTGACTTCTTGCCTCCGCTGGAGTGCTCGCTCGGAACCACGCCCAGATACGCCATGAGCTGCGGCGCTGAAGCGAACCGTTTGAGGTCGCCAATTTCTGCCACGATCGTCGTCGCCGTCAGCAAGCTCACGCCGCGCAGCGCCATCAGTCCCTGGATCACCGCCCAGAACACCGAATCGGACGCTGCACTTTCAAGCTGCAAGTCCAGCGCGTCGACCCGCTTGCTCAGTGCCTTGACCGTATCTACGTACTCTTGAAACACGATCTGCTGAACGGGCTGCTCGAACTTGGCGTCCTCCAGCCAACGATAGTGCGCCTGCGTCCAGTTGCTCTTGCCGTCATAGCTTCTGCCATGCCTGAGCAAGAACGCCAGAAGGCGCTGCTTGGCCTGGCGCTGCAAATGTTTCATGTCTTCGCGCGCTCGTGTCAGATCCCGTAGCGCCTCCTGTGCGCCATCGGGCACCCATACCGCCGTCAACTCGCCAGCACGGTGCAGTCTGGCCAACAACAGGCTGTCGCGCCGGTCGGTCTTGACCCGGTCCCCTGCTTTCTTCGGAATCAACGAGGGCGCGACAACTTGGCACTCCCAGCCCAGTTCCATCAGTTGGCGATGAATGCCGTAGCCGCAGGGACCGGCCTCGTAGCAAAACTTGAGATCTGAGCCATCCTTGCGTAGCTGCTTGACCAGCTTCTCAATGGCCTGCGCCGTATTGGCAATTTCGCCAATGAAGCGAACCTCAACCGCGTGGCTCGGGGCCACTGACACCGCTATCGTTTCTTTGTGCACATCCATGCCCACGTACTTGATAAACTCCTCCATGACCTGCCTCCTCAATTTCGGCTCTGCGCCTTGGGTTGAAAAACCCCAAGCGTAATCCGCGTCGCTTGAGGTAGGGCAGGTCAATACATGATGTCTAAAAGCTTGCAGCGAATCCTTGGACGCGCGATGGATCTGTTCGGAGATATGCCAGAACGCCAGCGCCATGAAGGGGAACGGCAGCAATGCGGCCAGAGCCAGACGCCAGTCCACGCCCAGCGTCATCATCGCGATCACCATCACCAGCGTGAGCGTCCCGTCAAAGCCCGCCAGCATGGCCTCGCCGGCGGCCATCTCGACCGCGTCCACATCATTCGTTGCCAGCGCCATCAGGTCGCCGGTGCGCTGCGTTTGGAAGAAGCTGGGCCCTTGCTGGCACAGACGCTGGTAGAGCTGGGTGCGAAGTTGCACGCCCAGCTGATAGCTCGCCGCAAACAGCTGCAGGCGCCATCCCACGCGCAGGAAATAGATGAGCGCGCCGCACAGTAGCAGCAGGCCCAAGCGTTGCAACAACGCGCCATCCGCAAGGCGGCCGGTAGCGAGTTCGTCCACCAGGGCGCCCACCTGGCGCGGTATGGAAGCGGTGAGCGCCGCCACGCTGGCTAGCATCAGCGCAGACACCGCGTAGGCGCGCCAGTGGTCGCGCACAAACTGGGCAATGAGACGCGACAAAGTCATGCGAATGGTCCGGGTCAGATTTCAATGCAGGTTGACACAAGCCTCAGGGCCCAAGCCCGCGGACGAGCTAAGCCGTTTCCTGGCCGAACGCTTCCGCCATCATTTCGATCCAGTCATCCAGGTCGTAGTCGCTCAGCATCAAGGTACTTGCGGCAAAGTCGCCGCCCTTGTTCCATTCGTTGCTCTCGTTGAGTCGGGCGAAGCGCTGAATCCCCAGCTCCGCAACGAGGCACATGGCAATCAGTCGCTTGACCGGCTCCGCCACGCTGGCGTCCGGGAAAACGGCGTAGTCATGGTGGCGCCGAATGGCGACACAAATCGTGTCGTTCAGCCCCCAGGTGCGGGCCATCATCGACCCCATCTGTGCGTGGTCAACACCGTGACGTTCCGATTCTATCGACGTGAATGGCAGCACCGTGGCAGCATTGGCGAGGCTCAAGCTCTCCAAATAGCTCGGAAACCGCTGCATGAGCAAAGGAATGCCAATGTCACAGAACAGTCCAAAGGCCTGTGCAGTGTCGACATCCACACCTTTGAGGTATCGCGCCAACAGTGACATGGCAATCGATCTTTTGGTGGATACATCCCAGAACCGAACCAGATTCAGTCCCTTGAACTGCATTGTCTGGCGCATCAGGATATTGGTGACCAGCATCGCCATGCGCTGCGACCCAATCATGGAAACGGCTTTGTTGATGCTGTCGACCTTGCTTCGAAGCGCGTAGAACGGCGAATTGACCAGGCGCAGCACGGCGACGCTCAAGGCCACGTCGGTGCCGACCAGGCGTGCGACCTTGTCCTGACTGGGATCTTCGCGCGCTATCTCCGAACGCAACTCGTTCAGCACCGCCGGGCATGACGGAATCACGATGCTCTTCAAAATGGCCTCAACCGAAAGCTGTTGAGGGTCTGACTCAGCCGCCACTTCATTTTTCATAAACCGCCTTGTTGGTCAAAGTCAAAAGGACTTACTGCGTTCAAATCCGAGAAATGTCCGCGCCCGGGCGTACCTCGGGACGGATCCGACTCCAGCACATCAGGAGACCACGCAAGGGCCGGGCCAGAAGTCGCAGCAGCCGGGATTATTTTTCGCCGCGAGTCCGCGGACTCACGCGCCGCCAGCAGCGGGCAAAAGTGAAAACCAGCGCCGTACATCGCGCCCACCGAAGTGACCGCCACTTGGCCCCATACCGCCGCAGCATTGCACCTCAAAGCGGCGCCGCCGCCGGTACCGAAGAGCGGTCCGTGAAGCCCTTTGAGATGTCAGTCAGTGCGCTTGGGAGGGATGGTAACTTAAGCTGAAACCCCCCATGAATAAAAAGTTTTCCACATTGAAATGTTCAATGTACGCCCGATGGGGGCCAAAAGCCCCCACATCGAGAGGGCAAGTACCGTGGCTTGATCAGTTACTGCTTCGGCAGCAGCACCACCTGCACGTAGTTGTCCGGGCGCAAGTAGCGCTTGGCTGCCGCTTGCACATCGCCCACCGTCAAGGCAGCCACATCCTTCTCATAACTCAGCACTTTGGCCAGGTCCCTGCCGTACAGCACCGAGCCGTGCAACTTGTCCAGCCAGTAGCCGTTTTCGCGCAACGACTTGCGCTGCGCAATCAGCCAGTTCTGCTTGACCTTGTCCAGGTCGCCAGCATCGGGACCGGCGTCTTGCAGCTTTTGAATTTCGCCCATGGCTGCCGCTATGACCTTGTCCACATTTTGCGGCCCGCAGGGCAGCCACATGCCGAACTGGTATTTCTGGTACGGCACGTCGCTGATGCCACCGCCCATGCCGCCACCGTAGATCAGCGTCAGCTTTTCGCGCAGCACGTCGACGATTTTGATGTTGAGCACGTCCACCATCGCGCTCGCACGCATGCGCTCTTCGGGCGTGTCGGTGGCTGGGCCGGCGAAGGTGATGGATACCGTGGCCTTGGCTTCGGTGCCGGCGTGCACTTCCTTTTTCACCACGCCCGTCACCGGACGCACGCCCAGGTCCACATACTGGGTCGGCAGGTCGCCCACGGGCAGGCTGGCCAGATAGGTGGCGAGCAGGGGCTTGACCACCCCGGGCTTGAAGCTGCCCACCAAAATAAAGGTAAAACCCTTGGCGCTGGCAAAGCGCTGCTCATAGATGGCCTGGATGCGGTCGAGTTGCAGGCCCTCGAAGTTCTCCGGTTGCGGCGTCAGAAAAACACGTGGATTGCCGTTGTAGAGCGTGGTCAGCATCGCATCTTTGAAGATGGACTCGGGACTCACCAGCGCGTTCTTGCTGGCATCGCGCGAGCGGCTGACAAACGACTGAAACAGATCTGCATCCCGGCGCGTGCCGCCAAACTTCAGGTGGATCAGTTGCAGCATCGACTCCAGATCGGCGTTGCTGCTGAACCCACCCACCCACTCCTTCTCGGCGTCCAGGTTGGCTGACATGTTCAGCACCTTGCCCGCCAGCATCCTTTGCAGCTCCAACGGCGAAAAGCTGGCCATGCCCATGGCGTTGACCACCGAGGTGACGTAAGCGGCGTTGTACTTGTCCGCGATCGGATACAGCGACTGTCCGCCGAATCGACCAGCGCCAATCAGGATCTCGTCATTCTTGAAGTCGGTGGCCTTCAGGATCACCTTTACACCGTTGGAGAGTTCCAGTTCGGTGAAGTCCATGGCTTCATTGCGGCGCTCCGACACGATCCGACCCGGCTTGGGCAACTCACTCATCAGGCTCTTTGCAAGCGCCTTTTCGACCTTGGCCAGCACCACCGTTTGCTCAGCCTGCTGTACTGAGCTCAACAACTGTGCTTCCTTGGGCGTATGGGATTCGGCAATGTCGGTGCCGGCATAGACCACCAGTTTGGCGGTCTTGTCCGGGATCACGCTGCGGGCAAAGGCATTGACTTCGGCCAGAGTGATTCCGGGCAGCATCTCCTGCGCATACGCCAGTTCATTGGCGATGCCGGGAATGGACTCCTTGACCAGGAAGTTGCGGATGTACTCCGCAGCGTAGGTGTCCGAGTTGGTCTTTCCCAGTTCTGCAACGGCCTGTTCGTACATGCGCAGCAGGTTCTTCTTGCTGCGCTCCATCTCTTGCGGCCCGAAACCGAACTGGCGTGCGCGTTCGTTTTCCTGAACCAGCGCAGCGATGGCAGTATCGGAACCCTGACGCCCCAGCAAGGCGGAGGCCTCGAACCACCGGTAGCCCGGCGCCGCCGCCGACAATGCGCTGCCACCACCCACAAAGGGTGGGTTGGCTTGCTGGGTCAACTCCTGCATGCGCTGGCCCAGCGTCATGCCAAACAGCCGCTCCACCGTCTTTGTCCGGACGTCGGCCAGTGTGAGCTCGGGTTTGTCCACCATTACAGGGGACAGCATCTGGATCACATTGTTGGTGGCTTCCTTGTCAGTCACTACCACGGCTTCGGAAACCGTGCGGACCGGCAATTCCGGGTAGGTGCGGGGTCGCTCGGACGGTGGGTTTTTAAGCTGGGAGAAATTGGCTTGAATCAGCGCCTTTGCATCCGCCGGCTCGATATCACCGACCACCACCACCGCCATCAGGTCGGGACGGTACCAGTCGCGGTAGAAGCGCTTTGCGGCGTCGTACTTGAAATTCTTGAGGATGTCCTCGCTGCCGATGGGCAGCCGATCCGCGTACCTGGAGCCGCTAAAGATTTTTGGGAACAAGACCTTGTTCATACGGTCCTGCGCGCCTTTGCCCAGACGCAACTCCTCCAGCACGATGGAGCGCTCCGAGTCGATATCGGGGTCCTGAAAGCTCAGGCCACCAGCCCAATCGGCCAGCACCAGAAAGCCTTTCTCAACAGCCTCGCGCTGGTCGGTGGGCAGGGGTAGGATGTAGACGGTTTCGTTGAAGCTGGTGTAGGCATTCAGATCGGCGCCAAACTTCAGCCCGATGGATTGCAGGTAAGAAATCAGCTCGTGCTTCTTGAAGTGGGTCGAGCCATTGAAGGCCATGTGCTCGACGAAGTGGGCCAGGCCGCGCTGGTCATCATCCTCCAGTACCGAGCCCGCTTTCACCACCAGCCGCAGCTCCAGGCGCTTTTCGGGGCGGGTGTTCTTCTGAACGTAATAGGTCAGACCATTGTCCAGGTGGCCCACCTGCACCTGTGGCCCAACGGGCACCGGGTCCCCAAGGTTGAGCGCCGCTTGCGCGAGCGCGCAAGCCGTCGAGAATAACAAACCACATGCCAGTTTGACTGCGCGATTATTCGACATATTCATCCAGGAAAATTTAAAAAAAGGGGAGCTTGTTGTGAACGAAACGTCGGCCATGCTCCCGGAACCAGCGCTCGCCTTGGACCGAGGCATACAATAAGTGGAACCGTTACCAATTCTATGGAGGAATGCAGGCGAACCGCTGCGTGTTTTCACTTAGACCCTCTCGCGACCGCAGGCACGATGCAGATACCACTGCAGTCGAGCGAGGTATGGAAGAAGCGTCTGGAGAACATGGCGCCCTTGGACCGCATCTTGGTCGACAACTGGCTGAATTTGCTGCGTAAGGAACTGGGCGGGATTTGAACGATTCGGATTATTGAGTTCCAGAATACCTGAAAGACACTTCCGTCATTGCGAAGAGCTCCAGCGACGCGGCAATCCTCGAGCACCACCGTTATGCGAGCATGGTTTGCCGCGCTGCGCTCGCAATGACGAAAGCTTTTGACGGCCACGTCCCTTCTGTGCCAGATCTAACTCATTCATAACACGAGGAAGAGCTCAGAAATCTTCGGAAACCAAAGGAAATCTGCCCCGGGATTTTTGGACCAAATTTGGACTCAAATACAAGTTGGTGCGACCGTCAGGAATCGAACCTGAAACGAAGGCTTCGGAGGCCTTAATGATATCCGTTTCACCACGGTCGCAAGTCGATCATTGTAAGCGGCGAATCAATCAAAGCTGTGCCTAAAAGCTCTTTCGCATACTGTCCGGAGTGCATCTCTACCCAGAACGAAGGGAATGTGTCGTTCATCGATGCTCGCGATATTGCCGCCGTCGCGGCCAAAGTCTTGCTGCAGCCCGGCGATGCGGCGCTGTCTAATGGCAAAGCGATGGCGCGCATTGGCGCCGCGCTGAATCGGCAAATCGATTACGTGGCGGTGCCGGACGAAGCAGCCATCGGCGTCGACAAAACCCTCACCCCACTTTGCCTTTTTGGCTTGAATTGTTCTGGTCGAAGTTGTCAACCCACGCAACAAAGTCGTCCAGTGCCATGGGTTTCGCGATGACATAGCCCTGAACCACATCGCAACCGTTGTCCTTGAGCCAGTCCAACTCGTTTGAATTTTCCGCGCCCTCTGCCACTACCGAGAGTCCAAGTTCGCGGCACAACAGAATGGTCGAGCGCACAATGGCCGCATTCTTGGGGGTGCTGTCCACGTCCGTGACGAAAACACGATCAATCTTCAACTCATTCACCGGCAAGCTCTTGACATAGCCCAGCGACGCCTGGCCGGAGCCGTAGTCGTCAATGGAAAGCTTCAGGCCATGCGCGGACAGTTCGTTCAGGTGCTTCAACGCCAGTTCCGGTTCGTCCATCAAGGCGCTCTCCGTGATTTCCAGGCACAGTTGCTCTGCGGGCAAATCAAAGCGATCTAGCAGCCCTTGAATCTGCGGCACCAGATCTCGATTCAATAGATCCAGCGTCGACAGATTCACCGATGCCACGACCGTCATGCCGGATCGGCGCCACTGGGCCGCCTGCTCGATCACATGTTCCAGCAGCCAGGGCGTAATCTCGCGGATGAAACCGGTTTGCTCGGCAAAAGGGATGAATCGCATGGGCGCAATCATCCCCTTGGTCGGGTGGCGCCATCGGATCAGCGCCTCGGCACCGCTGATCCTGTTTTTCGAAAGGTTCAGCTTGGGCTGGTAGAAGACGACAAATTCATTGCGCACCAGGGCTTCGCGCATCTCGCCGATCAAGGAAAGTTCCTCATGCTCCGGCTCGTCATCCAGTTCGGAACCAAAGGCAAATCCGTCGTGCCGTCGCTTGGCCCTCACCATCGCCCCGTCGGCTCGCCGTAGCAGCGCGGCGATGTTGGCTTCATCAGACCCAAACAGTGCAACCCCCATGCTGACATTGATATCCAGGCGTTGGCCATCGACACTCATGGGCACACGAAGGGCCGCGAGGACCCCTCGCACTTGTGCCGCCGCTGCGGTTTCGTCGGCACCTGGCAGCAACAGCGCGAACTCGTCGCCCCACAGTCGTGCGATGTTGCCCTGACCCGCCACCCGGGCCAGGCGCGTCGAAATTTCGCATAGAAGACGGTCTCCGATGGCATGCCCAAGGGCATTGTTGATAGCGGCGAAACGGTCCACATCCAGGATCACCAGGGCGCCGGAGCTGCCCGCCGGCAGGGCTGCGAATTTCACCAGGAAATGGGTTCGATTGGGAAGTCCGGTGAGGGTGTCTACATAGGCCAGGCGCGCGATTCTATCTTCCCTACTGCCGATGCTGTCGCGCATCACGCTGAGCGCCAGCATCAAGGCACCGATCTCGTCCTTCTGGCCCGTCGGAACGTGCTTCTTGTAGTCGCCACCCGCAATGGTTTCCGCCCCGAAGACGGCTTCTCGTACCGGTTTGACGATGCTGCGTCCAATAGCAAACGCAAGCAGTGCCCCGGCCGCCAGGGCCACCATTGCAAGCGCAATCAGCGTTTGTCTGGCATTGGCAGCGCTGGTTTTGATTTGCTCCAGATCGACCTGCATTTGCTGCTGCTGGTGGCGCGCCAGCGCCAGTGTTTCAAGCAACAAGGTGTTCAGCGCCGTCTGCGTTCTGCTTTCAAAGTGCAGGCGCGCAGCCGCCGTTCCTTCCAACTCGATTAGCTCAACGGTTTCCTGGAACGACTCGCCGTAGATCTTGCGCAGGCCCGTGACGCGTTCGATACCCGCCCGCACCTCGGGCGTGACCAGGGTCATTCCCAGATCGCCTACAGCCATGTCCGAGGCCGCGAGTTCGGCGTCCATGCTGGCATACAGCGGTTTGCGTTTTTCCCGTTCAGGAGTCTGCAGAAGATTGAGCAGGCAGATGGCTGCGGCCTGGGCATGCTGGTTCGCGCGCTGCGCCAAGAAGACCCGCTTCACCTCATAGTCAACGATGCGCTGGGTGGTGCTGGTCAGAACTTCAAAGCGCTGCAGTGACACCGCCGCAACGGCTAGCAACAAACCCAGCAAGACGGCAAATGAAAAGACCAAACGCGTGCGTATGGACATTGAGCCAAACATGGGTCCGGGACTCCTTGGTTATCTCAATGATAATAGCGCAGCGATACATGACCTCAGGGCCGACTGCCAGCACACAAATCAGGCTACGACAGAAACTGTTTAGACGCCTTTTTCCTGGAACTCGTGAGCCTGACCGAAACCCGTGGACGAGGTCCTAGACGCGGTCTTTTCGCAGCTTCCCTTGGGTACATACGACCAGGAATTTCCTTGAAAATCTCTCTTCGCCGTTCCAGCGCAGGAGGTGCCGGCGCCGGCTTTGCAGTCGTTCAGCCCTTTGAGGGCGACACCGAAACACTTTTCCTTTGCGACCGGTTTCTCCTGGGCGTTTGCAGGTGTTGTGACCATCGCTATGGCAGCACCCAAGGCGAGAGCGATGGCTGCAGCGCTGAAAGGCATATTCATGGAGGAAGCTCCCAAATAGAAAGTTAGTAGACAAGGAATCCGAAATTCTGATGCTCACTGTTAGACGCGCCGGACGGGCAGGTTCTTACAGCGAAAGTGAAATATTTTATGGCCGGCCCCTACTGCCGCGCTCCTTAGCCTTTAGCGTGAAAGAAACCTGCGCCAAGTCGAGCGTTGTCCCGATCCCGAGAAGCGAGTCTAAGTTCAGCTCAAGCGGTGACGGGAACGAAGCCGTGCTGGACCAACGTCTGCAGCCAGCGTGGCAAACCTGTGATTCACGGCGCAGCAACTTCGGCTGGCGAAATGAGTCAACTCGCGCAGAAATCTACGCACCCATGCGTTGCCCTTGCGCGTCCTTCCGCACTTGCGCTTGCCTGCACTCTCGTGGTTGCCAGGGCATACGCCGACCAAGGAGGCCCGTCGCTCCCCCACCCCAGGGCGCAGATCGCTTGTCACGCGCCCCGGACTGGATGGGGTCCGGGCCTGTGGTGCCGAGGCCGATGCCTTTGCGCGATGCGCCGCGGCTCCAGCGCCTGCTGGCAGTTCTAGGGAATCCTGCTGGCGCGGGAAGAATGGAAACTGCGGTCGCCAACTGACCGCTCTATTGGTGCTGGAAGTTAACCCCGCTTGACAGCTATGAGTGGCTTGACCTGTGGCGCCTGCACGGCGGGCCGGTTGGCCTCGACCTGCGCCAGTGGCTGTACCTCTTTGAGGCTAGCCAGGCAGCGTCGCGTCAGGTCCTGGTAGGTCTCGGTGCCAGCGCGCTTCCACGCGACTTCCTCGTCTTTCAGCAAACGAATCACCTTGGCGGGCACTCCGGCCACCAGGGTTTGCGCTACCACGCGCATGCCTGCCGGCACAAAAGCGCAGGCTGCCACGATGGCGCGCTCACCCACAACGGCCTCGTCCATTACCACCGCGTTCATGCCCACCAGCGCATCGCGCCGGACAGTGCAGCTGTGCAGCACGGCACCGTGGCCGATATGGCCGTTTTCTTCGACCAGCGTGTCCTGCTGCGGGAAGCCATGCATCACGCAGTTGTCCTGCACATTGGCGCCCGTCAAGAGCACGATGCGACCGAAGTCGCCGCGCAGGCTGGCGTTGGGGCCGACGTAGCAATTGGGTCCAATGTGCACATCACCAATCAGCACTGCGCTGGGATGCACATAGGCGCTGGGGTGTACGACAGGGATCACCCCTTCAATGGAATAGCAAGGCATAGGGTGCTCAGGTGCGCTTGGCGACGAGGGTCAGAATGTCGTAGCTGGCCACGAGTTCTCCAAGCTGGTTGGTGACTTCCACGTCCCACGCGACCACGCCTTGTCCCACGCCCGTTGCGTCCACCTTCTGGCGGTCGATCTTGCGTTTGGCCGTCAGGCGGGCCTGGATGGTGTCGCCTATGCCCACCGGCTTGACGAAACGCAGCGTGTCCAGACCGTAGTTGGCCAACACCGGGCCCGGTGCCGGCGACACAAACAGGCCGGCCGCGGCCGACAGCACAAAGTAGCCGTGCGCAATGCGCTTGCCAAACGGCGACTCCTTGGCCGCCACTTCATCAAAGTGCATGTAAAAGTAATCGCCCGAGATGCCGCCAAAGGCCACGATATCGGCCTCGCCTACGGTACGCCTGTGGGTCAACAAAGAGTCACCAATCTTCAGGTCTTCAAAGTAGCTGCGGAACGGGTGTGCGGCGGTGTTGTTGACCTTGGCGCCACGCACATACTCGCCCGTGACGGCCGCCAACATGGTGGGCGAGCCTTGCACGGCTGCGCGTTGCAGGTAGTGTTTCACAGCGCGCAGGCCGCCCAGTTCCTCACCGCCACCTGCTCTGCCAGGCCCGCCGTGCTTGAGCGTGGGCAGCGGTGAGCCGTGACCGGTGGATTCCACCGCGGCCTCGCGCTCCAGTATGTGCAGGCGGCCATGCCATGCGGCCATGGCAGGAATGGCCTGGGCCGCGACCGCCGCGTCGCGCGTGACGAGCGTGGCGACCAAGCTGCCCTGGCCGCGCGCGGCCAAAGCCAGCGCTTCGTCCAGGTCTGCATACGCCATGACCGTGCTGACCGGGCCGAAGGCTTCGATAGTGTGCACCGAGTCCACCGCCATGGGCTTGCGGCAGGCCAGCAGCGTAGGCGCGCAGAAGGCGCCCTGCGCCGCACCTTCGCCAATCCAGTCGTGCGTTCCGGCGTACACCAGTTCGGCATCTTGTCGCAACAGCGCAATGCGTTCGGCCACGTCGGCCTGTTGCGCATGCGAGGCCAGCGGGCCCATGCGCACGCGCTCGTCAGAGGGGTCACCCACCGTGGTCTTGGCCAGGCGCGCCGCCAGTTGCTCGCACACGGCATCCAGGTGTTTCGCGGGCACGATGGCGCGACGAATGGCTGTGCACTTCTGCCCTGCCTTGACCGTCATCTCGCGCGCCACTTCTTTCACGAAAAGGGTGAACTCTTCATCATCAGGGCTGACGTCCGGCCCGAGGATGGCGCAGTTGAGCGAATCGGCTTCGACGTTGAAGGGTACCGAGTGGGCAATCAAATTGGGGTGCACACGCAGTCGCGACGCGGTATCGGCCGAGCCGGTGAAGGTGACCACATCGGCGCCGTTCAGCCGGTCCAGCAAGTCGCCGGTGGCGCCAATCACCAACTGCAAGCTGCCCTCGGGCAGGATGCCGGATTGCACGATCAGCCGCATGGCGGCCTCAGTCAGGTAGCTGGTGGCGGAGGCGGGTTTACCAATGCAGGGCATGCCCGCCAGAAAGCTGGGCGCAAACTTTTCCAGCAGGCCCCAGACGGGAAAGTTGAAGGCATTGATGTGCACGGCCACGCCACCGCGCGGCACCAGCACGTGGGTGCCGCTGAAGCCACCCTTTTTACCCAAGGCAAAAGCCGGCCCTTCATGCACCAGATTGCCCGATGGCAACTCATTGTTGCCAATGGCCGCATAGGCAAACAGCGTTCCGGCTCCACCGTCAATATCGATCCAGCTGTCGACGCGGGTGGCACCGGTGTGGGCAGACACCGCATAGAGCTGCTCCTTGTGCTCCATCAGGTGCTTTGCCAGGGCCTTGAGGCGTTGGGAGCGTTCCTGAAAGTCCATGGCCATCAAGGCGGGCAGGCCTTTGCGGCGTGCATGCTCCACGGCCTCGCCAAAGTCGAGCGCTTCGGCGTGGGTGTGGGCAATGGTCCTGCCGTTGACGGCGCTGCGCAGCGCAGCAGCGGCTTGCTTGCCCTGCCAGCGGCCGCCGATATAACTTTGAAGGGTCTGGGTCATGGTGTTCAGAAAGAGGTTAGGGGTAGGGGTTAGCGTTCGTCAAAACTCACCGTCACGGCTTCGCTGGTTGGGCGCGACTGGCAACTCAGCACAAAACCCTTGTCGGTCTCCCAAGTTTCCAGCCCAAAGTTCTTGTCCATCGCCACGCTGCCGGTGATGACCTTGCAGCGGCAAGTGGCACAGACGCCGCCTTTGCAAGAGAAGGGAAGATCCAAGCCAGCAGCCATGGCCACGTCCAGCACATGCTCGTGCGGGTTCATGTGCAGCGCATGCGATTTGCCATCCAGCACCACCGTCAGCGCGACCTGGCCACCGGCCGGGAGTTTCCAATTGGCCACTGCCGCCTGACGTGCTTCGGGGGTAAGCTCCTCCAAGGCAGGAGAGGTAAAGCGCTCAGTGTGAATTTGTTTTTCCGGCACGCCGGCATCCAGCAAGGCCTTTTGCGTGGCTTCAATCATCACTTCCGGGCCACAGATGAAGACCTCGTCCATGCTGGCCACAGGCAACAGGGTATCAATGAGGGAGCGCACCTTGGCGCCATCGATACGGCCTTGCAGCAGGTCCACTTCTTGCGCCTGGCGCGATAGCACATGGATCAGCGTAAGGCGATCGGCAAAACGGTCCTTAAGGTCTTGCAGCGCCTCGTTGAACATGACCGAGCCCATGCTGCGGTTGCCATAGACCAGAGTGAACTTGGACTCGGGCTGGTCTTCCAGCGTGCTGGCCATGATGGACAGGATGGGCGTGATGCCTGAACCTGCCGCAAAGGCCACGCGGTGCAGGGCCCGCGGTCGCTTGGACACAAAGCGCCCTTCGGGGGGCATCACCGACAGGGTGTCACCGGCCTTGAGGCTGCTGGCCGCCCAATTGGAAAAAATGCCGCCCTCCATCGGGCGAATGCCCACCACCAGTTCATGACTGCGCTGGAGGTGGCTGTGGGTGGAGCAGATGGAATAGCTGCGCCGCACGTCGGCACCGTTGATCTGGCTGCGCAGGGTAAGGTACTGACCGGGCTGGAAGTCAAAGTGCTCGAGCAAAGCATCGGGCACGCTGAAGGCGATGGCAACCGAGCCAGCCGCCTCGGGGTTGATCCGAGCAACGCGCAGATCGTGAAAACGGGAAGATGCAGTCATGGTGGTGGTGCCTGGGTTAATAGGGTTTGAAGTAGTCAAACGGCTCCATACAGCTCAGGCAGCGGTACAAAGCCTTGCAAGCGGTGGAGCCAAAGTGCGATATTTCGGTGGTGTCTTCAGAACCACATTGCGGACAGGCAACGGTGTCCCTCACGTTCAGGCCCTTGGAAGCAAAGGTCAACACCTGGGCGCCGGCCGCGGCGCAGGCGCTTTTCATGGGCGGCGCGATGCCGTAAGCGCGCAGTTTTTCACGCCCCTCAGCGGTGATCCAGTCAGTGGACCAGGCCGGTGCAAGCTGCGTGACGACGCGTGCGGCCACGCCAGCGCTGGACAGTGCATGAGCCACATCGTCCTCCATCTGCCCCATCGCGGGGCAGCCGCTGTAGGTGGGGGTGATCACCACATCCAGACCCTGCGGGCCTTGCCGCACGGCCCGCAGAATGCCCATCTCGCGCAGATTCACCACCGGAATTTCCGGGTCGGTGACCGACTCCAGCAAGTCCCAGATGGCGTGGTGCGCGTGAGTCTCCTGGCTTGGAGCCAGCGGTCCATCGGGCAACATGGCCGGAGCGATCGGCTGACCGCTGGATGAGACATTCATGGGCATGACCGTTACCAGACGGCCTCGGGGTGCGCGCGCGCCAGGCTTTGCATTTCCGCCAACAAAAAGCCCAGGTGCTCTGAGTGCACACCGTGCTTGCCGGTGGTAACAAAGCCGGTGCTGGCGGGGCGCCTCAGGGTGGCGGCCTGCAGGGTATCGCCCACCATGGCTTCCCACTCGGCCTTGAACGCGCGCACATCGACGCCCGCACCGGTTTTGACGGCGGCGGTTTCCATGGCGCTCTCTGACCAGAATTCCTGGGTAAAGGGCATGAGGTAGTCGAAGGCGGCTTGCATGCGGCGCTGCGATTCGTCCGTGCCATCGCCCAGACGCAGCACCCAGTCATGCGCGTGGCGCAAGTGGTACTGCACCTCTTTCAGCGACTTGGACGCAATCGCGGCGATTTGTGCGTCGGTAGACCCCGCCAGCGCGGCCCAGGCCTGCACCATGAGCGCGCTGTACAGGAAGTTGCGAGCCACCGTGACCGCATAGTCGCGGTCGCCGCTGGACGTGGGCAGGATCGCGGTGCGGTGCGGCAGTTCCAACAGCGTGTAGTTCTTGAAGTCGGGCACGTCGCGGAAGTACGCCAGCAGGTCTTCGCTGCTTTTTCCGTCCTTGCGCACGGTGGCCACATGCTGGTACAGCAGGCGGGCTTGGCCTATCAGGTCCAGGCTGTTGTTGGCCAGCGCCAGGTCTTCTTCCAGGACGGGGCCGTGGCCGCACCACTCGGCATTGCGCTGACCCAGAATCAGGGCGTTGTCTGCCAGGTGCAGCAGATAATCTTGGTAAGAAGCCATTACATATGCCCCACTTCTTCAGGGATCTCATAGAACGTGGGGTGGCGGTAGATCTTGTCCGCCGCGGGCTCGAACATCGCGTCCTTGTCCTGCGGCGCGCTGGCGGTGATGGACTTGGACGGCACGACCCAGATGCTCACGCCTTCCTGGCGACGGGTGTAGACATCGCGCGCCATTTGCAGCGCGTGCTGCGCGTCTGATGCGTGCAGACTGCCACAGTGCTTGTGCTCCAGGCCCTGCTTGCTGCGGACAAATACTTCCCAGAGGGGCCAGTCTTTCAATGCGGTGGTGCTCATGCTGCTTCCTTTTGCGTTTGGGGTTGGTGTTTGTGCGCATAGGCCAGGGCGGCATCGCGCACCCATTGGCCATCGTTGTGGGCTTTGACGCGGGTGGCCAGGCGCTCCTTGTTACAGGGGCCGTTGCCGTTGACCGTGCTCCAGAATTCGTCCCAATCGATCTCGCCGTGGTCGTGGTGCTGGCGCTCTTCGTTCCACTTCAGTTCGGGGTCGGGCAAGCTCACGCCCAGCACCCTGGCCTGCGGCACGGTGGCGTCGATGAACTTCTGGCGTAGATCGTCGTTGCTGATGCGCTTGATGCCCCAGCGCATGGCCTGCTCGCTGTGCGGGCTGTTGGTGTCCGGTGGACCGAACATGGCCAGGCACTTCCACCAGAAGCGGTTCACGGCATCCTGCACCATGGCCTTTTGCTCGGCCGTTCCTTGCATCATCACCAGCAAGGCCTCGTAGCCCTGGCGCTGGTGGAAGGACTCTTCCTTGCAGACGCGGATCATGGCGCGCGCATAGGGGCCAAAGGAGCAGCGGCACAGCGGGATCTGGTTCATGATCGCCGCGCCATCCACCAGCCAGCCGATGACACCCACATCGGCCCAGTTGAGCGTGGGGTAGTTGAAGATGGAGCTGTACTTGGCCTTCCCGCTGTGCAGGTCGGCCAGCATCTGGTCTCGTCCCTGGCCCAGGGTTTCGGCGGCGCTGTACAGGTACAGGCCGTGGCCGCCTTCATCTTGCACCTTGGCAATCAGTATGGCCTTGCGTTTGAGGCTGGGCGCGCGGCTGATCCAGTTCCCCTCGGGCAACATGCCGACGATTTCGCTGTGCGCATGCTGGCTGATTTGGCGGATCAGGGTCTTGCGGTAGGCCTCTGGCATCCAGTCCTGCGGCTCGATCTTGCCGTCGGCATCGATCTTGGCGTCAAAGCGCTGCTGCGACTCGGCGCTCTCCATCGATAGCGGCGCAACGGCGGGCTTCTGTCCCGGCTTGTCCTGCAGGTTGAATGATTGGGTGTACATCTGCGCTCACTCCTTGGTGTTCATGGATGGATTAATGGTTGATCCAAGCGGGTGGCCGCTTGTCGAGGAATGCCGACACGCCATCGCGTGCCTCGTCGGTGCGGCGCTGGCGCGCAATGCGCTGCGCCGTGTCCTCCAGGGTGCTGTGATCCAGTGGCTGGCCCTGCACGGCTGCGATCAATTCTTTGGCCGCCTTTTGTGCCAGTGGGCCACCGGTGAGCAAAGGCGTCACCAGTGCAGTCACGGCCGCATCGAGTTGGTCTGCGGGTGCGACCTCATGCACCAGACCGATGGCCAGTGCGCGCGCGGCGCTGATGCGCTCTGCCGACTGGAAATAGCGCAAGGCCTGGCGCGGCCCGATGGCACGCAGCACATAGGGGCTGATGACCGCGGGGATGATGCCGAACTTCACTTCCGAGGTGCTGAACACCGCGTCCGTGCTGGCCACGGCCATGTCGCAAGCGGCAGCCAATCCGGTGCCGCCGCCCAGGGCTGCGCCCTGCACTCTGGCAATGGTGGGCTTGGACAGGTTGGCCAGCGTGCGCAACATGCGGGCAAAGCGGCGCGCGTCTTCCAAATTGTCCTGCTCACTGCCCATGGCGGCGCGGCGCATCCAGTTCAGGTCGGCACCGGCCGAGAAGTGGGGCCCACGCCCACCCAGCACCACCACACGCACGCCGGCGTCCTGTTCCAGCAACTCGCAGGCGCGGGTGAGCTCGTCTATGAGTTGCTCGTTGAAGGCGTTGAACACTTCGGGTCTGGCCATCCAAAGGGTGGCAACCGGGCCTGCGTGTTCGATGGTGAGGGTTTCAAACATGGTGGATTGCGATGGCGTGGAACGGAATGCGCTTACTTGGACAGTTGCCATTCGCCGTTCTTGATTTCGAACATGCGAAAGGCCGACAGATCCAGGCCCATGTGGTCTGTGGCCGACATGGTGAAGATACCGCCCGTCCCGACAAAGCCTTTGGTGGACTCGATGGCATCGCGCACCTTGGCCTTGTCGGTGGAACCGGCACGCTTGATGGCGTCCAACGCCAGGCCCAGGCCGTCATAGGCATAACCGCCGAAGGCCGACACGTCGGTCTTCCATTTGGCAATAAACGCCTTGGTGTAAGTCTGTACCACCGGGCGCTGGGGGTCGTTGGCAGCCAGCTTGTCCGGCGCCAGCAGGGCCGAAGTGGGCAGTCGCACACCCTCGGCGGCGGGGCCGGCGAGCTTGATGAATTCGTCCGAGGCCACACCGTGTGCGTGGTACAGCGGCAATGTGATGCCCAGTTGCTTGTAGCCCTTGGTGGCCAGCGCCGGTCCCTGGCCCAGTCCAAAGACAAACACAGCTTGCACGCCGGGTGTATTGCGGATCTTGGTGAACTGCGGCCCCATCTCGGTGTCCTTGGGACCATAGGTCTCGTTGGCCACCAGGGTGATGCCGTATTTGCCGGCCACACCTTCTGTTTCCTTGCGACCTGACTGGCCAAAGCCACTGGTCTCGGACAACAAGGCCACCTTGGAGATGCCACGCTTCTTCATGTCGTCGAACACTTTTTCGGCGGCCATGCGATCGGTGTGCGGGGTCTTGAAAACGAACTTCTTGACCGGCTCCACAATGACGACGGCTCCAGCCAGCGAGATGAAGGGCATGCCCGCTTTTTCCACCAGCGGCACCATGGACATGGTGGCGCCGGTGGTGGTGCCGCCCACGATGATGTCCACCTTGTCATCATCAATCAGGCGCTTGCCGAAGCCATTGGCCTTGCTGGCATCGCTGCCATCGTCGTAGTGCACCAGCTCCAGTTGGCGGCCCAGCACGCCCCCCTTCTTGTTGATATCTTCCACCATCATCTGCAGGGTCTTGAGCTCGGGGTCACCCAGATAACCGGCCGGGCCGGTGAGCGACAGGACAGTGCCGATCTTGATCGGCTCTGCGGCAAAAACCGTGCAGGCCGTGAGCACCAGTGCAACTGCAGTGCCCAGTTGTTTGAAACGTGAAATCATGGGAAGTCTCCTTTTCGTGGTTGGAATCAAATGCGTTCAATTACCAGCGCGATGCCCTGCCCCACGCCGATGCACATAGTGCACAGCGCATAGCGGCCATTGCGGCGGATCAGTTCGTACATGGCGGTGGTGACCAGCCGCGCGCCACTCATGCCCAGCGGGTGCCCCATGGCAATGGCGCCGCCATTGGGATTGACACGGGCGTCGTCATCGGCCAAACCGAGGTCGCGTAGCACGGCCAGGCCCTGGGCGGCAAAGGCTTCGTTGAGCTCGATCACATCCATTTGCGCCAGGCTTAAGCCCGTTTGCTGCAGTAGCTTGCGCACCGCGGGTGCAGGGCCGAAACCCATGATGCGCGGCGCCAGACCTGCAGTTGCCATGCCAAGCACGCGCGCTTTGGGTGTCAGGCCGTAGCGTGCGGCAGCGGTGGGCGAGGCCAGCAACAAGGCGCAAGCGCCATCGTTCACGCCCGAGGCATTGCCTGCGGTGACGGACAGGTCAGGGCCGTTGACACCCTTGAGCCGGGCCAGCATGCTCAGCGTGGTGTCGGGGCGCGGATGTTCGTCGGTATCAAAGACCACGGGATCGCCCTTTTTGCGCGACATCACCACCGGCACGAGTTCGTCCTTAAAACGGCCTGCAGCATGGGCTACGGCCCAGCACTGTTGGGAGCGCACGGCAAAGGCATCCTGGTCGGCGCGCGATACGTGGAAGTCGGCCGCGACGTTGTCGGCGGTTTGCGGCATGGAGTCGGTGCCGTGCAGGGTCTTCATGAGCGGGTTGACAAAGCGCCAGCCGATAGTGGTGTCAAAAATGACAGCATTGCGGGAGAAGGCGCTTTCTGCCTTGCCCATCACAAAGGGTGCGCGCGACATGCTTTCCACGCCACCGGCCAGCATCAGCTGCGTTTCGCCCGACTTGATGGACCGTGCGGCAAGTCCGACGGCATCCATGCCTGAACCGCACAGTCGGTTCAGCGTGGTGCCAGGCACTTCCACGGGCAAGCCCGCCAGCAGGCCCGACATGCGCGCCACATTGCGGTTGTCTTCACCGGCCTGGTTGGCGCACCCATAGAGGATGTCGTCCACGGCGGACCAGTCCACCGCAGGGTTGCGCTGCATCAGCGCCTTGAGCGGCACGGCACCCAAATCGTCCGGGCGCAGGCTGGCCAAGGCACCGCCGTAGCGACCTATCGGTGTGCGTACGGCATCGCAAATCAGAGCTTCAATCATCGGTTGTTCTTTCAAATTTGTTTGGGACGTTCGTCGACCACGCGGCGCGCCTTGCCGGTCAGAGTTCGCGGAATACCCTCAAAGTGCATCACCGTGACGTGGGTTGAGATGCCCACATTGGTCTTAATGTGGTGCTGCAATTCCTTGGCAATGGCGCCCGTCAGGTCCTGGCTCAGGTAACCAGAGACCTCGCGCTGCACCTCGCAACGCACCTCGACGATGTCCATATGCCCTTCGCGGGTGAGCACCACCTGGTAATTGCCCGAAAGGCGCCTGTCACGCAGGATCTGTTCCTCGATCTGGGAGGGGAACACGTTGACCCCACGCACGATCAGCATGTCGTCCGAGCGGCCGGTGATCTTGCCCATGCGGCGAAAGGCGCGCGAAGTGGGGGGCAGCAGTCGGGTCAGATCGCGCGTGCGGTAGCGGATGACGGGAAATGCCTGCTTGGTGAGCGACGTGAACACCAGTTCACCGTCGGCACCGTCAGCCACGACCTCGCCCGTTTCCGGGTCGACGATTTCCGGATAAAAATGGTCTTCCCAGATCACCGGACCGTCCTTGGACTCTATGCACTCACAGGCGACGCCCGGCCCCATCACCTCTGTCAGGCCATAGATGTCGATGGCGTCTATGCCCAGCTTGCGCTCAATCTCCGCGCGCATGCCCTCTCCCCAGGGCTCGGCGCCGAAGATGCCGACCTTGAGCGAAATATCTTCCGGCTTC
Source organism: uncultured beta proteobacterium (assembly GCA_903909815.1). GTDB lineage: Bacteria > Pseudomonadota > Gammaproteobacteria > Burkholderiales > Burkholderiaceae_C > CAIKVZ01. The sequence continues at coordinate 116,481 of CAIVXG010000217.1, read as the reverse complement.
ACACCCAGGCGTTCGAACTCTTCGGCAATCACCAGCGAGTAGGAAGGCGTGACCATGATGATTTGCGGCTGAAAGTCCAGTATCTGTGCCACCTGTTTTTCGGTTTGACCACCCGACATGGGGACCACGGTGCAGCCCAGGCGCTCGGCGCCATAGTGCGCGCCCAGGCCACCGGTGAACATGCCATAGCCGTAGGCGTTGTGCAGCATGTCACCCTTGCGGCCACCGGCTGCGCGAATGGAACGCGCCACCAGGTTGGCCCAGTTGTCAATGTCGTGCGCGGTGTAGCCCACGACGATCGACTTGCCTGTGGTGCCACTGGAGGCATGCAGGCGCACCACCTGCTCGCGCGGCACGGCAAACAGACCGAAGGGGTAGTTGTCGCGCAGCGCAGTCTTGGTCATAAATGGGAACTTGGCGATGTCGGCCAGGCTCTTCAGATCGTCCGGATGCACGCCTTTTTCATCAAAGGCCTTCTTGTGAAAGGGCACCTTGTCATAGGCGTGGCGCAGCGACCACTTCAGGCGTTCCAGTTGCAACGCAGAAATCTCGTCGCGGCTGGCGGTTTCTATGGCCTCGAGTTCACCGGGCTGGGGGTATTTTGCGGTCATGGACTCTCCTGCTGGGATGTGTTTCTAGGGCGGCGACGGCTGGTGGCTCAGGTCTGGGAAAAACTGGCAATCACCTCACCCTGGATGCGGTACGACTTGCCACGGAACAGGGCCACGGTCTTGCCCTCAGCGGTGCTGACGGTGACGTCATACACACCGGAGCGGCCGCTTTGCGAACGCTCCACGGCCTGCGCCTCCAGGGTGTCACCCAGATGGGCGGGGGCGAGAAAGTCGATGTTGCAGGCCGAGGCCACGGTGTTCCGGTTGTAGCTGTTGCAGGCATAGGCAAAGGCGGCGTCGGCCAGGGTGAACAGCATGCCGCCATGGCAGATGGCATGGCCATTCACCATGTCCTGGCGCACCCGCATGGTCAGGCGCGCCGTACCGGGTTTGACCTCGGAAATGGTCATGCCAAGGGCTTGCGCCGCATGGTCGCGCGACCACATGGCTTTAGCCGCGTCTTGCGCCAATTGCAGCGCATCAGCAGGCGAAAGCACAGCAGAGATATCAGCCATGGATGTTTTTTCCTTGAAAGACCTGACGTTGAATCAGCGGGGAAACGCGGTAGCGGTCTTCGCCATAGCTCGCGTTCAAATGGGACAGCACCACACGGATCTTGGCCAAGCCAACCCGGTCGGCCCAGGCCAGCGGGCCTGCGGGGTAGTTCACACCCAGCCGCATGGCGTCATCGACGGCGTGGGCGGTGCACACGCCCTGGTACACCGCGTCTGCGGCCTCGTTGGCCAGCATGGCCACGGTACGCATCACGGCCAACCCCGGCACATCGGCCAGGCGCGACACCTGTATGCCGCCGGCTTGAAGCAATGCGCAGGCGGCACTGAACGCGGGCTCACTACACTGGCCGGCACTGGCCAACGCGGTACGCGTGGCCAAGTGGTAGTCCAGCGCCAGGTCCATCAAAACCGTATCTGCGATACCGCTTTCGGCGGCGCGCTGGGTAGCGCTACGTCCGTCGGTCACGTACAGCACGGCAGCGTCGGCCTCGGCAATGCGGCCATCGGCGGACGCGGCGCGCTCAAACGCCACGCCGAGCGCCTGCAGGCGTGCGGCCAAGGCTTTGGCTGCGGGCGCATCACCACACACCGTGGTGCATGCCGGGGCTGCGTGGCGCGGCTCGGTTTGCGGCTGTGGTTTTTCTGCACCCTCGCGGTAATCAAAGAAGCCTCGGCCACTCTTCTTGCCCAGATAACCGGCATCGACCAGGTCTTGCTGGATCAGGGAAGGCAGGAAGCGAGGGTCGTTGAAAAACGCATTCCAGACCGAGCGCGTCACGGCAAAGTTGACGTCCAGACCAATCATGTCCATCAGCTCGAACGGGCCCATGCGAAAGCCGCCGGACTCGCGCATGACCGCGTCCAGCGTGGCGCAGTCTGCGGCCCCTTCGGTGCGCAGGCGCAAGGCCTCGGCGTAATACGGGCGCGCCACACGGTTGACGATAAAGCCGGGCGTGGATTTGGCATGCACTGCCGTCTTGCCCCAGGCGCTGGCCGTGGCATACAGCAGGTCCGCCACGGCCGGCGCCGTGGCCAGCCCGGTGACCACCTCCACCAGCGCCATGACAGGTGCGGGGTTGAAGAAATGCAAGCCGGCCAGACGCTGCGCATGCTTGAGCGCCGAACCGAGGGCGGTAATGGAGATGGAAGAGGTGTTGCTGGCAAAAATGCAGTCTGCAGACACCAGCGCTTCCAGGTCGACAAACAGCGTTTGCTTGGCTTGCAGATTTTCCACAATCGCTTCGACCACCAGCGCCGCGGGGGCGAGGTCGCTGAGTTGGGTGGCGGCCTGCAGGCGCTGGCTTGCTGCCAGCGCAGCTTGTGCGGTCATCTTGCCCTTGGCTGCCAACTTGTCCAGTTGGGTGCGCAGCCCGTCAATCGCAAGCTGGGCGGCCTGTGGACGGTTGTCCAGCAGCAAGACCCGGTGGCCCGCCACGGCGGCCACCTGTGCAATGCCTGCGCCCATGGCGCCGGCGCCGACAACGGCCACGACGGCGTCGCTGGAAAGAGCTGTCGTCATCGCATCAGTTACCGGTGAAGCGCGGCGCGCGTTTTTCCATGAAGGCCGCTACGCCCTCGGCGAAGTCGGGGCTCCAGCCCAGTTCGCGCATAAAGCCGCCTTCCATGGAAAGCTGCTGCTCCAGCGTGTGCGTGGGGGCGGCGTGCAGGGCCTGGCGCGTGCGCACCAGCGCCTTGGTCGGCATGCCCGCCAATTGCGTGGCCAGTGCGTCGACCGTGGGGCCCAGCGCAGCGTCGTCCACTACCTGCCAGATCAGGCCCCACTCTGCGGCTTTTTCAGCCGGCAGTTTTTCGGCCAGCAGGGCCATTCCCATGGCACGCGCCATGCCCACCCGTTGCGGCAGGAACCAGGTGCCGCCGGTATCCGGAATCAGGCCGATCTTGCTGAAAGCCTGCAGAAAGGACGCCGACTTGGCCGCGATCACCAGGTCGCAGGCCAAGGCCAGACTGGCGCCAGCGCCTGCAGCCACGCCATTGACCACGGCCACGGTCGGTACACGCAGGTTCTGCAAGCGCAGGATGAGCGGCTTGTAGTTCTGCTCCACCACATTGCCAATGTCGGGCGCCGTGGCTCCCACGGCCATGTCCGGGTCGGCCAGGTCTTGCCCGGCGCAGAAGGCGCGGCCAGCGCCCGTGATGAGCAGCACGCGAATGCCTTTGTCGACCTGCACGGTATCCAGTGCGTCCCGCAATTCCACATGCATGGCGCCGGTGAAACTGTTGAGCTTGTCCGGGCGGTTCAGGGTCAGGCGGGCGACACCCCCTGCGACTGCAAAGAGAATATTTTGGTAGTTCATGGTATTTCCTCAGACGTGGTAGCGGCGCTGGACGACGCGGAAACGATTGGCCACAAAGGCCGAGTCGCAATAGGAGGCATTGGCGGCCGGGTTGCCACCGGTGCCATGAAAGTCGGAGAAGGCCGACGACTGGTTGACAAACACGCCGCCGGTGAGATTCATGGACAAGGCCACCTTGGCATTCCAGCTGGCCTGGGTCATGGCGTCCAGCACCGCGCTTTGTGTGGAGTACACCCCCAGTGTCAGCGCGCCATGGGTGCGCACCACGCGCTCGGCCAGGGCCACAGCGGCTGCGGTATCGGCGACTTTGACGACAAAGGTGATGGGGCCAAAGCGCTCTTCCATGTAGCACGATTCATCGCTGGCGTCGCAGGCCAGCAGCACCGGTGTGCGCACAGTGGCGCGGGGAAATTCGGGATTCTGCAAGGACTGCGCTGCGCGCACCACGGTGCCGAGTGCGCCACTGTTCGCGTGGTCAATGCGCGCCACGGTGGCGGGCGACTGGATGGCGCCCAATACGGCACAAGCGACCTCAGGTTTGGCCAGGGACACATCGATGGCCGCCGCCAGATCCGCACAGACCTGCTCGTAGCTCTTGAATCCCTCGTCGGTAGCAATGCCGCTTGCCGGCACGAGCAGAAGCTGGGACGTGGTGCACATCTGGCCCGAATACAGCGCCAGCGAGAACGCCAGATTGCGCAGCATGGCCTGGTAAGCGTCGGTGGAGTCGATGACGATGGTGTTGACGCCTGCCAGTTCGGCATAGACCTGGGCCTGGCGGCATTGGTCAGTCAGCCAATTGCCAAAGGCATTGCCTCCGGTGAAGTCCACCGACTTGACGGCTGCATGCGTGACCAGGGCCTGGGTGGTCTGCTGGTTGGCGGGCACGCACAGGCTCACCAGATCAGGATTCAGCCCCGCTTCGCTCAGGACCTCGCGCACAATCCTGACCGTGATGGCCGCCGGGAGAGTGGCCTGTTCATGGGGTTTGACGATCACGGCATTGCCGGTTGCCAGCGCCGCAAACAAGCCGGGATAGGTGTTCCAAGTGGGGAAGGTTCCGCAGCCCACGACCACGGCCACGCCACGGCCCACGATCTCGAAATGCTTTTGCATGCGCAGTGCCGGGTTCTTGCCCTGCGGCTTTTCCCATAGGGCCTGTGCCGGAACAAAACTCTGCTCACGGTAAGCGTAAGCCACCGCCTCCAGGCCCCGGTCCTGGGCGTGCGCCGCGCCGGCCTGGAAGGCCATCATCCAGCCCTGGCCTGTGGTCATCATCACGGCGTGGGCAAGCTCAAAACTGTTCTGATTCAGGCGGTTCAGCATCTCGATGCAGAGGCCGGCTCTGCCGTCCACGCCCAGCGCCTGCCATGCCGGCATGGACGCCTGGCCGGCATCGATCAGCGCATCGATAGCGCACACCGGGTATTGCACATCCAGCACCACGCCGTAGGGCGACTGTTCGCCACCGGCCCAGGATTGCACGCCCGGCTGCGACAGTGCAAAGCGTTGACCCAACTGCGCGTCAAAGGCCGCCTTGCCGGCGGCTGCGGCCGTTTCGCCGTAAACCTTGGGGCTGGGCATTTCTGCGTAGGCAGACCAGTAGCCGCGGCTACGGATGGCCGCGAGTGCGTTCTGCAGTTGGGCTTGGTGCTTTTCAAAAAGGGGATGCGTCATGAAGTGTTCCTAAGTAATTTGCCAAGATGCGAAAGGGGGACAGGGCTACATGCCCAGGTAAGCCGCGCGCACCTGTTCGTTCTGGATGAGGTCCTCGCCGGACCCGGTGAGCGTCACGGCGCCCGTCTCCAGCACATAGCCGCGGTCGGCGATGGCCAGCGCCGCAAAGGCGTTTTGCTCTACCAGCAGGATGGTCATACCCTGGGATTTGAGCGTCTTGATGACGTTGAACACCTCTTCCACCAGCAGCGGCGCCAGGCCCATGGAAGGCTCGTCCAGCAACAGCATGCGGGGGCGGCCCATGAGTGCGCGACCGATGGCCAGCATCTGTTGCTGCCCGCCGGACAAGGTCCCCGCGGGCAAGGCGCGCTTCTCCTTGAGGATCGGGAACATGGCAAAGATCTGTTCCATGTCACCCGCCACCTGGTGCTTGGGCTGCGTGTAGGCGCCCAGGCGCAGGTTGTCTTCAATCGAAAGCGGGCCGAAGACCTGCCGACCTTCGGGGCTTTGGCAGATGCCGCGGCGCATGCGTTTGTCCGAACGCAGCTTGCTGATGTCTTCGCCGTCGAAGTGGATGCTGCCCGCACTGATGGACTGCACCCCCGAGACGGCACGCAGGAAGGTGGTTTTCCCGGCGCCATTGGCGCCCACCAGGGCCACGGTTTCGCCGCGACGCACTTCCAGGCTAATGCCTTTGAGCGCCTTGATGCGGCCGTAGCAACTCTCCAGGCCCTGCACCTTCAGCAACACGGGCTGCTGCGCCGGTGCCGTAGAGGCTTGCAGGCTGCCCGCGCTGCTGGCACCCAGGCCGACCGAATCGGGCGCCAGGCTGACGATGCGGTGAAACAGTTCACGAAACTCGGCCTTGGACTGGTCGCCAAACACCGGGTCGCTGTGGTTGCGAAAGGCCCGGCCAATTTCGGCCCAGTCCTGCGGCTGCAGAACTTTGCGCGCCAGCGGCAGCACCGTCTTTTCCTCGGTCTTGATGTGTCCCTTGAGACCGGTGGTGTAGTCCTTGATGGCAACAGTCAGCGCGGCAGCAGCCAGTTCCCCCTGCGCTGCAGCCGCCAGCTTGGCACGCAGCTGGGCCAGCTTGTCTGGTCCCTGACGGTGCTCAGTCTCCAATGCGTCGATTACGTCGGCCGCTTCTGAACTGCGCAAGCGCAGCAGGCGGAACAGGTAGTCGTCCTCCTTCGGGTGGTGCATGCGGTCCACAAACTGGGAGAGGTAGTCCAGCGCGGCCTCAAAGAATGCAGCCTCCAGCGGGGCACCGGCTTGCATGTCGCCGGCCACCTGATCAAGGGTGGTGGCCAGGCGCCACATATTGCTGTGTTCCTGGCTGATGAGGGTGAGTGCGTCCATGGGGTCGATCCGGTCAGGCGTGAGCGCCCAGATAGGCGGCAATCACATCTGGGTTGCGCCGCACTTCAGCCGCAGTGCCTTCGGCCAGCTTGCGTCCGTAATCCAGCACCAGAATGCGGTCCGACAAGTTCATCACCATCTTCATGTCATGTTCCACCAGTACCACGGTCACGCCGGTATTGGCCACCTTGCGAATGAGCTCATCCACTTCGATGGTCTCCTTGGGATTGAGACCTGCTGCCGGCTCGTCCAGGAACAGCAGGCGCGGTTTCATGGCCAGTGCACGGGCTATTTCCAGGCGCTTGAGCGCGCCGTAAGACATGCTGTCTGCGCGTGAAGTGGTGTGGGCCTCCAGCCCGACAAAGCACATGAGCTGCTCGGCCTCGGTATGCAGATCCCGATCGCGCGACTTGATGGAGGGCCAGCGCAGGGCGGCCTTGAACAGGTTGCGGTCCAGTCGCAGGTGGGCGCCCACCATCACGTTTTCGATGGCGCTCATGTTCATGCAGATTTGCAGGTTCTGGAAGGTGCGCGCCACACCCCGCTGCGCCAGCACATCGGGCGATTTACCGGCAATGGGCTGACCATCCAGCAAGATGCTGCCGCAGGTGGGGGTGTAAATGCCGGTGATCAGGTTGAACAGCGTGGTCTTGCCGGCGCCATTGGGGCCGATCACGGCATAGACAATCCCGGCATCGATGCTGAAGGACACGTTCTGCACGGCCTTGACGCCGCCAAACTGGATGGAGAGATCTTGAACTTCAAGCAGTGCCATGGTCACTCCCGCTTGCCGAAAAGGGTGGCCAGCATGGGCACCAGACCCTTGGGCATGAAGATCATGCTCAGCATCAGGATGGCACCGAACACCACCGTCTCCCAACCCTCAAAAGTGGCCAGCGCCTGCGGCAATGCGGTGAGCAACACGGCACCCAGCACGGAGCCATAGATCGATCCCATGCCGCCAATCACGACCATTGTGACCAGCTCAATCGAATGGAAGAAGTCCGCCAGATTGGGGGTGACAAAACCCACATACAGCGCCGTGATGCTGCCCATGATGCTGGCGAACATGGCAGACATGACAAATACGGTGACTTTGTAGCGCACCACATGCACACCCACCACCCTGGACGCCACTTCAGAGCCATGCAAGGCACGCAGGGCCCGACCAAAAGGCGAATCGATAAGGTTGATGGAAGCCCAGATGCTGACACACAGCAGGCTGGCGACAATCCAGTACCAGGGCTTGTCGCCCGATATTTCAAAACTGCCGAATGCCATGGCGGGAACAACCATGCCGTCGGGGCCACCGGTCCAGGCGGCTTCGTTGCGCACCACAATGTTGATGATAATTCCCAGGCCCAAGGTGGCCATCGCCAGGTAGTGCCCCTTGAGACGGAAAATCGGACGTGCCAGCACCGCTGCCAACGCGCCCGCGGCCACCGCACCCGCAAGCACGGCCAGCAGCGGATGCCAGCCGAAATGCGTGGGCAAGGCCGCTGAGGCGTAGGCGCCTATGCCCAGAAAGCCGGCGTGGCCCAGGCTGATTTGTCCGGCAAAACCAATCAACAGGTTCAAGCCAAGCACGATGACCGCATTGATGGCCATGCGAATCGCCAGGTCCATATAGAAGCTGTTGGGCAGCACCAGCGGCAAGAGCAGCAGCACGGCGGCGACCAGGTACAGACCACGGTAAGGATGCAAGTTCATGGCTAGACCCGGTCTGTGGCTTTGCCACCAAAGAGGCCACTGGGCCGGAAGAACAGAATCAGGAGAATCAGCACAAAGGGCATAGCGTCCTTGTACGAGGACGATACGTAGCCGGCGCCCATGGCCTCCAGCACGCCCACCAGCAGGCCACCGACAACAGCGCCCAGACCGCTGCCCAAGCCGCCCAGTACTGCGCCGACAAAACCCTTGAGGCCGAGCATGATGCCGGCGTCATACGAGGTGAGCGTGATGGGCGTGACCAGAATGCCGCCCAGCGCACCCAGCGCAGCTGACATGGCAAAGCTCAGGAACAAAACCCCGTCGGTGTTGATGCCCACCAATTCAGCCGCCACCCGGTTGTAGGAGGTGGCCAGCATGGCCTTGCCTTGAAGGGTGCGCGAGAAGAAGTACCAGAGCGCGCACACCATCACAGCCGTCACGCCCAGCACCCACAGGCTTTGCGGCATGAGGGTTGCACCCAGCACGTTGATGGGTTGCTCGCCGGAAAACGCCGGCAGGCTGAACGTGCCCTTGCCCAGCCAGATTTGCACCAGGCCCCGCAGCACCAGCGAGGCCCCAATGGTGATGATGATCAGGGTGACCGGTTCAGCCCCTTTGACCGGCTCGATGGCGACTTTTTCCAGCACCAGGCCCACGACGGCCGGCAGCGCAATGGCCAGTACCAGGGCCAGTGGCAAGGGCAGGCCCGAGTGGGTGAAGTACACGGCCAGCATACCCCCCAGCATGATGAACTCGCCCTGCGCGAAGTTGATCACGTGGCTGGAGTTGTAGATGAGCGTGAAGCCCACCGCTGCCAGGGCATAGGTGGAGCCCACCGTGATGCCTGAGAACAGGAATTGCAGAAATTCGGCCAGCATCAGGGGCTCAGCCGATGACCATGGCGGTGTTCAATTGTCTTGCGACCGTAGGGCACAGAAGTCTCCTCTGGTTTTATCCGGCGTTCGAAGCGCGAAGTCTTTGGTGTTAATCACCGCGGCCAAATTCTGACATGCAGAATCGATTACGTCAAATAAAAAGATACATAAAGATGTAAATTTGCGCAGTTGTTGTATCGCAATAGGGTTTGCACCTAGGGCCGGCAAGGCGTTTCAATGAATCTGCATATGCAAGAATAAGGCTGTTCTCATGCCGAACCCGAACGGACCAGCATGAGCATCGGCAAAAGAAAAAGCCGACAAAGTCGGCTTTCAAGAGACACAAAGTTTTTAAAAATCGAATGGGTTTTGAATCACTTATCGTGATGAACCCAAGCGCTTGGAAAGTGCGGCCGTTGTCCGCTTAAGTTCGCTCAAGGCCAGGCTCCCGGGGCCCAGGTCGGATATTCCTTCAACGCCCACGATGGAAACGGCCATGGTGATGTTGTTCTTGAAGTTAAAAACCGGGGCAGCAAGACCCAGTACCCGGCTGGAATAGTCACTGTCACGTACAAACGAGTAGCCGTTGGCGCGGACATCCTGCAAAGCGATCTCAACCTGCTCCAGCGTCTTGAATTCCGTCGATCGCCCCTGGAGCAACTCCCGTTCCAGCTGCGGGCGAACAATTTCCGCAGGCATCCAAGCAGAGAACAAGCGGCCGGTGGATGTTGCCAACAGACTGACCGTGTTGCCGGTGATCACGTTGACAGTAATGGGACGATGCGGCCGCTCCCATCGCACCATCACTGGGCCAAACTCACCCCACACCGACAAGGCGGTGGTTTCGTTGGTCAGATCGCGCAACTCGGAAATACTGTTCAGTCCGAGTTTGACGCGATCGAGCCGGTCTACGGCAGCCAAGCCCAGGGGAATGGCCAAGGGTCCGAGGTCGTATTTGGAGTTCTCGCTGGCCTGCTGCACCAAACCGCACCGCACCAGACTCACCAGATAGCGATGCGCTTTGGAGGGTGGCATCCCCGCTGCGGCGGCAATTTCCTTGAGCATCAAGGCAGAGCCGGACTCCACCAGCACCTTCAACACCCCAATCCCGATTTCCAGGGATTGCACACCGTGGCTGCTCTTGAGTTCGTCGTCCATAAGCTTTCTCTTCAGGCGGCGCCTGCGACGCGCGTATGCAGATCCATTCCATATTCAAAACGACTTACCAACACCGAAGAGGCATGGGGCGCACTGCCACTGGAAAGCCGGACATTGGCATCCAGATGGCGCTCGGACAGCGGCAAAAGCTTGCGGTACAAATCCCGGCACAGGTGGCGTGCCCGACTGCCTGGCCAGGTTGCCGGAAGCAAGCTTTCGGGCAACTGCGGATCACGCAACAGCAACCTGCGTACATCATGGATCAGCAAGGTGCGGACCAGGAAAGCATTTTCTTCGGACAAATCCTCCTGTCCGCAACTCACCAGCGCATCACGGATTGGTTCGTACTTTTGCAAAAAACCTTCATAAGACAAAGCCAGGCCATCCAGATTCCATGCCACTTGCACCATATCGATATCCGTTGCACAGTGCGCCGCCCTCGAATTGACGGCTACCATGGGCATCAAATACGAAAGCACCTCGTCCAGCCCCTCCGACACCAGACTTTCCATCACTTTTTCAAGATCGGCTGTCGGGTGCACAAAGCAGCCCGTCGCGGTTTCGCCAAATCCATGCCAAAAGAGAGCCCTGCGCAGTTGCTCACGCAGGTGGGTACCCAACTCTCCAACGATCAGGATAAGGCGCCAACGCCTATCCCACCCGGGTATGTCTGCTGCATAAATTTGACGCGATGCCTCATCAAACCTGCGGTGCCCGGAAGGGGTGAGCATGTAATCCGTCTTGCGCCCCAAGGCCTCGGACTCCAGCCACTCCTCCTTGACTAGGCGATAAACGGCGGTGCGTACCAATCGTTCATTCGCACCCAATGGCTGCAATAACTGAATCATACTGCCCAGTGACACCCGTCCACCACGTGGCAGGATCGCATCACCAAACACCGTGGTAATGAGCGATCCGGCCTGGATGCGACCCTTTTGCAGGAACCGTTCCAGTCGTACTTCGATGGCTTTTGAGACAGATACTTTCACAGTATGGGAAGTGTAGTCGGGGTCATCCATATAAGCGGCGGGTGACGATCTGAAGATCGAGCAACGCGATGTCGTCTACCCGGGAACTGAACGGATTCCTCTGCGCCATGGAGCACAGACCATCGGCTGGCAAGAGTTGGCGATATGGCTGCAGCGATAGCGGTGCGGCAGGTTTTCGGGCGAAGCGTCGGATGCGCAATCCGCTGCGCCGATTTGCTACGCGCCCAAACCGGCACCGCCGCCCGTTTCACGGAATCAATCGACAAGTTCTCCCGCGCGCCGGCGGGCGCTCAGACGCCGCTCTTCCTCCCTGGCATTGTCGTCCATGCTTTGACGCACGAACTCGATGTGGTCGCGTGCGGCTTGTGCTGCATCCCGTGGCCGGTGCTCGCGAATGGCCTGCCAGATGGCCCGGTGCTGGGCCTGCAACTGATCCCAGCGCTGCGGGCGCGCGTGCAGGTGCTCCAGATTGTTGGCGACGTGGCCGTGGATCACCCGCATCAGGCTGGCGCTCAAATGCCCGATCAGCACGTTGTGGGCGGCTTCCGCGACCACCTGGTGGAACTCGACGTCGGCGTCGATACACGCGGCGAGGTCCTCGCCAGAGTAGACCCGCTCCAGTTTCGCGTAGACGGCGTCCAGGCGTTTGAGATCGACGTCGGTGGCGCGGTCTGCAGCCAACTGCGCCGCTTCACTTTCGAGCATCTGGCGAAATTCCAGCAGATCGCGGTGCAGCAACGGGTGGCCTTTGACCAAGTCCTGCCACGGGTCGGCGAAATGCGCTTCGAGTCGATCGGTGACAAAAGTGCCTCCGCCATGACGGGTGCTCAAAAGACCCTTTGACACCAGCTTGTGCATCGCCTCGCGCAGTGACGGGCGCGACACACCCAGATCCAGCGCGAGCGTGCGCTCTGCTGGCAGGCGATCGCCCGGTTTCAGCGAGCCTTCGAGGATGCGTTTTTCCAGTTCGGCCGCGACAGTGTCGGCCAGTCGGATCACGGGGGGGCGAAGTTGAGGCATGGAAATTAAAAGTGGTAAGACCAAGCGATGGTAGCCCATTTTGTGTTGACTCATGCTTTACAAATAAGGGAAAACACCTATTTCAAGTGGCAGCAAATTTTCTACACTTGCCGCCACTGGTATTACCACTTTACCAAAATGCCTGGAAAGAAATCATGCCCACTGAGTCCGACACCCGAAGTGCCCGGCGCTACCCGCCCAAGCCGGCCCACGTCTATCTTTTCTCCACCTGCCTGATTGACCAGTTCACGCCCCAGGCCGGCCTGGACACGGTGCGCCTGCTGGAGCGCGAGGGCATCCAGGTGCACTACCTTGAGCAGCAGACCTGTTGCGGCCAGCCGGCGCACAGCAGCGGCTTTCCCGAAGAAGCGCGCGCAGTCGCGCTGCAGCAGTTGAACCTGTTCACCGAAGACTGGCCGATCGTGGTGCCTTCGGGCTCCTGCGGCGGCATGATGCGGCTGCACTACCCGCATCTTTTCGCCGCCGACCCGGTGCTGCACGCGCGCGCCGTGGCGCTGGCCGAACGCGTATATGAGCTGAGCGAGTTCCTGGTGCAGGTGGTGAATTTCAGCCATGAAGACCGCGGCAACCCCTGCACCGTGGCGCTGCACACCTCCTGCCATGCACGCCGCGAAATGGGTTCGCATGAGACCAGCGCCGCGCTGCTGGACAGTCTGGCGCAGGTCAACGTGGTGGTGCAGGCCCGGGTGGAGGAGTGCTGCGGCTTTGGCGGAACCTTCGCCATGCGCTACCCTGACATCTCCGAGGCTATCGTGAGCGACAAGGTGGCCAGCATCCGCGCCACCGGCGCCGAGCGCGTCATCAGCGCCGACTGTGGCTGCCTGCTGAACATCACGGGTCGCGCCGCGAAGCAGGATGAAGTCGCCGGCCTCGCCACGGCGACGTTACCGGGCGAGCACCTGGCCAGCTTTCTGTGGAAGCGCACCAGCGCGCCATCAGCATGAGCGCCCGAGACGCCATCCTGGCGCGGCTGCGCGCCACAAGCATCACACAAACGCCAACTTCCCCCGACGTCAGTTCCTGGTACGCCGCGCAGCGCCGTACCGAACCCCAGGGGCAGCGCGTGGCGCGGCTGCGCGCCGCCATGCAGGCCGTGAAAACCCAGGTGCACGACACCACGCACAGCGACTGGGCGGACCTGCTGCTGCGCCTGGCCGCTGCCAAGGGCGTGCGCCAGTTGCTCATCGGCGCGGGCGCGGCGCACGGCGACGAGCTCGAGCAGCGTCACGGGCAACGCCAAGCGAAACCGGTCGACGCTCTGGCACTGTGCCGCTACACCCAGCCCAGCGCGGCCTGGCGCCAGCAACTGTTCGACGGCATCGACGCCTCGCTCACGCTGGCCAGAAGCGCGATCGCAGAAACCGGCAGCCTGATCCTCTGGCCTGACGCGCGCGAGCCGCGGCTCATGTCGCTGGTGCCGCCCATCCACTTCGTGCTGCTCGATGTGGACACGATCCACGCCGACATGGAAAGCGCCTTCACGGCCGAGGGTTGGTCCCACCGTATGCCAACCAATGCGCTGCTGATCAGCGGGCCGTCCAAGACCGCCGACATCCAGCAGACCCTGGCCTACGGCGCACACGGTCCGCGCGAACTGGTGGTGCTGCTACGCCACGGCTTGGAGGTGCAGCCATGACCAAGGTGATTCCTATCCACGCCCTGGACGACTTCAAGGCGCGCAGCAAGGCCGTGCTGGACGACCCGGCGCAGCGCAAGAACTTTCGCGGTGCCATGGACTTTCTGCAGGCCAAGCGGCGGGGACAGTTTCCCGACCAGGAAGAGCTGCAGGGTCTGCGCGAACTGGGTGCCCATATTCGTCGCTACAGCCTGGCCAACCTGCCCCGGCTGCTGGAGCAGTTGGAGCACAAGCTCACGGCGCGCGGCATCCAGGTGCACTGGGCGCAGGACGCCGACGCGGCCAACGCCATCGCGCTGAGCATCGCGCGCCGGGTGAATGCCAAGACCATCGTCAAGGGCAAGTCCATGGTGAGCGAGGAGGTGGGATTCAACCACGCGATGCAGGCCGCCGGTATCGAGGCCCTGGAGTCCGACATGGGCGAGTACATCGTGCAACTCGCCGGCGAAGCACCTTCGCACATCATCATGCCGGCGATCCACAAGACCAAACAGGAGATCGCCGCGCTCTTCGCCAAAGAAATCCCGGGCGTGGCCTACACCGACGACGTGGATGCGTTGATCGCCATCGGCCGGCGCGTGCTGCGCGCCAAGTTTGCCGCGGCCGACATCGGCCTGTCGGGCGTGAACTTCATGGTGGCCGAGACCGGCACACTGTGCCTGGTGGAGAACGAGGGCAACGGCCGTCTGTGCACCACGGTGCCGCGCGTGCACATCGCCATCACCGGCATCGAGAAGGTGGTCGAGAAGCTGGAGCATCTGGTGCCACTGCTGAGCCTGCTGCCGCGCTCGGCCACGGGCCAGAACATCACGACCTACGTGAACATGATCAGCGCCCCGCGCCAAAGAGACGAGTTGGACGGGCCCGAGGAAGTGCACCTGATCCTGCTCGACAACGGCCGTACCCAGGCCTACGCCGACGAGGAGTTGCGCGCCACGCTGCAGTGCATACGTTGCGGTGCCTGCATGAACCACTGCCCGGTGTACGCGCGCATAGGAGGACACGCCTACGGCACGACCTATCCGGGACCCATCGGCGCGATCATCTCGCCCCACATGCTGGGGCTGGAGTCCACCTATCCGCTGGCCTTTGCCTCGACGCTGTGCGGCGCCTGCTCGGAAGTGTGTCCGGTGAAGATTCCGATTCCCGACATCCTGGTGCGGTTGCGCAACGAGGCCATGGCCCGCCCCGAGGGCGAAGACGCCACGCTGCGCGGCAGCGGCGCGGCGCGCACGCGCATCGACAGCACGATCTGGGGCGTGTGGGCGCAGGTCTACAGCCGCCTGGGTCTGTACCGGCTGGCGTCCTGGTTCATGAGCCGGGGGCGCGCGCTGTCGCCCACGGATCAGGGCGCCTGGACACGTAGCCGTACGCCGCTGGTGCCGGCGCCAAAACGCCTGCGCGACCTGCTCAGGGAGCGAAATGATGAGTGATCTGATCGCGGCGCTCTGTGCCATCCTGCCCGCGCACCAGGTCATCACCGACCCGCTGCGGCGTCTCGCGTACGGCACCGACGCCAGCTTCTACCGCCTGACGCCCGAAGTCATCGCCGTGGTCGAAAGCGAGGAGGAGGTGCAGGCGCTGCTGCTGGCCGCGCGCGAACACGGACGTCCGGTCACCTTCCGCGCTGCGGGCACCAGCCTGTCGGGCCAGGCCGTGACCGACAGCGTGCTGGCGCTGATCGGCGAGGGATTTTCCGGCTGCGACATCCTGCAGGACGGCGCCGTCGTGCGCGTCGGCCCCGGCATCATCGGCGGCGAAGTCAACTACCGGCTGGCGCCGTTCGGGCGCAAGATCGGCCCGGACCCGGCTTCCATCAACGCCTGCAAGATCGGCGGCATCGCGGCCAACAACGCCTCCGGCATGTGCTGCGGCACGGCGCAAAACAGCTACCGCACGCTTGCCGGCATGCGCCTCGTGCTGGCCGACGGCGCGCTGCTCGACACCGAAGACGCGTCCAGCGTTGCACGATTTCGCCAGAGCCATGCCAGCCTGCTGGACGAGTTGCAGCGCCTGGGAGAGACGACGCGGGCCGACGAAGCGCTGGCGCAGCGCATCCGCCACAAGTACCAGATCAAGAACACCACGGGCTACAGCCTGAACGCGCTGATCGACTTTGAAGACCCGATCGAGATCCTGGCGCACCTGATGATCGGCTCTGAAGGAACGCTGGGCTTCATGTCGCGCATCAGCCTGAACACTGTGGTCGAAGACCCGTGCAAGGCCAGTGCGCTGGTGTTTTTTCCCGACATCGAGATCGCCTGCCAGGCCGTGATACGCCTGAAGCACGAGCCGGTGTCCGCAGTCGAGCTGCTGGACCGTCCTGCCTTGCGCTCGGTGCAGGACAAGCCGGCGATGCCTGGGGTGATACGCGGCTTGGGTGACGCAGCGGCGGCCCTGCTGATCGAGGTGCGGGCGCAGACAACCGCTGCGCTGCAACTGCGCATGGACGCCGCGCTGGGCGCGCTGGCCGGCATTGACACCATCGAGCCGGCGGCGTTTTCCACCGACCCGGCCACTTGCGAGCTGTATTGGAAAGTGCGCAAGGGAACCTTCCCTTCGGTGGGCGCGATGCGCCGCACCGGCACCACGGTCATCATCGAGGATGTCGCCGTGCCCATCGCCCACCTGGCCCGTGCCACGCTGGACCTGCAGTCGCTGATGCTCTCCCATGGCTACAGCGAGGGCATCATCTTCGGCCACGCGCTCGAAGGCAATCTGCACTTCGTGTTCACACAGGATTTCTCCGATGACGCCGAGGTGCAGCGCTACGCGCGCTTCATGGACGACGTCTGTGAGCTGGTGGTGCGCAAGTACGACGGATCGCTCAAGGCCGAGCACGGCACGGGTCGCAACATGGCGCCCTTTGTCGAAAAGGAATGGGGCACGCAAGCGACAAACCTGATGCGGCGCATCAAGCGCCTGTTCGATCCGCAGGACCTGCTCAATCCAGGCGTGATCCTGAACGACGACCCGCAGGCGCACCTGTTGCACCTCAAGCCCATGCCTGCCGCCGAGGCGCTGGTGGACCGCTGCATCGAATGCGGTTTTTGCGAACCGCTGTGCCCCTCGCACCGGCTCACGCTCTCGCCGCGCCAGCGCATCGTCAGCTGGCGCGAGCTCTCCAGGCGCGCCGCCGCAGGCGAAAGTGCGGCTGACGTCGAGGCCGATTTCGCCTACTACGGACTGGACACCTGCGCCGGCTGCGGCCTGTGCTCCACCGCCTGCCCGGTGGGCATCGACACCGGCGAGCTCACACGATTGTTGCGCGGCCGCGGCATGGGCAGCGCCTCGCACAAGCTCGCGCAATGGACCGCGGGCAATTTCGGCAAGCTGGCCAGCGCGTCGCGCATCGGATTGCAACTGGGGCACGTGGCGTCCAGCGTGATCGGCGAGGGCCTGGTGGCCAAGCTCTCGGGCGGCGCGTGGAAGCGCGGCATGCCGCAGGCGGGCAAGCGACCCTCGGCCTACGCCGGCGGCGGCGACCCCGTGGTGTATTTCCCGGCCTGTGGCGGCCGTATCTTCGGCGCCAACAGCGCCGAAGAAGCGACGCTGCCCGAGGTCATCACGGAGCTGCTGGTGCGCGCCGGTTACGCGCCCATCCTGCCGCAGGGCTTTGACAAGCTGTGCTGCGGCCAGATGATGGCGAGCAAGGGCATGGCCGAAGAGGCGGAGCAAATGGCGCAGTCCGTGACGCAGGCACTGCTGCAGGCCGCGGACGACGGCCAGGGCGGTTACCACCCCGTGATCATGGACGCCAGCACCTGCTCCGTGCGCATGCAAAAAATACTGGCGGGTCGTTTGACGCTGCTGGATTTTCACGAGTTCGCGTTTGACGCGCTGCTGCCGCGCCTGCACATCCGGCGCCAACCGGGACCGATCGCGCTGCACATCAATTGCAGTGTGCGCCGCACGGCGTCCGACGCCAAGTTGCGTGGCGTGCTCGAGGCTTGCGTCACGGAAATCGTCGAACCCGCCGGTGTCACCTGCTGCGGCTTTGGCGGCGACCGCGGCTTTGTCGTCCCCGAACTCAACGCGCACGCGCTGCGCAAGCTGCACGACGCCCTGCCGAAGAATTGCTGCGCCGGCGTGTCCACGAACCGGACCTGCGAAATCGGGCTGACCGCCGAGACCGGACGACCTTATCGCTCGATTGCCTACTTGCTGGAAGAGTGCACGCGGGAGGATGACGCCATGACATGTTGATGCGCTGCAGGCTTGCGCGTGGGTGGCTCGGGCTGCCTCGCGCCGTGTGAAATTCATTACTTTTTAAGGAGATGGTTATGGTTTGGCAACAGGTTTACGACCCGCTGGGGAACATGGTTTTGTCCACTGCCCTGGCCGCAGTGCCGGTGGTGGTGATGCTGGTCTGTCTGGGCTTTCTGCACATCAAGGCGCACATCGCCGCTGCGCTCGGTCTGCTGGCCGCAGTGCTGGTGGCCGTGTTCGCTTACGGCATGCCCGCGGAGATGGCGGGGACGGCGGCGCTGTACGGCGGTTTCACAGGACTTCTGCCGATTGGCTGGATCGTGCTCAACATCATCTTTTTGCAGCAGCTGGCCGAGCAGAACGGCAGCTTCAAGGTGCTGCAGGCTTCGCTCTCGGGCATTACCGACGACCGGCGGCTGCAGTTGCTGCTGATCGCCTTTTGCTTCGGCGCCTTCTTCGAGGGCGCAGCGGGTTTTGGCACGCCGGTGGCGGTCACCGCCGGCATCCTGATCGGCCTGGGCTTTTCTCCGCTGGCAGCGTCGGGCCTGAGCCTGATCGCCAACACCGCACCCGTGGCGTTCGGCGCCCTGGGCACGCCCGTGATCACGCTGGCCAAGGTGCACGGCTACGACCTGATGGCGGTAACGGCCATGATCGGGCGCCAACTGCCGTTCTTCTCGCTGCTGGTGCCGTTCTGGCTGATCTGGGCCTTTGCCGGGCGCAAGGCGATGATGGAAATCTGGCCAGCCATTCTGGTCACAGGCCTGTCATTTGCCATCCCGCAATACCTGGTGTCCAACTTCATCGGTCCGGAGCTCGTGGACATCATCGCGGCCATCGTTTCCATGATATCCCTGGTGCTGTTCCTGCGCGTCTGGCAGCCCAAAAAGATCTGGACCTCGCCCAATCTGAAAGGCCACGAGAGCAACGGCGGCGAAGCCAAGGCGGCGCTGCCTGCGGTGCACTACACGCGCGCCGAACTGGTTCGCGCCTGGACCCCGTGGCTGATCCTGACGGTGTTCGTCTTCGTCTGGGGCCTGCCGTCGGTGAAGACCTGGCTCAACGGCATCTACGCGCCCTCGTTCCCGATGGCCGGCCTGCACAACCTGATTGAAAAAATGCCGCCGGTGGTGGTGAAGCCAACCAAGGAAGGCGCCGTCTATGTGCTGGGTCTGCTCTCTGCCACCGGCACCGGGATCCTGCTGGCAGCCATCGTCGGCGCCTTTGTCATGAAGTACAAACCCACGGAAATCGTCGCCACCTTCGGTCGCACTTTCTGGCTGGTGCGCTATTCGCTCATGACCATCGTGCTGATGCTGGGTCTGGGCACGCTCACGCGCTACTCGGGCACCGATACCACGCTTGGCTTGGCCTTTGCCAACAGCGGCGTGTTCTACCCCTTCTTCGGCACGCTGATGGGCTGGATTGGCGTGGCGATGACGGGTTCGGACACGGCCTCCAACGTGCTCTTCGGCGGCATGCAGAAAGTCGCCGCAGACCAGCTCGGCCTGTCGCCGAACCTGATGGGCGCGGCCAACAGCTCGGGCGGCGTGATGGGCAAGATGATCGACGCGCAATCGATCGTGGTCGCGTCCACGGCCACGCGCTGGTTCAACCACGAAGGCGACATCCTGCGCTACGTGTTCTTCCATTCACTGGCCCTGGCCTGCCTGGTCGGCATCTTCGTGACGCTGCAGGCCTACGTGTTCCCGTTCACGCTGCTGGTCGTCAAATAAATTTCCGGAGAACCATTTATGAGCAAGAAAATCCTTGTCGCCATCGACAACAGCAGCACCGCGCAAAAGGCGCTGGACGAAGCCATCGCGCTGGCACGCGTGCAAGGCGCCAGCCTGTGCATTGCCACGGCCGTGGACGAAGCGCCACTGGACCAGCACGGCATGGGGCTTGGCAGCTACATCGACATCGACCTCGTCAAGAAAGAGATGAGGACAGCTGCCAACGCACTGCTGGACCAGGCGCAGGCCAAGGCGGCTGCGGCCGGCTGCACGGCCGAGCGACAGCTGATCGAATCCACGAAGCGGCGCGTGGCAGAAATGATCGCCGACGCCGCAGTGCAATGGGGCGCGGATCTGATCGTCGTCGGCACCCACGGGCGGCGCGGCTTCGAGCGCCTGCTGGTGGGCAGCGTGGCCGAGAACCTGGTGCGCATCGCCACCTGCTCGCTGCTGCTGGTGCGCGAGCATTAGCCAACATAATAGGCGCCATGAAAGCGTCGCCCTTGCTCACCGGTCTGACCTGGCTGCTGCTGTGCCAGTCTGCGGGAGAAGCCCTGACCCGACTCGCCCATCTGGGCCTGCCAGGGCCGGTGCTTGGCATGCTGATGCTGGTGGGCCTGCTGCGCTGGCAGGCGGTGCGCGAAAGCGTGGGCACAGTCGCGGATGCGCTGCTGGCGCACTTGTCGCTGCTGTTCGTGCCGGTGGGGGTCGGTGTCATGACGCACATGGCGCTGCTCTCGCAGTACGGCGTTCGCTTGGCGGTGGCTTTGGTGCTGTCGACCTGGATCGGGCTGATCGTCACGGCCCTGGTGCTGCGCGCGGCGCTGCCTCGCACCAGCACTTCCCCCGACGCTTGAAGATGCCGACATGACGGACTTCGTGCAACTCTGGGTCTACCTCTCAACCACGCCGCTGTTCGGCTTGACCGCGACGCTGCTGACCTACCTGCTAGCGCAGGCCGTCTACCAGCGGCTGGATCAGGCGCCCTGGGCCAATCCGGTGCTGTGGACCGTGCTGCTGCTGGCGACACTGCTGACGGTGAGTGGCACACCCTATCCCAGCTATTTCTCCGGCGCGCAGTTCATTCATTTTCTACTGGGGCCGGCGGTGGTGGCGCTGGCATGGCCGCTTTGGCAGCGGCGCGAAGAACTGCGCCAACGCGCCGGGCCGCTGCTGCTGGCGGCTTTGGCCGGTGGTGCGGCGGCCAGCGCCAGCGCCGTGGCCATCGGCTGGGCGTTGGGCCTGCCCGATGACTTACTGCGCTCGCTCGCGCCCAAATCGGTCACGGCGCCGGTGGCCATGGGCATCGCCGAGCAACTCGGCGGCATCCCGGCGTTGGCGGCGGTGTTTGCCGTGTTGACCGGCCTGGTTGGCGCGATCAGCGCCAAGTACCTGTTCGACGCCATGGGAATCAAGCCCGCTCAGGTGCGGGGCTTTGCGCTGGGCACGGCGTCGCACGGCATCGGCGCGGCGCGTGCCATGCACGTCCATCCGGACGCCGGCGCCTATGCCGGTCTGGCGCTCGGACTGCAAGTGCTGCTGGCGTCCGTGTTGATTCCCTTGATCGCGCATCTACTTTGAGCCCGAGCCGGGTCAATCCAGCATCAGGCCATGCCTGCCCCGGCCTTCACCTTCAACCTCCACGCGTGCAGCAGCGGCTCGGTGTAGCCGCTGGGCTGCTCCAAGCCCTTGAACACCAGGTCGGTGGCGGCCTGGTAGGCTGCGCCTGAGTAGTTCCCGCTCAGGTTCTTGTAGAGCGGGTCGGCGGCGTTCTGCTTGTCCACCACCTTGGCCATGCGCTTGAAGCTGGCGCGCACCTGGGGCTTGGTCACGACGCCGTGCAGCAGCCAATTGGCGATGTGCTGGCTGCTGATACGCAGCGTGGCGCGGTCCTCCATGAGGCCGATGTTGTGGATGTCGGGCACCTTGGAGCAGCCCACGCCCTGGTCGATCCAGCGCACCACATAGCCCAGGATGCCCTGGGCATTGTTGTCGATTTCCTGCTGGCGCTCGGCATCGCTCCACTTGGCTTTTTTCACCACCGGGATCTGCAGCAGGTCGTTCAGGATCGCGTCACGCTGTTGCTGCGGATCGATGAAGACCTGCTCTTGTTCCATGTCCTTTTGCACCTGCGACACCTTTACCTGGTGATAGTGCAGCGCGTGCAGCGTGGCGCCGGTGGGGCTGGGCACCCACGCGGTGTTGGCGCCAGCTTTCGGGTGCGCGATCTTCTGCTGCATCATGGCGGCCATCAGGTCCGGCATGGCCCACATGCCCTTGCCGATTTGAGCCTTGCCGCGCAACCCGCAGGCCAGGCCCACGAGCACGTTGTTTTTTTCGTATGCCTGAATCCAGGCGCTGCTCTTCATGTCGCCCTTGCGGAACACGGGGCCCGCGTGCATGCAGGTGTGCATCTCGTCGCCGGTGCGGTCCAGGAAGCCGGTGTTGATGAAGGCGACGCGACTGCTGGCGGCGGCTATTGCCGCCTTCAGGTTCACGCTGGTGCGGCGCTCTTCGTCCATGATGCCCAGCTTGACGGTGGAGTCTCTCAGGCCAAGCAGCTTTTCCACACGCGCAAACAGTTCCGCCGCAAAGCCCACTTCGTCCGGGCCGTGCATCTTGGGTTTGACGATGTAAACACTGCCTTTGCGCGAGTTGCGGATGCCGTCTTGGCCGTGGCCTTGCAGGTCGTGCAGCGCAATCGCGGTGGTGACCACGGCGTCCAGGATGCCTTCGGGAATCTCGCGCGTGGCGCCCAACGCATCGGTGTAGAGGATGGCGGGGTTGGTCATCAGGTGACCCACGTTGCGCAGGAACATGAGGGCGCGACCGTGCAGGCGCACTTCAGCATTTCCATTGGCTGCCGTATAGACACGATCGGGATTGAGGCCGCGCGTGAAGGTCTTGCCGCCCTTGCTCAACTCTTCGGTGAGCGTGCCCTTGAGGATGCCAAGCCAGTTGCGGTACCCGAGCACCTTGTCGTCGGCGTCCACGGCAGCGACCGAGTCTTCCAGATCGAGGATGGTGGACAGGGCTGCCTCCACCACCAGGTCGGCCACGCCGGCCGGGTCGGTGGCGCCGATGGAGTGACCACGGTCGATACGCAGGTCCAGATGCAGGCCATTATTGAGCAGCAGCACGCCCGAAGGCGCAGTCGCATCGCCCTGGTAGCCGATGAACTGCTTGGCATTCTTCAACTCCACGCTCTTGCCGCTCTTGAGCGTCACCACCAGCTTGCCATTCATCACCGCGTAGCCGGTGGAGTCCAGATGCGAGCCGCCCTTGAGCGGCGCCGTGCGGTCCAGCACATGGCGCGCGTACGCTATCACCTGAGCGCCACGCTTGGCGTTGTAGCCACTGCCTTTTTCACAGCCATTGGCTTCAGAGATGACGTCGGTGCCGTAGAGCGCGTCGTAGAGCGAACCCCAGCGCGCATTCGCCGCGTTCAGCGCGTAGCGCGCATTCAGGATTGGCACCACCAGTTGGGGCCCGGCCTGCACCGCGAGTTCGGCGTCCACGTTCTTGGTGGTGGTTTTCACTTGCGCCGGCTCCGGCACCAGGTAGCCGATCTTCTCCAGAAATCTGCGATACGCCTTCATGCTCTTGATCGGTCCCGGATGCGCTTTGTGCCAGGCATCAATCTCGCTTTGCAGACGGTCGCGCTCGGCCAGCAGCGCCAGGTTCTTGGGTGCTAGGTCCGCCACGATGGCGTCAAAGCCCTGCCAGAAAGTGGCACTGCTGACGCCGGTGCCGGGCAGCACCTCGGAGTCGATGAACTGCTGCATCACGGTGGCGACCTGCAGGCGATGGAGGGCGGTGCGTTGTGTCATGGTGTGATCCTCAAAGGTCAGGGGGAAAGAAATCAAGTACGTCGCGCAGGCTGGCGCCGGTGCGCGTGGGCTGGGTGCCGAGTTCCTCGAACGGCAGCCCCTGGCGGTTCACCCACAGCGTGCGGTAGCCATACCAGGTGGCAGCCAGAGCGTCCCAGGAATTGCTGCTGACGAATACGATCTTCGAGGCGGCACAGTCAAAAGCCTGTTCACCCAGCGCGTAGGCCTGTGGATGCGTCTTGTATTTGCGGATGACGTGGGTGCTGACGACCCGGTCCAGCAGGTCTTCCAGTCCAGCGGACTTGACCGCCACCTCCAGCATGGCCGGGTCGCCATTGGACAGGATGCCGGTGGCGATACCCCTGGTCTTGAGCGCGCGCAGCACCTCGCGGTCTTCCGGAAAGGCGCTCAGATGGCGGTACTGGTTCATCAACTGGCCTTCGCGCTCGGCCGTGAGGTTCAGACCCAGGCGCTTGCAGGCATAGCGCAGCGCGGCGCGTGTCAGATCCCAGAATGGCTGGTAGTGCGCACCGTCGTTGCTGGTGGTCACAAGGCGCGTGTATTCGATCTGCTTGTCGCGCCACATGACGCCCAAGGCTTGGCCCCTGCCTGGGAACAACTGTTCCGCCAGAGAGCCCACGCTGTACACGTCGAAGAGTGTGCCGTAGGCGTCGAACAGCACCGCTCTGGGTGCGGAGGCAACTTTGGGAATTTCCATACCCTCCAATGTATTCCACGCTCGGCCGATGATTAAATCCTGATAATGCGAGTTATCCCGGATGAAAATGGAGGTAATCTTGCCGTTATGGACAAACTCAAACAGATGGAAGCCTTCGTGGGTGTGGCCCTGCGCGCCAGTTTGACGGCTGCGGCCAAGGCCGCAGGTCTGACACCGGCCGTGATGGGGCGGCGCCTGGACGCGCTGGAGGAGCGCCTGGGCGTGAAGCTGCTGGTGCGTACCACAAGGCGCATCAGCCTCACGCACGAGGGCAGCGCGTTCCTGGAAGACTGCCAGCGGCTGCTGGCCGACATGGCCAACGCCGAGGCCAGCGTGAGCGCCGGCGGCGTCAAGGCCAGCGGCCATTTGCGCATCACCGCACCCGCAGGCTTTGGCCGGCGCCACGTGGCGCCGCTGGTACCGCGGTTTCGCGAACTGCATCCCGAGGTGACGATCTCCCTGAACCTGGGCGACCGCGTGGTCGATCTCGCGGGCGAAGGTTTCGACTGCGCCGTGCGCGTGGGCGACATGCCGGACTCGACCCTGGTGAGCGTGCGTCTGGCAGACAACCGCCGCCTGTGCGTGGCCACGCCCAAGTACCTGAAGCAGCACGGCACGCCCCGGCACCCCGCAGACCTGTCCAAATTCGATTGCCTCACTCTTTCCAGCGATGCCTCGCAAACGCGGGGCTGGGCGTTTTGTTCGCCTGCGCCCGAGGGTGGGCCGGCACAGGTGAGCCACCTCAAACCCGGCGGTCCGCTGGACTGCTCGGATGGCCAGGTGCTGCACGCCTGGTGTCTGGCGGGTTACGGCATTGCCTGGCGCAGCACCTGGGAGGTGGAGTCGGAGATCGCCAGCGGCGCGCTGGTGGAAGTTCTGGCGGACTTTGCCGCGCCGCCGAATGGCATTTACGCCGTGTTTCCGCAGCGCAAGCATCTGCCGCTGCGGGTGCGCCTGTGGATCGACTTCCTGAAGCACCATTACGGCCAGCCCCAGTTCTGGCACGCGCCGTTATGAAAGCCAGCGCGAGCCGTACCGACGGCTTCGCGGAACGCAAGCAGATTGTCCTGTGCGCGGACGATTTCGCGGTGCACGAAGCGGCATCGCGCGGCATCGCGCAACTTGCCGCAAAGGGTCGGCTCAGTGCCACCAGCGTGATGGTGCTGTCGCCGCGCTGGCGCCAGGACGTGGCGCTGCTGCAGGACTTGCGCGGGCGCATCGACGTCGGTCTGCACCTGGACTGGACCAGCGACTTTGCTCTTCGCACGGGCCACGGTTGCTCACTCAACGCCGCCATGTTCAAGGCGGTGCTGGGCGGCTTCAATGTGGCCACAGCGCGCGCCGTAATTTCACACCAGTTCGACGCCTTCGAGGCGCAGTGGCAAGCGCCGCCGGACTACGTCGACGGGCATCAACATGTGCAGCAATTCAACGGCATCCGCCAGGCGCTGGTGCAGGTGCTGCACGAGCGCTACGGCGCGCAGCCGCCCTACCTGCGCATCTCGCAGGCGCCGATCGGACTCAAGGGCCACATCATCACCGCCTTGGGCGCGATGGCGCTGCGCCAACTTGCAGCAACCAAGCACATTGCCTGCGCTGCCAACCTGAGCGGAATCTACGACTTCAAGGGGGACGGTTCGCGCTACGCGGCGCTGATGAACCAGTGGCTGGCGCTTGCGGCCGAGGGCGACATCGTCATGTGCCACCCGGCCAACCGCGCTGAGCCCGAAGACGAGATTGGTCAGGCTAGGCACCGGGAACTTGACTACCTCGCGAGTTCCGCATTCACCGACGCGCTGCAACGCCACCGCGTGCAACTGGTCCGCGGCGCCACGCTGGTCAACCACGCGGTCAACGCTTGAAGGCCCAGTAGCGGCTCAGCACATAGGTCTGGGCCGCGGCAAAAACCATGGCAACAAAAAGCGCCAGCAGCGCGGGCCAAAGCAGGCCGCGCAGCAGCGCGACGAACACCACCTCGTTCGAGGCAAAGCCGAGCAGCGAGGTCACGGCAAAACGCCCCAGGCTCTGGCGCACGCTGGTTGCAGCATCCTGAAAGCTCAGGAGCCGGTGGCCGGCAAAGCTCACGCCGAAGGCCACGCAAAAACCCAGGGCGTTTGCCAACTCCGGCCAGACCTCGCGCTGCACCAGGGAGAACACTGCCATGTGCGTGAGGGCGGCGGAACTGCCCACCACCAGGAACCAAAAACCCGAGCGCGACATGAGCGCGGTCAGAGCAGCGAAGAATCGCGCCGCTCGGTCGAATCGACAACCATCGACGCCGCTGTGCTCAGACCGGTGCCGATGCGCTCACTCACCAGAAACAGCGGACGCTGCTTTACCTCTTCGTAGATGCGGCCCACGTACTCGGCCAGCACGCCGATGGAGAGCAACTGGATGCCGCTCAAGAACATCATGCCGGCTACGATCGTGGCGTAGCCTGGAACGGCGATGCCCCATAGAAAATAGTCCACCACCACCCAGCTGCCATAGCCGATCGCAGCCAGCGCCAACAGCAAGCCGCACAAAGCGAGCAGCCGCAGCGGCGCAATCGAAAAGGCCAGGATGCCGGTGAACGCCAGGGCGAATGCGCCGCGCAGTCCGAAGCTGCTTTGACCCTGAGTGCGCGGCAGCGGTTCGTAATCGATGGCCGTGGCGTTGAAGCCGACCCAGGCGTACAGGCCCTTCATGAAACGGTTGCGCTCGGGCAGCGCGTTCAAGGCCGCGACCACCTTGCGGTCCATCAGGCGAAAGTCTCCCGCGTGCGGCGGAATCTGCACCCGGTTGCCAAAATTCACCAGCTTGTAAAAGAGCTCGGCCAAGCCCCCGTGCAGGCCCGACTGGTCGGCTCGTGTCTTGCGCACGGCGTACACCACGTCCGCGCCCTGCTTCCATTTCTTCATCATCTCGGGCAACAAGGACACGGGATGCTGGCCATCGGCATCGAGCAAGAAGACGACGTCGCCGCGCGCTGCGGCCAGCCCCGCGGTCAACGCAGCTTCCTTGCCGAAGTTGCGCGAGAGTTGCAGCAACACCAGTTCAGGGTGCGAGGCACAAAGAGCGCGCGCCACCTGCACCGTGGTGTCGCGGCTGCCATCGTCCACCACGATCAGTTCCACCTGTGGTGACAGAGCATTCAGCGTGGCCAACACCTGAGGCACAAAGTTCGCCAGATTGCCTTCCTCGTTGAAGGCCGGCATGACGCAGGAAATGGAGGGGGCGGAATTTGGGCGTGGGCTCATGCTCGCATCATGCCAAAAGAATGGCGCGATTTCGAGACCCGCAGCAAGAAAGTGAGTGCCTAGGGTTCGCGCTGCGCCGATCGAAGTACGAACACCTCAAATTCGTCCTTCGGCAAGGGCCGACTGAACAGGTAACCCTGATACGCCAGACAACCATTGGCGGCGAGAAAATCGCGCTGCGCTTCGGTCTCCACACCTTCTGCGATGACCGCCAGGCCCAGGCTTTGGCCCAGAGCCACGATGGTGCGGGCGATGGCGGCATCATTGGGATCTATCAGGATGTCGCGCACAAAGGAGCGGTCAATTTTTAGCTGGTCCAGCGGCAGCCGCTTGAGGTAGGAGAGCGAAGAATAGCCGGTGCCAAAGTCGTCCAAAGAGAAGCTCACGCCGCGCTCTTTCAAGGCCAGCATCTTGGCGATGACGTCTTCCGCATTGTCCAGCAGCAGGCTTTCAGTCAACTCAAGCTTGAGTTGGGTCGGTGCCACGCCGGTCTGCTCGATCACAGCCAACACGTCGCGCACAAAATGGGGCACGCTGAACTGGCGCGCGCTGACGTTCACCGCCAGGCTCAGATGGGATGTTTGCGGGGTCACGCTCCAAGCGGCCAGTTGCGTACAGGCCGTCTCCAAAACCCATTGACCCAAAGGCAGGATCAGCCCGGTCTCCTCCGCCAACGGGATGAACTCGGCCGGCGACACCAGGCCGCGCTCGGGGTGGTTCCAGCGCAGCAGCGCTTCGGCGCCGATCACTCGTCCCGCTGCATCCACCTGCGGCTGGAAGTACAGCACAAATTCGCGCGCCAGCAGCGCCTTGCGCAGATCCAACTCCATGGACGAGCGCGCGCTGATGGCGGCCTGCATCGCGGGATCGAACATGCGCACGGTGTTACGCCCCGCCCTCTTGGCCTGGTACATGGCGATGTCGGCCTGCTTGAGCAATTCGTCCATGGCGCAATCGTGACCGCAAAAAAGCGTCACTCCGATACTAGGCGTGCTGCGGTATTCATGCGCCCCCAAACGATAGGACTGATTGAGCGCGTCCAATATCTTTTGGGCTACGGCCTCGACCTGGGTGGCTGCGTCCACGGCCTGCTCGCTCAGATCGGCCAGCATCACCACGAACTCATCGCCGCCCAGGCGGGCCACGGTGTCGCCCTCGCGCACGCAGGCGCTCAGGCGCTGCGCTACCTGGCGCAGCAACAGGTCACCGATATCGTGACCAAGAGTGTCGTTCAGAGTCTTGAAATGGTCCAGGTCGATAAACAGCAGCGCCGCCTCCCGGCCCGAGCGCGCGCTGGTCGCCGTGGCTTGCTCCAGCCTGTCGATCAGCAAGCGTCGATTGGGCAGGTGCGTCAGCGGGTCGTAGAACGCCAGTTTCTCAATCTCGTCGCTGGCCAGACGCAAATCGGTGACGTCGTGGTAGACGATCACCAGACCGCCCTCGGGCGTGGCTCGCTCCGTGATCTGGATGAAGTGGCCGTTGGGCAAGGACTGCTCGTGCGCCTCCTTGGGTTGCCACTGCAGCGCGAGGCGACGTTCCAGCCATTGCTGTTGCTCGGCCTCGCTGGCGCCTGGCAAATGATGCTTGACCGTCACCTCCAGAATGTGCCGAAACGGCATCATCGGGTTCATTGTTCCCGCGAGCCAGGGGAATATCTCCTCGAAGCGCCGGTTCCAGCGCACCACCCTGTGCTCGGAGTCAAGCAGCAGGAAGCCGCTCACCATGGCCTCCAGCGCCTGATCCAGGGTGGTCTTGGACTCGACGATGGCGCGTCGGGCCTGCGCCATGCGTTCCAGATAGCGCAGAAAGAAGCTGGCAACAATGACGATCATCAGGATGAACACCGTCATCGCGAGCAGAATGAAACGACTCTCCGTGCGCCAGTCGGCAAGCGCCGAGTCCACCGGAATGCTGGCCGCAATGAGGGCGTCCTGATACAGGATGGGACGGATCAAGACCAGTGCCTCAGCGCCACTCAGCCGCGCGGGCAAATGCAATGCCTGCCCCGCGTGGCGCTGGTCGCCCAGGGCCGGCGCAAGCCTTTCGCCGGCTTGTTGCTCACGCACGGGAACGCTGCTCAGCAACTGACCGTCGCCGCGCTCCAGCGTTACCTCCAGTCCGCTGATGTCCACCCCTTGAACCAGGATCGAATTCAACAGTGCAGCCGGCATTTCAGCCACCGCCAGAAGCTTGGAGCGGTCGGCCAACTGGATGCTGCGCGCAAGATATAGGACCCGCTCCGAACTCGAAAAACTCACCGCCGCGACACTCACCATCAAGGTAGACACCGGTTGCGCCAGCACCTCGTTGATAAACCCCGACGGAAGGTCGAGCCGATGCTGCGCACCGTCTTGATCCGAAGAGGCGAGCACACGCCCCTGTGCATCGATCAGCGCCAGATGGCGCACTGTCAGGTTTTGTCGCGCCGCGCCATACATCAAGCGACTGGCAAGCTTGGGGTCGATCCAGTCAACCATCGAGTTCGACAGATTCAGCAACTCGTCCATGCTGGCAAGCAGCACGTCAACCCCTAGCAGCGATCGATTCAAAGCAGCTTCGGCACCCACCACGAAGCGCGCCGCCTGCGCTTCGCTTCCCGCCAGTGCGGCTTGTCGGTTGCTCCAGATCAGGCTCACTGCAGCCGTGACTACGGCCAGCACAAAGCTTGCCGCCAGGCCCATTACGGTCAACCGAATCCGCGATGGCCGGCCGATCGTCATTTGGAGGGGGGCGAGGGAATGCCCCGCGCCGGTGCGATGGTCTGGTTCCAGACCTCGCTGCAGCGAGAGCCACAGCGCTGCACCCATCGCGTCAGCACCGTCTTGGCAACTATCTCCTGGCGTTGACGCTCGTCCTGTGCCGAAGTGGGTACCAGCACCATCTTGCCCTTGTGCCCGCCAACGCAACTGGAAGCGCCGACGTTGCAGGCCAGGCCCGCGGCGGTTTCCAGTTGCGATTCCATCCAAATGGTGGCTTCCAGTTTGGGCAGTTCACGGCGCAACAAAGCTTTCAGATCAGCCGGCAAGGCGTTCCAGGCGGTCTGGTTGGCGCCAAAAAACGACAACCCCCAGCTCAAGGGAAGGGTATGCACATAGGTGCTCACTTCATGCAAGCCCAAGGTGTTGCCCGACATGCTTCCGGTAATGGCGCACTCGATGTCACCCGACTTCATGTGCGCCATGATTTCCGCAAACCCGGTCATCACCGGAATGCCGCCAAAAGCCCCCACGAAATCAGCCTGCGTGGCAGAGGAGACGCGGACGCGCCGCCCAGACAAATCGGCAAGTCGGGTCAGCGGCCGACGGCAAAAAACCACCTGGGCCGGATAGACATAGACGGCCAGGACCTCGATGCCGAACCGATCCCGAAGCTGTTTTTCAAGGTAGGGTCTGAAGGCCGCAACCGACACCTTCAGACTGGGCATGTCCGGATTGAGGCCGGCCAGGTCAGGCGCCCCGAATTCGGGGAACTCGTTGGAGAGGAAGCTCACGAGGGTGGTGCCGAAGGGGATGACGCCAAGCTGGATCAGACGCAGCATTTCCGAGCCGGGCACACCGGCGCGGTCAAAGGGAACTATCTCAGCGCTGAATTTTCCGCCGCTCAGCCGTGACAATTCCCGGCTCCAGAAGGGCTCTTCGTTGTGCGTGAATTGGTTTATGCCAGCCAGGCCACCGACAACGTGCAACTTGTATGTTGGCGGCACTTGCGCCTGGCTGCCCGCTGCGGCAAGCACGCAGCACAACAAGATCGCAGCACAGCGTTTGCAAAGCGTCTGAAGATCAGGATGTGTCACGGTGGATTCGACCTTGCACCAGGGGCAACACGGCCATTGTGGCAGAAGAGTTACGCCTGCCTCAAGAAAAATACTGCGCCACGTAGTCCTCAAACGGGCCTTGCTGCTGGGCTTCGAGCTGCCCTTGTTCGCGCAGCGACTCCCGCACACTGAGCTCGAAGCGTGCCTGCGTGGCCGGGTCCAGGGGCTGGTCCAGCAGGCTAGCCTTGTGCTGCTGCGACCATTGCATGATCGTTGGAAAGTAGCCGCCCTGCTCCCGGCACGCCGCCAGCACCTGGGCCGAGGGCGTGGTCTCGGGGTCATCGATGCGCTGGCGCAGCGACCGCATCGCGCTGCTGTAGCGGGTCGTGCCCCAGGCGCTGTCCAGCATCGAGGCAAAGGGGGCCATGTCGTCAAACAGCTCGTGCGCCAGTGCGCGAAACGGCTGCTCGCGGTTGTGCACCAGCAATTGGAGATCGGGTTGACGCCCGCGATTCACCACACGACGTTTGTTTTCGTCGTTCTCGGCCTGCTCGCGCGCCGTGATGGGTGGACTGTCGCGGAACAGGCACATCAACAAGAAGGCGTCGGCAAACTGACTTTGCTCGGGCGTGATGCCAATGTCCACCATCGGGTTCAGGTCGAACAAGCGCACCTCCACGTATTCCACCCCGTAGCGCTGCAGGGCCAGCGCTGGGCGCTCGCCCAACTTGCCGATGCGTTTTGGTCGGATGCCGGCGTAGAACTCACTTTCGGTCTGCAGCAGATTGGCGCTGAGCTGCTTCCAGTGCTCGCCGTCCTTGACGCCAAGCTCCTGGTAATACGGATCGGGGGTGCGGATCGCGGCTTCGAGCGCGCTCGTGTATTCGGCGAGCGAATTGAAGCTCACCTGCAGCTTGTCCTGAGCCCGGTTCTGGTAGCCCAGATCGCTCATGCGCAGGCTGGTGGCGTAAGGGCCATAAAGCGTGCCGGGAAAGAGTTCGGGCAGGTCCGTGTTGCGTCCTTGAAGAAAGGACTTGCAGATCGCCGGCGATGCGCCGAACAGATAGGGGATGAGCCAGCTGTAGCGCAGGAAGTTACGGATCAGACCGAAGTAGCGCGTGCTCTGGAAGTCCTGCATGCTCTGCGTGCGACCGCAGCAGCCGGCTTCGTCCAGCGCCTGCCAGAAAGCCTGCGGCAGCGACCAGTTGTAATGCACGCCCGCAATGGTCTGCATCTGGCGGCCGTAGCGCAGCCCCAGTCCTTCACGGTACACGTGCTTGAACTTGGCCGCGTTGGAGCTCCCGTAATCGGCCAGGGGAATGTCCTTGTCATCCGCGAGGATGCAGGGCATAGAGCCGGCCCACAGGGTCTCATCGCCCAGTTGGCGCACGGTGTAGCGGTGGATGTCGCGCACCTGCGCCAGCGGCAGTTCCGGGTCTTGCGTCGGTGGCGTGATGAATTCGAGCAGGGCCTCTGAATAGTCGGTGGTGATCCAGGGATGCGTGAGCTTGGAACCCAGGGCTTGCGGATGCAACGTGAGCGCGAGTTTGCCACGCGGGTCCACGCGCAGGCACTCCTTCTCGAAGCCACGGGTGATGCCGCGCAGCACCTGGGCCTGGCTCGCGCCGGAAAACTGCTCAACGGTATCGCAACAGGTGAATTTCAACATGGATGACTTTTGGCAGGGCTGCGTCAATTCGACTTGGCATCAACGGTCTTCGCATCCGCTACAAAGCCGATGCGGCTGAGCCCCGCTTTTTGCGCCACACCCATGACTTCCACCACGCGCCCATAGGGCACGGCTTCGTCGGCGCGCAATTGCACCTCGGTGTCCGGGTTTTGCGCCGCGGTTTGCGTCAGGCTCTGTGCGAGTTGCGCCAGCGTGATGGGCTGGTCTTGCAGGAAGGTCTGGCCGGCCTTGTCCACCACCAGGGTCACGAACTTGGGCTCTTCCATGGGCTTGGCAGCATCGGTTTTGGGCAGGTCCAGGCGGATGGAACTGGCCAGCAGGGGCGCGGTGATGATGAAGATCACAACCAATACCAGCATCACATCCACCAGCGGCGTGACATTGATCTCACTCATGGGCTGAGCGGTTTGGGAGCGTTCCAAGCGACCAAAGGACATCGGGCAAACTTCGACAGAATCAGTTCGCGGAATCGGTCCGCAGCGCGCTTGTGGGTGCGTCTGCGCATAAATCCAGCAGGTCGCGCGCAAAGCCTTCGAGATCGGCCTCGATGCGGGTGATGACGCGGCCCAGCACGTTATAGGCCAACACGGCGGGGATCGCCACGGCCAGGCCTGCAGCGGTCATGAGCAGGGATTCGCCCACAGGACCGGAGATCTTTTCGATCGTGATCTGGGCCGCGCCCGTCAAACCGACGAGCGCGTGGTAGATGCCCCAAACCGTGCCCAGCAGGCCAACAAACGGCGCTGTGGCGCCCACGGTGGCAAGCAGTACCTGGCCGAACTGAAGCTTGTGCAGCACGGCGTGCAAGGCGTCGCGCAGACTGCGTGTGAGCTGCTGTGCCTTGCTGCCCGCGCCGCCTAGGTTGGCGCTGGCCTGCAACTGGCTTGCAATGACCAATGGCAGGACCAGTTCCTCGCGGTCAAAAGCCCTTACTTTGGCCAGAGCTTCGTCGAACGAGGCAGACTGCCAGAAAACCGACGTGCTGCGCGTCACTTCGCCCAGCGCGCGCCGCAAAAGCCAGCCTTTCCAAAGGATGATGACCCAGCTTGCCACCGACATGAGGAGCAGCAAACCGGCCACCAGCTTGGTGACAACATCGCCTTGTGACAAGAGTTGCGATAAATTCATTTCAGCCCCAGCACGTCAAACATGTCATACAAGCCCTGTGTCTTGTCAGACAGGAAGCGCACGGCGCGCAGGCTGCCTTGCGCGTAGGTGGTGCGGCTGCTGGACTTGTGCGTAATCTCGATGCGTTCGCCTGTGCCTGCGAACAACACGGTGTGGTCGCCTACTATGTCGCCACCGCGAATGCTGGCAAAACCGATGGACGAAGGGTCCCGCTCGCCGGTGACGCCTTCACGCGCATAGACGGCGCAATCCTTCAGATCGCGCCCCAGCGCTTCGGCGATGACCTCGCCCATTTTGAGCGCCGTGCCCGAGGGCGCATCGACCTTGTGGCGATGGTGGGCCTCGATGATTTCAATGTCGTAGCCCGTGGACAGCGCCTTCGCTGCCAGCTCCAGCAGTTTGAGCGTAACGTTCACGCCCACGCTCATATTGGGGGCCATGACGATGGCAATGTCCTGCGCAGCCTGCGCAATCTCGGCTTTTTGGGTTTCGGTGAAACCGGTGGTGCCGATGACCGCGTTCACGCCCAGAGCGCGGCACTGGCGCAGGTGCGCCAACGTGCCTTCTGGGCGGGTGAAGTCGATCAGTACCTGTGCGCCTTTCAGGCCGGCGCACAAATCGGCCGTGATCAGCACGCCGCTTGCGCACCCCAGAAACGCGGCTGCATCGGAGCCAATGGCCGGGCTGATGGCCAGGTCCAGCGCGCCCGCCAGTGTGCAGTCGCTGCTGGCGCGGATAGCCTCGATCAGCATCTGACCCATGCGTCCACTGGCGCCGGCTACGGCCACCTGCTGCTGCACTTGGGGGCTCGACGACCTATCCATATCAGCGCGCAGGGCCTTCCAGGGGCGGATAGCTGACGGGTAGGGGTGGAAGTTCTGGCGTTGCCGGCTTGACCTCTACCGGATCCGCAAAACCCTTCAGGCTTTCCGGCGCCGCTTCCAGCAGGGGCACAACCAGATCCCTGCGCACGGTGTCCAGGCTGGCGACGAACTCGGCTTCCGTGGGCATGGGGTCGCTTTCAAAGCGGTCCATCACGTCAGCCTTGAAGAATACCGTGAGCCGACGCGATTGCGTCAGCACGCCCTTGCGCCTCAGACTGAAGGCATAGTCCCAACGGTCACCGTGAAAAGCGTCCGCCACCATGGGGGTGCCGAGCAGATCACGCACCTGGGCCCGTGTCATACCGGCCTTGAGCAGTTGCACTTGTTCGCTCGCAACGAAATTGCCCTGCACCACTTCCACCTTGTAGGGCGTGATGACTTCGGCGACCCGTACGCTGGCATAGTTGAAACTGCCGCAGCCGGATACGGCAGCAACAAGAGCCAAAACCAACGGGACGCGGCTGGAGACAAGAGCGGGCATGGTAAGACCGGTAGCTATATGATCGGCCATTGTAGCCTTGAGCCCCAAGTCCGACAGAGGTGGCGTGAACGCGCCTACCGGCGGCGCCGCACACGATGAACACACTCAACGAACTTAGAAGCACCGGTCTCAAGGCCACGGGGCCGCGCCTCAAAATCCTCGAGATATTTCAAAAGGGTGAGCGCCGCCATATGACGGCGGAGG
Organism: uncultured beta proteobacterium; assembly: GCA_903909815.1. Taxonomy (GTDB): domain Bacteria; phylum Pseudomonadota; class Gammaproteobacteria; order Burkholderiales; family Burkholderiaceae_C; genus CAIKVZ01. The sequence goes on along the minus strand of CAIVXG010000217.1, from coordinate 80,719 downwards.
ATGTGTTTCGGGTACTGATGCAGGAACACAGCGACATCGGCCTGGCCACCGTGTACCGGGTGCTCGGGCAGTTCGAGCAGGCGGGGTTGCTCACGCGCGGCCACTTCGAGAGCGACAAGGCGGTGTACGAGCTCAACGAAGGAGAGCACCACGACCATTTGGTGTGCCTGGACTGCGGTCGGGTCGAGGAGTTCGTGGACGCACAGATCGAGCAGCGCCAGCACGCAGTGGCGCGCACCAAGGGGTTCGAGATCGTGGATCACGCACTGAGTCTTTACGTGCACTGTCACAAGACCGCCTGCCCGCACCGCCCGCAGGCAACTGGACACGCTTAACTGCCGGTGTTCATCGCCAGGCGGTGGCGCTCAACGAAGTCCTGGTAGGTGTCGATGCCGCGCAACTGCAAGATGGTGTTGCGCACCGCCGCCTCCACCAGCACCGCGATATTGCGCCCGGCCACCACCTGGATCACCACCTTGCGCACGGGCACGCCCAGCACGTCCTGGGTCAGCGGCTCGTAGGGAATGCGCTCGTATTCGCGCTCCATGGTTTCGCGCCGTACCAGATGCACGATCATTTTGAGCCGCATCTTGCGCCGCACAGCGGTCTCGCCGAAGATGGCGCGAATGTCCAGCAGGCCGATGCCGCGCACTTCCAGCAGGTTTTGCAGCAACTCCGGACAACGGCCTTCGATCGTGGTCTGATTGATGCGGTACAGGTCGACCGAATCATCGGCCACCAGTCCGTTGCCACGCGAAATCAGCTCCAGTCCAAGTTCGCTCTTGCCCAGGCCCGACTCACCGGTGATCATCACGCCCAGACCCAGAATGTCCATGAACACCCCGTGCATGGCAATGCGGTCGGCAAAGTGCTTGGACAGATAAGCGCGCAGCACGTCGATCACGAAGGCAGGAGACTCCCTTGTGGCAAACATCGGAATCTGCGCCTGCTCGCACATCGACAGCAGGCCTTGCGGCGCAACCTGGCCCTCGGCCAGAATGAGCACGGGCGGAACCAGCGCGATGATGCGGGTGATGCGGCGGGCGCAGTCTTCGGGGGTGGCATTGGTCAGGTAGGCGACTTCGCGCTCGCCCAGGATTTGCACGCGATAGGGGTGGATGTAGTTCAGATAGCCCACCAGGTCGGCACCAGAGCGTGCGGCCTGGACTGCAACTTCGTCAAAGCGGCGTTCGGATGCGCCCAATCCGGCCACCCACTCCCACTTCAGTGAAGCGCGAAATTCTTCAAACAGGGCGTCAGCACTGACAACGGTGGGCTTCACTTGCGCTCGGGAGAAAACTGCGTCACGCCACCTGAGTGGCGCGCCAGTTGGCAATCAGGTCGTGCAAAACAACGGCATCGCCGCAGGCCTTGATCTTTTCCCGCAGCGCGGCGTCGCTCAATAATTCAGCAATCTCGGACAGGATTTCCAGGTGCCTTTGCGTCGCAGCTTCGGGCACGAGAAGGAATATCAACAGGCTCACGGCTTGCTCGTCAGGGGCTTCAAACCCGATCGGCTGGGCCAACTGGAATACCGCCGCCATGGGCGACTTCAAGCCCTTGATGCGACCATGCGGAATCGCCACGCCGTGACCCAGACCGGTAGAGCCCAGGCGCTCGCGCGCAAACAGCGAGTCGGTTATCAGCGTGCGACTCAGGCCGTGCAGGTTTTCAAACAGCAGGCCCACCTCCTCAAAAGCGCGCTTTTTGCTGGTCACGTCAACGTGTACCAGGACTTGGGCGGGAGGCAGAATGGTGGCGAGTCGGTTCATGGTCGGGCCGATTATGCACCTGCTGGAGTGCGCCGCAACCGGATCGCGAAATTCGCCGCAGCCCGGCGATTTTTGACAACAAAAAGCCGCCCAATATTCGGGGCGGCCTGGCTTGCGGAACCGCAGATTACATCAGCCGCTTGGGCGTTTCGTGATGGTGGTCCTGGCGGCGTTCCTTGTGGCTGACGACCTGACGGTCCAGTTTGTCCACCAGGTCGTCCACTGCGGCATACAGGTCTTCGTGGGAGCTTTCGGCAAACAAATCATTGCCTTTGACATGGATATTGCATTCCGCGCGCTGACGGCGCTCTTTCTCCTTCTGGTTGTCCACTGTCAGTCGCACTTTGACATCCACGACCTGGTCAAAGTGGCGTATGACTCGATCAAGCTTGGTCGTTACATAACTGCGCATGGCGGGGGTGACTTCGAGATGTTGACCGCTGATCGTCAGGTTCATAAATAGCCTCCTGTTTACGGGTTGAGTGACGGTTTCACTATGCCTTCGATGGCGCCTAAAAGCAAACTTTATTTGCCCTGGCTCTGGGTCATAATGCGCTTTGAATCCGGACTTTGACGAGCCGCGCTGCAAGACCCTTTCGGGACTGCGTCTTCCAAGCCAAGACCCCATAGCGGGCGACCGCCCCGGCCCTGCGACAATCCGGGGCTATGAAACAAGAGCCCACGAACCACGTCTACATCCTCACCCTGTCCTGTCCAGACCGCCTGGGCCTGGTGCACAGTGTCTCCGGTTTTTTGCTGGAGCGCGCAGGCAATATCGAGGAAGCCGCGCAGTACAACGATCACGACACGGGTCTGTTCTTCATGCGGGTGCGCTTTGCCTGCAAACAACTGAGCCACGAGGAACTTCGCACCCAACTCCGGTCTTTTGCACAGGCGCTGTCCATGGTCTGGGCGCTGCACGCCACATCGGAGCCGATGCGCACCGTGCTGCTGGTGAGCAAGGAAGGCCACTGCCTGAATGACCTGCTGTTTCGCTGGAAGTCGGGCCTGTTGCCACTGGACATACGCGCCATCATTTCTAATCATCGCGAGTTCTACCAGTTGGCGGCCAGCTACAACGTGCCGTTTCACCACATCCCGGTGAGTGCTGCCACCAAGGCGCAGGCCGAAGCGAAGCAGTTTGAAATCATCCAAAGCGAAGGCGCCGAACTGGTGGTGCTGGCGCGCTACATGCAGGTCTTGAGCAACGCCATGTGCCAGAAATTGACCGGGCGCGCCATCAACATCCACCACTCCTTCTTGCCCAGTTTCAAGGGCGCCAAGCCCTACTACCAGGCGCACGAGCGTGGCGTCAAACTCATAGGCGCTACTGCCCACTACGTCACGGCCGACCTGGACGAGGGTCCGATCATCGAGCAGGACGTGGCACGCGTGGACCACAGCAAGACAGTGGAAGACCTGACCGCTCAGGGGCGCGACACCGAAAGTCAGGTGCTGGCGCGCGCCGTGAAGTGGCACAGCGAACACCGCGTATTGATCAATGGCCACAAAACCGTGATCTTCAAGTAGCGCGACAATGCAAGCCAACAACAGCGCATGATGAACTACAGTTTTGTTTCTGCCACGATCTTGTTGGTGCTCATCACCGACCCGTTTGGCAACATCCCGATCTTCGCCAACGCCTTGCGCAATGTGCCACCGCAACGCCGTCCCAGGGTGATCCTGCGCGAAGTGCTGATCGCCTTCGTGCTGCTGCTGGCCTTCATGTTCATGGGCGAGGGCTTTCTGCGCGTCATGAATCTGAGCCAGTTGGCACTGCAACTGGCTGGCGGCGTGATCCTGTTCCTGATAGCGCTGCGCATGATCTTTCCGCCGCCTGCCACCGATGCGCCGGCTGAAGTCGGAGAGCCCTTGATCGTGCCTCTGGCCGTGCCGGCGCTGGCCGGTCCGTCGGCGTTGGCCACAGTGCTGCTGCTGGTGTCGCAGGCGCCGGATCGGCGTCTGGAATGGGTGGGCGCGCTGTGCGTCACCATGCTGGTTTGCGCCGTGGTGCTGGTGCTGGCCGAGCGCATTCAACGCGTGCTGGGCGAGCGCTTTGTGGTGGCGGTCGAGCGCCTCATGGGGCTGATCCTGGTGGCCGTGTCGGTGGAGATGTTGCTGCGCGGCTTCAAGGACTATGCACTGCAACTTCGTTGATTTTTCCAACTCAAATACGCTTCCTATGACAACACCAAGCTTTTCCAGCGCCGACGCGCTACCCACAACTCCCTGCTTCCTCAACGGCGAATACACGGCGCTGCGCGACGCCAAAGTCAGCGTCATGGACCGCGGCTTCATCTTCGGCGACGGGGTATACGAAGTGGTGCCGGTGTACGCGGGAAAGCCGTTCCGCTTTGCGCAGCACATGGCGCGCCTGGATCGTTCCCTGGGCGAGTTGCGCATGCCTAACCCCTTGACCCACGAACAGTGGCGCGAGGTGGCGTTGCAGCTGATTTCGCGTTACGCGCAGACCCTCAACCTACCGGCCACGCAGACCGATCAGCTGGTGTACATCCAGGTGACGCGCGGCGTGGCCATGCGCGACCACGTCATGCCCAAGGACATCGCACCCACGGTGTTCGTCATGACCAGCAGCATGAAGCCGCCCACGCCCGAGCAACGCGAGAAGGGCGTGGCCTGCATCACGGCCGACGACTTCCGCTGGGAAAAGGCACACATCAAGGCGACCAGTCTGTTAGGTGCGGTGTTTGCGCGCCAGCTCAGCTTTGACGCCGACACACTGGAAACCGTGATGTTCCGGCACGATTTTCTGAGCGAGGCCGCGGCCAGCAACGTCTGGGTGGTCAAAGGCGGAAAACTTCTTGGAACACCCAAGGACAACCTCGTGCTCGAAGGCATCCGTTATGGCCTGATCGAGGAAATCTGCCGCGAAGCCGGCATTCCCTTCGAGCTGCGGCGCATCAGCCGTGCCGAGGTGCTGGATGCAGACGAACTGCTGCTGTCTTCCGCCACCAAGGAAGTGCTGGCCGTGACCACACTGGACGGCAAGCCGGTGGGACTGGGCGCGCCCGGTCCTGTTTACGCCAGGCTGCTGGCGGGGTATCAGGCGGCCAAGGCCAGATCCTGATGCAGACGCGCCTTTGTCATAGCGACCTGCCGCTTGCCAGCTGTCATTGCGAGGAGCCTAGCGACGCGGCACTTCATGGTGGCGGACCGCAAAAGACGGCATGGATTGCCTCGCGAGGCTCGCAATGACGACTGGCAAATCAACCGACACGCCACAGGAATCCCTGATCCAGTACCCATCGCAGTTCCCGATCAAGGTCATGGGACTGAAGATGGAGGGCATGGTGGCGGCAGTCACGCACATTGCGCACCAGTTTGACCCCACCTTTGACCCCGCCGGGATCGAGCTGCGCGAAAGCAAGGGCGGCAAGTACCTGGGCGTCACCATCACCATCACCGCCACCAGCCGCGAGCAGCTCGACGAGCTGTATCGCACGCTGTCCACGCACCCGATGGTGAAGGTCGTCCTGTAGCTGCCATGGAGATCGCGCTGCATCGCCTGGGTCGGGTGGACTACTTGCCCACTGCTTGCGCGATGCAGGAATTCACCGCCGCGCGCACGGCCGAGACCCAAGACCAACTCTGGCTCTGCGAGCATCCGCCGGTGTTCACGCAAGGGCTGGCGGGCAAGGCCGCGCACCTGCTGCTGCCCGGCGACATCCCCGTAGTGCAGAGCAACCGCGGCGGCCAGGTGACATACCATGGGCCAGGCCAGGTGGTGGCCTATCCGCTGATCGACATGCAGCGCGCCGGCTACTACGTGAAGGAATTTGTCTACCGACTGGAGGAGGCGGTGATCCGCACGCTGGATCAGTTCAATGTCACCGGCCACCGCGTCGCCGGTGCACCCGGCATCTATGTGCGCCTGGACGATCCGGGCTCGCACGCGCTGCTGCCGCAACGGCCGAACGCGGCCGGATCCGACCCCAATTCCGCCCACCCCGATTTCACCGGTCTGGGCAAGATCGCGGCCTTGGGCATCAAGGTCAGCCGGCACTGCACTTATCACGGTCTCGCGCTGAACGTGGCCATGGAGCTGGAACCCTATTCGCGCATCAACCCTTGCGGCTACCAGGGCTTGCGCTCGGTCGACCTTTCTACAATCGGCGTTTCGGTCAGCTGGCAGGAAGCCGCTGAGCGCCTGAGCCAAAAGCTACTGATCTACCTCGCGCCATGAAACCCACTGAACCCAACACCGTGCGCGAAGCGCAAACCGTCGCCAACTACGACGCCACTGCCAAGCAAAAAGCCGCCGCCAAGCTGTCGCGCATTCCGATCAAGGTGCTTCCGGGCGAGGTGCTGCGCAAGCCCGACTGGATCCGCGTCAAGGCGGGTTCGCCGAGCACGCGCTTTTACGAAATCAAGGACGTACTGCGCCAGAACAAATTGGTGACGGTGTGCGAGGAAGCCTCGTGTCCCAACATCGGCGAGTGCTTTGGCAAGGGCACGGCGACCTTCATGATCATGGGCGACAAGTGCACCAGGCGCTGCCCGTTTTGCGACGTGGGCCACGGCCGACCCGATCCGCTGGACGCGAATGAGCCCGCGAATTTGGCCAGGACGATTGCCGCGCTCAAGCTGAAGTACGTGGTCATCACCAGTGTGGACCGAGACGACCTGCGTGACGGCGGCTCCCAGCATTTCGTCGACTGCATCACGCGCATCCGCGAACTTTCACCCGCCACGCAGATCGAGATCCTGGTGCCCGATTTCCGCGGCCGCGACGAGCGCGCGCTGGAGATTCTGAGAGCAGCGCCGCCCGACGTGATGAACCACAATCTGGAGACCGCGCCGCGCCTGTACAAGGAAGCACGACCCGGCTCCGACTATGCCTTCAGCCTGAACCTGCTGAAAAAATTCAAGGCGCTGTTCCCCCACATCCCCACCAAGAGCGGCCTCATGGTGGGACTGGGCGAGACCGACGAAGAGATTCTGCAAGTGATGGCCGACATGCGCGCACACGGTATCGACATGCTCACCCTTGGCCAGTACCTGGCGCCATCCACCTCGCACCTCACGGTGAAGCGCTACGTGCATCCCGATACCTTCAAGATGTTCGAGACCCGCGCCTACGAAATGGGCTTCAAGCACGCGGCTGTCGGCGCCATGGTGCGGTCGAGCTACCACGCGGATCAGCAGGCAGGGCATGCCCTGGGGAACCCCATCGCCTGATCGACGGTTCTGCGAACGCTCAAAGCCCAGGTCATCTGTGGATTCCTCGCAACGCTTGAACGTCGGCCTGTGGTTCGACCCGCGCTCGCTGCTGCAGCTCTGCGACGAAGCCACCTACCGGCGCGGCATGGGGCTGTACATCGATCAGAAGGTGCTGAGCCTGGAGATCGAAGCCATGGGCGATCACTGGCTGCTACAGGGTGACGTGCAGGGCGGGCACCGCATTCCGTACGAGCTGTCGATCGAGATCGCGATCCTGCCCGACGGCCGCATCGACTACTGGGACAGCGACTGCACCTGCCCCATGGAAACCCAGTGCAAGCATGGCGTGGCGCTGATGCTCAAGGCCGCTTATCAGGGGCGGCAGATACTGGGCTCGCAAGCCGCACTCACACCCTTCGTCCCGCGCAGCCCAGAGCAGATCGAAGCCGAGCGCCAGGCTGCATTGCAGCGAACGCAGGAGCGCTTCCGGCTGGAAGCCGAAGCGCAGCTAACGCAATGGCTGGCCCAGATGGACAAAGCCGGCCGGGGTTTGGACCTGGGCCATCCCCATGGGCACGAGCGACCCGAGCAATTCCTTTATCTGTTGAGCGTGCTGGGCGCGCAGGCCCAGCGCCCGGTGCTGCATCTGGCGGCCGTCGTCTCCTATCCCAAGCTCAGCGGCGGCTGGGCCAAGCCCAAACTGCTGAAGACACCGCCCTATCCAGGCCAGGCGATCTACGAGCGCGCCAGCGCCGCCGACCGGGAGGTGCTGCAGCTGATCCACGCCATGCCGGACCACCACAGCTACCGCTTCAGCACGCAGTTCAGCGCCAGCGTCGCGCTCGAAGGCCAGGTGGGCCTGATCGCGCTGCAGCAGGCGGCCAGCACCGGTCGCCTGTTTGTCAATGACGGGCACGGGGGACCGGGTGTGCTCACGAGATGGGGCGAACCACAGTCGCTACAGTGGGGCTGGCAAGAGGTCGCGAGTACCACCGGTCTGGAGCCGGGCTGGGTCCTGCGCGCCAGACTGGCGCAGGGGCAGGCCACGCTCTGCCTGAACCATCCGCCGCTGTACCTGGACACAGCGCAAGGCCTGTGCGGTCCGGTCCAGTCTGAAGGCGTGGCCGTGGCGCAACTAGATGTTCTGCTCAAGGCCCCGGTGCTGGCGCCTGCGGCCCTGAAGAAGCACCAGGTCGAACTGATGCAGCGCCTGGGCCAGCTGCCGCTGCCGCCGGTACTGGAGTCGCTCACCACGCTGCAGGGCGTCACGCCCAAGCCCTGCCTGCAGCTGTCAGTGTCGAGCGCGCATGAGGTGCAGCACCGGGGTCTGATCCTGGCCCAGCTGCGCTTTGACTACGCTGGTCACCGCGGCTGGTGGGTGGGCCAGGGTGCCAGCGTGCTGATCGATTCGCCAAACGGTCGGCTGCTGTTGCAGCGCGACCCCGAGGCCGAGCTTGACGCCATCACTCGCCTGTTCGACTTTGGCCTTCAGTCCGCCGAGCAGGGGCTGTTTGTGATTCCTGGAAATCAGTCGCAACAACCCTGGCTGCATTGGGCGGACAACGACTTTTGCGTGCTGCGCGACGCCGGCTTCGAGCTCACGCTGGACCCGTCGCTCCGAGGCTGGATTGCGCGCGCCGAGACGCTGCAGGTGGAGCTGCAGCCGCAGGGCGAAGACGAGGCCAGCTCACCCTGGTTTGAGCTATCGTTGGGTATGGAGATCAACGGGGAGCGCCACAACATCCTGCCCTGGCTGCCAGAGCTGATCGCACAGGCGGCGCACAGTGCGCTCAGTCCCGAGACCGGCCTGCCCGAGATTGCGCCCTTCGTCTACCTGCGCGATGCCAAGTACGGGGGCTTTATCCGCCTGCCCACCGACGCGCTCAAGCCCTGGATGGCCGCGCTGCTGGAGCTGGTGGGCGCACGCGAGCACAGCTTTTCCGGCGACACGCTCAAGCTCTCGCGTCTGGACGCCTTGCGCGCCACCGCCTCGCTGGGCGAGGGCGCGGTCTGGCAGGGGGCGCAGGCGCTGCGCCAAGTCGTGCGCCAACTCAGCGGCCAATCCGAACTGCCCGAGGTGCCAATCCCAGACAGCGTGCAGGCGAGCTTGCGGCCCTACCAGCAGCAGGGACTGAACTGGTTGCAGTTCCTGCGTGCCTCGGGCTTGGACGGCATCCTGGCCGACGACATGGGACTGGGCAAGACACTGCAGACGCTGGCACATATCCAGGTGGAAAAGGACGCGGGTCGGCTAACGCAGCCGGCGCTCATCATCGCCCCGGTGAGCCTGATGGGTAACTGGCAGCGCGAAGCGGCGCGCTTTTGTCCGCAGCTGCGCTCCCTGGTGCTGCACGGCAAGGATCGGCACGAAGTCGCCGCCAGCATGCACGAATTTGACCTTGTGATCGCTCCCTATTCGCTGCTACAGCGCGACCGCGAGCGTTGGCTGCAGGCACACTGGCACCTGGTGGTGCTGGACGAAGCGCAGAACATCAAGAACGCCAGCACGCACGCCGCGCAGGTAGTGGGTCAGATGCAAACGCGGCACCGCCTGTGCCTGTCGGGTACACCCATGGAAAACCACCTGGGTGAGATCTGGAGCCTGTTCCACTTTTTGATGCCGGGTTTTCTGGGCAGCCAGGCGCGTTTCACGCAACTGTTTCGCAACCCCATTGAAAAGCACGGGGACCCGCAACGGCTGGAGCAATTGCGCGCGCGCATCACGCCCTTCATGCTGCGCCGAACCAAGGCACTGGTGGCGTCCGAGTTGCCGCCCAAGATCGAGACCGTGATGCGCGTCGAACTCTCGGGCAAGCAGGCCGACCTGTATGAAACCATTCGCTTAGGCATGGAGAAGACCGTGCGCGAAGCGCTCAGCTCCAAGGGTCTGGCCAAGTCGCAGATCACGATTCTGGACGCGCTGCTCAAGCTGCGCCAAGTCTGCTGCGACCCGCAGCTGCTGGCGCTGGCTGCGGCCAAAAAAGTCAAGACTTCGGCCAAGCTGGAGCAGTTGATGGAACTGCTGCCCGAGATGTTGGCCGAGGGGCGGCGCATCCTGCTGTTCTCGCAGTTCACCAGCATGCTCACGCTGATCGAAGTGGAACTAAAAAAGCGCAACATCTCCTGGATCAAGCTCACGGGCCAAAGCCAGAAGCGCGATGCGCTGATCGAACGCTTCACCAGCGGCGAAGTGCCGCTGTTTCTCATCAGCCTCAAGGCCGGCGGCGTGGGCCTGAACCTGCCCCAGGCCGACACCGTGATCCATTACGACCCCTGGTGGAACCCGGCGGTGGAAACGCAGGCCACGGACCGCGCGCACCGTATCGGTCAAACGCAAAATGTGTGGGTGGTCAAGCTGGTGGCGCAGGGTACGATAGAGGAGCGCATCCTGGCGCTGCAGGAGCGCAAGGCAGCGCTGGCAGACAGCATGTACAGCGGCTCCGCCGCGCGCAAGAAGCCGCTGTTCACCGAGGGCGATCTGGCCGAACTGCTCAAGCCGCTGTCGACGTAACTGCCGCAGTTGGCTTGCGCCAGCAAGGCCAAAGGTTCATTGGACCAAACGCTCCGGATTGGCTTCCAGTTTGGCCAAGGCATCGCGCGTGGCCCGCACCGTCAAAGCTTCTTGCTCCAACGGGACCAGCAGTCCAGCCTGGAGATAGGCCGCCAGTCGGCCCGCCTGTATCAGGTAATTCGAGCCACTAGGCGACGCAAAAAGATGCAGCTTTTGCTTGTCGCTGCGCCACGCAAACTGCACTCGACTGACGCTGCCGTTGTGGTCCAGGTTGAACCAGGTCCCTACGCTCAGCGCCATGGCCCACTTGACCATCTCGGGCGTTGGCTGCGCGCCGCCATCGGCCACGACGACGATGGCCGACGAATCCAGCCCCAGCATCATCTCGATGTTCTCGGCGTCCAGCGGCAAATCGCCCAGCCCGTCAGGTGGGACCACATCCTCCAGTCGCGCCAACTGTCGCGTCATGGCTTCGATTTTGGCGTAGGGAATGGCGTCCGTCTTGGACATGAAGGCGTCGGCCATGGTGTCGCTGATGACCTTGATGTGGGCTTCCTGCACCGGGGTGGTCAAACCCAAGGCGCTCATTCCTTGGCGCAGACTTTGCAACAACATCGGCAGATTCTGGATGACCCGGGTGCGGGCGCTGCGACTGGGCTTGGCGCTGGCCGACCAGACCAGATCGGTCGCTGCACGCTTGTAGATCTGGATCTGCTCGTCTTGCGGGCTGTGCTTGATGGCGGCCACGGCCAGCACGTCGGCCCATACCTTGAACAGGAATTGCCGAATCTCTTCACGCACCGGCATGTCCTTGAGCATATTTCGCAGCTCGATGGTGTATTTGACGGCCAGCGTCTCCTTCTGCTCCACCTGTTGCACCACGCTCACCACGTGTTGTGCCACGCCTTTACCCGTGAGCATCTTGGATAGGAACAGCAGGAATTCGTTGTAGACTTTCTGGAACACTTGGCGCCCGGTATCAGGGAATTGTTCGATCACCTGCACCACGCGCTTGATTTCAGTTTCAAGCTCACTGCCGTTGATCGCCGCCACGTCAAATCCCATCACGCAAGCGCCAATTCGATCAATCAGCAGGCGCGCCGGATGTTCCAGGCTGTCAAAGAACTGCGGGTCCTCCAGCGCGATCCGCAGCACCGGCATCTGCAGTCGCCCCACCCACATGCGTATCGCCGAAGGAATCCGATCCTCAGTCAGAATGCTCTGGAACATCAGCGCCACGACTTCGATCACCGCTCGTTCGCTGTCTGTGTCGGCTTTCTTTTTCAGTTCTGACGTGTTTTCTCGCAGCGCGCCCACGACCTCGGTCATGTCCATCGGCGCCGTTGGCACCTGGTACTCGGTGGGTTCCCAGTCGGGCTCGGGGGGTGCGACCGGCCGCGGGGCGATCGCGCGTGCCAGGGCGGAGGAAGGCCGGTTTACGTGGCCCGGATCGAATCCCGCAACCTGGTATTGCAGCAGACTCTTGAGCTGCCCGATGACGCCTTGAGCCCGTATCAATGCCAGGTCCAACTCAGGACCCTGGGGCGCATGCACCAATTGCTGCAGATTCGAGCCTGACACCCATCCCGGGGCCACGCGTACCGGTCCTCCCCCCATGCCATAGCCCGAACCGTCGTAGCCTGCCGCTCCCGTGACCATCCCACCGCCACCACCGCCGACGTAACCGCCACCACCGCCGACGTAACCGCCACCACCACCGACGTAACCGCCACCGCCGCCGCCGCCGACGTAACCCTGACCCGGAGCAAAGCCGCTCACGTCACGGCCATCCCTGGCCCTAGGACCCTGAGCCATAGGCGCGCCCCCAGGTGCCATCCCGACCACCGAACGCCCGGTCAGACGCACCTGATGAAAGCCTTTGGGAAGGACGCCGCGCTGAACCAGGAATTCATTGGCCGCCTGGCAGGCCTTGACGAGCGCCTCCTGAAAAGTCGGTCCGGCAGCGATTTGCACGATCAGCCAGCTCCCCTCGGGCATGCCCACCGCCGTCCACTGCTCCAGCATCATCGACACCAGGATCTCGGGGCGCAGCACATCGCGACTACCCAAGTCCACGATGCCTTCGAGTTCCTTCATGCGCATGCGCAACAGATTGAAGTCCTGCGCCGCCGCCTCCAACACCAATTCCACGAAGCGCGACACCACGATCTGGGTCTCCACGACTTCCTGATTCTGCAGTTCGAGCTTGATCCGAGCCGCCTGCATCGATTGCAGCCCGGTTGCGGGTTTTGCCAGATACTGTTGCCACGCCTTGATGGTCGCAGCGCGCCAGTGCTCGCCCTCCAACTGAAATTGAGTCCAGGCATCGCGTCGCAACTGCATTTCGGCCGAGGTCCCTACCTGGCCCATCATGGTCGTGAGGGCGCTTTGGATGGTGCCAGTCAGACCTTCCATGGCTCGGCACATTTGCAGCAAAAAACGCTCGCGAGTCTCGCGACCCAGCTGTACAGCGATTCTTTCAGCCTGTGTGTCCGCCATACGTCATGTTTCCATCAGACCGTGGCCCCGGCATTGGGATCGTTCGGGTCTTCGCTCGTCTTGGTGGGCCCGCCCTTGATCAGATCTTCGCGTTGGATTCCCAGCCACATGGCGATGGCGGCCGCCACGAACACCGACGAATAGATGCCAAACAGAATGCCGATCGTCAATGCCAGCGCAAAGTAGTGCAGGGTCTCGCCGCCGAACAGCAGCATCGACAGCACCATCATCTGGGTGCAGCCGTGCGTGATGATGGTGCGGCTGATGGTGGACGTGATGGCGCTGTCGATGATCTGCACCGTGTTCATCTTGCGATAACGACGGAAATTTTCCCGAATCCGGTCAAAAATAACCACCGATTCATTCACGGAATAGCCCAGCACCGCCAGTACCGCCGCCAACACGGCGAGCGAAAAATCCCATTGAAAGAAGGCGAAAAACCCGAGAATGATGATCACGTCGTGCAAGTTGGCGATGATTGCCGCCACGGCAAACTTCCACTCAAAGCGCATCGCCAGATAGAGCATGATGCCCGCCACCACAAAGGCCAGTGCCTTGAGGCCGTCGGTTGCCAATTCATCGCCCACCTGCGGACCCACGTATTCATTGCTTCGCAGCTCCGCACTGACGTCGGCGCGCTTGAGTGCGACCATCACCTTGTCGCCTTGGAGGGCCTGCTGGGCCGGCGTTGCGCCCTTTTCTACCGGCAGACGAATCTGCACGTCGCGCGCCGAGCCGAAGGTCTGCACCTGCACATCGTTGTAGCCCAGCGAGCCCACCACAGCCCGCACCTGGTTCACGTCAGCGGCCTGGGCATAGCTGACCTGCATCAGGGTGCCGCCTCTGAACTCCACCGACAGATTGAGTCCACGGCTGAACAGGAAGAACACCGCCAGCACAAAAGTCAGCAACGACGCCGCATTGAAGATCAACGCATGGCGCATGAACGGAATGTCTTTGTGTATCTTGAAAAATTCCATCAGCTTCTTTGAGGTTACTTTTTATACTGTCGTTTTGACAAGTTTGCCTGGGTCAGCCCGCTCTGTCTACCACGGCATTGCCGGTGGGCGGCTGCCAAACGGTGCCAATCGACACCGTCTTGAGCTTTTTCTGCCGTCCGTACCAGAGATTGACGATGCCACGCGAGAAGAACACGCCCGAGAACATGCTGGTCAGAATCCCCAGCACGTGCACCACAGCAAAGCCCCGCACCGGTCCCGAGCCGAAGGCCAGCAGGGCCACGCCGGCGATCAGAGTGGTGACGTTGGAGTCCAGGATGGTGGCCCAGGCGCGGTCGTAGCCGGCGTGGATTGCTGCCTGCGCCGATGCGCCGCCGCGCAGTTCCTCGCGCACCCGTTCGTTGATCAGCACGTTGGCGTCGATGGCCATGCCCAGCACCAGTGCCATCGCCGCCATTCCCGGCAGCGTCAAGGTGGCCTGCAACATCGACAGCACCGCCACCAGCAGCAACAGGTTCACCGCCAGCGCAATGCTGGAGAACACGCCGAAAAGCATGTAGTAGATGCACATGAATACCGCGACGGCAACGAAGCCCCAGGTCACGCTGTTAAAACCCTTGTCGATATTTTCCTTGCCCAAACTTGGTCCAATGGTGCGCTCTTCTATGGTAGTCATGGGCGCCGCCAGCGAACCCGCACGAAGCAACAGCGCCAGGTCACTGGCTTCGGCCACGCTCATCGAGCCGGAGATCTGAAAGCGGTTGCCCAACTCGGCCCGAATGTACGGCGCCGTCAGCACTTCGCCCTTGCCTTTTTCGAACAGCACGATAGCCATGCGTTTGTTCAGGTTTTCGCGGCTCACGTCGCGCATGACGCGTCCGCTCTTGGCGTCCACTGTCAGATCCACCTTGGGCTGCTGGTTTTGCGAATCAAAGCCCGGCTGGGCGTCGGTCAGGTTGTCGCCGGCGAAGATCACCTGCTTCTTCACAATGACGGGGCGGCCATCGCGCTCCAGGAAACGCTCGCTGCCAAACGGCACGGAGCCCACGCCGGTCAAGCCCGCAGCGGCCTCGGTGGATTCATCCACCATGCGCACTTCCAGCGTCACGTTGCGCCCCAGCAACTCTTTGGCCTTGGCGGTATCCTGCACCCCCGGCAACTGCACCACGATCCGGTCCAGGCCCTGCTGCTGGATGATGGGCTCGTTCACGCCCAGTTCGTTGATGCGGTTGTGCAAGGTCGTGATGTTTTGCTTGAGTGCCTGATCCTGCAGGCGCCGCACCGCCTCGGGCTTGACAGTGGCGGCGAGCGTGATGTCGGCGCCATCCTGCGCCGAAGCCAGTTGCAAATCCGTGAATTGGTCCTGCACCACCAACTTGGCAGCATCGGCGCTCGCGGCATCGCGAAAATGCATCTCGATGGCTTGTCCATTGCGGTTGATGCCGCTATGACGCACGTTTTTCTCGCGCAGCGTTGAGCGCAGGTCGCCAGAAAGCGACTCGACCTTCTTGGTCAGCGCCGCCGGCATGTCGACCTGAAGCATAAAGTGCACACCACCGCGCAAGTCCAGCCCCAGATACATTGGCATAGCGCGCAGTTTGGTGAGCCAGGCGGGGGAGCGTGACAGCAGGTTCAACGCCACCACATAGCCCGGGTTGGCGGCATCCGGCACCAGCGCCTGCTGGATCGCGTCCTTGGCCTTGAGTTGACTCTCGGTGGAGCCAAAGCGGGCCTTGACCGAGCTGCCTTCCAGCGCAACCCGATCCACGCTGAGCTGGGCTGCCTTGAGCGCCGCCTGCACCTGCGCCAGGGTGTTGCCATCGATCTTGACGCTGGTCTTGACCGAAGACACCTGCACTGCAAAGTCTGAACCAAAAAAATTCGGCAGGGTGTACAAAGCCCCCACCAACAGCGCGATGACGATGATCGCGTACTTCCAAACCGGGTAGCGATTCATGGGCGGTCTTATTTGATTGTGCCCTTGGGCAAGACCTGCACTACGGCCGAGCGCTGCATCTGCACTTCCACGCCAGCGGCCAGTTCCAGGCTCAAGTAGCCGTCGCCGATCTTCGTGACCTTGCCGATCAAACCGCCGGAGGTCACGATCTCGTCCCCCTTGGTCAGCGCTTCAATCATGGTCCGATGCTCCTTTTGCTTCTTCATCTGGGGCCGGATCATCACAAAGTAAAGCACCACAAACATCAGCACCAGTGGCAGCATGCCCATGAGCGTGGATTGCATGTCGTTGCCCGCAGCGGCGGCGGCGGGGGCGGTTTGGGCAAAGGCAGAAGAAATCAACACGGGTAACTCCACAAAAAGAACCGGTCACATGACCCCTGCGACGCAAGGGCTGCAACCGGATGTTCAATCCGGCATTGTATTCGGCCTGACCCATTGATTTTTCGCGCGGCCATGACCTCTCCAGTCACGGCCCAAACCCATTAATTTATCTTTTTGATTACATGTGACGCAAAAAGTAATACCATTTACAGCCCGATCACGGAGCGGGCCCGGCCCTCCCGCCATATGAGCCTTGTGACTTACCCAACAGGAGCAGCGATCTTGAATTCGTCCCGCGCGCACCTTTCCGTCCTTGCCCTGGCATCTTTCACCCTGGCCTGGGGCTTGGCGCCGCTGGCGGGGTGCTCCAGTGCACCGCTGCCGCTGGGCGGAGCCCACCTGGCGCCCGCGCCTTCGGTCATGGGAGCTGCCCCGGCATTTTCCGACGCGCCGCCTCTGCCTGCAGCGCCAAAGCCCAGCGTTCGGCAGGAGCTTTACAGCGTCGTAATGCAGAACGTCGACGTGCAGGAACTGCTGTTCGCACTGGCGCGCGACGCCAAGCTGAACGTCGACATTCACCCCGGCATCGCGGGCACCGTGACCATGAACGTGCGCGACCAGACGTTGGCCGAAATTCTGGACCGGGTCGCGCGCCAGGTCGATCTGCGCTATGAGATCAGGGGCACCAGCCTGTCCATCCTGCCCGACACGCCGTATCTGATGCACTACCGTGTTGACTATCCGAATATCCGGCGCGATGCCAAGACCACGATCAGCACGTCGACCGATGTGGCCAGCACCGGTGGCGCACCGGGTTCCGGGCCGGGAGTCAGCGCCAACAACGGGTCCACTTCATCCATCGAAAACCTGTCCAACAACCGCTTTTGGGACACGCTGCTGGCCAATCTGAAAGACTTGTTGCGGGAGACCGATAAGGTCCTTCCCGACGGAACCAGCGAGACCATCACCGAGCAAACCGGCACCCAGTCCACCACCGGGACGGGCACTGCGCCAGCGAATTCGACCACGACCACGGTTGCAGGACGCCGCGTCCCGGCGCGCAAACCTGGCAGCGCGTCTGCCATTCTTGCGGCGAGCCCCAATCCGGTGGTTTTGGCATCTGCCGGATCGACCAGCGTCAGGCGCAACACATTTCGCGAGGCGGCCTACGTCGTGTCCAGCCCGGAGACGGGCAACATCAGCGTTCGTGCCTCCCAGAACCAGCACGAAAAAGTGCGTGAATTCCTGGACCGCGTGCTGAACTCGGCGCGGCGTCAGGTGCTTATCGAAGCCACCATCGTCGAGGTCGACCTGTCCAGCCGCTACCAGCAAGGTATCAACTGGTCGCTGCTGCAAACCGCGGGCAAGAGCGCGGGCTCACGCGTCGATCTCAACCCCGCCGGGCCCGCTACCGGACTGCAGACCGGAGGTCTGGTCAGTTCACTGGCCAACCTGACGCTGAAACAGACGGGTCTCTTTGGCGGCAACACCGACCTCAGCGCCATGCTCAGCCTGATGGAATCCTTTGGCACGCTACGGGTCTTGTCGAGTCCGAAAATCTCAGTGCTCAACAACCAGAGCAGCGTGCTCAAGGTGGTCGATAACAAGGTGTATTTCACGCTGAACGTAACGCCGGCAACCTACTCCAATGGCGTTCTGACCGCAACCGCGACCTACAGCACGACCATCAATACCGTCCCCATCGGCTTCTTGATGACGGTGGTGCCACAGGTGAGTGAATCGAACGAGGTGACACTGACGCTGCGCCCCACCATCAGTCGCATCACAGGCTACGCGACGGACCCGAACCCGGCGCTCTCGCAGTACAACATCGTGAACCGCATTCCCGAGGTGCAAACGCGCGAAATGGAGTCCGTGCTGCGGGTGCAGTCGGGAGACATTGCCGTGCTGGGCGGCCTGATGCAGGACACGCGCAGCGACGGCTCCGACGATGTCCCCGGACTGAACCGACTGCCCCTGCTCAGCAAGCTTTTCCAGTTTCGCAACGACAGCAGCCAAAAGTCCGAACTGGTCATCTTCCTGCGGCCCACGGTGCTATATGACCCCAGCCTGGCGGGTGATTTCCGCGACTTCCGCTCATCCCTGTCCCAGGCGCTCCAGCATTTGGATGCACGGCAACAGCCCCTTCGCTCTGACGAGACTTTGCAAAGGGACTGAAAGTGAGCCTGGCACCTGATTTGTCTCAGTTGCGGCGGCGGTGGCTGCTGCTCGGGGCGGTCATAGCTCTGGTAGCGGGTCTTGCCGGCACGGTGCCGCAGCGGTGGGCACTGAACTCGGTGCAGACAGGTGCTGACCGTGCACCGCAGCGCCGCGACGGCAGCTACGCCAAGGACGAGGCTCCAACCGAGGCACAGGAAGCCGCGCCGATGCCCGCATTCCCGTCAACGGCAACCCCAACACGGGCACGGCCCCCGTTGGCTACACGGTCGGCCGCCGCGCACCAGGCCGTTCCCGCCGGCCCACGCATGACCGACCGCGTTGCGCCAAGCCCATCGTCCGACGCACTGCAAGCGGCTTACGAGGCCCTGCTAGCCGGACACGATGGGCGCGCCGCGCAACTCTACGAGGACAGCCTGCGGGTCCATCCACAGGAGCGCGATGCCCTGCTCGGCCTGGCCTTTATCGCTTGGCGCGCGGGCCAAAGTGAGCGCGCACTGGCGTACTACCAGCACGTGTTGCGGCAAGACCCGCAACACGCTTCGGCACACGCCGGGGTGCTCGCGCTGGAGCGAACAATGGATATCAACCAGGCTGCGAGTCGGGTCCGCGAACGAGCCGACCGACAGCCGGAGTCTGCCGTCGCCGCCGCGGCTTTGGGCAAAATCCTGGTGCGGCAAGCGCTGCTGGCCGATGCGGCCTTGGCGTTCGAGCGGGCGCTGCGCCTGCAGCCGGACAACGCCGGCTGCAGCTACGACCTGGCCGTGGCACAGGACCGGCTGCACCGCTACCGTCAGGCACGCGTGGCCTACGAGCGTGCCATGGGCCTGTCGGCACTTGGCGCGGCGAGCGCAGCGTATGGGTTTTCGCGTGAGGCCGTGCGCCAGCGTCTGCGGCAGTTGCCGGCGCCGGCCATGGATGGACCTGATGCGCACGCGTGCAAGCACGATGGCGCGGCCGCATGCGCCCCGACCGAGGTCGTCGAGCGCTGACCGAAGGAAAGCTCTGCATGACCCATTCCCAAACCGTGCCTGAGCCCAAGCCCTTGCGCCTGGGCGAGCAACTCCTGGCGCTGGGGCTGGTGACGCAGGATCAGCTGCGCATCGCGCTGCAGGAGCAGGCAAGCACCGGAACGGCCTTGGGCCACACCTTGCTGGCCCTGGGCTTCATCCCGCAAGAAACCCTGCGCAGCGCGCTCGCAGAAAGACTGGGCGAGCAATCCATCAGTCTCAAGGGCGTGGTTGCCGACGCCAGGGCGCTGGCACTGATCCCCAAGGCGCTGGCCAAGCGCCACGTTTTGTTCCCGGTCAGCCTTGAGGGCGATGAGCTGCTGCTCGCCAGTGCCGACCCCAACGACATCGTGGCCGCCGATCAGATCAACGCCGTGCTGGTGCACGGGCCGCGACCGCGGTGGGCACTGGCCAGCAGCGCAGAAATATTGTCGGCGATCGAATTGTGCTACGGCCACGAACTCTCCATCGACGCCATCCTGCACGAGCTCGAAAGTGGCACGCCCGACCTGGCCAGTTTGAATCAGGTCGCCGAAGGCTACAGCCATCCCGTGGTACGCCTGATCGATTCAATTTTGGCGGATGCTGCGCTGCGCGGCGCGTCCGACCTGCACTTCGAACCCGAACCCCAGTTCCTGCGCATTCGCTACCGCATCGACGGTGTCTTGCGCCAGGTACGCGCCCTGCACCTGCGTTTTTGGTCTGCCATGATCGTGCGCCTCAAGGTGCTGTCCGGCATGAACATCACGGAGACCCGTGCGCCGCAGGATGGCCGCATGGCGCTCACCATCTCCGGGCGTCAGGTGAATTTCCGCGCCGCCGCACAACCCACTTTGCACGGCGAGAACTTTGTGTTGCGCATTCTGGATCGCAAGAGGGGCGTGGTGGCGCTGGACGAGCTGGGACTGTCGGCGCCACAACTCACACTGATGCAGCTGATGCTTTCGCGCCCGGAAGGCATCTTGCTCGTGACCGGCCCCACCGGCTCGGGTAAGACCACCACGCTTTATTCGATCCTGGCGCAGTTGAATCAGGAGGGTGTCAACATCATGACCCTGGAGGATCCGGTCGAGTATTCCATGCCGCTGATCCGACAGACCTCGCTCTCGGATGGCGTGAAGATGGACTTTGCCGAAGGCATACGTTCGATGATGCGCCAGGACCCCGACATCATCCTCGTGGGCGAAATCCGCGACCATGAGACTGCCGAAATGGCAGTTCGCGCCGCCATGACCGGACACCAGGTGTTCTCCACGCTGCACACCAATTCAGCCATCCGCGCCATCCCGCGATTGCTCGACCTGGGTATCCAGCCCGACGTGCTGGCGGGCAATGTCATCGGCATCCTTGCCCAGCGTCTGGTGCGAAGCCTGTGCCCGCGCTGCAAACGACCCCATCGCCCCGATGCGGCAGAGCGCAACTTGCTGGGCCGGGACGATTCCGGCGCGATGGCGCTGTTCCGGCCCATGGGCTGCGTGGCGTGCGAATTTCAGGGTTACAAAGGCCGACTCCCGATCATGGAACTGCTCAAGTTCGATGCCGAGCTGGACGACCTGGTGACGCGAGGCGCCAGCATCAAATGCATGACCGAGCTGGTGCATGAACGCGGCTTTGTTTCCCTGGCCGCTGACGGCATGCGTCGGGTGCGCGATGGCAGCACCACGGTGGAAGAAATTGCGCGCGTGGTCGATCTGACCCAGTGGGCCGGCTGATGCTGTACCAGTACCGCGCCGCCAACGTCCAAGGCCGCGTGCACAGCGGCCAGATCGAAGCCCTGCATGAGCTGGACCTGGAAGTGCAGCTAAAACACCTGGACTTGCTGTTGCTGCGCGCCAAACCATTGTGTGAACGCCACCGCCATGTGCGCCACATGGCGCGGCGCGACCTCATCAGTTTTCTGTTTCAGCTGGAGCTGCTGGTACGCGCGGGCGTTCCCATTCTGGCGGCCTTGGTCGATCTGCGTGATTCCTCTGAAGCCGGCTCCTTGCGCGAGCTGGCGGCGGGCCTGTACGAGAAAATTCAAAGCGGTGCCACCTTGGGTGAGGCGGTTGCCGCCTACCCCGGCGTCTTCGCCGAGGCCGTCGTGAACCTGATTCATGCGGGTGAAGTCACGGGTCAGATAGCGGGTGTGCTCCAGGAAATCGTGCGCTCGCTCAAGTGGCAGGACGAGCTGGCGGCGCAGACCCGCAAGTTGCTGCTCTACCCCAGCTTTGTGCTCCTTGTGGTCAGCGCCGTGGTGTTCTTCCTGATGATCTACCTGGTGCCGCAATTGGTCGGGTTTCTGGTGAACATGGGGCAAGAGATTCCGCTACAGACCCGGCTTTTGATCGGCGCCTCGAACCTGTTCGTCAGCTACGGTTGGGCGTTGCTGTTGACGCCGCCACTGCTCGCCCTGGGCCTGGGCGCTCTGGCTACTGGCGTCCCCGGTGTGCGCTATCGACTGCATCAGGCTGAGTTGGCGATTCCGTACCTCGGGCCGATTCTGAAAAAGATGGCATTGGCCCGGTTTGCCGACACCCTCGCCTTGATGTACCGCACCGGTGTGCCGCTAGTTGATGGCTTGAAATATTGTCAGAACGTCTCGCCCAATCGGGTGCTTCAACACGCCATCGCCCGAGCCCGCGAGCGCGTCGTCAACGGCGGCACACTTTCGGACAGCTTCGCCGCCGAAGGGCTGTTCCCGGCGCTGGTCATACGCATGCTCAGGGTGGGTGAATCCACTGGCGCACTGGACGCCGCGCTGAGCAACATCAGCTACTTCTACAGCCGGGACATTGACGCGTCCGTGGGCAAGTTGCAAGCACTGCTCGAGCCTGCGCTCACGATCATGCTGGGGCTGATTTTGGGCTGGATCATGCTGGCCGTGCTGGGTCCGATCTACGACAGCATCTCCAGGATGAAGATTTGAAACACCATGAAAACCGTGCTCCACATCGGTCTGGGCGGGCTTGAGTACTGGCGCAAATCGCGGGGCGGCTGGCAAGCTGTAGCGGGCGCGGCTCAGGGCGCGATTTGGGTTGTGACGGACCTGGCCGAAGAAAGTCTGATCGACATTGCGGTTCCGCGCCTGTTCGGGCGTGACCGCGCCCACTTCGTCGCCCGACAGCTGGTCAACCGCTTCCCGGATACCCCGTTTCGATCCGCAACGCCGCTGCCCGCTGGTGCCAGTCTCATGGAGCGGCTGGCGCCAGCGCGTCAACTGCTATCGGGCGTGGACGCGGCGCAGCGCATTCAGAGCGCCCTCGACGCCCAAAGCGCCGCTCTTGTCGGCGTTTGGAGCAGCTCGCAGCTGCTGGCCCGACTGGGACAGGACCGGAGCCTGCCCTCGGAGCTGTTTGTCGTCCTGCCCGGATCGCGCTCACTGCGCATCGTCTTCCTGAAAAATCGCCAACCGGTGCTGGCCCGATTGGCACCGGTGGGCGCCCCCCCCGCCGAGCAGGCGGCAGAGATCGTGCGCACCCTGCGCCACTTGGAAAACAGCCGCATCTTGGAGCATTCGCTGCGTCGCTACCCGGTGTTGGTGCTGGGTGCTGCGGCTGGACTTGAGGCCGCGCTTGCAGCGCAGGGCATGGACTTGATCAGCGCCCCCAAATTCGGACCACGCGCAACGCCGCCGGACTGGCGCTTCGCGCTGTTTGATCTGGTCGTGACGTCCCCTCGGGGTCAACTGGCGCCACGGGGGGCGCGCAGCGCGTTCCTGGCGCAGCGACTGGCCCGCGCCGCCTATGGCGGGGCTGCTCTGTGCCTGAGCGCAACGCTGTGGTTCGTCGGCGCCCAACTTCACGCTACCGAGGACGCTCAGCATGAGCGCGACCGGCTTCAATACCGGTTCGGACAACTGCAGCGAGAACTGGGCGAAACCGAAGCCCGCATCGGCCGCTTCGATGTCACTCCGGCGCTGCTGCGTCAGGTGGTGAGTCTGAATGCAAGCGAGTTGGTGGACACGCCCACGCTGGCCGATGGCATGCGCCTCGTCGCCGATCTAGTCGGCCGTGAAGACGGGCGCTACGTCAGCCGCTTTCAATGGCAACGGCTGTCCAGCGCGCAACCGGCCTGTGCTCAGGTGGACCACGGCGGCGGCACGAAGCTGACCGGTTTGTCTGCCGTCCACGATGGCGGGTCCCCGGTCGAGTTGAGCTTTGATCTGGAGCTGGCCGAAGGCAGTAGCAATCGAAGCCGCGCGCGAACTTTGGCAGGTATTTCCACCTCCCTCGCCCAGGTTCGAGGGGTTACGTTGCTGCAGGATCCGGCGCGGTCACTCGATCATGGCGCCTTGAGTAACAGCACCGACGACGACACCCCTCAAGGCGCAAGCTGGTGCCTGCGCCTTGCAGGCCCCGCAGGGGCTTCCCCATGAATGAACTGCGCCTCATCCTTCGAGCGGCCCGGGTCAGCCTGATTGCCCTGGGCTTGGCGCTGGCCGCCTGCCTGAGCCTGCTCATGGTCTTGCGTTCCGCTCACGAGCAGGCGCGCATTGGGCTGCTCAATGAGCAGCTAGACTTGGCGAAAGCCCAGACCCGATTGCGTGAACGCCAAGCCGATCTGAGTTTGCTGCAGGCCGATATTCAGCAATTCCACCAGTTGCTCGGTCAGGGCCTTCTTGGCCAACCCGATCGGACTGGCTGGGTGGAACAGTTACTCGATAGTCATCATCGAAGGGGGCTTCCGGCCGGTCTGAGCTACACCTTGCACAGCCCTCATCCAGCAGCGTCACCGGCGGCTTCGGCACCAGGCCTGTTACCCGAGACCGGCCCTGGCGAAGCGCTTTTTCATGAACTGGAATTCAAGCTGCAGGGGGTGCACGAGGAAGAGTTGCTGGGCCTGTTGCAGGACTTTGAGAGCCGAGCCAGCGGCCGCTTTCGCATCGATTTCTGTCAGCTCTCGCAGCGCACGCCGCGCGGCCTGACGGCGCACTGCCGGTTGCGCTTTGTTACGCTGCCATGGTCCCCCGGCATCAGGTCGGCGTCTTCAGCGCCGAACGTGACCGTGCCGATGCACCCGCCCGCCACCACAGTGCAACTGCAGACGCTTTTCTATTCTCCGAGCGAACGCGCGGCGGTGGTTCGCGAGCGTGCTGGCGACGTCCCCGGTGGACAGGAGCAGCGCCTGCGCGTGTCCGGTATCGTCAAGCGCGAGCATGGCCACAGCACCGCCTGGGTCAACCAGCAGGTCGTGAGCGAGGATCCATCTGAGCCCGCCATGCGAGGTAGCGCCATCACTGATTCGACTGTCACCGTGGACGGTGAGCGACTGCGTGTGGGTGAAACGCTGAATCTGCGCACCCGGCAGCGCACAGGCATTGTGGACGCCACGGCGCTGAGCGTCAAAGGGGGCGGCAAATGAGGTGTCAACGTGGCTCGACGCTGCTGTTGGTGCTGCTGGTGCTCGGGGTGCTTACGGCGTATCTGGCGATCAGGACCGTTACGGATCTGAACTCGGAACGCGACCGCGTGACGACGGCGGCGCTGGCGCTGGCGAAGTCGGCGTTAATCGGATTTGCCGTGACCTATTCCGATTCCCACCCCGGCCAAGTCAACGGCTACCTGCCGCTGCCCGATCTGGGTTCGAGTCGCAACAACAATTTCACACTCAACGAAGGGGTTTCCGCGGCCAACTTTTCCGGCAACTCTACCCACCTCAGTGTCCTGGGGCGGCTGGCCTGGCGCACGCTCGATCTGGGGCCACTACGCGATGGCAGCGCAAGCTGCCTTTGGTACGCGGTCTCCGGCAGCCACCAGGACGCGCAGAAGTCCACACCCATGAATTGGGACAGCGTGGGTCATTTCGAGCTTTTTTCCACCGACGCTACGCCCGCCGGAACCGTCAGCACAGTTGGGGATGAGCACCAAAGAGCGGTGGCCATCGTCGTCGCCCCCGGCGCTGCATTGCCCGACCAGTCGCGAGCAAACTCCAGCGTGGACACCGTCACCGAATGCAGCGGCAACTACGACGCCCGCAACTACCTGGACAGCGTCAGTCCCAATGCGCTGATCAATAACATCGTCAATTCCCTGGCTGGAACGCATGGAGCCACGGGAAGCTACCCTTTGACGGCGCCCAAACAAATCATTGCTGGCCCGGTTTGGGACGAGGGCCACAACCCCTTGATCAACGACCGGGTTCTGACCATTACGCCGGACGAACTGTTCAAGCTGATCCAAAGGCGCGCCGACTTCAAGACCGCCATCGACGCGATGCTGGGCGACTTGTCGGTCTGTCTGAACGCTTTGCCGCCGACCGATGCAAGGCTCGCGGCCTCGGCCGGCAACAAGGGCGTGGACAACATCCTCGCGGCCTGTGCACCAGCCGATCCGGCAAGAGCCAACTTCCTCACCAATTGGAAAAACAACCTCCTGTACACCAAGCCCGCAGCGCTCTCAACGGTCAACGGCACTTCGGGCTGTATCGCCGTACTCTTTTTCGGCGGTGCCCGCACCCAGCGCAGCGTGGCGCCGCTGAGTGCGCAGCTGCGCGCCACGGCCGCGCAAACTGGCAGCGCCGCGGTGTTTGGCGACCCGACCATGTACCTGGAAGCTGGCAACACCCAGTTCCCCGCCAGCGCGGCCTATGCCGGCTCGGGCTACTTCCATGCGGGCACAGCCAGTGCCGATCTGGTGCGCTGCATCAAGGGCCTGGCGGCGGGCTCGACCCAGCAGTCCTTCGCTGCGGACTTTTCCGGGTTTTCAGTGGCGGGCGTGGGTGTCTCTCCCGTGGCGCAAACTCGATCCGTCAATATCGCGACCGCGACCGGTAACTCGGGGGGCTGCTTCTGGTCGCCCAGCCTGGTGCCGTTGGCGGGCAAGACCTTGCGCACCTACTATGACTTCAAGTTTTCCCTGTCTGACAGTTTTGCCGTCAACGCCACGGGGGCCGATCGCGGCAACGGCTTCACCTTGCAGCTGGTCAGCGCAGAATCGGGCGTCGCCCCCGATACCTGTGGCGCCCAAGCCGCCATGGGCACGCTGGCAGCGGACTCCATCTGGGGCGGCAGATCGATCATCGTGGAGACTGATGTGCACCGGGATGCCGCGGCCCCCAGCGACGCGCATGATCCCAACGAGAACCACACCGCCATCCTGCTCAACGGCGACCTCGACCACCTGCAAGCGGGCGCCAGCATGAGCGCTGCCTGCGACGGTACAGCGGCAGGCTGTCGCCACCTGCCTGCGAACAAGTTTGAGGAAGCTCCGCCGGCTCTGCACCACCAGCGCATTGAAATCCACTCCGGCTGCGACGCCACTTGCAGCCACTGCAGCCAATTTCCACTCAGCCCGCCCAATGACTACGCGCGGGTGGCGGTCTGGGTCGACTGCGTGGATTGCAGTGACGTCATGGCCGATCTGGACCGACTCGCCCAGCGGCCGACGCTACAGCGCTGCCTGCCGTCCAATGCCGCTCTGAGCTCGGCGTTCTGGGGTTTCACGGGTGGATTTCGTACCGGCTCGCGTCAGCAGGGCGTGACGCTGAGCGAGCTGATTGTGCGCAGCGAGTAGCGCCCATGCGAATCCAGACCCGCGTTGCTTTTAGCCGTGGCGTAACGCTGATCGAGCTCGCGCTCGCGCTGCTCGTCATTGGCCTGCTTCTGGGCAGCGGCTTGTCGCTGCTGGGTAGCCAGTTGGAGCAACAGAAGGTCAAGCAGACGCAGCGAACCCTGGAGGAAATCAACGAGGCATTGCTGGGCTACGCGGTCAGCCAGACTCCGCCCCATCTGCCCTGCCCCGACAAGACATCGGCGGCGGGAGCCGGAGCCGCCAACGACGGGCAGGAAGACGTCAACCCGGTCACGGGCCAGTGTGTGGCGCAGGAAGGCCATATTCCGTGGGCGAGCCTGGGCGTGGCACCAAGCGATGCCTGGGGTCGACGCATTCACTACCGTGTCAGCACCACCTTCTCCAATCGCAGCCCCGCAGCCACGATGACCCTGTCTTCCACAGCCAACCTGCGCGTATGCGAAGCCGCTGGATGCGCCGTTGTGACGTCGAACGGCGTTCCCGCTGTCGTTCTTTCCTTTGGCAGGAATGGATTCGGGGCCATCAGCGCGGCGGGTGCCGCCTTGCCCGCAGCCGTGGGCGCGGATGAAATCGAGAACACCAACCAAAACGGCGACTTTGTATGGCGCAGCCCCAGCAGCGCGGACGCTGCCGCTGGGGAGTTTGACGACATCGTGAGCTGGCTCCCAACCGGCGTTCTCTTCAACCGCCTGGTCGCAGCTGGAAAGCTGCCCTGATCGGGCCAGGCTAGTGAAAAATTCTTTCAAAAATTGACCCCATGACATCGGCTTTGTGTTATTTTTGACAACCTCAAAACTTGACTGAAAGGTGAACTCATGAAACACCACCAACACCCCCGCGAGTCGGGTTTCACTCTGGTCGAAATTGCCATCGTCTTGGTCGTCATCGGCTTGCTTCTGGGCGGCGTGCTCAAAGGGCAGGAGTTGATCGAAAACGCGAAGGTCAAGAGTGCCAGCAACGACATCAGCGGCGTAAAGACCGCCTACAACGCCTACATCGACCGCTTTCGTCGTCTGCCAGGCGACGACGGCCCGACCCTGGCTGACCTTACAGCGCGCGGCGGTTCCTGGGCCACCGTCACGGCCTTCGGTAGCAACGACGGTGTGCTCGACATCACGGCGGCCAATGCCTTTGCCCCCGGCGGCGAAGAGGTTGCGTTCTGGCAGCATTTGAGGGCTGCGGGATTCATCGCAGGCAACCCTGGCGACGCGGGTTTGGCCGCCTTGCCCCGCAACGCCTTTAACGGCAGTACCGCGGTGGCGGTGAACACGCTTGCGGTCACAGGCATGCCGCCCAATCTTTCAACCTGCATGGGGCAGGTTCCGGGCAAGGCGGCGCGCCAATTGGACGCCCAAATGGACGACGGCAACCCCAGCACGGGGTCGTTTCGCGCCACCCTGGGAGTCATGAGCACGAACACCGCGCCGGGTGCAGCGGCGGCCAACTACTCCGACGATCAGCAATACACCGTTTGCGTCGCCATTTAGGAGTTGGATGCGTGGCCCAGAGTCATGAAGGTCGGCGAGAACGGCCGGCGATGTCGCTTGGCGCCACGTCCCGGTTTGAAATGGGGTAGACGCCGCCCCACCAAATGGCATGGGCAAATGAAGTCTAGACAATAATTGCCTAGTCATGTATATTCTGCGTCTACCCAAAGCCGCAGAAGCCACGTGACGCAGCCCCCAGCCCCAGCCAAGTTCTACCAATCCGCCAGCTTTTGCGCGCAGGAGAGCGTGGGCTATCTGATGAAGCGCATCATGATGTCGATCGTGCATCAGGTCGACAAGCGCCTGGGCGTTCACGGCCTGACGAGCGCGCAGTGGGGACCGCTGATGCGCTTGCGCACTGCGGGCAACTGCACCGTGGCAGACCTGGCGCGCTGGTCGCAGGTCGACGCAGGCGCCATGACGCGGCTGCTCGATCGCCTCGAAAAGAAGCACCTGTGCAAGCGCGTGCGCTCCCTTGACGACCGGCGCGTGGTGCTGGTAGAGCTCACACCCGAGGGCGAAGCCGCCATTGCCGAAGTGCCGGCCGTGCTGGCCGAGGTGCTCAATGCCCATCTCGCGGGCTTCTCCAAAACCGAGTGGCTGACGCTCAAGAACCAACTCGAACGCATGGTCGCCAGCGGCGACGCGCTGCGCGAGACCGAAGAATGAAACTCCTGCCCATCACTCACGAATGCATATGAAGACTTCCCCCAGATCACAACCCCTTGCGGCCCTGCTGCTTGCTGCCGGCGCCGTGCTGGCGCTCGCCGGTTGTGCCAGCAGCGGCGGCATCGCGTCCAGCGCTCAAATGATCCAGCCCGCCAGCATCGGCCTGGACGCCAACGCCCCAGGCGCAGTGCTGGCCAGCGACTGGTGGAGGGGCTTTGGTGACGCCAAGCTGAACCAGTTGACGGAGCGCGCCCTGAGCGCCAACCCCAGCCTGGCGGTGGCGCAGGCGCGCCTGGCGCGGGCACAAGCCGCGGTCTCGGGCGCGCAGTCGGCAGACGGTCCGCACGTGAGCGGATCGCTTGATGCGTCGCGCCAGTATTTCAGCGCCAACAGCATCTACCCGCCACCCTTGGGCGGCGCCGGCTGGACCCTGGGCGAGGCAAAAATCGGGGGCTCTTGGGAGTTTGACTTCTTCGGTCGCAACCGCGCCGCGATCGAGGCCGCCCTGGGCTCCCAGCGCGCCGCCGCCGCCGACGCTCAGGCCGCGCGTATCCTGCTCGCCTCACAGGTGACGCGCAGCTACGTGCAGCTCGGTCGACTATTGGAACAACGAACGATTGCAACGCGCTCGCTGCAACAGCGCGAGGAGATGCTCTCGCTGATCAAGCAGCGCGTGCAGGAAGGCCTGGATACCAAGGTCGAGTTGCGCTTGGGTGAGGGCGCGTTGCCTGAACTGCGCCAGCAGATCGAACAGATCGACGAGCAGGTCACACTCACGCGCCATGCCCTGGCCGCGCTCACGGCGCAGGCGCCGGACAAGCTCGATACCCTCACGGCACCGCTGCGTGCCGTGTCTGCACTGATACTTCCCGCGGCCGTGCCTGCGAACCTGCTGGGGCGGCGCGCTGACATCGCCGCAGCGCGCTGGCGCGTCCAGGCGGCAAGCAGTGACGTGGATAGCGCCAAGGCGCAGTTCTATCCCAACATCAACCTGAGCGGCTTTGTGGGGCTGGCCAGCATCGGGCTGGACCGTCTGACCAAATCGAGCAGTCAGGAGTACGGCGTGGGTCCGGCGATCAGCCTGCCCATCTTTGATTCGGGGCGATTGCGTGCGAATCTGAGCGGCAAGGCAGCCGAGCTCGACGCGGCGGTAGCAAGCTACAACGCCGCCGTGATCGACGCCGTGCGCGATGCGGCGGACCAGATCAGCTCGCTGCAATCGATCGAACGGCAGCAACAGCAGCAAAGCCGTGCGCAGGCCGCCGCGGAATCGGCCTACGAGCTCTCGACCCAGCGCTACCAGGCCGGACTGAGCACCTACCTCGTGGTGCTGGCCGCCGAAACCTCGGTGCTGAATCAGCGTCGCCAAGCGGCCGACCTGCTGGCACGTGCGCTGGACACGCAGGTCGCTCTCATGCGCGCCCTGGGCGGCGGTTATGTGCAGCAAGCCACGCTCGCCAGCGCACCCTGAGTCGCGCTTTGCCACATCCAACAACACCGAATCGAAACTGGAAAGATCTATGAGCTCCAATGAAACTCCTGTGACCGAACAGGGAAACAGCACGCGCAAGAAAGCCCTGACGGCCGTGACCGTCGCCGTCATCGTCGGCGCCATCGCCTACGGCGCCTATTGGGCACTGGTGCTGAACCACTACGAGTCCACCGACAACGCCTACGTCCAAGGCAACGTGGTGCAGCTCACGCCCCCGGTGGGCGGCACGGTGGTGGCCATCAATGCCGACGACACGGATCACGTCAAGGCCGGACAAGTGCTGGTCAAGCTCGACCCGGCAGACGCGCAAGTGGCGCTCGATCAAGCCCAGGCGCAACTGGCGCAAACCGTGCGCGAAGTGCGCACGCTGTACGCCAACAACAGCACTTTCGCCGCACAAATCGCGCTCCACGAAGCCGATCTCGCACGGGCCCAAAGCGAGCTGGCGCGTGCACAGGACGACGTGACGCGGCGCACGCCGCTGCTGGCCAGCGGGGCCGTCGGCAAGGAAGAGTTCAACCATGCGACGACCCAGGTCGTCAGCGCCAAGAGCGGCGTGGCCGCGGCCCAATCGGCGCTGCTGGCAGCGCGTGAACAGCTGGCATCGAATCAGACGCTGACCGATGGCGTGGCGCTGACCCAGCACCCGAACGTGCTGCGCGCCGCGGCCAGGGTGCGTGAGGCTTATCTGGCGCTCAAGCGCACCGAGCTGCTTGCACCCGTGGACGGCTTTGTCGCCAAGCGCAGCGTGCAGCTGGGGCAACGGGTGCAGGCCGGCGCGCCGCTGCTGTCGGTGATTGCGCTGAACCAGGTCTGGGTCGAAGCCAACTTCAAGGAAAGCCAGTTGGCCAATCTGCGCCTGGGGCAGCCGGTGGAACTGGTGGCCGATGTCTACGGAAAAAAGGTGTCGTACCACGGCACGCTGGATGGCTTGGGCGCGGGCACGGGCTCGGCCTTTTCCATGCTGCCGGCACAGAACGCCACCGGCAACTGGATCAAGGTGGTGCAGCGCGTTCCCGTGCGCATCACGCTCGACGCCAAAGAGCTGGTGGAGCATCCGCTGCGCGTGGGCCTGTCCATGGACGCCCGAGTGGACGTGAGCAAGACCGAGGGCCTGATGCTGGCCGATGCGTCGCGCCTGTCGGCCCAGGTTCAGACCAAGGTGTTCGAGCAAAGCAACGCCGCCGCGGACGAGCAGGTGCGCAAGATCATCGCCGCCAATAGCGGCCACGCCGGCAAGTGATTCGTCCTCTGGCCTGACCATGTCTTCCACCACTGCCGAACCAGACGGCGCCGCCGCACCGGCTGCTGCGCCGCCAGCGCCCGTCGCCACGTCGCCTCATGCGCCACCGATTGCCTACCCGCCGCTGACGGGCAGCGAGCTGGTGCTGGGTACGGTCGCGCTCTCGCTGGCGACCTTCATGAACGTGCTGGACACGTCGATTGCCAACGTCTCCATCCCCGCGATCTCGGGCGACATGGGCGTGAGCCCGGCGCAAGGCACCTGGGTCATCACCTCGTTTGCCGTCGCCAACGCGATCTCGGTGCCGCTGACCGGCTGGCTCACGCAGCGTTTCGGCCAGGTGCGTCTCTTCACCATCAGCGTGCTGCTGTTCGTGATCGCGTCCTGGCTCTGCGGCCTGGCACCCAACATCGGCGTGCTGATCGCCTGCCGCGTGCTGCAGGGCCTGGTGGCAGGCCCCATGATTCCGCTATCGCAAACCCTGCTGCTGGCGAGCTATCCGCGGGCCAAAGCCGGAACCGCGATGGCGATGTGGGCGATCACGGTGCTGGTGGCGCCCGTGGCTGGGCCACTACTGGGCGGCTGGATCACCGACAATATTTCCTGGCCCTGGATCTTCTACATCAACATTCCTGTGGGGTTGTTCGCCGCCGGCCTGACCTGGTCGATTTATCACAAGCGCGATCCGGGTCCGCGGCGCGTGCCGCTGGACCGGGTCGGTCTGGTGCTGCTGGTGTTGTTCGTGGGCGCGATGCAGATCATGATAGACAAGGGCAAGGAGCTGGACTGGTTTGCTTCGGGCCAGATCATCGCGCTGGCGATCGTCTCGGGCGTGAGCTTCCTGTTCTTCCTGGCCTGGGAGCTGACCGACAAGCACCCGATCGTGGATTTGCGTTTGTTCACGCGGCGCAATTTCCTGATGGGGACGATGTCGCTGTCGATCGCGTACGGATTGTTCTTCGGCAACGTGGTACTGCTGCCGCTGTGGCTGCAGCAGTACATGGGCTACACGGCCACCTGGGCGGGCCTGGCGACTGCGCCAGTGGGACTGCTCGCCATCATCCTTTCGCCCTGGGTCGGCAAGAACGTGAGCCGGATCGACCCGCGCAAGCTGGCCTCGGTGGCCTTCCTCGGCTTTGGCATCGTGCTCTGGATGCGCTCGTACTTCAATGCCCAGGCCGACTTCGGGACCATCCTGATTCCCACTGTGCTGCAGGGTGCGGCCATGGCCTTTTTCTTCATCCCGTTGCAGGCGATTCTGTTTTCCGGGCTCCCACCCGAGCGCATGCCATCAGCAGCAGGCCTGTCCAACTTCGTGCGCATCACGGCGGGCGCCGTCGGCACTTCGCTCTTCACCACACTCTGGGAGAGCCGCGCCACGCTGCACCACGCACAGCTGAGCGAGTCAGTGAATAGCGGCAACGCCGCCGCGATGCAGACCTTGAACCAGTTGGCGTCGGCGGGCATGAGCAACGAGCAGTCCTTGGCCACCATCAACCGCACCATCGATCAGCAGGCCTACACCATGGCCGTGACCGATTTGTTCTATCTGTCGTCGCTGATGTTCCTGCTGTTGATCGGCGTGGTCTGGTTGGCCAAGCCAAAAATGGGCACGGCAGCGGGCGGCGGCGGCGCGCACTGAAAGCGGACTGGCCATGACGTGGCAACTCATTGCCAATTGGGATCCGCTTTGATACGATGCTCGCAATGAGACCTGCAAACAACCTGTCGGGTGAGTGCCTGACGATGTGGCAAACCCATATTCGTCGCCATCGGGTACTTCGGACATCTTTCTGGGCCCTATCCCTCGCGCTTTCATCCAATCTACTTGCCTGTACTCACACCCAAAAAATAGGTTCAATCCCACCATCGCATGCGAGCGAATGGACTGCGGGGCCTGAGCTAACTGAGCTGCAAGGGTGCGCCCGAGTAGGTGTTCGAATAGTCGTCATCTCTCGCACGGAGCAGCCCGATCGCTCCTTGCACTACCAATTCGGCGAGGTGGACGATGCACTTTGCACACAGGAGAAGGTGCGAAAAGCCAAGCGGTAAACGGTCAAAAAATGGAAGTCAAATTACGATTCTGATGGACCGCTGCATTAATCTTATGAAGCCAAGTTCCATCCGTTGTACTTGCCCGACCTGATTGAGGAGCAGCGTCAGTAGTGCGGCGGCAACTCGTCGCGCAAATCCTGCGGTTGGCCCACGCCGGGGGCGGGCTGGCGCAGGTGGCCGATCTCGCGCAGCAGGCTGTCGATTTGCTGCTGCTGGCGCAGGATCACCTCGTCCAGCTGATCGACCAGGTCCTCGGTGAAGCTGGCCTTGATCTCCAGATCGGTCAGCCGTTGCTCAATGTCGTTTTGCATGGCAGTCATGTGAAATGGGCGACTTGATGCTCAGGGCTTGCTCTTGGCAAGCTCAAAGGTCTTGCGGATCAGCTCCAGCGACTCGGCGCTGTCCCATTCCCTGGCGCCGTAAACCTTTTGCAGCACCCGGCCCTTGGCGTCCACCAGCAGGGTCAGCGGCAGGCGATCGGCACCGAGCATGTTTTCCAGCAACAGGCGACTGTCGATGTAGTGGTTGAAAGTGGCGTTGGTCCTGCGCAGGAAGGCCTTGGCAGCATCGGGATAATCGTCGGTGGAGATGCCGATCACCGTTGTCTTCCTAAACTCATCGCGCCAGGCCAGCCGCTCCAGCGACCCCATTTCCTGCTGGCAGGGGCCGCACCAGCTGGCCCAGACGTTGATGATCAGGGGCTTGCCCCGGAACTCCGACAACTTGCGCGCCGGCCCGTTGAGCCCTTGCATCGTGGCCTCGCGTAGCGTTGAGCCGATCTCGACTTCGCCCGGCGTCTTGGCGAACACCGCCGTCAATCCAAAGAGACAAAGAAAAATGGCGCAGAAAAGTGATTTCATGAGGCTTCAAGCGTACCGCAAAAATGAAGACCGATCCGGACGGCAGAGTTCGAAAAATTGGCCACTCAAAAAGACCCAAAGCCACCTTCACGCCGTATAGGATCTCTTCCTAATCAGCGATCCAGCGCCAAGAACACCATGAACATTGAAATTGACGATCTCTCCCGTCCCGCCATCCATGCCCTGCTGGACGAACACCTGCAGAGCATGCGCTCGCTGTCACCCCCCGAGAGTGTTTTTGCCCTCGACCTGGAGCGGCTTCGCCAACCCGACATCGCCTTGTGGTCTGCCTGGGAAGGTTCGCTGCTGCTGGGCTGTGGCGCCCTCAAGGAGTTGGACCGCAGGCATGGCGAGATCAAGTCCATGCGCACGCCCGATGCACACCGGCGCCGGGGTGCGGGGCGAGCCATCCTCGCCCACATCATTGAGGTTGCAAAGTCTCGCTCTTATGAGCGACTGAGCCTTGAAACCGGCTCGGTGGAAGCTTTCTCGCCAGCGCATCGACTCTACGAGAGCTTTGGCTTCAGCTGCTGCGGGCCGTTCGGCGAATACGCGAAAGACCCGAACAGCGTCTTCATGACCCGGACCCTGTGAGTTCAGATCAGACCCATGACCACTGGCACATCAACTCCCCCTGCGACTGCCGACTCCTTATCGGAGTTTGACCAAGGGCGATCACGAAAAAAGGCTTTGTTGGCGGCCAGTGTCGCGCATGCGGCTCATGACGGCATGAGTGATTTGATTTACCTGCTGCTGCCGATTTGGCAATCCCAGTTCGGCCTGTCGTACTTCATGGCGGGACTGATGCGCGGAATGTACGCGGCAGCCATGGCGACGTTTCAGATTCAGGCCAGTCGTCTGGCAACGCGTTTTGGGCGAAAGGGCATTCTGCTTGGGGGAACCGCGTTGTCCGGTTTGGCGTATGTGGGTGCGGGTCAAGCGGGTGCACTGACTGGGTTGTGCCTGAGCTTGGTAGTGGCCGGAATTGGAGCAAGTACGCAGCACCCCTTGGCTTCCTCCCTGGTCGCGCAAGCGAATGAGGGCGACAGGGCGGCCTCGCGCAGTGCCTTGGCGGCCTACAACTTTGCCGGGGATGTCGGAAAGATGGCGATCCCCGCCGCCCTCGGTTTGGCCCTGGGTTGGTTCAGTTGGCAGCAATGCGTGAGCGCAACCGGCTTGTTTGGCCTGGCTATGGCGGTGTTGCTGGGATGGATGATTCCGAAGTTGCCAACTCGGGCCGGGCAAAAAACGCCGGAGTGTCCTACGTCCATCGCCGTACCGCCAGCACCGAAATCCTTAGGCTACGGACTGGGCTTCAAGGCCTTGTTTTGCACCGCCGTGATCGACAGTGCAACCCGCATGGGATTTTTGACCTTTTTGCCTTTTGTCCTGAAGGCGAAAGAGGCCAACACCGCCACCATCGGACTGGCGTTGTCGCTGCTGTTTATCGGGGGCGCGGTGGGCAAGCTCGCATGTGGCTACCTGGGGCGGCGCATTGGCATGGTGAAGACGGTGTGGCTGACCGAGACGGCCACGGCCATCATCATCCTTGGCGTGCTGGTCCTGCCTCTGCCGCTTGCGCTCGCCACGCTGCCGCTTCTCGGTGTTGCTCTCAACGGTACGTCCTCGGTACTCTACGGTGGCGTTCCCGAACTGGTGTCGCTCGACAGGCGTGAACGCGCATTCGCCCTGTTCTACACCGGGACCATCGGGGCTGGGGCGATAGCGCCCTTGGTGTTTGGATGGTTGGGCGATCAGATTTCCATTCCTCACGCCATGCAGTGCGTCGCTGCATTTGTCTGTCTGAGCCTGCCCTTGGTTTGGCTTGTGGAACCGACCACAAATTTCAAGGAGTCATCATGATCCGCTGGGACGCCCACATGTGCCTGCCGCTGCATCCGCAGGCCAGTTTTGCGCCGATCGACCAGTTGAAGGCCGCCGGTTTGAACTATGTGTCGATCAACGTCGGCATGGACATGAATCCGGTGTCGCAAGTTCTCTCGGTGATCGCTGGCTACCGCGCCACGATCGCCGCGCATCCTGAAAAATATGCGCTGGTCAGCAGCGTGGCCGACATAGAACGCGCTCGCGTTGCGGGCCAGATCGCCATCGGCCTTGACCTTGAAGGGGCCATGCCCCTGCTGGAGCAGCCTGACATGGTGGTGCTGTACGCCAGTCTGGGCGTGCGGCAGATTCACTTCGCCTACAACCGCAACAACAGCGTGGCCGATGGCTGTCACGACGTGGAGCGCGGCCTGACTGCGTTGGGTCGGCGCATGGTGCAAGCCGTCAATGATGCCGGCCTGCTGCTGGACTGCTCGCACACCGGCCGCCGCTGCAGCCTGGAGATCATGGAGGCATCCAACAAGCCGGTGATATTCAGCCACGCGAATCCGTTGACGCTGGTGGAGCACGGCCGCAACATCAGTGACGCGCAGATTCGTGCCTGCGCCGCCACGGGCGGAGTGGTGTGCGTGTCGGGGGTGTCGCGGTTTCTGGGCACACCGAACCCGACCGCGCAGGACGTGGCGCGCCACGCGGCCTTTTTGGCCGACATGGTGGGTGTGCAGCACGTGGGCATCGGTCTGGACAACGGCTTCTCCGAGGAAGGGCTGGACGACCGCCCGCCGGGCGACTTTGATCGCGGCTTCTGGTGGCCCGAGTCGGCGGGATACGCGCGGGGCATTTCAGACATCCGCTACACGCCGGTCGACACCTGGGAAAAACTGGACGCCACCCTGCAATCCGTTGGCATGCGCCCGGACGAAGCGGCGCTGGTAATGGGTGGCAATATGGTGCGGGTGGCGCAGCAAGTTTGGTGAGAAACCACTCCACAGCTCTGCCCCGGTGGCCGATGACCTGACTTGCAATTTCCACGACGTAACGCTGCACCATGATCATGAATATCAACACCATCGAAGCCCTGCGGAATCTCTACCCGGCACCGAAAGAACGGGCGAGAATGAAACAACTTTCTGCTCTGGATGAGCATGGTCACCGCTTCATTCAACTCTCGCCATTTGTCGTCATCTCCAGCGCCAGCGCGCTTCACGCCATGGATGCGTCGCCACGCGGCGGCGAACCCGGCTTTGTCAAAGTGCTGGACGAGCGCACGCTGCTGATTGCGGACGTCCCGGGCAACAACCGACTCGACACGCTGGAAAATATCGTCGCGACGGGCGCGGTCGGGCTGCTCTTCATGATTCCCGGGGTCGACGAGACGCTGCGCGTGAACGGTTCCGCGCGCTTGTCGATTTCGCCAGAACACATTCGGGTTTTCTCAAATCAGAAGCGCCAGCCCAAGTTGGTCATCGAAGTGGTGGTCGCACAAGCCTACCTGCACTGTGCCAAGGCATTGATGCGCTCCCGTCTCTGGGATGCAGCGTCCCAGGTGGACCGATCCGTCCTGCCCACCATGGGGCAGATGATCAATGACCAGATTGGCGTCGAGGCGCCCGCAGAATCGCAGGCGGACATGCTGGCGCGCTACGCAGCGGACCTTTAGCGGCGACAGTGGGTATTCATGGCACGTACCCCGTCCGCAACGCGTGCTCCCATTCAAGGCGTCCTCGTGCCCGCGCCAGCAGCGCCATGGACTTGAAGTCATAGGGCACGGAGCGCAGGGAAACGATCCATCCGGCGCCCGAGGATTCGACCGTGGCGTAGCACGCATCGGGCGATCCGGTCTCGACGGCATGCGGCACCGGATAGACGTCGTTATAGGCCGGTAGCCCGACGCTACCCGGGTTGACGAGGCATTGCCCCCCCCGGCTGCGCAGCGAGCGCGCAATGTGGGAATGGCCACAGGCCATCAGCGACGCCGACTCTGCGCCAATGCGTGCCTGGATTTCTTCGGCGCTGGCTGCGTGTATGGCGCCGTGGCTCACGCTGTCGAGCAGATACTCGCCGTCGTTGCTGGGCGTGCCGTGGCACAGAAGCACGTCCGCCGACAAGCGCACGCAGTGCGAAAGCGAGCGCAGCCAATCGAGTTCTTTGGGCGTCAATTGGGAATGGGCGTAATTGTCAGAGGCACCTCGCAGTTCCGGGCCCTGCGTGAGAATCTGGCGTTCATGGTTGCCCGCCAGGCTGAGCCAGCCTTCAGCCATCAGAAACTGCGCCGTTTCCAGCGGCAGCAGCGGGCCCGAAAGGCTGTCGCCCAGGTTGACGGTCTGATCCACGCCCTGGCGCCGAATGTCGGCGGCAACCGCCTCCAGCGCTGCCAGGTTGCCGTGGATGTCGGAGACGATGGCAAGTTTCATAAGGCGTGGCATTCTGCTTCGGGCGATGGTCGTGGAACTGCACTTGAATGCGGGATCAGAAAACTGCAGCGGCCTGCCACGCGACTTCTAGATCGGAAAATCGTAGCGCAGGAAGCCATTGAACTTGGCCAGTTTGTCGTAGAGCGCGCGGGCCGTCGTATTGCTGTCCTGGGTGAGCCAGTACAAGCGATTGGCACCCTGAACACGAGAGGCTTCAGCCACGCGCTCGATCAGCGCCCGCGCCACGCCCTGACCGCGGGCAGACGGCACGACGAACAGATCTTGCAGATAACACACCGTGGATGACCAGGTGCTCGTATGAAACAGATAGTGGGTGATGCCGACGATCTTGGGGCCCGACCTGGCCGCAAGGCCATCCACGCCGTCCTGGCGCAGCAATCGACTCCATGCGGTATCCAATTCAGCGTCAGTGATATCGGTCTTGTAGAACGCCTTGTAAGCGCGTGCCAGCTGTTCCCAGTCGGATCTGTCGTCAGCCGCCACGCGCGAAATTTGAAGTTCCATGAATTCGAGCCGCCGGCGCGGCGCATGCTTTTGAGTTTGACGATGATAGCCTGGGCGCTCGCGACGCTCGACCGGGTTGACTGCGTTGGGCGTGGGCACCCTCCGGCCGGTGCGCGTCATGTCTTCCATTGCAGTCGTGTGAACAGCGATGCCCCGAACAAATTGACGAGCAGGCCGGTCATGAGCAGGGTCCCGCCGGCAAAGTGAATCGGCTGCAGCGACTCACCAAACACCAGCCAACCGGTGGTAAGTCCTACCAGCGGTACCAACATGCTGAAGGGCGCGACGCGGTTCGCGGGGTAGCGCGACATCAGGTAGGTCCAGATTCCGTAGCCCAGCAGCGTGGCCACCCACGCCAGGTAAGCCACTGCGGCAAGCGACTGCAGGCTCAAATTGCGCAGCGCCGAAGTCATGACAGTGGGGCCTTCGAACAGGTAGGACAGCGCCAGAAATGGCAGCGGAGGTACGGCGCTGGCCCAGACCACAAAGGCCAGTTGATTCATGGGTGCGTATTGGCCCACAGCGCGGGTCACGATATTGCCGCAGGCCCACATCGCCGCGCCGGCGATGGTGAGCAGGAAACCCGCCAAGGGCATAGAAATGCCATGCGCACGGCCAATCAGCCCAAGTCCCGCGGCAGCCAGGACCAGACCGGCAAGTTGGTTTGCACGCCAGTGCTCCTTGAGCCAGATCGCCGCGAAGAACATGGTGAAGAACGCCTGCGACTGCGCCACCAGCGAAGCCAGTCCCGTCGGCATGCCGACATGAATGGCCGAGAACAGGAACGCAAACTGGCCCACCGAGATCGTCATTCCGTAGGCCAGATAGAGGTGCAGCGGTACCTTGGGCGGGCGAAAGAACAGTAAGGCCGGGAACGCCGCCAGCGCAAACCGAAGCGCTCCCAGCAGAAATGGCGGAACGTCCGCAACGCCCACCTTGATGACGGCAAAGTTCACGCCCCAGGCCACGATCACCAGCAGCGCCAGCGCAAGGTCACGCGGACGAATGGCGGCGCTCGTCATGCGGCACCGCCACGGGGCTTGAACACCCGTTCGGTGGAAGCGGGGTGACGCACCAAGGACTCGCCCAGGCGTCTCGGTCTTCGCACCAGTTCACCGCCGCAATTGGGACATACGCCATGCAGATGGGTGGCAACGCAGTCAGCGCAGAAAGTGCATTCGAAGGAGCAGATCAATGCCTGCGTGGACTGCGGCGGCAGGTCCACGTTGCAGCGTTCACAGCTGGGTCGCAGTTGCAGCATGTTGTTCAAACTCCTCTCACTGTGCCGCGCTCAGGTCGACCGCTATGTGTCGGTAAAGGCGTTTTGCGTGTGCTTGCAAAAGCGCACATCGGGGTCTCTATATAAGCCAGGGCATGGATATCACGAAGCCAGGCTTCAGCGTGACGGGCCGCCCTTGCCCACATTGTGCACCGCCGGCACCCACGTGCGCGGCATCCTGCCAACATCGATGAGAACAGGGAGGCGTCCTGATTCCGATGGAGCGTGTCACCGCCTCGACTTCAAGCCGCTGTCGCAAGCCGCACCATGGCGGCGCGCGCCGCCTGCTTGAGTCCGGCCAGCTCGCCGTGCCTGGGTCTGGAGCTGGCAAGGTAGAGCACCAGTCCCTGCAATTGAGCCACCAGCAGCGCGCCGCGCAGTTCGCCCTGGGCAGGCGACAAAGTGGGCGCCAGGCCACGGATCAGGTTGCGAAAGACCTTGCGCGAGCGCGTCAGCATGTTGTCTAGAATCTTGGCCGCGAAGGCGTTGCGGTTGGCCAGCGCCCACAGCTCGCACAGCAGCCCCGTGGTCTCGGGTGTGCCAAGGTCGTCCAGGAAGTAATCGATAACGGCTTCGAACTGCTTCAGCGGCGAGGCTCCGGCGCCCTCACTGAGCTGCTGGTCCACCGCCTTCTGATACTCCTGCAGTGTCTGCAGCAGCAGCGCTTCGAGCAGCGCGTCCTTGCTCGGGTAGTAGTGCTGCACGGTGGAGAGATTGACGCCGACGCGCGCCGCGACGGTGCGCATCGACAGTCCCGCGTAGCCCTCGCTGGCAAAGATGCTACGCGTCGCGTGCAGGATGGCGTGCGCCCGCTCGTGGCCCTTGCCCGTGGTCTCGGAGCCCTTGCTGCGCAGGTGGTTGGCGGTGTTGACGTTCATGCTGCGCCGGATTTTGTCATGCAGGTGGGTGGGATAGCGCGTATTGACAATAGATCTGTTGACCGATATTCTACAGAAATAGGTCACGTGACCTATTAACACGATCCCAACCCTTTTGAGCAAGGACCTTTGATGATTGCCCGCACGCTGTTTACCGAAGAGCACGACATGCTGCGCGAGTCCGCGCGCCGCTTCATGGAGAAAGAAGTGGCGCCAAATCACGCCCGCTGGGAGGAACAGGGCTACGTGGACCGCGCGCTCTGGACCCAGGCCGGCGCGGCGGGGTTTCTGTGCGCCAGCATGCCGGAGGAATACGGCGGAGCGGGGGCCGACATACGGTTCAGCGTGGTGCTGATGGAGGAGCAGTTTCGCATCGGCGCCACCGGTCCGGGTTTTGGGCTGCACTCGGAGATCGTCGCCCCCTATCTGCTGCACCACGGCAGCGACTACCTGAAGTCCAAGTACCTTCCGGCCATGGCCAGCGGCGAATGCATCACCGCCATCGCCATGACCGAGCCCGGCACGGGTTCGGACCTGCAGGGCGTCAAGACCAGCGCCGTGCGCGACGGCGACTGCTATGTGCTCAACGGCTCCAAGACCTTCATCACGAACGGCTGGAATTGCGACATGGTGATCGTCGTGGCCAAGACCGATGCGGCCGCGGGCTCCAAGGGCATGAGCCTGTTCGCGGTCGACACCAGCATGGCCGGCTTCACCAAGGGCAAACGCCTGCACAAGATGGGCATGAGCGCGCAGGACACTTCGGAGTTGTTCTTCGACAACGTGCGCGTGCCGGTTCAGAACCTGATCGGCGACGAGGGCCGCGGCTTTGTCTATCTGATGCAGGAGTTGCCCTGGGAGCGGCTGCAGATCGCGCTCACGGCCGTGGCGGCAGCGCAGGCGGCGCTGGAGTGGACGCTGGAGTACACGCGTGAGCGCCGCGCCTTTGGCAAGGCTATCGCCGATTTCCAGACCGTGGCGCACCGACTGGCTGAAATCAAGACCGAGATTGAGGTGGGGCAGGTCTTCATCGACCGCTGCATCGCGCTCAAGCTGGAAGGCAAACTCGACGCCGCGACCGCGTCCATGGCCAAGTACTGGGCCAGCGAGATGCAGTTCAAGGCGTTGGACCAGTGCGTGCAGCTCTTCGGCGGCTACGGCTACATGCACGAATACCCGATCGCCCGTGCCTGGGCCGACGCCCGCGTGCAGCGCATCTACGGTGGCACGAACGAGATCATGAAAGAGCTGATCAGCCGCAACCTATAAGGAACTTTCCGCAAAGCCTGACAGCACTCCTCGTCATTGCGATTGCCGCGTCGCCGTTGCTCCGCGCAATGACGATGCTGATGCATAGATCGATGTCATAAGCTTCACAAAAAATCCACATAGCCAAAGGAACAGACCATGGAAGCATTCATTTTTGACGCGGTGCGCACGCCGCGCGGCAAGGGCAAGAAAGACGGCAGCCTGCACGGCACGACGCCGCTGGAGCTGGCCGCGACAACGCTGCGCGCGCTGCGCGAGCGCAACCAGTTCGACACCGCACTGGTGGACGATGTGGTGCTGGGTTGCGTCACGCCCGTGGGTGAGCAGGGCGCCTGCATCGCTCGCATTGCAACGCTCGCCGCCGGCTACGACCAGAGCGTATCCGGCGTGCAGGTGAACCGCTTTTGCGCCTCCGGCCTGGAGGCCTGCAATATGGCTGCGGCGCAGGTGATGGCGGGGCAGGCGGAGCTGTCGATTGGCGGCGGCGTCGAGGCCATGTCGCGCGTCCCCATGGGCTCGGACGGAGGCGCCTGGGCGGTCGACCCCGCCAGCGCGATACCGACCTACTTTGTGCCGCAGGGCATCTCGGCCGACGTCATCGCGACGCAATCCGGCTACTCGCGCCAGGATCTTGACGCCTACGCAGTGGAGAGCCACCGCCGGGCTCAGCACGCCGTGGATGCGGGCTACTTTCACCGGTCCATCGTGCCGGTGCGCGACCTCAACGGCATGCTCGTGTTGTCAGGCGATGAAACCATTCGATCGCAGACCACGCTTGCCACACTGGGCGCCTTGAAGCCCTCGTTCACCGAGATGGGAGAAAAGTATGGCTTCGACGCGGTGATACGCCAGCGCTACCCGGAACTGGAGCGCGTGAACCACGTGCACCACGCCGGCAACAGCTCGGGCATCGTCGACGGCGCCGCGGCCGTGCTCATCGGCAACGCCGCCATCGGGGATCGTCTTGCGCTCAAACCCAGGGCGCGCATCCGCGCCTTCGCCAGCATCGGCTCCGAGCCTTCGATCATGCTCACAGGTCCCAGCTACGCTGCCGAAAAAGCCTTGAAGCGCGCCGGCATGAAGGCATCGGACATCGATCTGTTCGAGCTGAACGAAGCCTTCGCCGCGGTGGTGCTGCGCTTCATGGACGTGATGGCGGTGCCGCACGACCGGATCAACGTCAACGGTGGCGCCATCGCCATGGGGCATCCGCTGGGCGCCACCGGCGCCATGATTCTGGGTACGCTGCTGGATGAGATGGAACGTCGCAACCTGGGCACCGGTCTGGCCACGCTGTGCGTCGGTGCCGGCATGGGCATCGCCACCATTATTGAACGCCTATGAAACGTCGTGGGCTCGTCCCAGTCACCCTTTTTTCATCACGCAGCCGCAGCACACCCCTCGTCATTGCGAGGAGCAAAGCGACGCGGCAATCCATCGCGAAGCAACGCCGACATGGATTGCCACGCTGCGCTCGCAATGACAGGGACGTACCGCTGGCGTCACGATGACTAAAAGCACCGTCGTGTAATTTGGAAAACTTCATTGAGAAATCACCATGATCAACTACCAATTGGATGACAAAGGCATCGCCACCCTCACTTGGGATATGCCCGTGGGCAGCCAGAATGGCCTCCAGGGCAGTAACCGCGTGGCGCTTATTTCGGCCATTGAAAAGGCCGTGCAGGACAGTGCCGTGAGGGGCATCGCGCTGCGCCCGACCTGTACAGAGGAAAT
Source organism: uncultured beta proteobacterium (assembly GCA_903909815.1). GTDB lineage: Bacteria > Pseudomonadota > Gammaproteobacteria > Burkholderiales > Burkholderiaceae_C > CAIKVZ01. The sequence continues at coordinate 36,065 of CAIVXG010000217.1, read as the reverse complement.
GGCCGACAGTGCCCATGCGAACCTGCCGGTGGCCGATGTCGCGCAAGAACTGTTTGCGCGCACCATGGCATGGCACCGGGCACTGCGCCAATTGGAGACCTGCGGCAAGCCGGTGGCCGCAGCGCTTGCCGGCGCCGCGCTGGGCGGCGCTCTGGAAATCGCGCTGGCCACGCACTACCGCGTGGCAGCAGACAACGCCGAAGCGCGTCTTGGCCTGCCCGATGTCACGCTGGGACTGATGCCCGGGGGCGGCGCCACGCAACGGCTACCGCGTCTGATCGGCATCCAGCTGGCCCTGCCGCTGCTACTCGAAGGCAAGCGGCTCGACGCTGAAGCGGCGCTAAAGATGGGCCTCATTCATGCACTCGTTCCCGCCGGAGACGAAGTGAGCGCGGCGCGCGCCTGGCTGCTGGCGCAAACGGCGCCGGTGCAACAGCCCTGGGACGCCAAGGGCTACAGGATTCCCGGTGGCGCGGTGTCGTCGCCTGCGATGCAGCAGCTTTTCATGTTGGCCAACGCCATGCTGCGCGCCAAAGGCCTTTGCGACACGCCCACGCCGCAGCACATACTGTCTTGCGTCTACGAAGGCATGATCACCGACATCGACACCGGCCTGAAAACCGAGGCGCGCCACTTTGTGCACAGTCTTCTTTCTGGTCAAACCCGGGCGTGAGGCACGAACATCAGGAGCGCAGTCATGAATAATTCCACCCAGAACGCTTCGTCACGCGTGACAGCAGCCGACTGCTTCGGCGCCGTGACGCACGAGGTGTCGAATCAGCCAACAGAACTGACCGACTACAACCTCTTCAGCACCGACATCGCGCTGCAGGAGGCAGTGCAGCGCGAGGGCGCCCAGTGGGCCGCCACCGAACTGGAGTGTTTCGGCACGCGTACAGGCAGCGCCGAGTATCTGGAACTGGGGCATCTGGCCAACAGGTTCCAACCCGAGTTCGATACCCACGATAGGCGCGCGCAGCGCGTGGATCTGGTGCGCTTTCATCCCTCCTATCACCAGTTGATGGGCTCGGCCATTGAAGCCGGGCTGCACAGTTCTCCCTGGACCGACCCAAAGCCCGGCGCCCATGTGGCGCGCGCCACCGCCTTCTACATGCAGTCGCAGGTGGAGGCGGGGCACGGCTGCCCGATCACGATGAGCTTTGCCGCCGTCCCCTGCCTAAAACTGCAGCCCGATCTGGCGGCGCAGTGGCTGCCCAAACTGACGTCGCGCGTGTACGACCCGCGCAATGTTCCGGCAGCACAAAAGGCAGGCATCACCATCGGCATGGCCATGACCGAAAAGCAGGGCGGCTCGGACGTGCGCGCCAACAGCACGCGTGCCGTGGCGATCGGCGTCGAAGGGCCGGGCCAGGCTTACGAACTGGTGGGGCACAAATACTTTGTATCGGCGCCGATGAGCGATGCCTTTTTGGTGCTGGCCCACACCCGCGTGGGACTGTCGTGCTTCCTGCTGCCGCGCTGGCGACCCGATGGCAGCAAAAACCCGATGCAGATCCAGCGCCTGAAGAAAAAGATGGGCAACGCCTCCAACGCATCGTGCGAAACCGAGTTGCGCGGCGCGCTGGCCTGGATGGTGGGCAAGGAGGGACGCGGCGTGGCCACCATCATCGAGATGGTGGCGATGACACGCTTTGACTGCATGACCGGCTCCTCCGCCGGCATGCGCATGGCGCTGTCCCAGGCCCTGCACCATTGCAGTCAGCGCATGGCCTTTGGCAAGCTGCTGACCGAGCAGCCGCTGATGCAAAACGTGCTCGCCGACCTCGCGCTCGAATCGGAAGCGGCACTGACCCTGTCCATGCGCATGGCGCGCGCCGTCGACGGCCGCTGCCAAAGCACTTCCGAAGACCTGCTGGTGCGACTGGGCACTGCCATCGGAAAGTACTGGATCTGCAAGCGCACGCCCCAGCACGCCTACGAGGCGATGGAATGCATTGGAGGCAGCGGCGTGATGGAAGACACGCCCATGCCACGTCTGTACCGTGAGGCGCCAGTGAACGCGATCTGGGAAGGCAGCGGCAATGTGCAATGCCTGGACGTGCTGCGCGCCATGGCCAAGACACCGGAGGTCGTGCCTGCTTTTTTCGACGAAGTGGACAAGGCGCGGGGCGCGCATACGGCGCTGGACCGTCACGTGGCGGAATTGAAAAAGGACCTGTTCGATCACACCGAGCTAGAGTACCGCGCCCGCGATCTGGTGGACCGCCTGGCACTGGCGCTGCAAGCCGCGCTGCTGCTGCAGTCTGCTCCTGATTTTGTAGCAGATGGTTTCTGCCGCTCGCGCTTGGAAAGCCGCGGCCAGCATCAGTACGGAGCGCTGCCGCGGGGTGTGGACGTGCGTGCCATCATCGCGCGGGCCAGGCCGAAGTGAAAGAAGTTCTTGGCGACTACTGACACGTTGTTGCTGCCTACAGCCTTCGCAGCATTTCGGAAATGATGGCCGCGCTGTAGCGGCTCGCAACGTGGTCCATGAAACGTTTGAAGTCACGGTGCGCGCCCTCGTCGGCGCGGTCGGAAATGGTGCGCACAGCGGCGAAGGGAATGCCATAGTCGTGACACACCTGGGCCACGGCCGCGCCTTCCATCTCCACCGCCAGGGCATCGGGTAGAGTTTGTTGCAGGGCCACACTTTCACGCGTGCTGGAGACGAAACGGTCGCCGCTGATGATGAGGCCGCGATGCAGGCGCGGTGCCGTCAGAGAAAACTCACGCACCGCCAGCTCACCCAGCAATCCGACAACGTCCGCGAGCACGGTTTGTGCCGCTTGCGCCAAGGCGCTGCCCAGACGTTCATCGGTATCGAAATGGCTGCGGCCATACAACGGAACTTCGAAACGAGGAAACAGCGGTGATGCGTCCAAGTCGTGCTGCAGGAACCGCTTGGCCACCACCACATCGCCCACCGCAACGCCTGATCCCAGCCCACCGGCGACCCCCGTGAACACCATCCGGCTCACGGCAAAGCGCTCCACCAGCACGGTCGCGGTAGTGGCTGCTGCCACCTTGCCGATGCGCGACAACACCGCCACCACAGGCTGTCCATGCCAGTGGCCGCGCCAGAAATCGCGCGGGCCCACGCGGACCATTTCCTGGTGCGTGAGCTGCTCCAGGATGGCGCGCAGTTCGCCTTCCATCGCGCTGATGATGGCTAGAGGTTGGGACATAGAAAAATGCGGCCCGAAAGCCGCAAGAATTGCAGATCTTGGTGGCGCTACTTTTTGTCGCGCAGTTCGCGCCGCAGAATTTTTCCGACCGGCGTCTTGGGCAATTCGGTACGAAACTCAACCACCTTGGGCTGCTTGTAGCCGGTCATGTTGATCTTGCAGTACTCGCGCACCTGGGCTTCGGTCAGGTGCGGGTCTTTCTTCACGATCACCAGCTTGACGGCCTCGCCCGATTTTTCGTCGGCCATGCCCACGCAGGCGCATTCCATCACGCCCGCCAAGCCCGCCACCACATCTTCGATTTCTGTGGGGTAGACATTGAAACCACTGACCAGAATCATGTCCTTCTTGCGATCCACGATCCTAAAGTAACCGCGCTCGTCCACCACGCCCACGTCGCCGGTCTTGAAATAGCCATCTTCGGTCATGGACTTGGCGGTTTCGTCCGGGCGCTGCCAATAGCCGGCCATCACCTGCGGGCCCTTGATCGCAATTTCGCCTGACTCGCCCCGCGCCACTTCCACGCCGTCGTCGTCCAGCAGCTTGAGCCAGGTGTTTGATATTGGCACCCCAATCGTCCCTGAATACTCGGTGGTGGTTACGGGGTTGGACGTGGCGATGGGCGATGTCTCGCTCAGACCGTAGCCCTCGGCAATGGCGCAACCGGTCTTCTCGAACCAGAGTTTCGCCACGGCGCTTTGCACTGCTGTGCCGCCACCGGCAGACACCACCAGACTGCTCCAGTCGACCTTGCTGAAATCGGCATGATTCGCCAAACCGTTGAACAGGGTGTTGACCGCAGGCAACACATGGATCTTGTGCTTCGCCAACTCTCCCAGCACCGCCGCCATGTCGCGCGGATTCGGGATCAGGACAAGCTTGCCGCCGGTGCGCATGCACAGCATCATGCCCACGGTGAAGGCAAAGATATGGTACAGCGGCAAAGCGCAGACCTCGGTCATCTGCTCGCCCGCGGGAATCTTATTCAGAGCGGGCTGGAACCAGGCCTCGGCCTGCAGCAAGTTGGCCACCAGGTTGCGGTTTAGCAGCACGGCGCCCTTGCTCACGCCCGTGGTGCCGCCAGTGTATTGAAGCACGGCCACGTCGTCGGGCTTGATTTCCACGCTTTTTAGTGTGCCGCGCGTACCTGCCGCTATCGCCTCGTTGAAGCGCACGGCCCCGGGAAGATTGAAGGCTGGCACCAGCTTTTTGACATTGCGCAGCACGTAATTTACCAATGCACCCTTGAGCAGGCCGAGCTGATCGCCCATGGCGCACAGCACCACGTGCTTGACCGGAGTCTTGGCCATGCACTGTTCCAAGGTGGTGGCGAAGTTTTCCAGAATGACAATGGCTTTGGCGCCCGAGTCCTTGAGCTGGTGTTCCAGTTCGCGCGGCGTGTACAGGGGATTCACGTTCACCGCCACGAAGCCTGCGCGCAGGATGGCGGCGACAGCAACCGGGTATTGCGGCACGTTGGGCATCATGATGGCGACGCGATCGCCCTTGTTCAGTCCCAGCCCCTGCAGGTAGGAGGCAAAGGCGCGGCTCAGGCTGTCGGTCTGGGCGTAGGAAACGTCCTTGCCCATGAAGCTGTAAGCCGTGCGGCTGCCGTACTTCTCGAACGCCTCTTCAAACAGGGCCGCCAGCGACGCGTACTGCGTCGTATCGATGTCTGCAGGAACGCCTTCGGGATAGGACTTGAGCCAGATACGTTCGGTCATGCATGTCTCCAGATCAGTTGATGACAGGGGCCGTCAGTTCGCGATCACCGACAAGATCGAAAAACGTCAGCCTCTGGTAAGGCTTGAATTTTGCCTCGAATCTCTTGGGTGCCAACTTGTGTTTTCCCTAACTTTCATGCCCCAAGTCCAGAGACACGAAAGGCCCCAGGCTGGACGCCGTGGGGCCTTTGCGAAAAGGTCGCCGCAATCAGTTGGGGTCAGGCCCTCAGCACCGTCAGCACTTCGTCCAGCATCTTCTTGGCGTCGCCGAACAGCATGCGGTTGTTCTCTTTATAGAACAGCGGGTTATCGACCCCGGCATAACCCGAGGCCATGCTGCGCTTCATCACGATCGAGGTCTTGGCCTTCCAGACTTCCAGCACCGGCATGCCGGCGATGGGGCTGGTGGGGTCGTCCTGGGCACCGGGATTCACGATGTCGTTGGCGCCGATCACCATCACCAAATCGGTCTTGGGGAAGTCGTCGTTCAACTCGTCCATTTCGAACACGATGTCGTAAGGCACCTTGGCCTCGGCCAGCAACACGTTCATGTGGCCTGGCATACGGCCTGCCACGGGATGGATGCCAAAGCGCACGTTCACGCCGCGCTCGCGCAACAGCTTGGTGATTTCATACACCGTATGCTGGGCCTGCGCCACTGCCATGCCGTAGCCTGGAACAATGACCACGCTCTTGGCTTCGCGCATCAACTCGGCCGTCTCGGCCGCGTTCACCGGCACCACCTCGCCTGCAGGCTGGGCCGCGCCGCCGGCCGGCTTCGGTGCCGCCGCCGCCGTGCCAAAGCCACCGGCAATCACGCTGATAAAGCTGCGCGCCATGGCCTTGCACATGATGTAGGACAGGATGGCGCCGCTGGAGCCCACCAGAGCGCCGGTGACAATCAACAAGTCGTTGGACAGCATGAAGCCCGTGGCCGCTGCGGCCCAGCCCGAGTAGCTGTTGAGCATGGACACCACCACCGGCATGTCGGCGCCGCCGATGGCCATCACCATATGGACACCGAACAGCAGCGCGATCGCCGTCATCACCAACAGCGGCGTCATGGTGGCGCCCTCCTGCATGAAGGCGTTGCCAAAATAGATCACCACCAGCAGGCCCAGCAGGTTCATCCAGTGCCGTCCGGGCAGCAGCAGCGGATTGCCGCCAATGCGCCCCGAGAGCTTGCCAAAGGCGATGATGGAACCCGAGAAGGTGACCGCACCGATCAGGATGCCAATGTAGATCTCCATCTCGTGAATCGACTTGGCCGCACCGCTCACCGCCTTGGTGGCTTCCGGGTCGATGTAGGTGGCAAAGCCCACCAGCATCGCGGCCAGACCGACCATGCTGTGCATCAGCGCCACCAGTTCGGGCATCTGCGTCATCTGCACGGTCTTGGCCGCGTACAAACCGATGGAGGCGCCGATCAGCATCGCGCCGACGATCCAGGGAATGCCGGCCAGCGTGACCTGCGGGCCAAACACGGTGGCGAGCACCGCCAGCGCCATGCCGATCATGCCGTAGAGGTTGCCGCGCAGCGCGGTTTGCTGATTGGACAGACCGCCCAGGCTCAGGATGAAAAGAATCGTTGCTCCGATATAGGAGACCGTTGCCAGACTTGCAGACATGAGTCGTCTCCCTTATTTACGGAACATGGCCAGCATGCGCTGGGTCACGGCGAAACCGCCGAACATATTGATGGAAGTGAGCACGATGCCCGCCCCTGCCACCCAGCGTATCACCTCGTCGGGCCGCCCCGTTGCGCCCACGATGGGCGAGATCTGCACCAGCGCGCCGATGGCGATGATGCTGCTGATGGCGTTGGTCACGCTCATGAGCGGCGTGTGCAGCGCGGGCTTGACGTTCCACACCACCATATAGCCGACAAAGCAGGCCAGCACGAACACAGTGAAGTGAGACAGGAACTCCTTGGGTGCATTCGCACCGATGAGCCAGAACAGCACAGCGGACACACCGAACAGAACAGCCAGCTTGGCGCCTGCCATGGGTTCGGCGTCGCCGCCGCCGTGGCCGCCCTTCTTGGCCGCGGGTGCTGCTGCCGGCTTGGCCGCAGCCGCGGGCGCTGGCGCGACCTTGGGCGCAGGCGCGGGCCAGGTGATGGCACCCTCCTTGGTGACAGTCAGACCGCGGATTGCGTCGTCTTCCATGTTGACGTTGATGACGCCGTCCTTGGTCTTGCACAGTTCCTCGGACAGACGGAACAGGTTGTTGGCGTAGAGCGTTGACGACTGCGTGGACAGACGCGAGACCAGATCGGTGTAGCCGACGATGGTCACGCCGTGCTTGACCACGGCCTGGCCCGGCTCGGTCAGTTCGCAGTTGCCGCCTTGTTCAGCGGCCATGTCGACGATGACGCTGCCCGGCTTCATCGACTCCACCATCGCGGCGGTGATGAGCTTGGGCGCTGGCTTGCCGGGGATCAGCGCGGTGGTGATGATGATGTCCACCTCCTTCGCCTGTTTGGCGTACATGGCGCGCTGGGCCTGCTGGAAGCCCTCGCTCATGACCTTGGCGTAGCCGCCGCCGCCGCCGCCTTCTTCTTCGTAATCGACCTTGACAAATTCGCCACCCAGCGACACGACCTGATCGGCAACCTCGGCGCGGGTGTCATTGGCACGCACGATGGCGCCCAGGCTGGCAGCCGTGCCGATCGCTGCCAGGCCGGCCACTCCGGCACCGGCGATGAAAACCTTGGCCGGAGCCACCTTGCCCGCGGCCGTGATCTGGCCGTTGAAGAAGCGCCCGAAGGCGTTGGCGGCCTCGATTACAGCGCGGTAACCGGCGACACCGGCCTGCGACGTCAACGCGTCCATCTTCTGGGCGCGACTCAGCGTGCGCGGCAGCGCGTCGATGGCCAGCACCGTGACGCGGCGTTCGGCCAGCGCCTTGAGCAATTCGGGGTTCTGCGCCGGCCAGATGAAGCTCACCAGCGCCTGGCCTTCGTGCATGAGCGCCACTTCATCCATGGTGGGTGCGCGCACCTTGAACACGATGTCCGCAGCACCCCACAGGGCAACTGCGCCGTTCTCCACGGTGGCGCCAGCGGCGCGATAGGCGTCGTCACTGATGTTGGCCGCGTCGCCCGCGCCCGATTCCACGCAGACGGAAAAACCGAGCTTGATGAGCTTTCCCACCACCTCAGGCACCGTGGCCACGCGCTTTTCGCCGGGGAAAATCTCGCGCGGAACGCCGATGCGTTGCGCCGTGTGAGTGTTCGCGGGGGCAACGGTGCTAGCCGATGTCGTCCCAGTTGCTACGCCAGTCTGCATGAAGCGACTCCTAGACTAAATGATGGAAACAGCCCATGCAGCAGCCTTTTTTGACCAGCAAAGCAGAGCTACTGCGGCGCCGAGCTTAACTGAATTTGCTGTGGGTTGAGGCTGGCGCAACTATGACTTACGTCAATGAAACACCAATCTTCCCCATTCAGCCAAGGACAGAGCACACGCGCTTCGCGTCGCTTTGGTCGGTCCCGCAATCTCAATCAGTTGGGGACAGAGCACGCGCGCTTCGCGTCGCTTTGGTCGGTCCCGCAATGTTTCATAATTCGGAATGCCGACAAGATGGAAACCCAACGTCACCGTTGCCGCCGTGATCGAGCAGGGCGGCCGCTTCCTGCTGGTGGAAGAACACGCCGCCGACGGCTTGCGCCTGAACAACCCTGCCGGTCATCTGGACCGTGGCGAAACGCCCGTTCAGGCGTGCAGACGCGAGACACTCGAAGAAACCACGTACGCCTTCGAGCCCTCTGCCCTGGTGGGCATCTATCAGTCGCGCCAGCATAAATCGGACGGCAGCGACATCACCTATATGCGCTTTGCCTTTTGCGGCGACCTTGGCGCGGCGGACTCGAGCCGCGCCCTGGATCACGGCATCGTACGCACGCTGTGGCTGACGCTGGACGAAGTGCGGGCCAGCGTGGCGCGGCATCGCAGCCCCATGGTGCTCAAGTGCATCGAGGACTATCTGGCGGGCCGGCGCTACCCCCTCGACCTGGTCGTGAGCGACGCCAGCGTGGGCACTTGAGTCGACTCCACCAGGATAATCCGCAGGTTATGAACAAGCAAACCGGCAGGCGCGTGGTGGTGGGACTCAGCGGCGGAGTGGACTCCGCGGTCACGGCCTGGCTGCTGAAACAGCAAGGGTTTGACGTCGTCGCCCTCTTCATGAAGAACTGGGAAGATGACGACGACTCGGAATACTGTTCGTCCAATATCGATTTCGTCGATGCCGCAGCGGTGGCCGACGTGCTCGGCATCGAGATCGAACACGTCAATTTCGCCGCCGAATACAAGGACCGCGTGTTCGCCGAGTTCCTGCGCGAATACCAGGTGGGCCGCACGCCCAACCCCGACATCCTGTGCAACGCCGAAATCAAGTTCAAGGCCTTCCTCGATCACGCCATGCGCCTGGGGGCGGAAAAGATTGCCACGGGTCATTACGCCCGGGTGCGCGTGAACGCGGTCACGCAAAGGCACGAATTACTCAAGGGGCTGGACCCGTCCAAGGACCAGAGTTATTTTTTGCATCGCCTGAACCAGGCGCAGCTCTCCAAGACGCTGTTCCCGGTGGGCGAACTGAACAAGACCGAAGTGCGGCGCATCGCGTCCGAGATCGGCCTGCCCAACGCCAAAAAGAAGGACTCCACCGGCATCTGCTTCATCGGCGAGAGGCCATTCCGTGACTTCCTGAACCGCTACATCGCCAAGGAGCCGGGCCCGATCAAGGACGAACGCGGTCGTATCCTGGGCCAGCACGTGGGCCTGAGCTTCTACACCCTGGGCCAGCGCCAGGGCCTGGGCATCGGTGGCATCAAGGCCAGGGGCGCGCAGCTCAAGGCAGTGCAGGCGCTGGGCCAGCGCGGTGTGGGAGAGCACAGCCCATGGTTCGTCGCGCGCAAGGACATGGCAAACAACACCTTGTGGGTGGTGCAGGGGCACGATCATCCGTGGCTGTTGTCGCACAGCCTGCAGGCCGACTCGGCGAGTTGGGTTGCCGGCGCTGCGCCGCCGGATGGGCCGCTGGCGGCCAAGACGCGCTACCGCCAGGCCGACGCGCCTTGCGTCATGCACTCCGAGGGCGCAGCGCGTTTTGACCTGCGCTTCGACCAGCCCCAGTGGGCTGTGACGCCGGGTCAGTCGGCGGTACTCTACGATGGCGATGTGTGTTTGGGCGGCGGGGTCATCGACGCGGCGCAAGCCTGACACACGCACGCCAGGCCTTGCGCCGCTGCGGGTATGCGCTGCAACAACTCGGGCGTGAACACGACGCCGGTGCACCAGCAGGGCGCGGCGTCGCCCTGCTCCATGGCGCATTGATTGGACTGTGCGCACAGGGGGCAGACGCTGGCGGAGTTGGGGGTCGTTTCAGCATGCATGAGGCGCCTTCAGTGTAGCGTGCACCATGGCCGGGGCTGCATCCAACCGAATGTAGAAAGCAGTTTTTAGGATAAGGCAGGGCCGGGCTTGCCACTCCCGGCTACCATGCGCACCATGGAACCCGTACTTCAAACTTGGATCGAGCGCGTGCGCCAAGCCGCAGCCCATCAGACCGCGCTGCGCATTCGGGGCGGCGGCAGCAAAGACTTCATGGCGCAGTCACTTCGCGGCGAGGTGCTGGACACGCGCCAATATTGCGGCATCACCAGTTACGAACCGAGCGAACTCGTGGTCACAGTGCGTGCCGGAACGCCGCTGTCCGAACTCGAAGCCACACTGGCCGAGCGGGGCCAGTGCCTGGCGTTTGAGCCGCCGCACTTTGCCGTGTCGCGCGCAGACACCGGAGCAACGGTTGGCGGCATGGTGGCCACAGGCTTGAGCGGCCCGGCGCGCGCCAGTGTGGGCGGGGTACGCGATTTTGTGCTGGGCCTGAACCTGATCAACGGCCGCGGCGAACTGCTGACCTTTGGTGGACAGGTCATGAAAAACGTGGCTGGCTACGACGTGAGCCGACTCATGGTGGGCGCATGGGGCACGTTGGGCCTGATCGCCGAGGTCTCGCTCAAGGTGCTGCCGCTGGCGGTGGCAGAGGCCACGCTGGTGTTCGAGCTCGATCAGGCGCGGGCCCTGGCGCAATTGCATCGTTGGGGCGCTCAGCCCTTGCCCCTGAACGCCAGTTGCTGGGTCAGGGACGTCACCAGTGGCGACCGCCCCGAACTGCTTTTTGTGCGCCTGCGCGGCGCCGCCGCGGCAGTGCAAGCGGCGAGTCAGAAGATGCTGGTTGAGGTCGGCGGAAAGCGTCTGGACAACGCGCTGGCCGCACCCGACTGGCAGGCGTGTCGCGACCTGCGGCTACCGTTCTTCGCCCAACCCAGCGCGCCCGACATGGGGCTTTGGTGCCTGAGCGTGGCGCAAACTGCTCCAGTACTGGATCTGCCCTGGCCGCAACTCGTGCAATGGCATGGCGCGCAGCGCTGGCTGTGGGCACCCCTCAATGCGACCCAAGCACTACGCGAAACTGCGGCCCGGGCCGCAGGCCACGCCACCTTGTTCGTCGCGCCCGCCCATTCGACTGAACCCGTGCAGCGGCGCGCGCGACTGCCCGAACCGCTGGCGCGCATCCAGCAACGACTCAGGGCCGAGTTCGACCCGGCGGGCGTGTTCAATCCCGCCGAATTCAACTGACCCCACACCGCATGCAAACCAACCTCGCCCCTGAATACGCAGGCACAACCGACGGCCTGGAGGCCGAAGCCATTTTGCGAAAGTGCGTGCACTGCGGTTTTTGCAACGCCACCTGCCCCTCATACCAAATCCTGGGCGACGAGCTGGACGGTCCGCGCGGTCGCATCTACCTCATGAAGCAGGTGCTCGAAGGCCTCACGCCCACGCGCAGGACCCAAATGCACCTGGACCGCTGTCTGACCTGCCGCAACTGCGAAACCACCTGCCCCAGCGGCGTGAGCTACGGCCATTTGCTCGACATCGGACGCAAGCTGGTGGACGAAAAAGTGAGCCGGCCGGCGCCGGAGCGCGCCCTGCGCTGGGCGCTCAAGGAGGGGCTGCCCTCACCGCTGTTTGCCCCGGCGATGAAGCTGGGCCAGATGCTGCGCGCGGTCATGCCGGCGTCACTCAAGAACAAGCTGCCGCCCAAGCAGGACGCAGGCGAATGGCCCACCCGCCAACACCCGCGCCAGGTGCTGATGCTGGCTGGCTGTGTGCAGCCGGCGATGATGCCAAATATCAACGCGGCCAGCGCGCGCGTGCTCGACGCTGTCGGCATTCAAACGCGGGTCGCGGCCAAGGCGGGTTGTTGCGGCGCCGTCAAGTTTCACCTGAACGACCAGGATCGGGCACGCGATGAGATGCGCGCCAACATCGATGCTTGGTGGCCCTACGTGGAGGGCGGCGTCGAGGCCATCATGATGAACGCCTCCGGCTGCGGTGTCACGGTCAAGGAATACGGTCACTTGCTGCGACACGATCCCGTCTATGCAGCCAAGGCGCAGCGCATCTCCGAGCTAACACGGGACCTGAGCGAATGGCTGCCCGAACTGGCGCAAAAGCTGCAGGGAAAGCTTCGCTTGGACGCAGCAAACAGCGTGGCCTATCACCCACCCTGTTCGCTGCAGCACGGCCAGAAACTGCGCGGCGGCGTCGAACAGTATCTGGGCGAACTGGGCTTTGACGTCAAGACCACGCGCACCGAGTCGAATCTGTGTTGCGGCTCGGCCGGAACCTATTCCGTGCTGAACCCGCAGGTGGCATATCCGCTGCGCGACCGCAAGCTGGCGCACCTGGGTGAGCTGAACCCTGCGCAAATCGTGTCGGCCAATGTGGGCTGCATCGCGCACCTGCAAAGCGGCACCGCGACACCGGTGCGCCACTGGATCGAGCTGCTGGATGAGGCGCTGGACGGCACCAAGCTTTGACGCCGTCAGCAAGCCTGGACGGCGCGGGTTGCCGCTTCCAGTACGTGCACGTGAATTCATACAAGCGCCGTCAGAAACGCTGAGTGATCCCCGGGTGTTGCTAAGATCGGGCTACCATCATCAGGAGACACGTCATGTCGCTATTGCATCGTTGGGGTCTGGCCCAGAAGTTTCTTATCCTGGGCGTGATCACGCTGATCATGGTGGCCGTTCCCACCGGCCTGTATTTCAAGCGCTTGGCGTCAGACATTGCCGTGGCCCAACAGGAGGACCGAGCCAGTGGCGCGGTGACGGCGCTGAACAAGGTGGTGCAAATGATGCAAGTGCATCGCGGCCTGTCGGCCGGTGCACTGAACGGCAACGAGGCACTGGCCGCGCGCCGCCCCGGCGTGCGTGATCAGTTGCTCAAGGCGGTAGCTGCCTTTGACAGCGAGATCAAGGCGGCTGACGCTTCGGCCTCGATTTTGGCTTCGTGGAGCGATCTGAAGCAGCGCTGGGCCGGTCTGGAGCCGAAGATTTCAGGCGCCCAAATCAAGGCCGCGGAAAGCACCAAACTCCATACCCAGTTGATCAACGATGTGCTGATTCTGAACGAAGATGTGCTGAGTGAATTCGGCTTGTCGCTGGACCCCGATGCCGGTTCCTTCTTCCTGGTCGAAGCCTCGCTGGTGAATATGCCCTGGCTGGCGGAGAACCTGGGCATCATGCGCGCCCAAGGAACGGGGTTCCTGACCCAGGGCGTGCTACCACCTGAAGGGCGTGCTGCGCTGCAGGCTTTGGGCAAACGTGCACGGGAAGTGAGGGGTGAAATGGAGCGCAATCTGAAACGCTCCACCGACATCAATGCCGCGACCAAGGCGGCGTTGGGCGCGCGCTTCGATGCCGCTCGCGCCGCCGTGGACAAGGCGCTGGCGCTGGCCGATCAGGCTTTGATCGATGCCGCAGAGGTCAAATACCCGGCTGCAGATTACTTCGACGAATTCACCCGCACCATCGATGGCCTGTACGAATTCAACGCGGTCGCGATGAAGAGCCTGAGCGCAGCCCTGGAGGCGCGGGTCAGTTCACTGCAGCGCACAGAAATGCTGGTGGCGGCGTTGTTGCTGGCGGGTCTGGCCGCCACCGTGGGCCTTTCCATCGCCTTTGTGCGCAGCATCACCGGGCCGGTGGCGCAGGCCGTCAAGGTGGCCACGGCCGTGACCGAGGGCAATTTGACGGTGGAGGTGCAGGTACAGGGCAGCAACGAGCTCGGCCAATTGATGCAGGCGCTGACCAAGATGCGCGATCAACTCTCAACTGTCGTGACCCAGGTGCGCCAGGGCTCGGAAGGCGTGGCCACGGCCAGCGCAGAAATCGCCCAGGGCAACCACGATCTGTCGTCGCGCACAGAGAGTCAGGCCAGCGCGTTGGAGCAGACAGCAGCCTCGATGGAGGAACTCAGCGCCACGGTGAAGCAAAACGCCGACAGCGCGCGCCAGGCCAATCAACTCGCCATGAACGCCTCCACGGTGGCTATCCAGGGCGGCGAAGTGGTGGCGCAAGTGGTAGACACGATGAAGGGAATCAACGCGAGTTCGCGCAAGATTTCCGACATCATTCAGGTGATCGACGGCATCGCCTTTCAAACCAATATCCTGGCGCTCAACGCCGCCGTGGAAGCGGCACGTGCCGGAGAACAGGGCCGTGGATTTGCGGTGGTCGCAAGCGAAGTGCGCAGTCTGGCGGGACGTTCGGCCGACGCCGCCAAGGAGATCAAGACGCTCATCAACGCCAGCGTGGAGCGCGTGGAGCACGGCACCGCGCTGGTGGACAACGCGGGCGCGACCATGACCGAAGTGGTCAGCAGCATCCGCCGCGTGACCGACATCATGGGCGAGATCAGCGCGGCCAGCAACGAGCAAAGTCTCGGAGTTTCTCAAGTGGGCGAGGCCGTGACGCAGATGGACCAGGTGACGCAGCAAAATGCGGCCCTGGTTGAGGAAATGGCCGCGGCCGCCAGCAGCTTGAAATCACAAGCCGACGATTTGGTGCAAACCGTGGCAGCGTTCAAGGTGCACGGGCCATCGAGCTATGCGATGCGCATCCCGCCTGCCCGGACGCCGAGTCGCCGACCGGTGGCGGCACCGCCGCCGCGCAAGTCGCTGGGCGCGTCCGCCAAGCCCCAACCGCTGCCCAAACCCAAGCCCGCGGCTATCGCCGCGCCTGCGGCAGCAGCAGGTGGGGACGACTGGGAAAGCTTCTGAACCGCAGCAGGCTAGTCAGCGCGGCAGCGCCGCGCGCCACTGCTGCACGGCCTTGAGCGTGTTGGCCACATGCTGGTCCGGACTCAGACTGGAGTAGACGTAGAGCAGTTTGCCGTTCGGGCCGATGACATAGGAAATGCGGTCTGCCATGTCAGGCTTGAGCAGGAAGGCAGCGTCGTACTGCTTCATGATGCGTGCGCCGCTGTCGGCGGCCACGGCGAACTGATCGCGACAGGCTTCGACCGAGAACTTCTTCAAGGTGTCGATGCTGTCGTTAGATACCCCCACCACAGTCGCGCCCAGGGCGTTGAATTTCGGCGTCGCCTCGGCAAAGTCATGGGCCTCGATAGTGCAGCCCGTGGTGAATGCCTTGGGGTAAAAGTACAGCACCACCGGCCCCTTGCTCAAAGCCTGTGCCAGCGAAAACTTGAACTCCTTGCCGCCGAGCGCGGCTTCAGTGGTGAAGTCCGGAGCCATGGCGCCCACGGCCAATGCCGCCAGGGCGTCGCCAGCGACAAACGCCAGGCTGCATGCGGCGCCGAGGTTCAAGAGGATGGTTTGCAATTTCATTGATAGCTCCAAAATGCCACGGACAGGAAGTGCCCATGGTAGTGACCCCCGCCGTGGCGCTGACCGGCGACCTGGGCGTGTCCACACCAGCGGCAGGGATTCAGGAAACGCGATGCGATACTTGATGCCCGAATCCGGCCCCTATCCACCTATTCAACATTCCATGTCCACACTGCTTGCCCGCATCGAAATCGAGTCCGCCCCCCAACCCACGGCTACGGTGATCTGGCTGCATGGCCTGGGCGCCAGTGGCGATGACTTTGCCGCCATCGTCCCCGAGCTCGATTTGACCGGCTGCCCCGCCATCCGCTTTGTCTTTCCCCATGCACCGACCCTTCCTGTCACCCTGAACGGGGGCTACGAGATGCCGGCCTGGTACGACATCTTCGGCACCGAACTCGGTGCCGGCGCAGTGAGGCGTGAGGACGGGCCCGGCATCGCCACCTCGGCCCGCGCCGTCGAGGCCCTGATTGCCAACGAAGTGGCGCGCGGCATCGCGCCCGAAAAGATCGTTGTGGCCGGGTTCTCCCAAGGCTGCGCGATGGCCCTGCATGTGGGCTTGCGCCACACCGCGAAATTGGCCGGCATCATGGCCCTGTCGGGCTATTTGCCCTTGGCTGACACACTGACGCAAGAGCGCAGCAACGCCAATGCCGCCACGCCCATCTTCATGGCGCACGGCACACAGGATCCAGTGGTGGTGCTTGCCCGGGGCGAGGCAGCCCACACGCAGCTCAGCGCCTTGGGTTACCCGGTGCAATGGCATACCTACCCCATGCCACACAGCGTGCACCCGCGCGAGGTGGCCGATATCAGCGCATTTTTACGCCAGATTCTCGGCTGAAGGTGGCCGCGCCTGGATTGCGCCGGGCAGCGCGGTCGCCCTATTTTTGATCCGGACGCAATCCGGCAAAAACGACCAGGGCCAGCAGCGCCAGCGTAGCCGCCGTCAGGAAGGCCGCGCCCGGATGCAGCAGCCACAGGGCGCCGGCCATGAGCGATGCGGGCAAATAGATCAGGCCGGTGACAAAGTTGTACAGGCCGATGGCCGAGGCACGACGCTCAGGCTCCAGGTCGGCGATGAACGCCTTGCTCTGAGCTTCGTCGATCGCGAAGAAGATGCCATAGACGATGAACAGGACGACCAGTTGCCACTTCTCGCTGGCTGCGGCCAGGCCCAGACTCAGCAATAGATAGATCAGGTAGCCCAGCATGATCATGCGGCCCCGACCGACGCGGTCACCCAGCTTTCCCAGCAGCGGTGCGGCCACGACGAAGGCCGCATTGAACAAGGCGTAGAGCAGTACGATGTCCCTGACCGCGAACCCGATGCTGTGCGCCCGCAACAGCAGGAAACCGAAGCTGAAATACGCCAGAGAAAAGATGCCGGCAGGGACAAGGTAGCGCTTGAACTCCGGGCTGAGCGTGGCCCAGGCGGCAAACATGTTCTCGCGCGGATGCGCGACACCGGGTTGATCCGCGATGCGCGCCAGTACCGCCACGCTGGCGATGGCGGGAACCAGTGCGAACCAGAACAGGAGGCGAAAGGTGGACTCGCCTTCGCCCAACCACAGCAACAGCCCATAGGCCACGAGCGGTCCAAGCACGGCGCCCGCCTTGTCCATTGCCTTGTGCACGCCAAACGAATATCCCCGCTGGTCCTTGTCGGCGACGCTTGAGAGCCACGCGTCGCGTGGCGGTCCGCGAAAACTCTTCCCCAGCCGCTCAATCACCCGAAACAACGTGAGTCCGGCAATCGAACTGGAGATCAAAAGGATGAGTTTGGCGAGCGTGGAAAAACCGTAGCCGGCCAGCGCAAAGGGCTTGCGCTGGCCGGTGCGATCCGACCACCAGCCGGACAAGTAATTGAGCGACGACGCTGACAAATCGGCCAGCCCCTCCACCAGCCCCAAAAGCGCCGCCGATGCGCCCGCGATGGTGGTGAAGAAAATCGCGAACACCGAGAAAATAATCTCCGAACTCAGGTCCGTCAGGAAGCTCACCAGACCGAGCTTCAGAACGTCCGGATGCACGCCAAATTTCTTATCGGAAGCTTCGGTTGACATGGCAATCCTTTCGGGTGGAGCGGGCGTCCTGGTCGGTCGTGTGCACGCTGGGCAAGTTTAAATCGTGACACGCTTGCAAAGGCGCTTTGTGCGGTGACTGCTGCGGGAAAGGGGGGTGGCAGCTAAGTCCGCCGCGACTTTTCGCAAGCAACCGGTCAAGTAAAATTGAGGCTGGGCTTGGCTGCGTTTCAAGCGTTGTCAAATCGGTTTTCCCCCGCCCGTCCACCTTTCTCGGTCCGTCGTTGTTCCCCCTGCCTATGTCCGTTTCTTCTGCTGGCCTTGCACCGGCCCCGCTTCAATCGTCATTCGAAATCAAGAGCGCCCAGTTGCCCATGGTGGCCATGCTGCTCAAAACGAGCCAGTGGGACGTTCTGGCCGCCGATCTCATCAAGCAATTCGGGGCTAATGCCGAGTGCGCTGAGTTTTTTGACCACGATGCGCTGGTGCTTGATTTTTCACAACTGGCGCCCGACACTGGGCTGCAGGATCTCGCACCCCTGTTGGCGGTGCTGCGGTCGTGCCGGCTGACTCCGGTTGCGGTGCGCGGTGCCAGCGCAGCTTGGGTTGAAGCTGCACGCGCCTTGGGTCTGGCAGAGGCCTTGGCTGACCTGCCGCGCGCGCGCGTGGTCGAGGTCCCGCAGGAAAGCGCGCCCGAGCGCGTGCGCGAAACAATACGTGAGGTTCCCGGTCCCGCCACCATGGTTGTGGACAGGCCGTTGCGTTCCGGGCAGAAGATTTACGCCCGGGGTGGCGACCTGGTCATCCTGGCCATGGTGAACCAGGGTGCCGAAGTGGTGGCCGATGGAAATATTCACGTGTACGCGCCGCTGCGCGGCAAGGCCATGGCCGGCGCAAGCGGCAACACCAACGCCCGCATATTCTCGCTGAGCCTGGAGCCCGAACTGATTTCCATTGCCGGGATCTACCGGACCAGTGAAACCCCACTCGCCGCCGATGTGCGCGGCAAGCCGGCGCAGGTGCGCTTGAGCAACGACGGTCAGGACAAATTGCTGATTGAGGCGCTGAAAGCCTGAAGGACGGGCCCGGGCTTGCGCCGTTTGGCGCAGCATTTCCTTGTTTTTATTGAAAGAGATTGCATTCCATGACGAAAATTATTGTGGTCACCTCCGGCAAGGGTGGCGTGGGTAAAACGACCACCAGCGCCAGCTTTTCCACCGGCTTGGCACTGCGCGGCCATAAGACGGCCGTGATTGATTTTGATGTGGGCCTGCGCAATCTGGATCTGATCATGGGTTGTGAACGCCGCGTGGTGTACGACTTGATCAACGTCATCCACGGCGAGGCCAAGTTGACACAGGCCCTGATCAAGGACAAACAATGCGACAACCTCTATGTGCTTGCCGCTTCGCAAACACGCGACAAGGATGCACTGACGCAGGAAGGCGTGGCCAAAGTGTTGACGGATCTGGCCGAGATGGGATTTGAATACATCGTGTGCGACTCCCCCGCAGGGATCGAGACCGGCGCACTCATGGCCATGCATTTTGCCGATGAGGCGCTGGTAGTGACCAACCCTGAGGTTTCGTCGGTGCGCGATTCGGACCGAATTTTGGGCATGCTTTCGAGCAAGACCCGACGCGCGATCGAAGGCCTGGAGCCGATCAAGGAGCATCTGCTGATCACCCGCTACAACCCGGCGCGTGTCGATCAGGGCCAAATGCTGTCGCTGGAGGACATTCAGGACATCCTTCGCATCAAGCTCATCGGCGTCATTCCCGAGAGCGAATCAGTGCTACAGGCTTCAAACCAAGGGGTGCCTGCCGTGCACATGCAAGGCAGCGACGTGTCAGAGGCCTACAAGGACGTGATCGATCGCTTCTTGGGCGAGGACAAACCGATGCGATTCACTGAAGCACCCAAGCAGGGATTTCTGAAGCGTCTTTTTGGTGGGAAATAAGGCCATGTCATTTTTCTCTTTCTTTGCGGGCGAAAAAAAGAAAACTGCCAACGTCGCCAAGGAGCGGCTGCAAATCATCCTGGCACACGAGCGCAGCGGCCGCAACGCCGCCGAGCCCGATTACCTGCCGGCGCTGCAGCGCGAACTGATTGCAGTGATCAGCAAGTACGTCAAGATCGACCCAGCCGACATCAAGGTGAACCTGGAGCGTCAGGACAATCTCGAAGTGCTTGAAGTCAAGATCGAGTTGCCAGACCTGCGGTGAGTCTCCACGGGGCGCCCTGAAATGCCGCGAAATCGAAGCCGACACGGCGGTTCTGAAGCGCCGACGGGCGACCATGGAGCGCGCCATCGCCATCGCCTAGAAGGCGGTGCTGGGTTTTGCAAGGAACTGTCCATCGAGCGCTCAGGTAAAGTTGCCCTGTGCGCTGCCATCGCCGCCGCGCAGTCCCATTGCCCCAAGGAGAACCCATGTTCGCGCCCAAGCCCATCGTCCTGCCCGGGCAAAGCCCTGGCACGGCCAAGCTGCCCCTCGTCTGCACGCCTCTGGTGGGTCGCACCAGGGGTGCGGTGATCGATGAAGTGCAATGTGTCCTGGCCAAGAGACCCGATTTGCTTGAATGGCGCGTCGACTTCTTCCATGGCATCACCGACAGCGCACAAGTCATTGCGCTGGCACTGGACATCCGCCAGGCCGCGGGCGGCATCCCCGTGCTGTTCACCCGGCGCTCCATCCGCGAAGGTGGCGAGAAGATCGCACTGGACGAGGAAGGTGTGCTGGCGCTGTATGGCGCCGTCATGGCACAGCGCGCCGTAGAGCTGATCGACTTCGAGATGGCCAGCGACCCGGCACACATCGCCCAGATCCGCTCGCAAGCCCGCGCCAGCGGCATACAGCTGGTGCTGTCCTTTCATGACTTTAAGGCCACGCCCAGCCATGAACAGCTGTGCCAACGCTTTGCCCAGGCGCAGGCGCTCGGCGCCGATGTTGCCAAGGTGGCCGTCATGCCGCAACGCCTTGAGGATGTGCTCACGGTGCTGTCTGCAACGCTGGAGTCCAGCCAGAAGCTGAACATCCCGCTGGTGAGCATGTCCATGGGCGCCTACGGTTCTGTGACCCGGCTTTTTGGCTGGGCCTTTGGATCGGCCATGAGCTTTGCGATTGGCGCTGCCGCCTCGGCACCGGGACAGGTGCCGCTTGAGGACATGAACACGGTCCAGGAGATACTGAGGCGCGCACTCGCACCGAAGCAATAGCCGTGCTTCTGGGGTTGTCGGCCTCAGTGCCACGAGCCGATCCAGTCGGGGGACGCTGAATGCGCTCGGATCGCAGTGGGTCCGAATTGGGACTTGGCAATGGTCGCGCGCAAACGAGTTGGTGCGGGTGCCGATGGGGAACACCACTCAATATTCAATTATTCCGCACCCACGCATGCGCTGAGGCTATGGAGTACTTTATTTTTTCAGGCGCGCAGCGTGCATTAGAACCCACCGTTGATATTTTCAATATTTGGATTGCGGTGGGTTACATTTTCTGGCGTCCAGGTCGGCGCAAATGGGTGTCGCTTGCAGCCCGATCGATGCAACAGTCGTTGCCTCTGTCGGCATGGGGTAGGGTCCCCATGCACCGCTCGACGCCTTTTGGCTGTAATCGCGACTGGTGGCATCACTGACACGCATAAATCGGATTTCGTGGACATTTGTGCCGGGGCCTACCTTGGTGGTGTGCCAACTGCCATTGACGACGGTCAGCGGCGGTTCGTGCAGGAATAGTTCGCCACTTTTGGTTACATTGAACAGGCGCAGGCGGGTTCCAGTTGGCGCCTCTGCTGTGGTACCGCTAAGGGAGAGATTGCGTTCACACAAAAGGCCGCCAGGAACAATGCTCGTCAGGACAGAACCATCGGAGGAGACCGAGTGGAATTGTTCGACGCTAAATGATTCTCCGCCAGATAACACGGTGGGCAGACGCACCGCGCAACTTTGAAACACCACCGGCGTGGCAAAGTAGCCGGGAATGATGCGGGGCACGGCCAGCGCAAGAACGATGGGCACCATATATGGCCAAAGGTTTTTCCATGCGCGCAAGGGATGGATGGTGTTTGTTTGCATATTATTACGCTCCATATTCCATAGTGTTCCAGCGCTTGAGGCCCAGGTGGTAGAGCACAACGGGAATGACAAAGGCGCAGGCGATGACAGCCAGACAGAGCCAAACCGGGTAGGTGTCGAAGAAGAAGGGCTTGGCCAGACTGAACAGCAACAACAAAGCCATAAACAAGGCGATGCGTACCGGGTCAACGGCTGTCTTTCTTTCGGCACGCGGCGCATGGAACAATTCAAATGCGACCGCCGTGCAAATGCCCCACGCCACAAGTATCGAAAACCATGCCAACGCGCTGGCTGGAGTGCCGTTCCACAGCGCAAATGCGGCAATCGGGGTCATGGCTACCAGCACACCACCTATCCATACCGCCAGCAAGCGCTTAAACAACAGCCCAGGGAGGTTATGGCGTTTGAATTGCCCGGGCAACAACATACTGCGACCCAGTCTGGGCAAGTCGATAGCGCCGGAGAAGACTGGAATCAAAGGAATGACGAACAGCCCAAACAGGACCGAATTCCAATTGATTCTGAAGCCGGGCGCAATATCCATGCCGGCAACTTGCAGCCCTTCCGCCAAAATCTGAAAGCCACCAAACCATGCTGCGAAGATCAAAGGAGCCGTCACCATTGACAGCAAGGCAGGTTGAAACACCAAAAATTCGACTCGCAACCGTCCCCTGCCATGGGTGCGGCCAGCAATGGCTGCCAAGCCCCACGCGGTGTTGCCGCCGGATCTCATTTGTTCTGCCACACTGAGCTTGACCACCGGGGTATGCGGCCGCACGCGTGCCCTCAGGTGGACGACAGCCGGCCACGACAGAGGCCCGAGCATCAGGCACAGCGTGGCCATCATCGTGACACCCGGCAATGCCGCGTCGAGTGGTGCGTTCAGCCAGTCCCTGAGCGCGGGGGTAAAAGCGATGAGCGTGGGAGCCAGCCACACCGATGTCACGAACAGACTGTGAACCCAGTTCTCGCGGGACCAGGAAAGCGACCCGCCGCAGCCAATCAAGGCTGACTGCATGGCGCCGCCGATGAAGCCCAGGCCCAACAAACCATACGACCACAGCGGTGCCCAGCGCAGCCAGGGAATACCGTCCACAGCAAAGCCGCCCGACAGGTAATACAGCGGAACCAGTGCCCATAGGCAAAGTCCCAGGAGAACACTCACGGTCAGGACACCGCGCCGGTAGGCCGGTATCAGCCCGATGCGGTCGCCGCCAAGCAGGTTGGCGACCGCGCTGCCGAGCAGCCCGCCCACGAACCACATGATGGTGGGAAGCCCAATTGCCAGCGTAACCATGGAGGCAACCGGGTTGGGTTCATAGCAACCATACAGGCGCACGCCCAGAGGAATACTGAGTAGCAGCCCTGTAAAGACTCCTATGCGCCGGGTCATGGCGCGCAAAATTTGCCAATGTGCCTTCACGACACCAACTCCACAAACAGTGCATCAAGATTCATGCTCACCGGGCGCACGCCCTGGGGCAGCAATGCCATATCGAAGCTGCGGGTGTCAATCACCGCGGTCACCCCATCGGCATGCAGATGCTGGGCCAGCACACCGGGCTCGTCCGGCAGGCGGTGCGCCATTTGCACGCGCTGTAGGCTCTCGGCCAAGACATCCCACTCGTCGGCCAGCAGGATGCGTCCGTCCTTCATCAGCACCAGGTGGGTGATGATGCGTTCCAGGTCGCTCAGCAGATGGCTGGAAATCAGCACGGTGCGGCCAGGCGCATCGTCAAAAAGCGTGCGCATGAAGTCGCGACGCATCAGTGGATCCAGGCTAGCAACAGGTTCGTCCAGCAGCAACAGGTCTGGCGCGTGGCCCAGGGCTTGCAGCAGGGCGACTTTCTGCTTTTGACCTAGCGACATTTGCGCAATTTTTTGCTTGGGCTTCAAGTCCCAGGCGCCGACCAGTTGCGCCACGCGGCGTGCCTGCCACCGGGGGTAGAACGCGCCGATGTAATCGAGGTACTGGCCAAGCCTCATCCACTCGATCAATTCAGGCGTTTGCGCCACGTAGCCCAGGCGCTCGCGGGTACTGTCGCTGAATTCGCCCGGCGTGTCACCAAGCAGGCGGATGTCTCCGCTTTGAGGCAGGCTAAGACCCAGTAGGCAACGCATCAGCGTGGTCTTGCCTGCACCGTTGGCCCCCACCAACCCGACCACTGCACCGTTTGGAATTTGCAGGGTCACGTCGTTAAGCACCTGGGTATCTTTGTACGACATGTTGAGTCCGTGCACATCGATGGAATTGGGCATTGGCGTCGGCCCGGCTACCTTCGACTGGTTCACCCTGGCAGCGTCTTGCTGGCCGAATGCGCTTTGAGACACTATTTTTCTCCTTGAAGTAACTTTTTGAATTCGGCCACCGCTCGGGCCGCGGGAATTTCCAGTTGGCGAGCATGGGTTGCGGCCGCCTCCAGGCTGGGGCGCAGCATGTCCATGGGGTCCTGTCGGGCATGGTTCACAGCGCGTTGCGCCACCACCATGCCTTGCCCCCGAACCCGCTGAACCAGCCCTTGCGCCTCCAGGAGGCTGTAGGCCTTGGACACGGTCATGGGGTTTACAGCATGCTGCGCGGCCACGGCGCGCACGGAAGGCAGGTCGTCACCGGGACGTAAACCGCCCCCGGCAATCAGGCGTGCGACCTGGTCCATGATCTGGCGATAGATCGGGACATTGGCGCTGGGATTGATTTCGTATTGCATGACTGTGTTTGTGTATTATCGCAATAATACACTAGACAATCAGCCATTGACAACTCTTTCACAAAAATTTGCTTTTGACTGCTTCGCGCAGCGTCCAGCCATCTCTGCACAGCGATTCGGTGAGCCTAGGCGATCCTTTCGAAATCGACAATTGCCCCCAAAGGGCAAGATCGAAAGAAATTGCTGGACTTGCTAAACTTTTGCGGCAGAAAGCCGCTCACTGTTCGAGGACGCAACCCAGTTATGGGGCGAAGCCCCCACGCGCCGGACAAACGCGCGGGCGAACGCGTTCTCGTTGCTGTAGCCCACCGCAGGTGCAACTGCCTTCAATGACTTGCCGCGCTTGAGCAAGCCCTGCGCGACGCTGATACGCCAGTCGGTGAGGTAGTCCATGGCGGTCACACCCACGATCTCCAGAAAATGCTTGGCAAACCGTGAGCGAGACATGGCAGCGGACGCGGCCATTGTTTCCAAGGTCCAGGCCTCATCAGGTCTCAGCTGCATGGCCATCATGGCCTTGGCCAGTCGCTCGTCAGCGAGCCCTGCCAGCACGCCTTCCCGTACCAGGCTGCTCTCGACGGTGTGGCGCAACAGCAAAATCGTGAAGTATTCGACCAAGCGGTCAATCGCCGCACTGCGCCCCGAGCGATCCCCGAAGGCCTCGGCAAACAGCAACTCCAGCGTCGGCTGCACGCCAGCGATGTCTAGCATGGGTACCAGCAGAAACTGCGGCAGGCCACGCAGAATCTGCAAGCCCATGCCGGCACCGAAATCAATGAAGGCACAGACCAGTTCACAACCTGTTGGATCGTCCACCTCAAAGCGGTGCACGCTGGCCTGACGGTAGAAGAGCAAGGCCGGTGCTTCAACTTGCACGGTGTCGCCGTTGGCGTGGATGACCCGCAGTTGGCCCCGGCGCAGCACGTGCAGGATGCCAATGCCCTTGTCGTTGGGAAAATCCGCCACACCACACAGCGCCCCACTGAAGAACACATCGGCGCTGAGCGAGAAGCGGGCAAACAGTGGCGACAGGCGATCCATGGCGTGCTTTCGATACGAATGGTGGTGAAAGCGGGACTTTCAGTGCACGCAAGTATCACCGAAAGCTCGACATTAGTTCCTGTGCAACCCGCACCCAACCCCTTCTGGAGATTCACATGCCCCGTATCGAAGCTACCACCATGGCCAATACCCCTGCCGCATCCGCCGTCCTGCTCGAAGGCGTGCAAAGGAAGATGGGCATGGTGCCCAACCTGTTCAAGACCATAGCGCACTCCCCTGCAGCGCTGAAGTTCTATTTCGCCCAAGGTGAGGCGCTGGCCAGCGGCAAGCTCTCGGCGGGCCTGCGGCACCAGATTGCATTGGTCACCTCCGGTGTCAACAACTGCGACTACTGCGCCTCGGCCCACACCCTGATGGGCAAGGGAGTCGGCCT
Organism: uncultured beta proteobacterium; assembly: GCA_903909815.1. GTDB lineage: Bacteria > Pseudomonadota > Gammaproteobacteria > Burkholderiales > Burkholderiaceae_C > CAIKVZ01. The sequence goes on along the minus strand of CAIVXG010000217.1, from coordinate 10,213 downwards.
GCAAACCGAAGAGTTGGGGGTGAACTTGCTTGCTCAATCGAGTGATGCCAAAGTGCAGGCCGCATTGACATTTTCCAAACTGATTCTGGAGAAGCAGGGTCATGTGAGTGCAGCTGACGTGCAGGCAGTTAAAGAAGCCGGCTATGACGATGCTGCCGTGATGGAAATCATCGCCAATGTGGCAGCCACGGTCTACACCAACTTCGTCAACAACGCCTCCGGCACGGTCATCGATTTCCCGCTGGTTATGGCCCGCGCGCTAGAAACCGCTTAAACCTGTTTGCTGCAACACGGGCGGCCTGAACCTGCCGCCTGCCCTGATATTTTTTGGAGAAATGTATGCAAGTCAAAGACCAATTGAGAAAAGCAAAATCTGCTGTCAGCGTCACGCCGCTGGAAGCCCGGGAAGCCATGCTGGGATGCTTTATCACCATCCACGGAGAGACGCTCAAGCGCGGTGCCATGCTGATGGGTGAGAAACTCAGTGATGAAGAGACGGAGCGCCAGGCCCGCGCCTCCATGCGCAGCCTGATGGGTGCCGACTTTGAAAAACCGACGGCGGTCTCGCTTTCGGCCGCCAAGGTCCGCATGGATCAAAAAATGAACTTTTCCAAAGCGCCGCAGGACCTGCGGGACATGCATGACCAGGTCTGCAGCATGATCGTGCGCAAGGTCGTCTAAGCCAGGGCGCGCGCCACCAAGCCTTGAAGTTGCGGCAGCAGGGTTTGGGCAAACCAGGGATTGCGCTTGAGCCAGATATTGTTACGCGGGCTCGGGTGTGGCAGCGGAATCACGCCGGGTGCAAATTCCTGCCAGCGTTCCACTGTTCTGGTCACACTGCTGTTGCCCGACTTGGGCAAATGCCAGGCCTGCGCATACTGTCCGATCACCAGCGTGAGCGCGATCTGGGGCAAATGCTCCAGCACCTGCGGCCGCCAGCGCGGTGCGCACTCGGGGCGGGGCGGCAGGTCGCCGGACTTGCCTGTTCCGGGGTAGCAAAAGCCCATGGGAACAATCGCCAACTGCGTGGGTTCATAAAACACTTCGCGGGTGACGCCCATCCACTCCCGCAAACGGTCGCCGCTGGCATCGTCAAAGGGTACACCGCTGGTGTGAACCCTGATGCCTGGCGCTTGGCCAACCACCAGAATGCGCGCGGCCGGGTGCAGTTGCAACACCGGACGCACGCCCAGGGGCAAGTGGGGTGCGCACAGGGTGCAGGCGCGCACCTGTTGCAGCAGCAACGCAGTGGCTGCCGGCAGGCCGTTGTCAGCGCACGCCATCCAGAAGCCCCTTGTAGCGGGGCGCCAGGTGTTGGTGCGCACCGGCCACCAGTGCCGACAACAAAGCCTCGTCAACTTCCGTTTCCAACTGGTCGGCTGAACCCTTGGCGCCTGTGGGTTCGAGTTCAATCGCCTCGTCGGTGCGGAATTTGAACCGTGCCTGGTTGCCACATTGGTGGCAATACACATAGTCGCCCGGCTTCTGGTCACGCCGCACCACGATGGTCGGGCCGCACATGGCGCAACTCATGATGGGTATGCCGTGGTCCGTGTGGCCCACCAGGTGGTTGAGCTGGCCAACGCTTCCCAGGCGCACCAGGCGCGCACTCAGCTCGGCATCAAATTGCTTGCCTGCCGCCTCCTGGATGATGTCCAGGGCTTTCTCCACCAGCATGCCCTTGCGGTAGGGGCGGGTGCTGGTCATGGCGTCAAAGGCGTCGCAAATGCCCACAATGCGCGCAATCAGGGGAATGCCTTCGCCGCTAAGCCCTTGCGGATAGCCGCGTCCATCGGGCATCTCGTGGTGCATCATCACCGCCTCATGCGCCAGCGTGGCCAGGGGGTGGCCGCGCAGCAGGCGCGCTCCGATGCGCGGGTGCGTTTTGATCAGGGCGTATTCATGGTCATCCAGAGGGCCGGGCTTGTTTAGCACAGCATCCGGAATGCCCACTTTTCCCAGGTCATGTAAAAAGCCGCCCAACTCGACCCTTGCAACTTCGTCGGCTTCCAGCCCCAGGTCCTGGGCCAGCATGCGGGAGTATTGCGAGACGCGCCATAGATGCCCGCCGGTGTAGGGGTCGCGCGCCTCCACGATCCATGCCATGCGGTACAGGTTTTCAATAAATGGAGCAAGCAAACTGCTTGCGGTGTTCGATCCGGTCACGGGCATCCCTTGGGGTTAAAAAAACCACAGCCGCTTCTTACACATACCCGTGGTTTTTGGTCTCAGCGACCCATCATGGCATGAAAGCAATCGCCACATGTTCTGCAAACGCCTTGACCCTCGCCGTCGAACTGGAAGCGGCTGCGCCAGGTTTTGAACTGGCGCCTCCATGCAAGACGCACAAGAGCCGGATGACCCGCCCCAGAAATCACACTATTGGCATACCTGTAAGCTGGCTGTGGCGAACGAAGCTTGACGCTGCTTATGAAAATATTTCCATAAGCAGCGTAACCGGGTATCCACCAAGGTCAGCTTGCTGGGTGTCCAATTCAATGGCGTGGCTCAGGCCGCCAGTTTTGTGCGCTTGAGCCGAAGCGCATTGCCAATAACCGCCGAGCTAAAGCTCATGGTCAGGACGGCGTTCATGGGCGACAGCAGCCACCCAGCAACACAACGTCGGTGAGACATCGCACAGGGATACCGCCTTGCCGCCACCAGCGAAATTTGCAGCGCTGCTTGAACCGACCCTCAACGGGCGGGCGTCGCCATCCGGTCCATGGCCATTTGCATCATCATTTCCAACATATCCAGGCGTTTTTCCATCGCCCGGTGACGTTCTTCCATGTTGGCTGCCATCGGCTCCTTTTTCGGCATAACGGCCATGCCCTCGCCACCCTTCATTCCCATCGCCTTCATGCCTTCCTGCATGGTTTTCATGTGCTCGGCCATCAGTGCCTTATTTTCTTCAGGGGTCTTGGCGGCCATCATTTTTTGGTGCATCTCGGCCATGGCTTTCATCTTGTTGTCCATGGCGGCAGCCTTGTCGCCGCTGGCTGGGGCAGAAGATTGCTCGGTCGCCAACACATGGGCTTGATGCTGCTTTTGTTGCGCATCGAGTTGTGCAGCGGTTTGAGCCCACGCGCCGACAGCGGCAGTGGCGACGGCAAGACTAAGAACTGTCTGGCGAAGGTGTGGCATGGTGAACTCCCGTAGAAGAATTGGCTTGAATTTGACCGATGGCTAGGGACCCTGTAGCGGGGTCACCGTTGTGCCTCCATAAGGTGCATTGACCGTGCCGAAGAAAGCCCATCCTTCGGGGATGGGCTTCTTTGCACAGCCGATATGAAATGGCGGCAGCCCTCGTCACTTCGTGTGCAGTTTCGAGGACAGCAGCCCTCCGGACAATTTAATTGGCCGAACAGTCGCAGGCGGTTTTCGTACGCTTTTGCGCGGTGTTGCAGCAGTCCATGGCACTCTTGGAACTGGTCTTTGCGTCGCTCACCTTATTTTGATCGTGGCAGTCAGCTGCCTTGTGATGGTGCTTAGCAGCGGCTTCGTGATCGCTGGCAGCTTGTTTGTGTAGAGTGCTGGCTTCATTGGTATGTGGCATGGTGTATTTTCCCAAGTAGTGAAGTGGATGAAACAGTAGACAAGGTGCACTGATCAAGCTCTCGCTTTGCCACAGTGCATCAGCACCATACGTTTCTAAATGGGCTTAAACCGTGCGACAGCGTACACAAGCGAAAACCAAGTGCGATGCTGTGTCCGTTTGAGGAAACCCAATCGACGTCGAGGTCTCTGGGTTCAAACGTCGGGCAGAGCCACAGACGCGATTACGGGTGACTAGTTTGGAGCCGACCGATCGGAAAACTGTGCGTCAACAATCCAGACAGTCATTCAGTCTGCAAATGCCGGGCCGCCATCGGGCGTCTCAAACAGTGTGTTGCAGGCGATCCAGGTGTTTAGCCGGGTCGGATAGTCGCGAGCCAGATGCACGCCCACCAGGTCACCCCAGGAAATCCCGACGAAGTTGGCTTTGGAGATTCCAAGATAGCCACTTCCCAGCAAACTCGGCCATGGTGAATCTGGGCGGCGACATCCGGCTCGTGGGCCCGCGCAGCGGCTGGCCCGTGGCGAACTGGCAATCGGTGAGCGTGGTGGCGCCGGCCTGCTTGGCGGCGGGCGCGCTCACCACCATCGCCATGCTCAAGGGCGCGAAGGCATTGGACTTTCTGGAACTGCAACGCGTGGACTACATTGCAGTCGACGCGCACGGCCGCGTACATCGCGGCGCTGCGCAGGGGACGGATCCTCGGTTTCGTTGAACTCCTGGCGACCATTTACATGTCCGCAGACGTGATTTCGCATGTGCCTGATTTCAGGCTGCTGCTGTTAAGTTCGACATACTCGCCGTCAGCCGACATACGAAGTGAACGTCAGGATCAAGTTGTGCAGCCACTTCGCGGCGCACGCGGTCCTACGAGCATACCGCCCAGTTTGATTCCATGGTGGAAATGAATCTAGCCGAACATTCAGCGGGAATAGGCATCATGAGGATCCAAGTGACTTTGCTTGCCTTGCTGGCCGCGGTCGACGTGACGGCACTTCTTGTTGCACTTCTGTTATTTGCACTTCCGGCTGCGTTTTCGTTTGTCGTAGTGGATGTCGTGCAGCAGTGGTTCGATTCGCTGGCACCTGCCAATTCGTTAAACGGAAGGCTCACCGGAAAATTCTTGGCTTGCGTGGTGTCAGCAATGGTTCCATGCGTAACCGCTTTTCTGATTGCTCGCAGACGAGCAACGCAAGCGGCTGATGAAGGTCCCTGAGCGCCGGCCGGAACATGAAAAGGCGAGGGCCCGGATTGCAGCGGAACCTGTTGACTGTGACGGTCAGCTTGGGGTAGCACATTCGCGGGAATTTGAAAGGAGCCCTGGTCTCGTTCACGGCAGGCAAACAGAGGCATCCCCTGACGGCACCTGTACCTGTATTTCAGTTGGTTCAGCTTCAAGCTGCGCGAGCTGCAGTTCAAACGCTTCGATGGGCACCGGCTTGCCGAAGTAGTAACCCTGAAACTCCCGGCAGCCATTGCGCACCAGAAAGTCCAGTTGTGCCGGCGTTTCCACGCCCTCGGCGATCACTGCCAAGTTGAAGTTCTTGGCCAGGTCGATGATGCTGCGCACCATCACCGCGTCATTCGGTTCGCTCTCGATGTCGGTCACAAAACTTCTGTCAATCTTGATCTGACTTATTGGCAGCAGCTTCAGATAGGACAACGAGGAATAGCCCGTGCCAAAGTCGTCCAGCGACAGGGCAAAACCCAGCTTCTTCAGAATATGCATTTTGGCGATGACGCCATCCACGTCTTCCATGATGACGCTCTCGGTCAATTCAAGCTTCAAGCGTGATGGCTCGATGCCATGGCGAAGCGCGATGGTGGTCACCAGATCAACAAACTGCGGCTGTTTGAACTGGTGGGCGCTGACGTTCACGGCAATCGTCAGGCCCTCTGTTGATGGGCGGGCGGACCAGGTTTTGAGCTGCTCGCACGCGGTGTCAAGCACCCAATTGCCGATATCGATGATCAGGTGGCTTTCCTCGGCAATGCCGATGAAATGTGCAGGCGGCACCAGGCCTCTGACGGGATGAACCCAGCGCACCAGGGCCTCGGCACCCACGGCAACGCCATTCTGGTCAACTTGAAGCTGATAGAACAGACACAGTTGCTGCTCTTGCACGCACTGGCGCAATTCGAGGTCCAGCGATGCCCGGATCTCGACCGCCAGCTGCATGGCATGTCCAAAGAAACGCACCAAATTTCTGCCGTCATCCTTGGCCTTGTACATGGCCACGTCAGCGCACTTGAGCAATTCGTCGGCTGCGACCTCATTGCCCAGGTACATGCACACGCCGATGCTCGGCGAGCTGTAGCGCTCGTGGTCATTGAGCTGGTAGGGCGCGGCCAGCGCGATGCGTATTTTTTCTGCCACCTGAGCCGCCCTGCGGGCGGCGACATCGGCGCTGCCATCGAGTTCGTAGAGGATGACGACGAATTCGTCGCCGCCCAGGCGCGCCACGGTATCGGCGTCGCGCAGGCACGACTGAATGCGCCGCGCGACCTCAATCAGCATGAGGTCGCCGTGGTCATGGCCCAGGGTGTCGTTGATGGTCTTGAACCGGTCCATGTCCAGAAACAGCAGGACCCCAAAGAAGCGCGTGCGCGCCGAGAACGCCATGGCGGTCTGTAGCCGGTCCATGAGCAGACGCCGGTTCGGCAGTTGGGTCAGCGCGTCATAGAAAGCCAGTTGGCGAATTTCCTCTTCGGCGTTGCGGCGTTCGGTGATGTCGCGCGATAGCACGATATAGGTTGCAGCGCGCCCTGGCAGGCCCTGGTGTCTGGCGACCGAGAGTTCAAAGCAGTGGTCTGCACCGGCCGGCACGGTCAGGATGATTTGCCGCCCGAAGGAATAGCCACTGGCTGCGGCATCGGCCTCCCGGATGCCGCAGATCACCTCTTCTGCCGCCGCCAGCGGCAGCACGTCGCTGACCCGGCGTCCCAACAGTTCACTGGAGGGCGCCGCCAGCAAATCACTGCGAACGCCCCAGACATTCAGATAAACCCCATCACCATCGACTTCAAACATCAGGTCCGGCACGGCTTGCAGTACGGCCGAAAGACGCACCGTTGCCACGTTTCTCTCCTCGTCACGCTGTTGCAGCTCTGTCATCAGATGGTTGAAGCTTTGCCCCAGTTGACCAATCTCGTCATCGCTCGAATATTGCGCCCGGCCGTTCAGGTCGCCGTCTTTGCGTACACGGTGCATGGTGTCGCTCAAGGCCAGCAAGGGTCGGGTGATGGTTGTCTGCAAGCGGTTGAGCAGCAAAGTCAGCAGGACGAATCCCCCGAGGCTCGTCATCAGCAGCACGGCCAGTTGCCGCCACAATTGACTGTGCGCCCGCTCCAGCGACTGGTTGACAACCAGCGTGCCAATCAGCGTGGCATTGTCCGCCGGGTCCATCATCTTGAACACAACCTCGTCGAAGTCATTGAAGAAGGGCGAGCCCCTTTGCGCCCCCTGGAGCCCGACTTTTAGCAGGGATGGATCGACGCCTGTGCGGCGATGGCTGGCAAACAGACGGCCGTCGGGCTTGTAGAGGTTGGCATAACGGATGTCCTGTGTTTGCGACAGTCCCTTCAGTGTGATCGTGGCGGTCTTTGCATCGTCGAACAGCAGGGTCGAATTCAGACTCTCGGCCAGTGCGCGGACCAGATTTTCGGTGTTCCTTTGATGGTCCTCCAACTGCGCCTGGTACAGGAAGACGCTCAAAAAGAGCATACTCAAAATGGCCACCGAGGTGACCATCAGCAGGTTGATGGCCCTGAGCTTGCCGCCGATGGAGAGTTGACTGAAGCGCGCGTGCATAGTGTTCTCAATTCACCTGCGCAGCCAGCTTCAACAGATTGGAACTCAAAGCGAGCGCGCGGGTTCGCGCAGCGGTCTGGTTGATTTTGAAGCTGTAGCGACCTTCTTGCAGGCGCAAGGAAATCACCACATCGCTGGGGTCAAAGTCATTCTCCTCGGCCACCAGCAACACCGGTGTAGACCGTGTGACCAGGCTGAGTTCGTGGATTCTCGGGTGTTCTTCACTGCCGACAAACAGCACCTGGCAAGACAGCGCCTGCACCGCGGAATTGATGGCCTTGACCTCCATCGCCCGGCCCTTGATCGTCCGGTTTTTCAGACGGTTCAGCGACTCCAGCAAATCCTCGCTCCCCATCACACAAAACTTGATCTTCTCCTCTGGCAAGCTCGGCCACCCGGTGTAGGAAGCAAAGTTGTACAGCAGCAACGCCTGCAGCGGCGCGGCTGTCGACACAACGCCCTGCGCCTGCGCCTGCGTCAGTGGCGAAGCGCAGCCCAGCAGCAGCAGGAACAGGGTTCTAAAACGCATAGCTCAGCGTGGCACTGAGTTCGCGCCCCGGCTGCGGCACGCTCGGGGACAGCAGCTCGGGCGAAGCCGGATGCGCCACCGCGCGATTAACCAGGTTGCTCACGCGCAATTGAGCGCTCAGCTTCGGGGTCAGCACTTTGGGGAAGTTGGCGCTGAGGTTGGCAAGCACTTCCGTCGGCACCGAATACCGAATGGCATTCCAAAGGTAGTTGCGCGGGCCGATCAGTTGCAGCTCGCCGGCCAGCACCATGGCATCCCCGAACAGGGGGGCGCTGCCAGAGGTCTTGGCAATCCAGGCGGGACTGTTGTCGACGCTGGCGTTCACGCCGTCGGTGCTGGCACGGTTCAGTGCCAGGCTGGCACGCCACTGGATGCCGCCGCTGTATTTTTGCTCCAGCCCCAGCTCGGCGCCCCGAATGCGCGCGTTACCGATATTGCGGAACTGCAGGCTGCCAGTGCCGTCAACGTCGACTTGCTGGATCAGCTTGTCGAGCTGATTCTGGTAGAGCGAGAACTGCCAGCGAGTGCCCTGCGAACTGCGCCATTCGACCACACCCTCGGCGGAGCGAATGGTCTCCGGCATCAGGTTGGGGTTGCTCAGGTTGTACAAGGCGCTGAACTGGCTTTCGTAGGCGTTGGGCGAACGGTAGGCGCGACCCGCAAGGAACTTGACGGTCCAGTCGGGAGCCGCCTGCCAGATCACGGCCAGCCTGGGGCTGGTGCTGGTTGGCTGGCCGCTGGCACTGTCCATGCGCAGTCCCAGATTCAGCATCCACGCCGGGTTGAGCTGCCATGCGTCTTGCACAAACAGCCCGCTGCGCGTGGTCGGCGTATTGATGTTCACGTCCACGGTGCCCAGGCTGGCTGCGGGGACGGAGTTGAAGTTTCTTTGGCGCGCCAGCAGGTCCCGCGAAAACTCGGCACCAACGACCAGCTGCTGGGTTTCGTTGTTCCACTGGTAACGCAGTTCCCCGTCCACCACGCGCCCCTGCACATCGTCCAGGTTGTGGTAGTAACCAATGCCTGCATCCAGATAGGGGTAGACCCCGCGATAGCTGAAGTCGGAATAGCCGACCCGGGCATACAGGCGGCTGTGTCCGCTCAACGCATGGTCAACGGAGGCACTGAGCTGCGTACCCCGGTCGAAGACGGTCAAGGACGGGTCGTCAAACACGGTCAGGTAATTCGCTGCCGAAGGATGCTGGGTGCGCTCGTGGCTGATCAGGCGCACGCTCCATTCGCCGCGGTCGACGCGCGCCATCAGGTGTTGGTTGCGCCCGTTGTCGAGCCCATGCGCCACGCCGTCAGGCGAGACGCTGCCATCGGCGCGGACCAGTTGCCCCAGCGGGTCGCTGAAGGCCAGATCGCGACCGGCCTTGTGGTCAGCCGAATACTGCAGGAACACCCGCGTGTCCTGTTCGGCGACTTGAAAAATGTGGCTGCTGACCAGATTGACGCCATTGCCGTAAAGGCCCGAAAGGCGAGCGGAAAGCTCGCTTTGTCCCGTGCCATCGCTCTGGCGGGTGATGACGTTGATGACGCCAAACATGGCGTTGGAGCCGTACAGGGCCGAGCCAGGGCCGGGGATGTATTCGATGCGCTCAATGGTCGACATGTCCAGCCAGCCTTCGGAGCCGGTCATGGCCGACTGATAGATGTTGTCGTTGTTGCGTTGACCGTCCACCAGCAGCAGGAAGCGCGTGTTGTAGTCGCCGGTGATCTGAAAACCCCGCGCGCCCTGAAAGTCGTAGGCTTTGTCGTTGCTGGCGTACAGACCGGGCAGGGTATTCAAGGCCTCGGTCAAGGTGCGCCAGCCGTGGCGGCGGATCTCTTCGCGACCGATGACCTGAACGGCAGAAGGTGCATCACGCCCGCGCTGCTCAAACTTGGAGGCTGAAACAACCTTCACTTCAAGCAACTGTTCGAGTGACAGATCCGCCAGATCGAGCTCAGCGGCCAGGCTGTTCCGAGCGGCCAAACATAGACCGGAGAGAACCAGGCAAAGCAGCCATCGGTTGCCAGGCAAAAGTTTGAAATCCGGTGCGATGCGCTCCCGTTGCCGTGGGTGAGGTTGGGTGGTGTATTGGCCTGGATTCATGGTGGAGTGCTGCAACTTTGTCCATCCGGTCAAAGACGGTCCTCGGAATGAATTTGAAAATGACCATCGACGGGGCAGCTTAGGGGCTACGTTTGCACATGTATGTGCGACAGCGCACCGATGCATCCCTGTTTGCTGGCAAATGCAGGGATGGCAGCAACCTATCGATAGGTGCGTTGCCGCACAGATACGGGCAGGCCCGAGCAACACAATGGCGCC
>CAIVXG010000216.1 GCA_903909815.1 uncultured beta proteobacterium | reverse complement strand
CGCGCTGACACCCCCATCTGCAAAGAAAAAATACCGAAGAGAAAACCGATTAGGATTGTGGTGCTTTCCCGAGCACTTTCACCCAGCCATGGTTCCACTTATCTTTCGGGAAAAGCTGTTCAAACAAACCGAGCCACTTCTGTGCTGTGACGCCGCGCAAGATTGGCAGCGTCACGCCCACATCACCGTTGAACACCCCGAGTTGCGGGTCGTAAGGGGCACCATGACGGGGCGACCGGCAAACCACTCACCCCTGGGCTTGAAGAGGCCCCATCTGCCAGAGCCCTCTGGCCAATCTGGTTCAAGCGTCGGGTGCCCCAGTGTTCTCATACCGTTTATTTTGCGGGATGCAAATGGCGGCGTTGCTGACACTTCTGCATGTCCTTGATATCTCTATCAAGCGCGAGGGCGAGCGCCAACCCTACAAGTTGCGTCGAGCGAGGATGGTTGACGGGTACAAACGCAATGGCGCGTGGATCCGCACTAATTGCTAGTTCACAAAGGTCGGGATCATTGTCGTCAAACTGGTACATGCCCGGGACATGCTCCAGAGAACGGGGTCTCACTCGAATTGCAGCAACGCATGCTTCGCGGGATCTTGTCTTGATCGGCAGCTGTTCCAGATGCGTATATTGATTGGCAAACGCCATGCGACAAAGTTCTTGAGTTTGCTCCTCAGGAGAAATGTACTTCAATAATTTTCCGCAAATACTGATCAAGTATGCAACAAGACTACCATCAAGGTCATTGTTGCGGATCTTGTGAAACTGTTTATAGGTCAAATGTTTCGCTATGTCCAAAAAAGAATCTTCATCGCAGATGGACCTGGGAAGTTGAATGATCGCAACCGGATCCTTCGCCGCGATGGCGGCGACTCTTTTAGTTCGCATCGAATCCGGAACCCACTGCAATGCATCGCTATTCTGAAAGACTGCCAGAGAAACAATATCATCATCCAAGATGGCACCTGCAAATTCAAGTGCGGCTCCGTTCTGGGAGACCGCAGAACGCACAATTTCATGTGTTCGTTGATTAACCGGCACGAAGCTTAGATCCAAAGGGTTATTTCTGACCGCACGAATGCAAACATCGTAACTTCGATAGCCAACAGGAACTTCATTCAAATTGTCAAATTGAGCATGATTAATTACTTCCTGATTCAGTAGATGCAACGGCAATTCGCCAATAGATGCCGTGCCTGACATGGCAAAGGCAAGACAGACTCTATCCGTGCGTAGATTTTGCGGGATCTCGCCTAGCTGCGACAAACCTGAACTTCCTATGGCAACACACATTGCCTCAATGTGAAGACGTTGCGGAAGTTCACTGAATGAGATCGTGTCCTGTCCGTGCACAAAGACTTTGCACAAATTTTCGTCGAGCCATTCATCATTGATAGCGGCAAGCACATCGTCGCTTGGATGTCGCGCTATGGCACTAAAGCACATTGCGTAATTGCGACGTGCATACGGCACTTCGGGCAGTAGTTCCGGGTCACTCCTGACAGCGATTTCGCACATTTCCTGAGTCAAAAGATATCGCGGAATGAACGCTATCGCATTCCCATCTTGATTGACCGCAGACACCGCAGACTGCTCATCTATGCTGGAGGCAGGAACAAATCGAATAGCAGACCAATGAAACCGTACAAGAGCTCTGTGAAAATCTTCGGAGAAAAGAGCGGGATCCCAGAATGTCGGGTGAAGGTCTTCAAACCCACATTCCCCTCGCGCTACCCTCGATAGGAACTCAACCAGGATAGTTAGATTCATCGGAGTGCTCCTCTTCGGTTTCAAATGCTGTTAACTGAATTAAACGCACTGGATCAGTGTGCAGACAACGCGATTGTCTAGCCAGTCACAACCTATCTAACATAATTTATGTTTACAGACGTGCCTGCAGCAGTAGCATAGCTTCTTTGCTAAGATCATCACGCTGCTCCGCCCGTACTATTTCGCAGAGCAGTGCCACTCGATCTATCAAACCTTGATCTGTCAGGACTAAGCTTCCCCTCAACGGGACTGGCAAGAAGACGCCGTCACCCCTTAAGGCATCCGCAGCATTCAACGTAACGAAGTGGTCGTAAATCCACTCTTTTTGATGATTGTTGCTCCATCGAAGTTCAGCTTGGGCTCCCCGTTTTCCCAAAAACACTATGACTCGACATCCGGCGCCGCCATTCTCGAAGCCAACGTTTCCCTGAATTCCGATTGCGCCACCAGCCATCTTAGCGGGGTTAGTCCAATCGATGTCAGGGAACGCTTCGCTTACAGCAACAAAGAAGTGGTTCTCACCGTCTGGCAACCGCACATCGATGGGCCCAGGGGGTCGCGGCTGCTGGTCGCTGCCATCACCGACGGAAGTACCTATCATTTTGGTTTGTGCTGAGTCACCTTCAATACGGTTGACGCCCTCCCGCGAAATGTCGACGTCTTTCGTGTCACCAGTTTCAGATCCCATAGAAGAAATTTGAACTTCAATGGAAACAAGTTGGCTCGCTCCGTCTGACAATTGTGCATGTCCACCTGCCGTGACCACGCTCCCGCCAAGGGGTGAACGCTGCGGTGCATTGTCACCACCGCTATCATCACTATTGTCAGCTTCATCGTCATCCTCGCCTTCTACATCAACGCAAAGCTCATTTGCATTTGATTCCTTAGGTATCGCACCTTTGTTCGTCTTCTTCTCTGAGCGTTTTCTGCGTGTTTTCTCCAGCCGCTTACGAAGTTCGATATCCTCGCCCAGCAACTCCTTGATTACGTTTTCACCAACTACCTTGGTGAGAGCTGATTTTGAATCTGTCTGCAAAAGCGCCAGCATCCAGCGGACTCTATTTGTCGCTTCTGCTGGTTCCGGCGCAGGACTATTTGTCCATGCATCAGGAAAGAACGAACGATCATGCCTGCGAATTACGTGATTAAATCCGCTGGGCCCAAACGTTTTCGTCCCCCATTCCTTCTGCGTCTTATTTTCAAAACGAATCTCAACGGTAATAGTTGCTCTCTTCGGCGATCTAGCATGAACATAGAGTGTGCCTCGTTCGCTCTGATCAGGTCCAAGTACGACAGCGTACACAGCACAGGAACCAGCCGCAAAGTTTATCGCGTCGGCGTTCCAAGTAACGTGGGTAACAGGCGAAATGACGCTTTCAAGTAGTTTTACTAAGCCCTCACCACGCCATGAATCAAGCTCCATCAGACTAGCTTTACTGGCATTCTTGGCAACGAGGAACGGGAGATCAAAACCTAATCGAAGTTCCCAATCTCCTTTTGCTCGAAAACGGAAACTCTCGTGACCGCGAACAGCATTAGTAGTTCCTCCGTAAACAAATTTCATTGCAAAACTTTCGATTGCATATGCTTCGCCTTCGTCTAAGTCATATGCAATAACCCGGGCAATATCCTCTGCCTTATGCCCATCCGCCTCAATGTCGGCCAGTGCTTTGTGCTTGTCAGTTCGCCCTTCTTCTGAAGTTTTGGCGAGCTCCCTTGAATGCGCTAGCAGGCGTTTGTCCTTGCCTTTTCCTACGTATACAACGGCACCTGTGCCAGGGTTTCGCAAAACATAAACGTAATACCTACCTTCCAAATCCTTCTTGTCACCAGCCAGCCAGTACGTAGTAGGTTTCCAATCGCTGAATGAGCGAAAACGCTCTGAATGTTTTCCCGCTGCTATGTTTTTCAAATTGGCAATCCCGAACACGTGGTGGATCGCGAACGACTCCAGGGTGCTCGACAAAGAGTCGTCGAGATCCTGGGCAATCACGCGGATCATCTGTTTTGGTGTCACACCATCTTTTGATAGGCGCTGTATGCATTGCACCTTGCTTTCAGACAGTAGTCTAGTCTTCATCGCTTCGATTTCAATCTGAGTCGGACCGCGCTCCAATTCGTATACTTGCAGATTTTCTGGATGTGCGCCCGCTTCAACGACGCTACTTTCGTCATCTGAAGCAACAGCGGCAGATACTCCGCTTTGTGTTAGATGTCCCTTCGGACGGTTTCCGGTCCCTTTGCCAACGTAGAAAACCTTGTTTTGTTTCGGGTCTACTGCCGGTTCAAAGAATATGTAAACGTATTGGGCCATGAAATATTTCTCGTCAATGTATTTCGCAGATGGAGGCGTAAATGCACTTTGTGATTGCTTTGAAGCTAGTGCAGCCATTCCCGCCACGCCTCATAAATCATCACCATTGCCAGCGTATCCAGTTCACAGTACCTGAGCAAGGCCGCCTCAATGTTCTGTCGCTCCACCGGCGCCAAATCTTCAAACTGCAACCGGGCATACGCCGTGGTGGCCGCACCGCCTTGTGCGATTTCCAGCTCTTCGTCCGACTCAAGCGCGTCCATTACATCGGGCGGTAGGTCGGTGAACACCGGTGGCAGCAGCTTGTAGGGATCCAGGGCGACGCAGTCAGATTCCTGCCACCATATCTGGTCCTTGAAGTTCAAGCTCGGAATTCCGCCTTGAGCGCCGTACACCGGCTTGGAGTAACGCTGCTTTAGGTAGTCGGACGACTGCATCACTGCCGGCAATACCTTCTTGATCGAACAACTTGCATTCGTCGCAGGATGAAAGAAAGCCTTCTCCGCCAGGCGGCACAGGTCCACCATAGACCGGCTCCAGACGCGCCCATCGTCCTTTTTCGATGTCAGGCCAAGAATGAATTCCTTGAGCCGTTCCGCGTCTGCGGGTGGCGCGCAATCCTGCTGCAACTCGTCAAGCACTGCATTGAGCGTGGTGTTCTCGTGTGGCGACCACATGAACACCGTACCTACAGATCCCAGCGCTTTGTCCAGTTGCCGGACGAAGTCGTAGTTCGGGTTTACACCGGGCGTTGCGGTGAGAAACTGGCTCTTGTGTTCAACGCGGCGATCGGCCGCAACCATATGGTGCGAAAACTGAAATGCAATGTTGGAGTACGGCCGCTGGCCCGCGAAGAAGGGGATCGCCACTCGTGATGTTTCGAAGTCGATGAAGTGCAGCGGAAAACACCAATTCGCCATTTCACGCTGCATCAACGCGCGGTCGATGTAAAAATTGCCACCACCTGGCCAGATTCCTGACGCTTGCATCCACTGACGCTCGCTGCGGCTCAGACCGGCGGCACCCGCCTTGTATTTCAGGTGATCCTTAGTCACGTTGTCAAGGCTCAGCACGTCGGCCTCGATCAACTTCTGCTTTCCCTTGAAATTCCACAGGTCCAGAACGCAGCCGTTGGCGAAATCGCTTTCCGTCCACCCCTTTGCAATCTTCCAGCACTCGTGCAAACCGCTTTTCAGACCGGCGTTAGAGGGGGAGGTGCGAAATTCGCATTTGGCACAGTGGGCCCCGACAGTGGGATTTATCCTGGCGTCGGCCTGGTATTTGTCAGCCCAATCCCGCGCCAAATCGGCCAGTTGGCCTTCAGCGCCAGGGGCTAGCAGCGGCTCGCGAAGTATCTCATCTACGAACTCGTCTACATTCACTGACGTCAGAACCGGTGTACCCAGGGTGTCGGGGGTGGTGCCCGGCGCCACCGTGACCACAGGGCGACCGTCCTGCCGCCGAATCTTGAAGCGCTGGTTCAAGTCGTCCACAGAGCAGAGCTTTGACTTGTCGGCCAGCATCAGAAAGCTGCTTACTTGCAAGTGCGGGTAGGCGAGACTCATCACATGACGCTGGAATGCCACGTCCTGCAGGTATGGGAGCATTCCGCTGTCGATGCCACCTTTGCTGCCGCGAAACAGATTATCGGCGCCGGAGTTGAACGACTTTGCCTTGACTTCGATGAGTTCGACGCGTGATCCCGTCTTGCGCAACACATCCACCCTCGCAAACAGGCCGCCATGGCAGATGGCCCCCTCGAAGATCGTCACTTCGTCGCGTTCGAGGAGTCGGGCCGTCTCGTCGATCTGGCTCTGGTGTGTTTTGGCCGTCACTTCAAAACCGCCCGGATGCATCAGCTTGGCCAATTCGCCAACCTGAAACCCACCTTCCGCCAGCGCCTTCAGGAAATCATCTTCCTGTTTGGTATCGGCGTAAATATCAGGCGTTCCCGTGTAAAACAGCTTGGTAGGGCAGTCAATGGCGGTTTTGAAGCGCGATTTTGTCAGGTAGTGCGGTTTGGCTGCTGGTGGCATCGATGGTTCCTTGTTGGTAAGGTCGGATGGTTCGCACTGGCACTGATTTCTGGCGCAATCACATGATGTCAATAGTATGACCGACAAGTTGTGATCTCCCGCCTGCAGTGAAAAATATCGTGAAGGTCTTTGATTCGCAGGACGATGGGCCATTCTCATCAGAAGAGTCGTTCTGAAAATATCACCTTGATGCTGCGCAAAGTTCCTTCTACGTTGGCGAGTCGTGCCTCAAAGTCCGCGGTGTCGCGATCCTGCTGTTCCGTCATTGCAACCAGCAGCCTTTCCGTTTGGGCCAACTTCTCCTTCAGCTCAAAAAGTAGACTTCCTGACGGTGCTTCAAGTGGCAGGATGGTTTTCGGGAAATCCTCGAAAAGAGCCCCGGGTGCTTCAATTGCTTGATCCAGGGCGACCGCCGCAGGAGGTTCAGAGCGGTCACCACCTTCAGGCGACTCGACTTCGCGAAAAAACTGGGCAGCCGGATTCGTAGCGAACTCCCTGAGACGTTCCAGATTCAAGATTCTGTAAGGGCGGTTCTTTGACTGAGTGCCATTTACCGCCTCAAGGATATGTGCATCCTGCAACTCCCTGAGAACAGGCTGAATCCGTACTGAAACACAGCGGGTATTCAAGCGTGGGAAGTGCGGCGCCATGAGGCTGCGAATTTCGGACGGTGCAAAGATACTGCGCGCGCTTCGAGCCAATATGGCAGCACAGACAAGTGATAGCAATGTCGGCATGGGGACTCTCGATTCTTCTGCGCAACGGAGCGGTCAATTCAAGGGGAAGCAGCCTGGCTGGTCGGCCTTGCCAGCCGAACAAGGCGAAGCCCTGTCCGACTTGTTCGGCTGATCTGGTCCCGGATTAGGCAGTGGCGCGTGCACGTCGCGCTTTCTGCGCAGGCAGCACTGGTCCTACAGGTTCCGGATGGAGCCAAAACCGATCGAAGACCTTTTCCACCGCAGCGCCTTGCATGAGCTCGGCCAATATGACGTCGCGAAATTGCCTGCAGTCTG
>CAIVXG010000215.1 GCA_903909815.1 uncultured beta proteobacterium | reverse complement strand
CACGGTGAGCATCGCTGAAGACAGCGCGACCACGGTGGCTGGCACGAACACCGCCAGCGCTCTGACATTGGCCTCGGCGGGTGCTTTGAGCAATGCGGCGTCGTCCAGCATCACGGTGACTGGCTTGAGCGCGCTGAGCGGCACGTCGATCAACATCGGCAATGCCACGGGTGACACGTTCAACACCGCTACGTTGAGCTTCAACAGTGCAGGTGCAGTGAACATCGCGGAAGACAGCGCGACCACGCTGGCCGGAACGAGCACGGCCAATACGTTGACGCTGACTTCCACGGGTTCCATCGACAACCTGCCAGCGGCCAGCGTTACGGTGGCCGGCGCGTCCACACTGACCGGCACGTCCATCAACCTCGGCAATGCAGCAGGCGACACGTTCAACACCGGCACGTTGACCTTCGCCAGCACGGGTGCGGTGAACATCTCCGAAGACAGCAACATGCTGGTGACGGGAGTCAACACCGCGAACACCCTGGTATTGCAGACCAGCGGCAACATGGACAGCACCCTGGGCACTGCCATCACGGTGACCGGCACCACGGCGCGCTTGCTGGCCGGTGGCACGATCGGTGGGTTGGAGGCTGGAGAGGTTGCCAAGACGACGGTGGGTGGCGTGGGCTACAACGCGTTTGGCACCATCACCGCCAACAATGCCAATATCGTTGTGCAGGCCGGCGGTGTGACCGATGGCATCTCGGTGGACATCGTGGGGTCCAGCATCAACGGTCTGCTGACCCTGACGCCGCCGAACGTGCCTGCGGGTGCCGTGCTGTTCAATGGTCTGAGCCAGACGCCGCCGCCGTTCATCAAGGGCATGAGCCCGATGTCTGGCCCGGCAGCGATCGTGGTGGCTGAGAATATGGAATACACCGGCAATGGGCAGGACATGCCTGCGGGTGCCGGCACGACGGCTGACGTGTTCATGGCAAACGCCTATACGACCGAGAGCGTGCGCGAGACCATGACGGCAGGCGTAGGCACCGTGGGCATGCTCAGTCCGCTGGTCAAGCTCCAGGGCATCGGCGTGAACGTGTCTCCAGAGCTGGCGGCCGTGTTCGAGCGCCAGGAAGCGGAAATGAAGAAGCGTCGCGCCACCAGCCAGCAGTAAGCGCAACGAGTGTGGCCACCTGGCTTCAGGTGGTTGCGCGGCGCGCCCAACAAAAACGCCCGATCAGCGACAAACTGATCGGGCGTTTTTTTTGATGCGGTCGAGGCAATGCGAGGGTCAAAGATGTCGGGTGGCGCTGCGCTCACCCGAGCTACGGGGCGAAGAGGCTATGTTGCCCGAGCGGCGTTCTCGCAAGGCGTTTGCACTACCACCTTGTCGCGGGCAATGATGGCACGGAAGGCTTCGCTGGCGGCGGCCCAGTCCACCAGGTCCACGCGTATTGGCAGGTCGGACGACTCGAACGCATCGGTCATGTTGGCCAACTGTGCCAAGCTCAAGGGATGCTGCGTGATGAGCGCCAAGTCCAGGTCGGAGTAGGGCTTTGCCTGGTGCCGTGCGCGCGAGCCGAACGCCCAGACTTCGGTATCCGGAATTTGCTCGCGCAGGATGCACCGTACGGTGGCCCAATCGCGCTCGTGCATTTGGATGGGTGGCGCGCTGGCGAAGGGGGTGCTAACTTTCATGCCAGTCATGTCGAAACTAATGCGAAGTGTCGCGACGGGAAAGTTCTGCCAGCAGCGCCTGAGCCTCGGTCAGGAAGTCCGCAGCAACGTTGAACACTGCCTCCGCTTTGGCAGCATCGTAGGTGTGGCTGCTGTCGGTGCGGGCCTGACGGTAAATCTTCCATTGGCCCCAGTCAGAGCGCAGCAAGCCGCGCTCGTTGCCCAACCGGATCAGACTCTGAAACGTGCCGATGTCCAGATCGGCGGGACTGGCCTCGGTGTGTTCCAGATAGCGCTTGAGCATTTTCCAGCAAAGTTCATACGTGAACTCGAAGCACTGGATAACGGAATTTCTCAGTTGCTCCCGCAGACCCGGATCGGCCAGCGCGGCAGTCGAGTGAGCATAGGCCAGGCTGGTTTCAAGCTGTGCGATGGCATTGCGCAAAGGACTGTAATCGAGGCTCATGGATGGCGTTTTCAGGGTTGCCTGAATTGTGCTGCATAAATGCTGCAGATCGCCAGGGTTTGCGTTCCCAAAGGAGCGACGGCCGCCTTACTCACGGTCAGGCGGTTCTTACCTCGCTGAGAAGATCAGGATGGCGCTCAAATACTTTGAGCAGCTTCACCAAGGCCAGCGGCGGCTTGGTCTTGCCGTCTTCTCCATGAACCGACCACGCCCGTCGTCACTGCGAGGAGCAAAGCGACGTGGCAGTCCATCGTGGCTAACTTTCATGACTCGGGGCGCTTCGTAGCCGAAGCACGAAAGTTAGAGGCTTGTCACTGGTGAGAAGAACGATTGGCACCGGCTGATTGAAATGTTTCTGTCCGGCTATTTGAAATGTTTAAGTGTCGCTGGCTGAAAGAAAAAGTCCCTCATCTCGCGTTCGATCCCCGATGCGCCCAGGCTGTGGTGGCGCTCGCCGGCGTGAAGAGATGATGGCCCCATGAGACAAAATGCAGAAGTTGGTGAGACTGGTTTCACGCGGTTTCCAGTACACGGATTTCGACGTGCAGGCCAGCGGCGGCGGCCATGTTGACCAATGAATCCAAGCCGAATAGGTTGACTTTTCCGCGCATCAGGTCAGAGATACGCGGTTGCGTAACGCCGAACAATTTGGCGGCTTGCGACTGACTCAGGCCAGTGCGGGCAAGGTGCGTTTTCAGGGCCATCATCAAGCCCGACCGCAGCTTCATGTTCTCGGCTTCTTCGGGGGTGTCTTCGATGGCATCCCACACGTTGGCGAATTTCTCATTGCTCATTTGCCTAGCTCCTTCAATAAGTCACGGTAACGGCTTTCGGCCAAGTCCAAGTCGTCGGCAAACAGCGACAGCCCATAGGAGCCAGCGACACAGGCCGTCGTGCGGTCCTGCTGCGATTGCATCACGCCATGATCCTGAACTCAGTTGACATGGCGACAGGCCGAACATGATTTTTCTCGCGCTTCATTTCGACGAAGCCGTAGTTGGCCATCGTCTTGAGGGTGCGCGACAAATTGCTGGTCTTTCGCCCCGTCAGTTCAGCCAAGGACGAGATGGATTGCGGCTTGGCTTCTTGAATCACTTTCAACAACCCGCGATTCTCGTCACTCAACACCTCGGCTAGAGAACGCATCGAAGTGAACCAAATTTTGGGATCCGAGGGCTTAGGCTTGTACTCACCGCGAGCAATGGACAACACCCGTTGGCGAATACTTTCTTGCGGCATGATGCCGATAACGATTGCTTTCATGGCTTTCTCGCCTCCTGTAACACGCGGTCTACTTCCGCGAAAAAATCAACCAAAAGTTGTTGGGCGTCCTGAAACCCATAGGGCACACCCTTGTCACTCACGTGCCGATGTTTATGGTCGTAGGCCAGTCGCTGACCAGCAAACTTGAACTTCTTGGGTGGTTTCACCGCATGGGCGTTGTCATAGCCAAGAATGCGTTTGCCATAGGGCTCGTGCAAGGTCAGCGAGTACCGAATTCCGTGCGGAATGCCATCGGACACCTCTACGCGCCAAGCCTCGAACTTGATCCAGTAGCCGCCCCCCTGGTCAAGGATTTGGTCGTGCAAGTCGATGAGAGTGGCGATTCCATGGTCTTCACGCATGCGATACTATATCATCTGTTGATAAAACGTATCACACTGACTGACTGCCAAACATCGAGCCGATGTGTGAGCTATGGGCTCTTTTAGCCAAGACGGCGCGGTCATCTGCCATTGATGCGAACCGGGCGTACCACCCAAAATTGCATTCCTGAGCTTATACCGCCACGGCCTGCGGCCGCGCGATGACGATATATTGTCCCTCAGCTCGCGTTCGATCCGCGATGCGCCCAGGCTGTGGTGTGGCGCTCGACGGCGCTGAAGAGTTCGTACATGGCCATGGCCATGGCGCCTATCACCACCAGGCCGGCAAAGGCCAGGGGCATGCGCTGCGAGGAGCCGGCGGACTGCATCAGGTAGCCGATGCCGGAGTCGCCGGCGGTCATTTCCGCCAGCACGGTGCCGACAAAGGCCAGGGTGATGGAGACCTTGAGCGAGCCGTAGAAGTAGGGCAGCGAGCGCGGCAATCCCACCTTCACCAGCACGTCCCATCTCCTGGCGCCGAGCACGCGCAGCACGTCTTCCAGCTCGGGCTCCAGCGTGGCCAAACCGGTGGCCATGTTGACGGTGATGGGGAAGAACGAAATCAGGAATGCCGTGAGCACGCCGGGCCCGATGCCGATGCCGAACCACACGATCAGGATCGGCACGATCGCTGCCTTGGGCACGGCGTTGAAGGCCACGAGCAACGGGTACACCGCCGCGTAGGCCAGGCGCGAGGAGCCCACCAGAAAGCCCAGCATCACACCGACGACGATGGACAGGGAGAACCCCACCATCGTGACCCAGAACGTCTTCCAGCTGGCCTCGGCCAGCGGAGCGGAGAACTCCAGCATGGCCTGGCCGATGGTCCAGGGGCTGGGGAAGATGTAGTCGTCGATGCGGAACAGCCCGCACACGGCCTGCCACAGCAGCAGCAGCGCCAGACCCAGCACCACCGGTGCCCATCGTTCGATTTGTTTTTTGCTCATGCGCTTGCCACCACGTTGCGTGCGGCGCCGATGTGGCCGCGCAGCTCGTGCACGATGTCGGTGAACTCGCGCGTGTAGGTCAGCTCCAGGTCGCGCGGATGCGGCAGATCGATCTTCTTTTTCTCCACGAAGCGGCCCGGGCTCTTGCTCATGACATACACCGTGTCGGCCAGAAACACCGACTCGCGCAGGTCGTGCGTGACCAGGATCACGTTGAACTTCTGCTCCATCCAGAGGTCGCGCAGGATGCACCAGAGTTCTTCGCGCGTGAATGCGTCCAGCGCGCCGAAGGGCTCGTCCAGCAGCAGCATCTTGGGTTCGTGGATGAGGGCGCGACAGATGCTCACGCGCTGCTGCATGCCGCCCGAAAGCTGCCACGGAAACTTGTCCTCGTAGCCCGCCAGTCCCACCTTGTGCAGCAGCATGCGCGCCCGCTCTTCATATTCGCGGCGCCTGGCCTTGAACTGGCTGCGGTGCGGCTCCACGATTTCCAGCGGCAACAGCACGTTGTGCAAGGTCGTGCGCCACGGCAAAAGAGAAGGCGCCTGGAACGCCATGCCGGAAATTTTCAAGGGCCCGGTCACAGGCTGGCCGTCGATCAGAATCTGCCCACGCGAGGGCATCTTCAGCCCGGTGGTGAGCTTCATGAACGTGGACTTGCCGCAGCCCGAAGGTCCGACGATGGCGATGAACTCGCCTTGCTGTACGCTCAGGTCGATCGCCTCCACGGCGAAGTGATGCGCCGCGAGCAGCTCGTCGTTGTACGCGAGCCAGACGTCGCGAAACGCGACGAACTCCTTGTCGGGCGCGCCGGCCATTTACTTCCTGTTTGGCAGGATGTTCAGCTCCGCCGCGGTCGGCAGGAAGGAGCCGTTCCATACCGCGTTCGGATTCACACGCGTCTTGGTCGCGAAGGCGTCGGACACTTGAGAGGCCATGAGCGACAGGCGCGGGCCTTTCACCTGGCCGAAGCCCTCGGCGCGCGCGTCGGCGCTGTTGATGACGGTGTCGATCGCCAGTTGCAATCGGCGCTGCTCCAGCTCGACGTTGATGATGCCGTCGCGCGCCTTGACCGCGTCGATGGCTGCTTTGGGGTTGGCGATCACGTCCTTCACGCCGTGGGTAAAGGCCAGCAAAAAGGCTTTGATCGCGGCCGGGTTTTCCTTGATGAACCTGGGCGAGGCGATGATGACGTTGCCGTAGAGTTTGACGCCATAGTCCGCGTAAGGCAGCACCACCACATCGGCGGCCTTTACGCCACGCGCTTCCAGATTCAGCAGCGAGGTGAAGGTGAAGCCGGTGATGGCGTCAACATCGCCACGGGCCAGCATGGTTTCGCGCAGCGGCGGGTCCATTGCCGTCCACTGCACATTGGCAATGCCGTTGGCCTGTTGGAAGATGGGGAAGGCGCGCCGTCCCGCGTCGAATACCGGTGCTCCCAGCTTCTTGCCGTTCAGGTCGGCAGGTTTCTTGATGCCGGATTTCTTCAGCGCCATGACCGAGGCCGGCGTGTTGTTGTAGACCATCATCACGGCCACGGGCTTGTTCGCTGCGTCCGGGTTGTTGGCGTGGAATTCCATGAGCGCGGCCATGTCGGCAAAGCCCATGTCGTAGCTGCCGGATGCGACCCGCGTCACGGCACCGCCCGAACCGTTGCCGGCGTCGATGCTGACGTCAAGCTTGGCGTCCTTGAAATAGCCCTTGGCCGCAGGCACGAGAAAGAGTGCGGCCGGTCCCTCGAAGCGCCAGTCGAGCTGGAACTTGATGGGCGTGGTCTGCGCCTGGGCGCTGGCAAGGCTGAACGCGGCGGCTAAAGCGGCAGCGGCTTGAAGAAAGAAACGTTTTTTCATGAAGGCTCCAGTGAAGTCAATCCAATTCTCCGTCATTGCGAGGCCGTAGGCCGCGGCAATCCATCTCGGCGCACCACGAAAAGACATGGATTGCCGCGCTGCGCTCTCCATGAACCGACCACCCCCGTCGTCACTGCCAGGAGCAAAGCGACGTGGCAGTCCATCGTGGCTAACCAGCGATATGGATTGCCGCGCTCCGCTCGCAATGACGAATCCTCGGTTCATGGCCTGTATGCAGTTTCGGCTGTCCGAAACGGGCAGCTCGCAATGACGAAACCCCGCTTCAAGTTCTCGCGCTTTCGGCGTCAGCGCCTATTTTCGGGCAATTTGGGCTGCGGCGATGGCGGAATTTTCGGCCTTCTTGGCAAATTCGGCGCGCAGCGCCTTGAGTTTGGCGCGCGGGTCTTCGCGCACGGTCTCCTTGTTCAGCGCCATCTCGGCGATGAAGCGGCTGGGCTGCGCCAGTACCATCTCGCGCCCCTTCTTGCGGCGCTTGGTCCAACTCACAGCCAGCGTGCGCTGGGCCCGGGTGATGCCCACGTACATCAGGCGGCGCTCTTCCTGCAGACGCTGCGTCAGGCTCTCCGACATGGGTCCGTCGGCGCGCCCGGTCGGGTTGTCGTCGTCGCCGAGCTTGAAAGGCAGCATACCCTCGGTCACGCCCACCAGCATCACGTGCGGCCACTCCAGGCCCTTGGCTGCATGCAGCGTGGACAGGGTGATGACGTTCTGATCGGTCTCGCGCTCGCTGATGGTGGACAGCAGCGAAATGGTTTGCGCCACCTCCAGCAGGTTCTTGCGTTCGGTGGTCGTTGTCACACCGGCGGCGTCATCGATGTCGCCGCCGCAGCGCTTGGCCATCCAGTCGCAAAAATCCAGCACATTGGTCCAGCGCGCGGCGGCGACCTTTTCGCTGTCTTCGCCTTCATAAAGGTGCTTTTCGTAATCGATGTCCTTGAGCCATTCCTTCAGGAAGGCGAGCGCGTCCTCGGCGCCCACGCAATGGCGCGCGCGGAACTCCAGGTCGTTCACGGCGCGACCGAATTCGTGCAGGCTGCCCACGGCGCGCGTACTCACTACGCTGCCCAGACTCGAACTGAACAGCGACTCGAACAGGCTTTGCTTGTACTTGCCGGCGAACTCGCCCAAGGCCGCCAGGGTCTGGTGCCCGATGCCGCGTTTGGGTGTGGTGATGGCGCGCAAAAAAGCCGGGTCGTCGTCGTTGTTCACCCACAGCCGAAACCAGGCGCACAGGTCCTTGATTTCGGCCCGATCGAAGAAGCTCTGGCCCCCTGAGACCTTGTACGGCAGGTTCGCTTTGCGCAGCGCTTTCTCGAAGGTTTTTGCCTGGTGATTCGCGCGGTACAGGATGGCAAAGTCGCGCAGCTCCGTGGCCCCCACGCTTGTCGCTTCGCGTACTGAGCTGCCCCCCGAGGGGGCCGTGCCCTCGTGCGAGTCTCCCAGAGACGGCGCGACATGCTTGGGGCGGCCCGGCGCGGCGGCCTCCACGAACGTCGCCACAGGCTGCGTGAAGCTCCCGCGCAGCGACTGGATGCGCGCCACCGTGCGCTCGGCCTCGTGCTCTTCGGTGTCGGCGTCCACCACCCGCACCGGCTCGCCTTCGCCCAGGTCGCTCCACAGGTTTTTGGGGAACAGCTTGGGGTTGGGGCCGATGACGTTGTTGGCGGCGCGCAGGATGGCGCTGGTGGAGCGGTAGTTCTGCTCCAGCGTGATGACCTTGAGCGCCGGATAGTCGAGGGGCAGCTTCTTCAGATTGTCCAACGTGGCGCCGCGCCAGCCGTAGATCGACTGGTCGTCGTCGCCCACGGCGGTGAAGCGCCCGCGCGCACCGACCAATAGTTTCAGCACCTCGTACTGCGTGGCGTTGGTGTCCTGATACTCGTCCACCAGCACGTGGCCCAGCGCGGCCTGCCATTTGTCGCGCACGGTTTCGTGCTCCACCAGCAATTTCAGCGGCAGGCTGATCAGGTCGTCAAAGTCCACGCTCTGGTAGGCGGCAAGGCGCTCTTCGTACAGCGCCATCACACGCGCAATGATGCGTTCGTTGTCGTCCTTGGCCTGCACCAGCGCCTGGGCCGCATTCAGACCCGTGTTCTTCCACAGGCTGATCGTCCATTGCCATTGTCGCGCCGTGGCCAGATCGACGGTACCGCCGCAGTCCTTCAAGATGCCGGTGACGTCGTCGCTGTCCAGAATCGAGAACTGGGGCTTGAGTCCGAGCACCGCGCCATCCTGGCGCATCATGCGCACGCCCAGCGCGTGAAAGGTGCAGATCACCACTTCCTTGGCCGCGCGTCCGATCAGGCTGCGCGCGCGCTCGCGCATCTCGGTGGCGGCCTTGTTGGTGAAGGTGATGGCGGCGATGCGGCGGGGTTCCATGCCGACCTGGATCAGGCGAGCGATCTTGTGCGTGATGACCCGCGTCTTGCCCGAGCCCGCGCCCGCCAGCACCAGGCAGGGGCCATGCATGAAATTGACGGCTTCTTGCTGGGCGAAATTCAGACCGGAGGGAGGGGAGGAAGACATTGATGGGGACGCAGACGAACAGGGCAGGGCGGCGAATCATACTTGGACACGAGCCCCGGATTCGTCATGGCGATTGCCGCGTCGCAGAAGCTCCTCGCAATGACGAGGTCGGCATGAACCCTGGATTCACGGGGTGGCCGCATACCCTGGATTCGTCATTGCGAGCGAAGCGCGGCAATCCATGACTTCTTCCGCAGTTTTCCACCATGGATTGCCGCGTCGCTGAAGCTCCTCGCAATGACGGCCTTACTCTCGCAATGACGGCCTTACGCTCGCAATGACGAAATTGACGGGGTGCGCCTTCAAGATTGGCAGCAAGCTTGAATACGCCAAAGCCTTTGGCTGAATCAGGTCGGCGAATACGCCAGTCGCACGTAGATCGGGGCGAAGGCCTCGGCCTGGGTGATTTCGATCAGCGTTTCCTTGGCCAGTTCGAGCAGGGCGATAAAGGTCACGACCAGTACCGGCACACCTCGGGCGGGATCAAACAGCTTTTCAAACTCGACAAATTGACGCCCCTGCAGATGGCGCAGCACGATGCTCATGTGCTCGCGCACCGAGAGTTCTTCGCGCGTGATCTTGTGGTGCTGAACCAGCTTGGCGCGCTTGAGGATATCGCGCCAGGCTTCCTGCAAGTCCACCACGTTCACGTCCGGAAAGCGCGGCTGCAGCGATTGTTCCACCAGCACCTGGGCCTTGAGAAAATCGCGCCCGAATTGCGGCAGCGTGTTCAGGCGCGCCGCGGCCAGTTTCATCTGTTCGTATTCCAGCAAACGCCGCACCAGCGCCGCGCGCGGATCTTCGGCTTCCTCGCCCTCGGCTGCGCGCTTGGGCGGCAGCAACATGCGCGATTTGATCTCGATCAGCATCGCCGCCATCAACAGATATTCGGCCGCCAGTTCCAGGTTGCGCACCCGGATTTCGTCCACGTAGACGAGGTATTGGCGCGTGACGCCGGCCATGGGAATGTCCAGGATGTTGAAGTTCTGCTTGCGTATCAGGTACAGCAACAGATCCAGCGGGCCTTCGAAGGCTTCGAGAAAGACTTCGAGCGCATCCGGTGGGATATACAGGTCCTGCGGCATCGAAAACAGCGGCTCGCCATACAGGCGCGCCACGGCAATGTGGTCCACTACCTGCGGCATCGCGGCGAGCGGGTCGGCCGCCGCTTCAGGCAAGAGCTGTGGCTCGGCTGCGGCACTCATGCAACGCGCTCAACTGGGGCAGCTTGCAACGTCGGCCGCTGCCGAGCGCTTGCGATCACTGTTCGTGAGACTGGTAGACGTAGGGCTGCTGCGCGACCTGCGAGGCGCGGTACTCGCTCCAGGCGCTGCGGTCCACGGCCTTGTCCCACAGCAGGGCGCGGCCCGCTTGCTGCTGCGACGCAAGCTCAGGCCGCGCGGCCTTGAGTTGCTCCAGGAATTGCGTGATGTCGGATTTGTAGAAAGGACGATAAAAGATGTTCATGTGCGTGGCCTTTGGGCTGATTCTACCGGGCGCCAGGGCAGTGCCTGCGGTAGGGCTTGGCAAAGGCGCCATGAAAGCGTCCTAGAATGACATGTCAGCGCCGCCGAGTTCATGCTCGGCGCTGCTTCACCCGAAAGGATATTTTGTGACTTTTAAGTTTTTGGCCACCCTGTTCATTGCCGCAACCCTGGCTGCTTGCAGCAGCACCAAGTTGGACACGCCTGTGGTCGATGCTCCGGTGATCCCGGTCACGCCGTCGGCCCCGGTCACGCCGCCCGCCGAGTTGCCACCGGCGCAATCCACCGTCAAGTCGGTGGTGTTGCATCCGTTGGATGATCCCCAATCGGTCCTGGCCAAGCGCAGCGTCTTCTTCGAATACGATAGCTACGAAATTGCCCCTGAAGGCCGCGCGCTGATCGAGACGCACAGCAAGTATCTGAACAGCCATGCCAGCGCCAGCGTGCGCCTGGAAGGCCATGCCGACGAACGCGGCGGGCGTGAGTACAACCTGGCATTGGGCCAAAAGCGCGCCGACGCCGTGCGCCAAGCCATGAAGCTGCTGGGTGTGACGGAGCGTCAGATGGAATCGGTGAGCTTTGGCAAGGAAAAGCCGGTGGGCTTGGGGCACGACGAGGATTCCTGGGCCAAGAACCGTCGTGTCGACGTGAACTACCAGACACGTTAACTTCAAACTGAGCATCATGCTGACAGCCCCCGCCGCTTGGGTCCATCTGGACTGGGTGTTGGTGGTGGTGGTGGCGTGGATGTTGATCGGCGTGCTGGGCGTGTTCGCGCTCAGGCGCTTTCGCTTCGTCGCCGTGGTGTTGTTCCCCGTTGGCGGTGCGTTTTCCTTGCTGCTGCTGGGTGTGGGCTTGAGCGCCGCCTTGAGCACTCCCGAGACCGCGGTGCTTCCCATTGGGCTGCCGCAGTTGCCGTTTCACCTGCGGCTGGACTCTCTCTCGGCCTTTTTTCTGATCGTCATCGGCGGTGTCGCCGCCGGTGTCTCGGCCTTTGCTGCGGGTTACTTCCGCAAGGGTGAGGGCACGCCGCCGGGACTGATCTGCCTTGAATACCACGTGTTTTTGGCCAGCATCGCGATGGTGGTGATTGCCGACGATGCCTACGCCTTCATGGTGGTGTGGGAGACGATGGCGTTTTCGTCCTTCTTTCTGGTGATGGCGAACCACCGCATCCCAGAAATCCGCAATGCGGGCTACCTCTACATGCTGGTGGCGCACATTGGCGCCTTGGGCATCCTGCTGTGTTTTGGGGTGCTGCAGGCCAATACCGGCGACTACACCTTCGCCAGCATGCGCGCCCAGCATCTGTCGCCATTTTGGGCTTCGGCCGCGTTCGTGCTGGCGCTGTTCGGCTTTGGCGCCAAGGCCGGCATCTTGCCGCTGCACGCCTGGCTGCCCGAAGCGCATCCGGCCGCGCCTTCTCCTTTTTCCGCGCTCATGAGCGCGGTGATGCTGAAGATCGCGCTCTACGGCATGCTGCGCGTGGCCTTTGACCTGCTGCAGACACGCATCTGGTGGTGGGGCGTGCTGCTGATGGGCGTGGGTCTGGCCACCGCCCTGTTCGGCGTGGTCTTCTCGACGGTGCAGGTGGAGATGAAGCGCCTGCTGGCCTACTCCTCGATCGAGAACGTGGGCCTGATGTGCGTCGGTTTTGGCCTGTCGCTGCTGTTCTCTGCCTACGGCATGCACGCCTTGTCGGCGCTGGCGCTGACCGCCGCCCTGTACCACGTGCTCAGCCACGCCTTCTTCAAGAGCCTGCTGTTTTGCAGCACCGGCGCGGTGCTGCACGCCACCGGCGAGCGCAGCCTGGGCAAACTGGGCGGCCTCATTCGGTATATGCCCTGGGTTACCTGGCCCACGCTCATCGGCGTGCTGGCCTGTGCCGGCCTGCCGCCGCTGGGCGGCTTCATCGCGGAGTGGCTGCTGCTGCAAAGTTTCCTGTTCACCACCGGCTTGCCGAGCTCGTTTTTGAACATGCTGGTGCCCGTGGTGGGGGCGCTGATTGCGCTGATCGCGGCGCTGTCGGGCTACACCATGGTCAAGTACTTTGGCGTGATCTTTCTGGGGCAACCGCGCGAGGAAAAATTGTCGCGGGCGCGCGACGCCGGCACCTGGGAGCGCATCGGCATGTTGTGGCTGGCCCTGGGGTGCGTGTGCCTGGGCTTGTTGCCAAACCAAGTGATGGCGCTGATCGACCCGGTGACGCATCTGCTGGTGGCCGACGGCCTGGCCAAGACCGTGGCCCACAGCGGTTGGCTGCTGGTGCCAGTGAGCCTGGAGCGCGCCAGCTACGCCCCTGCCATCTTCCTGTTCGGCGTGCTGGCCTGCTTTGCGTTGGCCTACCTGCTGGTGCGCCTGCTCTACCACGGCCGCACCCGGCGCGTTGCGCCCTGGGACTGCGGCTACCCCTGGCAAACAGCGCGCATGCAGGACACGGCCGAAGGTTTTGGGCAGCCGATTCGCCAGATCTTCGAGCCCATGTTTCGTATGACGCGCGAATTGCCCACGCCCTTTGACGAGCAGCCGCGCTACCGCGCCACGGTCGAGGACCCGCTGTGGCACTGGCTTTACCTGCCGGTGGCCGCGGGGGTGGAGCGCTTGTCCAAGGTGATCGGCCTGTTGCAGCAGGGCCGCATCTCGGTCTACCTGATGTACAGCTTCGTCACGCTGATCCTGGTGCTGCTGTGGGTGAAGGCATGAGCTGCGGTTTCGTCATTGCGAGCGAAGCGCGGCAATCCAGGTATTTTCGTGGTGCGCCCAGATGGATCGCCACGGCCTACGGCCTCGCGATGACGAGGGAGTGCGTGTGCCGGTGTTTCTTTGGGTCGTTCATGATCGGTTGGAAATTCAGGAGGCTTGCATGAGCTGCGGATTCGTCATTGCGAGCGAAGCGCGGCAATCCAGGTATTTTTGTGGCGCGCCGAGATGGATCGCCACGGCCTACGGCCTCGCGATGACGAGGGAGTGCGTGTGCCGGTGCTTCTGTGGGTCGTTCATGATCGGCTGGCAATTCAGGAGGCTTGCATGAGCATCCTGGGCCTGATTTCGCAACTGATGGCGATCGTGGTGGCGCTGCTGCTCGCGCCGCTGATGACGGGATGGGTGAACCAGTGCCGTGCGCGCCTGCAGAACAAGTCGGCGCCGCCGTTTTTCCAGCCCTACCGCGTGCTGCACAAGCTCTTCAACAAGGAGTCGGTGCTGGCTGAGCACGCCTCACCGCTGTTTCGCATGGTGCCCTACATCGTGTTCGGCTGCATGCTGCTGGCCTGCGCCGTCATCCCCACGCTGTCCACCGATCTGCCACTGTCGCCGGCCGCCGATGCGATTGCGTTGGTGGGCTTGTTCGCGCTGGCAAGAGTCTTCATATCGCTGGCAGCGATGGACGTGGGGACGGCTTTTGGCGCCCTGGGCGCAAGGCGCGAGATGCTGGTCGGTTTTCTGGCCGAACCGGCTTTGCTGATGGTGCTTTTTTGCGCCTCCATGGTTTCAAAATCTACCTCACTCACCACCATCGTGGAGACGCTGGCGCACCGGGACCTGGCGATCTATCCCAGCTTTCTGGTAGCGGGCGTGGCCTTCACCATGGTGTCGCTGGCCGAGAATGCACGCGTGCCGGTGGACAACCCTGAAACGCACCTGGAACTCACCATGATCCACGAGGCGCTGATCCTGGAATATTCGGGGCGGCACCTGGCGCTGCTGGAATGGGCCGCCAGCCTGAAGTTGTTCGCCTATTCCTGCGTCGGTCTGGCGCTGTTCTTCCCCTGGGGTGTGGCGCAGGCCGACGCGCCGCTGGCGCTGCTGCTGGCGTTGCCCGCGCTGGTCGTGAAGCTCGCGCTCGGCGGCTTCGCGATGGCCTTCATTGAGACCGTCAGCGCCAAGATGCGCATCTTTCGCGTCCCTGAATTCCTGGCCACGGCGTTCCTGCTGGCGGTGATCGGTCTGCTGGTCAACATCCTGCTGGGGGTGGCATGATCAAGTACGTGCCGCAGTTGATCAACCTGTTTGCGACGCTGATCCTGATGCTGTCGTTTGCCATGATTTCGCAGCGGCGCATCGTCTCGCTCATCAACCTGTTCACGATGCAGGGCGCAGCGCTGGTGGCGGCTTCGGTGTTGCTGGGCTACCAGACGCATCAAAGCGACCTCTACGTTTCCGCGCTGCTCACCCTGGCGCTCAAGGTGATGCTGATTCCCTGGATGCTGCACCGCGTGATCCGGCACCTGAACGTGCGCTGGGACGTCGAGACGCTGATCAACATCCCAACCACGATGCTGGTGGGCATTGGCCTGGTGATCTTTTCCTTCAGTCTGGCGTTGCCGATCTCGCGCCTTTCGTCGTCCATGGCGGGTGGCTCGCTCGGGATTGCGCTGGCCTGCGTACTGCTGTCGTTCCTGATGATGATCACGCGCTCCAAGGCGGTGCCGCAGGTGATCGGCTTTTTGTCGATGGAAAACGGCCTGATCTTTGCCGCCACCACCGTCACCAACGGCATGCCGATGATTGTGGAGTTCGGGATTGCGCTGGACGTGCTGGTGGGCGTGCTGATCCTGGGCGTGTTCATGTTCCAGATCCGCGAGAAGTTCGACAGTCTGGACATCCATAACCTTGAAGCGCTGAAGGAAGACTGACCGTGCACGCGCTTCTTTTTGTCCTTGGAATCCCGCTGCTGGGCGGCGCGGTGCTGGCTTTCACGGGACATCGGGATTTTGCGCGCAACATCAATGTGGCGTTCAGCTTTTTCACCTTTGCCGCGGCTTGCGTGCTGACGACTCAGGTGATTGCGAACGGACCGCAGCTGGTCTGGGACAAGCAGTTCTTCATCGATCCGTTGAACGTGTTTCTGGTGACTCTGACCGCGTTTGTGGGCCTGACCACGGCGATCTTCTCGCGCCCCTACATGCGCATCGAGCAGGACCACGGCAAGATGACGCCGCCGCGCATGCGCCTGTACCACGGCATGTACCAGCTGTTCAGCTTCACCATGCTGCTGGCGCTCACCACCAACAACCTG
Organism: uncultured beta proteobacterium; assembly: GCA_903909815.1. GTDB lineage: Bacteria > Pseudomonadota > Gammaproteobacteria > Burkholderiales > Burkholderiaceae_C > CAIKVZ01. The sequence continues at coordinate 27,259 of CAIVXG010000215.1, read as the reverse complement.
GGGATTCTGTGGGTTTCCATGGAGGCGGCCACGCTCACGACAGTGCTGCTGGTGAGCGTGTACCGCACGGCGGCGAGCCTGGAGGCGGCGTGGAAATACTTCATCCTGTGCGGCGTGGGTATTGCGCAGGCGCTGTTCGGTACGGTGCTGCTGTACATGGCGGCCGAGAAGGTGCTGGGACCCGAAGGCGCCACGCTGCTGTGGACCAGCCTGGACGCGATCAAGACGCAGTTGGATCCAGCCATCATCACCCTCGCTTTTGCCTTTCTCTTTATCGGCTACGGTGCCAAGGTCGGCATGGTGCCGCTGCACAGCTGGCTGCCCGATGCGCACGCGGAAGGCCCGACGCCGGTCTCGGCCGTGCTCTCGGGGCTGCTGCTGAACGTGGCCATGTACGCGGTGCTGCGTTGCAAGGTGCTGACCGACGGCGCCCTGGCGCGTCCGCTGGCAGGGCAGCTGATGATGGGCTTCGGCCTGCTGTCGGTGGTGGTGGCCTCGTTCTTTTTGTCGCGGCAAAAGGACGTGAAGCGCATGTTCTCGTATTCGTCGATCGAGCACATGGGCTTGATCACGTTCGCCTTCGGCATGGGTGGCCCGGTGGCCAATTTTGCCGGTCTGTTGCACATGACGGTGCACTCGCTCGTCAAGTCGGCCATCTTCTACACCGTGGGCCACGCCACGCAAAAAGCCGGCACCCAAATCATGAGCGAAATTCGCGGCCTCATCAAGGTGAACCCGACCGTGGGCTGGGGCCTGATGCTGGGCGTGATGGCGATCCTGGGGATGCCACCCTTCGGTGTTTTTGCGAGCGAATTCCTGATCCTGACCACCGCCATGCGCGAGCAGCCGTGGGCCACGCCGTTCCTGTTCCTGGCACTGGGCGTGGCCTTCGCGTCCGTGCTGGTGCGTGTGCTGCCGATGGTGTTTGGCGAAACGCAGCTCAAGGCGCTGGCACACCCGCCGGCGCTGCTGCCCGTGTTTGTGCACCTGGCGCTGGCCCTGGTGCTGGGTCTGTACATCCCGCCCTACCTCAACGCCTGGTATGTGCAGGCGGCCAGCATGCTGGGAGGCAGATGAAGATTGCCGGCCTGAATCTCGAGCTGCAAGGCTTCAGCGCGCCGGTGCCGAGCTGGCACGCGGACGTGACCTCCGATGAGTGGTGCGCCGCTGCGCTGGCAGTCCGCGACAGCGGTGGCCGGCTGCTGGCCCTGTGGGTCGCGCAGAACGCCGTTTGCGCGGCCTATGTGGTGCTGGAGGGGGTGGTGTGGCTGGAGCTGCCTTTGGACGCCCAGGCGGGCTGCTATCCCGACCTCGCGTCAGTGTTCCCGGGCGCCGGTCGGATGCAGCGCGCCGCCGCCGACCTGTCTGGCATCCACGCCGAAGGCGCCCATGACACGCGACCCTGGCTGAATCATGGCGCCTGGCCGAGCGACCACCACCCATTGCGCGCCGCAACCGGCGAAGCACAGCCTTTTCCCGACGCCCAACTGCTCGACTACCCGTTTGTGCGTGTCGAAGGCGACGGTGTGCACGAGATCGCGGTGGGACCGGTGCACGCCGGCGTGATCGAACCGGGACACTTCCGTTTTTCCGTGGTAGGCGAAAAAGTGCTGCGTCTGGAACAGCGTCTGGGCTACACGCACAAGGGCATAGAACAACGCTTCACGCAGTTGGCGGCGTTGGACGCCCACCGGCTCGCGGGTCGCGTTTCGGGCGACTCCACCGTGGCATACGCCTGGGCCTATTGCATGGCGCTGGAGTCGGCTGCAGGTTGCGTCATTCCCGCGCGCGCACGCTGGCTGCGCGCGCTGATGCTGGAGCGCGAGCGCGTGGCCAATCACCTGGGCGACCTGGGGGCACTGGGCAACGACGCGGCCTTTGCCTTTGGCCTGGCGCAGTTCTCGCGCCTGCGCGAAGACTGGCTGCGTCTATCGCAACAAGCCTTTGGGCATCGGCTCATGATGGACTGCGTCGTTCCGGGCGGCGTCGCCTGCGACGTCAAGCGTTCGCTGCGCGAGGCCATGATGCTGCAGTGCGACGAACTGCAGCGCGAAGTGCTGACGCTGCGCACGATCTACGACGAGCACGCCGGGCTGCAGGACCGCTTCATGACCACGGGGCGCGTGAGCCCCGAACTGGCGGCGCGCCTGGGGCTGACGGGTCTGGCGGGTCGCGCCAGCGGCCAGGCCTGGGACCTGCGCTGCGACCACGCGTTCGCGCCCTACGACGAGTTGCAGGTCAGAATGGCAACGCACCGCAACGGTGACGTGGCGGCGCGCGTGACGCTGCGCTTTGAGGAACTGTTCGAGTCGCTGCGCCTGATCCGCTCGATCGTCGTGGACCTGCCTGCGGGCGAATGGGTGGCGCAGTTGACCTTGCCAGAGCAGGCCACGCGCGGAGCGGGTTGGGTCGAAGGCTGGCGCGGTGAAGTCTTCGTGGCGCTGAACCTCGCCGGTGCCGAGCAGCAGCACGCCATCCTGCGCTGCCACTGCCACGACCCCTCCTGGCAGAACTGGCCGGTGCTGGAGCATGCCGTGATTGGCAACATCGTCCCGGACTTTCCGCTCATCAACAAGTCCTTCAATCTCAGCTATTCAGGGCAGGATCTCTGATGTGGAACATCATCCGCCAAATCACGCGCAACGGCATTCGCACCGAGGCAGCACCGACCATCGGCGAGGCGACACCGGTGGAAGTGCAGCGCATCCAGCGCGAGCTGCTCGCCATCCTGGGGCGCGCGCTGGCGATACGTCAGGTGGACGCGGGCTCCTGCAACGGCTGCGAACTGGAGATCAACGCGCTGGGCAACCCCTACTACAACATCGAGGGTCTGGGCATCAAGTTCGTTGCCAGTCCGCGCCACGCAGACCTGCTGCTGGTCACAGGCCCGGTGTCGCGCAACATGGTTGAGGCCTTGAAGCGCACCTTTGACGCCACGCCCGACCCCAAGCTGGTGGTGGCAGTGGGCAACTGCGGCGCCGATGGTGGCATCTTCGGCGAGAGCTATGCCAGTGCCGGGCGCGTGGCCAACGTGATACCGGTGGACGTGGTCGTGCACGGCTGCCCACCGGCGCCATTGGAAATACTGCGCGGCATCCTGAGCGCGGTGCGGCGCGGCGCCTGACGCCGATAACCTGTCCAGGGGGACCGAGGTCTGTGTGCACTGCGCAACACCCGCAGGCATCGCAGCCACGTAGGCACAGGAACGAACCCATGGTTGTGGTTCAAGACGACGTTGCCGTCTTCATCACTTGAAATTTCGCCCTGGGGCTTGCGGCCTGCTACCAGGCGTCGATTGCGAGTCGCCGCGGCGCTGGCAATGCACGCTGCGCCAGCAGCCCTTGCAGCACCCAGGCACGGGTTTGCGCCGGGTCGATCACTGCGTCGATTTCCAGGGTGGTCGCCATGTTGATGGCGCTTCCATTTTGGTATTGCTGGGCTACCAACTGAGCGTAGAGCGCCTCGCGTTCTGGGCCTTCGGCAAGGGCCTCCAGTTCCTTGCGGTAGCCCAGGCGCACCGCGCCTTCCAGGCCCATGGCACCAAATTCTGCCGATGGCCAGGCCACGGTGAACAGGGGCGCATGAAAGCCACCCGCCGTCATGGCCATGGCGCCCAGGCCGTAGCCCTTGCGCAGCACCACGCTCAAGAAGGGCACGCGCAGATGCGCAGCCGCCACGAACATGCGGCTCACATGACGCACTTGGCCCTGAGCCTCGACCGCCGGGCCGACCATGAAGCCGGGCGTATCCACCAGGCTCAGCAGCGCCAACCCGTGGGCGTTGCATAACTGCATGAAGCGCGCGGCCTTGTCGGCGCCATCGGCGTCAATCGCGCCGCCCAGGTGCAATGGGTTGTTGGCCAGGATGCCCAGTGGCCTGCCTTCGATGCGTGCCAGCGCGGTGTGTATGCCTTGGCCAAAGCCGGTGCGCAGTTCCAGCAATGTGCCCTGGTCCACGATGCCCGCCATCACGGCGCGGGTGTCGTAGACGCGCAGACGGTTTTCCGGAACCGCATCGCGCAGGGCCAGAGCGTCCGGCGCCTGCCAGTCATGCACACGGCCCTGGAAGAACGACAGGTAGTGCCGCGCCGCGGCCACGGCTTTGGCCTCGTCGGCCACCAGAATATCGATGACACCGTTGCCGTGCTGCACCGCGCTCGGGCCAATCTGCTCGGGCTTGAAAACGCCCAGACCGCCACCCTCGACCATGGCCGGTCCGCCCATGCCGATGTTGCTGCTCTGCGTGGCGATGATCACGTCGCAGCAACCCAGCAGCGCTGCGTTGCCGGCAAAGCAGCGCCCGGCCGCGACGCCCAGCACCGGCACCTCGCCGTTCAGGCGCGCAAAGCTGGCGAAGGTGGCCACGTGCAGACCGGCCACGATCGGCATGTCGACATCGCCCGGTCGACCGCCGCCACCTTCGGCGAACAGCACTACCGGCAACTTCTGCTGCAGGGCGATGCCCAGCATGCGATCCGTCTTCTGGTGGTTGCGCATGCCCTGCGTGCCGGCCAGCACGGTGGCGTCGTAGGCCATCACCACCGCCTGCGCGCGCTCGGCGCCGAACAGTGAGCGGTTGATGCTGCCAATGCCGGTCACCATGCCGTCGGCGGGAGTATTCGCGATCAGGTCGCTCTCCGAGCGGCGGCTGCGCTGGGCCGCCAGCGCCAGCGCTCCGTACTCCGTGAAGCTGTCGTCATCACACAAATCGGCGATGTTCTCGCGGGCGCTGCGCTGACCCTGGGCGTGGCGCTTGGCCAGCGCCTCGGGCCGGCTGGCGTCCAGCGTGGGTGCGTGGCGATCAAGCACACGTTGCAGATCCGGGCGCAAACTGGCCGCGTTCTGGTCGGACGGCATGCTGCTGGCCACAACCGGATCGAGCTGCGGTGGTGCCGGAGCCGCCCATTGGATGCTCAGCAGTTGGTCGCCTTGCGCCACCAGGTCGCCGATTCCAAAAAACAGTTCGGCCACACGTCCGCCGTGCTGGGCGCGAACTTCGTGCTCCATCTTCATGGCTTCCAAAAGCAGCAGCAGGTCCCCCGTTTTGACGCTGTCGCCGGGCTGTACCAGCCACTGGCCAATCTGTGCCTGCAGGGGCGAGCGAATTTCAGTCATGTGTCTCCTTCAGAGGCTGTGAGCCTGCTCGGGGCCGATAGACAGGCGATGCGATCGGATGCAGAAGCTCTTCAACGACGAGAAGAATGCGTTGCCAGCAGCGTCGTCTATCAGACACCTCCCAATTTGGATTGCCCCTGCTCCAGCATCTTGCGCGCGCCCTCGGCGAACTGCCGGGCCTTTTCGGGCTCGTCCACGCGCAAATCCAGGGACGAAGGCGGCTGTTCGGTGCCACGCTGCACCGCCGCGCGCGCGCGGATCTGATCGCGCCAGCGTTTCAGGTGGGGCAGGTCATCGAGCTCCACCCCTGACCAGCGGTGCGTGCGCACCCAGGCCCAGTTGGCAATGTCGGCGATGGAGTAGTCGCCCGCCAGGAATTCATGGTCTTGCAGTTGGCCGTCGAGCACGCGAAACAGGCGCTTGCTCTCGCCCTGGTAGCGATCGATGACGCTGGGGATCTTTTCTGGAAAGTAGCGATAAAACACATTCGCCTGGCCCATCATGGGGCCGATGCCACCCATCTGAAACATCAACCACTGAAGCACACGCGAGCGGCCTTTGCTGTCCGCGGGCATGAGCTTGCCGGTCTTTTCTGCCAGATAGATCAGGCAGGCCCCCGACTCGAATACCGCGAAATCGTCCTCGTCGCGGTCCACCAGGGCCGGGATGCGTCCATTCGGATTGATCGCCAGAAACTCGGGGCGCTTTTGCTCCGCCTGGGTCAGATCGAGCAGCTTGAGCGTGTAGGGCAGGCCCAGTTCTTCCAATGCAATGGAGACTTTGTGCCCGTTGGGGGTGGCTGCGGTGTAGAGGTCGATCATGAAATGCGTCCCATGGGGTGTTGACTCGGCTCATGGTACCGGATCGTGCCGCCGCCGCCCAGGCTCAGCAAATTCGGCCGGGTTCGGGCCGGCAGATCCGAGGCCACGCCCTTGCGTCGCAAAAACTCAGTAACGGTACACGCCTTGCCCGGATTTTCGCCCCAGTCGACCGGCTGCGACCATTTCCTTGAGCAGCGGGCAGGCGCGGTACTTGCTGTCGCCAAACTCGCTCAGGTACACCTCCATCACGGCCAGGCAGACGTCCAGGCCAACCATGTCGGCCAGTGCCAGCGGACCGATGGGCTGGTTGCAGCCGAGCTTCATGCCGGCGTCGATGTCTTCGGGGGTGGCCAAGCCCTCGGCCAGCACGAAGAAGGCCTCGTTGATCATTGGCACCAGGATGCGGTTGACCACGAAACCGGGCGCGTTCTTCACCGTGATCGGGGTCTTGCCCAGAGCTTTCGCCATGGCGTGCACCGCGTCGTGGGTGGCGTCGCTGGTCTGCAGGCCGCGGATGATTTCCACCAGCGCCATCATCGGCACCGGGTTGAAGAAGTGCATGCCGATGAAGCGTTCGGCGCGTCCCGTCACCGCCGCCAGCTTGGTGATGGAGATGGACGATGTGTTGGAGGCGATGATCACCTCGGGCGCCACGATGGCGTCGATCTGCTTGAGGATCTTGACCTTGAGGTCGTGGCTTTCGGTGGCCGCTTCGATCACCAGTTGGGCCGGCTTCAGGTCTTCATAGCTCGTGCTGCCCTGGATCAGAGCGAGGGCGGCGTCGCGCGCTGCCGGTGTGATCTTGTCCTTCTTCAGCAGGCGCTCCAGACTCTGCGCCACGGTGGCCAGGCCCTTGGCCACGGCCGCGTCTGAAATGTCGACCATCACAACCCGGATGCCCGATACCGCACAGGCCTGTGCGATGCCGTTGCCCATGGTGCCGGCTCCTATGATTCCCACTGTTCTGATTTCCATGCTCTAGTACTCCAAAAATAGGTCGATATTAGCGCCGCTTTGGCGCCGATCGCACGGGCGACTGAGGCAAAATTCAGCCCATGGTCAGACCCAGCCAACTCCTTCATCCCCGGCGCGAGCCTGTTGCTGCGCGTCCTGCCGCCACGGTGCTGCTGCTGCGCGACACCGACGCCGGCGTGCAAGTGCTGATGACGCGCCGCTCCATGAGCGCCAGCTTTGCGCCGGGCGCCTATGTGTTTCCAGGAGGCGGTGTGGACGCGGCCGATGCGGCCAGCCACGCCCATGCCAGGCGGCGCGCGATGCAGAGCGACCTGCACCTGACCCAGGCCATTGCCGCGATCCGCGAGAGCTTTGAGGAGTTGGGCGTGCTGCTGGCACGTCGCGCTGACGGCACCCACGCCAACAGCGGCGACATCGCCGCCCTGGACCGCGGCGCGCCCTTTGCCGAGCAGTGCGCGGCAAAGGGCCTGACGCTGGCGGCAGACGAGGTGTTTGTGCTGGCGCGATGGATCACCGACCGCGATTTGCCGCGCCGCTTTGACGTTCCCTTTTTGGTGGCGCGCATGCCGCCGGGGCAAACGCCGGTGGCGGACGAGTCCGAACAGTTCGAGCCGGTGTGGATCCGTCCGCAAGACGCGCTGGCGCGGCATCGGGAAGGGACATTCTTCATCATCTTCCCCACCATCCGCACGCTGCAACGCCTGCTCGACCATGCGACGGTGGATGGGGTGCTGCAGGCCTGCGCCGCCACCGAGCAACCCTTGTGGATCAGTTGTCCGCGCGCGGGGCTGCTGGCCGGTCGCGAAGCACGCTACATGGAGCACGAACTGCCCTATGGTGAGCTGGCGCTGGTGTGTCCGGACGGACAGATCGCGCACGCGCTGGACTGGCAAAGCGAGCAGCCCGTGCCACTCCTCAAGAACCTGCTGCGCCTCACTGCGCCCAACCCCGGTGCCATGACCGGTCCGGGCACCAACAGCTATCTGGTGGGCGACCCCGCCACCGGCTACGCGGTGATCGACCCCGGCCCCGCGGACCCGGAGCATCTGGAAAAACTCTGGCGTGCAGCGGGCGGCGACATTCGCATGATCGTATGCACGCACTCACATCCGGATCACTCACCGGGGGCTGTTCCTTTGCAGGCGCGGTGCTCGCCCAGGCCGCCGATCCTGGGTCTGCCTTCGGCCCCTACGGCGCGCAGCCACAGTTACTTTGTGCCCGACCGTTCGCTTAAAGAGGGTGAACGACTTTCTCTGAGCGGTTTGGACAGGGATGGGAATTGGACGCACACGCTGCAGGTCATGCACACGCCGGGACACGCGGCGAATCACGTTTGCCTGATGTTGCTGGAAGACGGCTTGCTGTTCAGTGGCGACCATATCCTCAGCGGCAGCACCACCGTGGTCGATCCACCGGATGGCGACATGTCGCAGTACCTGGCGTCGCTGGACCGTTTGAGCGCGGCTTGCAAGGAGCACCACATCGAATTCATTCTGCCCGCTCATGGCCACGCCATGGGTGGCTTTGACGGAGAGGCGCTGGCGGCGATTGCGCGCCTTAAGGACCATCGCTTGCGGCGCGAAGCCAGAATCGTCCAGGCGATGCAGGCACAGCCCGACGGCACGCTGGATGACTGGTTGAGTCGCGCCTACGACGATGTGCCCGAGCGCATGTGGCCTGTGGCCAAGCGCTCGCTGATGGCGCATGTCGCTCGGATCACGAGCGCTGCCCCTGGACCATGATTCGTGTCCGTCACTGACGTGTATCGCCGGATAGTGATGGCGGGTGCGTCGATCGCAATGCCAAAGGCGGCCCATCAAATTTCCAGAAAGCAGACCCGGAGCAGACCGGTAGGCTTCCACGGAGGGCCAAATGCTCCGACAATGAGCCCAAGTGGCAGCGAATGCAAAGGAGATTCATGGTTGATCAGGATAGTGGGCTTGGCAGCGATGGTTCGCTCAGCGGTTCGGATCTCACCATTCAGTTGCTCACCGGGTCTTCGGCGTTTGCACAATTCAGCCGAAATGAAGCGGCCGTTGTCGTGGGTTTCATGAAGCCGGCACGCTTTGAAGCCGGCACTTGTTTTATCACCGAAGGCGATGTTACCGATACCGGATTTATGGCGCTGGTATTGCAGGGCGAGGTCATCGTAGAAAACCTCATCGTAAGTCGCACTGCGCCGATTACCACCGCGGTTTTGGGCCTGGGCTGCCTTGTCGGTGAAATCGGGCTCATTGATGAAGGGCCGCGTTCCGCCTCCTGCATAGCGGGTACCGATTTGTATTGTGCCGTTTTGACGCGCGAGGCGTTTTATTCGTTGATCGTCAAAGAACCGGCGCTGGGCGCGAAACTCATGTTGGGGGTTTCCGTCCGCATCGCGGAGCGGGCGCGCGAGACTGCGCGAAAACTCAAGATCTATGCAAAGTTGTGCCAGGCCATGCAGGCGGAAATCAACGTACTCCTGCGGTGATCAATCGCGTGCCTACGTTCCAAGCAACGTGGGCGTTTGCGTGTCAGCGCAGCACTCCGCCGCGAGTCCCGCAAAGTCTCGGATCGAGTTGCTGCGACCCACATTGGAGCATGCGGCCGCTGAGACCCGACAGCTCCAATTGCCGCCATCCCAGGTTTTTCAACTGTTCAAACAGATTCTTGCCGATGGAGCGGAACCATGAGCGCTAACAATGTGCCAGCGTCCCCGTAAAGCTGACCGACCCCCCATCAGTCCCCGGGGAGGCCGGGTCGCTCGTCCTATTCGCCGGACAGTTTCAACAGGTCGCCGCCCGCGCCCAGCGACAGCAGGCCGGCCTTGGCGTAGATGCCCAGCTTCGCGCGCGAGTCCACGATGTCCAGGTTGCGCATGGTCAACTGGCCGATGCGGTCGGCCGGAGAGAACGGCGCATCCTCCACCTTCTCCATGCTCAGGCGCTCAGGTTTGTAGGTGAGGTTGGGCGACTCGGTGTTGAGCAGCGAGTAGTCGTTGCCGCGGCGCAGTTCCAGCGTGACCTCTCCCGTGATGGCGCGCGCCACCCAGCGCTGTGCGGTTTCGCGCAGCATGATGGCCTGAGAGTCGAACCAGCGGCCCTGGTACAGCAGACGCCCCAGGCGGCGGCCGTTGTCGCGGTACTGCTCGATCGTGTCTTCATTGTGGATGCCGGTGACCAGGCGCTCGTAGGCGATGAACAGCAGCGCCAGTCCTGGTGCTTCGTAGATGCCGCGGCTTTTGGCCTCGATGATGCGGTTCTCGATCTGGTCGCTCATGCCTAGGCCGTGGCGCCCGCCGATGCGGTTCGCTTCCAGGATCAGCGCCACCGGATCGTCGTAGGCGATGCCGTTGAGCGCCACCGGTTGGCCTTCTTCAAAGCGCACCGTGACCTGCTCACGTTTCACTTCCACCTCGTCCCTCCAAAAGGCCACGCCCATGATGGGCTTGACGATCTGCATGCCGCTGCTCAGGAATTCGAGATCCTTCGCTTCGTGCGTGGCGCCCAGCATGTTGGAGTCGGTGGAGTAGGCCTTCTCGGCCGACATCTTGTAGCCAAAGCCGTGCTGCGTCATGAACGCCGACATCTCGGCGCGGCCACCGAGTTCGTCGATGAACAACTGGTCCAGCCAGGGCTTATAGATCTTCAGCGACGGATTCGTGAGCAGGCCGTAGCGGTAGAAGCGCTCGATGTCGTTGCCCTTGAAGGTGCTGCCATCGCCCCAGATGTTGACGTCGTCTTCGCGCATCGCGGCCACCAGCATGGTGCCGGTGACGGCGCGCCCAAGGGGCGTGGTGTTGAAGTAAGTCACGCCTGCGGTGGTGATGTGAAAGGCGCCGGCCTGCAGGGCCGCGATACCTTCAGCGGCGAGTTGCTTGCGGCAGTCGATCAGGCGTGCCTTTTCGGCGCCGTACTCCATCGCCTTGCGCGGGATCTCGTCGTAGTCGGCTTCGTCAGGCTGGCCCAGATTCGCGGTGTAGGCGTAGGGGATCGCGCCCTTGAGCTTCATCCACAGCAAGGCGGCGCTGGTGTCCAGGCCGCCGGAAAAGGCGATGCCGACTTTTTGCTGGAGGGGCAGGTTTTGCAGGATGGTGGCCATGATGGATTAACCGAAGTGACAGATGTAGTGGTAGGCCGAGGCCACTCGAATTTGAAAACTGGAATTCCCCGGAACGCTGAATTGCTCGCCCGGGCCGGATGCGACCCAGGTCTCGCTGCCCGCCAGCCTGTATTCGCAAGCACCGCCCACGCCTTCCATGATCTCGGGCGCGCCGGTGTTGAAGGTGAGGGTGGCGGGGAGGATCACGCCCACCGACTTTTTCGTGCCATCGGGGTAGCTGATGTTGTGGCTGACGCATTTGCCGTCAAAGTACACGTTGGCCTGGGCCGTGACGGACACGCCGTCGATTTTTTCGGTGGTCATGGGTGGAAGTCTTTCAATGCGCCGCCGGCGAACGAGCCGGTGGGCGAGTGGCGAAAGCAGCAATTTTAGTTGCGACATAACTTGGGTACAAGTTAGTCTTCACTGAACTGCGTTTAGTTGCGACATAACTTGGGTACAAGTTAGTCTTCACTGAAACTGCGTTTGAGGGCGCGCCGCGTGGGCGAGCGCTTCAGACCGGCGGCCAGGCGCTGGCGTCGAAACCCACAGTCAGCTTGGACAAGGCGCCGTCACCCCACTGCACCACCGGGCGCTTGATGACACTGGTTTGAGCCAGCATCAGGGCGCGGGCGCTGGCCGCGTCGTGCACGCCGGCTTGCGTTGCAGGGTCGATTTTGCGCCAGGTCGTGCCCTTGCGATTGAGCAGCTTTTCCCAGCCCACGCGCTCGATCCAGTGATCCAGCAGTTCAGGCGGCAGGCCCTGCTTCTTGAAATCGTGAAACGCGTAGGGCAGGCTGTGCTCGGTGAACCAGGCGCGCGCCTTCTTCACGGTGTCGCAGTTGGGGATGCCGTAAACAATGATGGCTTGGGTGGAATGGGTTTTGTTGCTCATGCCTGCAATTTTGCGGGTTTTCGCTCGTCATTGCGAGGCCGAAGGCCGTGGCAATCCATGGCGACTTTGCTGGCCCTGCGCCATGGATTGCCGCGCTCCGCTCGCAATGACGCCGCGCCCGGGCCAAATTCCGTGTGCGGAATCGGACGGATTCGGGGCCGCTTCTACGACAAATCCGATCGACAGCGCCGATGGTGGTAGTGCGCGACAATCGACACCGCATGCCTACCGAACCGAAAACACTCACCGACTGGCTCGCCCATTGCGAGCGCCTGCATCCCAAAAGCATCGACTTGGGCCTGGAGCGCGTGCGCATCGTCGCGCTTCGCATGGGCCTCGCCTTTGACTGCCCCGTGATCACGGTGGCCGGCACCAACGGCAAGGGCTCGACCTGCGCCATGCTGGAGGCGATCCTGCTGCAGGCGGGTTACCGCACCGGCGTCTACACCTCGCCGCACCTGGTGCACTTCGAAGAGCGGCTGCGCCTCTCGGGCGATACCGTCGCTGCTGAGCAATGGGCGCAAGCCTTTGCGCGGGTGGAAGCGGCACGGGTGCAGGGCGCGGACGAGGACGTCTCGCTCACCTATTTCGAGTTCAGCACGCTCGCCGCGCTGGACCTGATGCACGGCACGCCGCTGGACGCGGTGATTCTGGAAGTGGGTCTGGGCGGTCGCCTGGACGCGGTGAACATCGTCGACGCGGACTGCGCCATCATCACCAGCGTCGATCTGGATCACATGGAATTCCTGGGCGACAGCAGGGAACGCATCGGTCGCGAGAAGGCCGGCATCATGCGCACCGGACGGCCCGTGGTGGTGAGCGACCCGCTGCCCCCGCAAAGCGTGCTCGACCACGCTTTGGAAGTGGGCGCCGACCTGTGGCGCTTCGGCACGGATTTCAACTTTTCCGGCGATAAGCAGCAGTGGGGCTGGGCCGGGCGCGGCCGGCGCTATGCGGGTCTGGCGTATCCGGCGCTGCGCGGCGCAAACCAGCTGCTCAATGCGTCGGGCGTGCTGGCCGCCTTGAGCGCGCTGCGCGAACGCCTGCCGGTGACGGCGCAGGCGGTGCGCAATGGACTGGCGATGGTGGAGCTGCCGGGGCGCTTTCAGGTGCTCGCCGGCCAGCCCTCGCTGGTGCTGGACGTGGCGCACAACCCGCATGCGGTGTCGGCGCTGGCGGCCAATCTGGACGCGATGGCCTACGCACCGACCACGCACGCGGTGTTTGGCGCCATGGCGGACAAGGATCTGGCGCCCATGCTCAAGCGCATGGGGCCGCTGATCGGCTGCTGGTATTTCACCGATTTGCCCACGCCGCGCGCAGCCACTGGCGCCGAGCTGCACTCGCGCTGGCAGGCCTGCGCGCCGCGCAAGGGCGTGAGCGCCAGCGTGCATGCCGACCCGCAGCAGGCGCTGGACGCGGCCATCGCCGCGGCGGACCCCGCTGATAGAATTGTGGTCTTCGGTTCCTTCTTCACCGTCGGCGGCATTCTTGCCCACGGCACGCCCCGTCTCCAAGCCAAACATCTGAACTCCTGACCCGCAGCAAGACAATGGCCTTATTCAAGATCCGAAAGTCCGCACAAAAGGGCGTCGATGGGAGCACTGCTGCTGTGCCACCGGCGCAAAGCATCGAGCTCATGCGCAGGCGCGCCAAGCACCGGCTCATCGGTGCGGTGGTGCTGGTGCTCGCAGGCGTGGTCGGATTCCCGCTGCTGTTCGACTCGCAGCCGCGCCCGGTGATGGTGGATATTCCGATCGAGATCCCAGACAAAGCCAAAGTCAAGCCACTGGTGATGCCGCCCAGCCTTGAATCCGTGACGCCCACGGCACCCGAACCCGCAGCCAGCGCGGCCGTCCCGCTCGAAGCGAAGCCCGCGCCTTTGCCGGTCATCTCACCGGTTGCAACGCCCCTGCCTGCAGCGACGCCTGCGCCCTTGCCCAAGCCCGTGGCCAAGGTCGACGAAGGCGTCAGGGCTGCCGCCTTGCTGGCGGGCCAGGAATCGCCGGCAGCGGGTGTCGCTACGGCCCGGTTTGTGGTGCAGGTGGGCGCCTTTTCGGACGCGGCCAAGCTGCGCGAAGTGCGCCAAAAGTTGGAACGAGCGGGTCTCAAAACCTATACCCAGGTGGTCGATGGCAAGGACGGCAAGCGCACACGCGTGCGTGTGGGGCCGTTCACCAGCCAGGATGAGGCCGACAAGGCTGCGAGCCACATCAAATCCCTGGCCTTGGCCGCCTCCGTGCTGAAGATGTAGCCGTGCTGACGCTGGACTGGATCTTGCTGGGTGTGGTGCTGCTGTCGCTGGTTCTGGGATTGTGGCGCGGACTGGTGTACGAGGTGCTGTCGCTGTTGAACTGGCTCGCCTCCTTTGTGCTGGCGCAATGGTGGGCGCCGACCCTGGCCGTGGGTTTGCCCATGGGAAATGCATCGGAGCCAGTGCGCTACGCTGCGGCATTTGTGCTGATCTTTGTGGGCTCCCTGTTTGCCCTGGGATTGGTGGCGGCGCTTGTGAGCAAACTGATCTCGGCCGTGGGCCTGCGGCCCGTGGACCGGATTCTGGGGGCGCTGTTTGGCGCATTGCGCGGCGCGGTGTTGCTGCTGGCAGTGGCCGTGGTGGTGGGAATGACACCGGCGCGCTCGTCACCCTGGTGGCAGGAATCCAGAGGGGCGCAGGCATTGTCGGCGGCGCTCAAGGCGCTGCAACCCGTATTGCCGGAACAATTTGGGAAATACCTTTCCCGCGAGGACTAATGAATGTGTGGAATCGTCGGCGTTGTCAGCAACGCACCTGTGAACCAGTTGATCTATGACGCCTTGCTGCTGCTGCAGCACCGGGGCCAGGACGCCGCTGGCATCGTGACCCAGCAGCAGCGCAAGTTCTTCATGCACAAGGCCAAGGGCATGGTGCGCGACGTGTTTCGCACGCGCAATATGCGCTCCCTGCCGGGCAATTGCGGCCTGGGGCAGGTGCGCTACCCGACCGCGGGCAATGCCTTCAGCGAGGAAGAAGCACAGCCCTTCTACGTGAACGCGCCCTTTGGCATCACGCTGGTGCACAACGGCAATTTGACCAATGCCAAGGCGCTCAAGTCTGAACTGTTCTCCACCGACCATCGCCATATCAACACCGACAGCGATTCTGAAGTGCTGCTCAACGTGCTGGCGCACGAACTGGACAAGGCCACCAAGGGCCTGCCCCTGACGCCTGAAGACGTTTTTGCCGCAGTGCGGCAGGTGCACCGGCGCGTGCGCGGCTCCTACGCCGTGGTGGCGCTGATTGCAGGGCACGGCATGCTGGCGTTTCGCGACCCCTTTGGCATTCGGCCGCTGTGCCTGGCGCGCGGGCCCAACACGGTGGTGGTGGCGAGCGAATCGGTGGCGCTCGAAGGCACGGGGTTCAAGCTGGAGCGCAATATTGCGCCGGGCGAAGCGGTGTTTGTCGATCTTCAGGGCCATCTGCAAAGCGAGCAGTGCGCCGAATCGCCCACGCTCAAGCCCTGTATTTTCGAATTCGTCTATCTGGCTCGGCCCGACTCTGCGTTGGACGGAATTTCGGTCTATCAGGCGCGACTGAACCTGGGTGAGACGCTGGCGCAGCGGGTCATCTCCACGGTGCCACCGAATGAAATCGACGTTGTCATTCCGATTCCCGAGTCGAGCCGCCCCAGCGCCATGCAGTTGGCGCAATTGCTGGGCCTTCCTTACCGCGAAGGCTTCGTCAAGAACCGCTACGTTGGACGCACCTTCATCATGCCAGGGCAGGCCGTGCGCGAGAAATCGGTGCGGCAAAAGCTCAACGTGATCGTGAGCGAATTCAAGGGTCGAAACGTGCTGCTGGTGGACGACTCGATCGTGCGCGGCACCACCAGCCGCGAGATCGTGCAGATGGCGCGCGACGCCGGCGCACGCAAGGTCTATCTGGCCAGCGCCGCACCGCCCGTGCGCTACCCCAACGTCTATGGCATCGACATGCCCACCGCCAGCGAACTGGTGGCGCACGACCGCAGCGTGGAGGAAATCCGCGCCATCATCGGCTGCGACGCGCTCATCTATCAGGACGTGGAAGGCATGAAGAAGGCCGTGCTCAAGGCGGCAGCCCCGGGGCCTGACGGCAAGCTCACCGCCTTGGCAGGTTTTGATGCCTCCTGTTTTGATGGCGCGTACGTCACCGGCGACATCACGGCTGCCGATATCATGGGCCTGAGCGAAGGCCGTGGCGGCGGTACCGAAGGCGAGGAAGACAGCTCGCGCCTGGCGCTGCCGAACGCGGAGGTGGCGTGACATGACGAACAAGAATTCACCTCACGCGCTGCATCCCGATACCCTGGCAGTGCGCATGGCCGTGGAGCGCAGCCAGTACGGCGAGAACTCTGAGGCGCTGTACCTTACCAGCGGCTATGTGCAACCCTCGGCCGAGGTGTCGGCCCGTCGATTTGCGGGCGAGGAAGACGGCTACACCTACACGCGTTCGGGCAACCCCACCGTCAGCAGTTTCGAAATGCGGCTGGCCGCGTTGGAAGGCGCCGAGGCGGCGCTGGCCACGGCCACCGGCATGTCGGCGATCCTGCTGATGCTGTTCAGCCTGCTCAAGTCGGGCGACCATGTGGTGTATTCGCAGTCCATGTTCGGCTCCACCATCAAGCTCATCGGCACGGAGTTCGCGCGCTTTGGCGTGGAGTCCACCGTGGTCGCGCAAACTGACCTGGCGGCTTGGCAGGCGGCGATCCGCCCCAACACCAAAATCCTGTTTGCCGAGACTCCCACCAATCCCTTGACCGAGGTCTGCGATATTGCCGCCCTGGCGGACATGGCGCACAACGCGGGCGCGCTGCTGGCCGTGGACAACTGTTTTGCCACGCCGATACTGCAGCGGCCCCTGAGCTTGGGGGCTGACATCGTGATGCACTCGGGCACGAAGTACCTCGACGGACAAGGCCGCGTCATGGCCGGGGCGCTGTGTGCCAGCGCGCAAATGATCAATGAAAAATTGCTGCCCGTGCTGCGAAACGGCGGCATGGTGCTCTCGCCCTTCAATGCCTGGGTGGTGCTCAAGGGCATGGAGACCTTGGGCATACGTATGCGCGCGCAAAGCGCCAGCGCGCTGGCGCTCGCACAATGGCTGGAGCAGCAGCCGCAGGTGGCGCGCGTCTTTTACCCGGGACTGACGTCGCACCCGCAGCACGCCTTGTCCATGCAGCAAATGTCAGGTCTGGGTGGTGCCGTGCTGTCGTTCGACTTGAAGGCGGGTACACCGCAAGACGCACGCATGCGCGCGTTTCACGTGCTCGACAGCCTGCAAACGCTTTCGCTGTGCACCAACCTGGGAGACACCAAGACCTTGCTGACGCACCCCGCGAGCACGTCTCACGGCAAACTTTCCGAAGACCAGCGCCAGGCTGCAGGCATTGGCCAGGGCTTGGTCCGCATGGCGGTCGGCCTGGAGCATCACGACGACATGAAGGCCGACCTGCTGCGTGGCCTGGACACCCTGAAATGACCCAAACCACTCGCACCCGCACCCGCTTTGCCCCGTCCCCCACGGGCTTCATCCATCTGGGCAACATTCGCTCGGCGCTGTATCCATGGGCCTTTGCCCGCTCCACTGGTGGCGACTTCATCCTGCGCATCGAGGACACGGATCTGGAGCGCTCCACGCAGGCTGCAGTGGACGTCATCATCGAGAGCATGCGCTGGCTCGGACTGGACTACGACGAAGGCCCGTTCTACCAGATGCAGCGCATGGACCGCTACCGCACCGTACTGGCCGAGCTGCAGGCCGCGGGTCATGTCTATCCCTGCTACATGAGCGTGGCCGAGCTCGACGCTTTGCGCGAGTGCCAGATGGCAGCCAAGGAAAAGCCGCGCTACGACGGCACCTGGCGCCCTGCGCCCGGCAAGACCCTGCCCGCTGTGCCCGAAGGCGTGCTGCCGGTGCTGCGCTTTCTGAATCCGCAAGGCGGCTCGGTGGTGTGGGAGGACAAGGTGAAGGGGCGCATCGAGATCAGCAACGACGAACTCGATGACCTCGTGATCGCGCGCCCCGACGGCACGCCCACCTACAACTTCTGCGTGGTGGTGGACGACATCGACATGGCCATCACCCACGTCATTCGCGGCGACGATCACGTAAACAACACGCCGCGTCAGATCAACATCTTCCATGCGTTGGGCCAGCCCGTTCCGGTGTACGCGCACCTGCCCACGGTGCTGAACGAGCAGGGCGAGAAGATGAGCAAGCGCAACGGCGCCAAGCCGGTGACGCAGTACGCGGCCGAAGGCTATCTGCCCGACGCCATGGTCAATTACCTGGCGCGCCTGGGCTGGAGCCACGGCGACGACGAGATCTTCAGCCGCGAGCAGTTCCTGCAGTGGTTCAACCTGGACCACCTGGGCAAGAGCGCAGCGCAGTTCGATGAGGCCAAGCTGCGCTGGGTCAACGCCCAGCACCTCAAGGCCATGAACGACGACGCGCTGGCCGCCCTGGTGGCGGCGCAGTTGCAGTCGCGCGGCCTTGGGCCCGATGAGCGCCTGAGTGCCATCTGTGGCCTGTTCAAGGACCGTTGCGACACCACGGTGGCGCTGGCCGATTGGGCCGCGCGTTTCTATGCTGACGTCACACCCAACCCGGCCGAGTTGCAGCAGCACGTGACCGAGGCGGTGCGACCGGCGCTGAGCTTGCTGCTGGAAAGGCTGGTCAACTGCACCTGGGACAAGGCGTCGATCGCGCTCGTGCTCAAAGAAGTGCTGGCCGCGCAGGGCCTGAAGATGCCGCAACTGGCCATGCCGGTGCGCGTGCTGGTGATGGGCACGGCGCAAACGCCCTCGCTGGATGCGGTGCTGGCGTTGTGCACAAGAGAAAATGTTGTCGCACGCTTGGAGCTGGGCAATATTTGACGTTATAATTCAAGGCTCGAGTGTTGACGGCAAAAGCGAAAGCCTAGTCGGAAAACGGGGGTATAGCTCAGCTGGGAGAGCGCTTGCATGGCATGCAAGAGGTCAGCAGTTCGATCCTGCTTACCTCCACCAATATTTGAGTCGGAAGTTCCAAGGTTTTGACCCCATCGTCTAGAGGCCTAGGACACTACCCTTTCACGGTAGGTACCGGGGTTCGAATCCCCGTGGGGTCGCCAAGTTTGAAAGCACTTTGCTCGCAAGAGCAGAAGCTTTTCTACCAGGAGTGGTAGTTCAGTTGGTTAGAATACCGGCCTGTCACGCCGGGGGTCGCGGGTTCGAGTCCCGTCCACTCCGCCAATAAATGCGAATGCCTTGTAAGTCAACGACTTACAAGGCATTTTGCTTTGTGGCTTTCCCATGCGGTGGTCCATTCGGGTGGTCCGTTCCTACCCGATAATGCGCATTCCATGCTACCTTAAACAGTCGCGCCACGGCATCTACTTCTTTCGGATCGTCGTGCCAAAGACGCTCCGGGAGATATTCGATGGACAGTGGGAAATCAAGCGGTCACTGCACACCCGCAATCAACGTGAAGCCTTGCGAATGGCGCGCCCACTCGCATTGCAGGCTTACGACATCTTCGAGCGGCTGGGCGCGCGCATGAGCAAACCCGAACCCAGCATTGCCGACATACTGGTCAAGGCCGACAAGGGCGAGCTGCGCGACCTGCGCGCGACGCAAAGCGTCACGCTGCCCAACGGCGAGAAGCACGACTACACCATCCAGACCGACTCGGACAGCCCTGCCGAGATTGCCGCCTTCGAGCGACTGGAAGCTAAAAAGCAGGCCGAGCTGGCCGCCACCGTCGCACGCTACCAAGAGCGCCCGGTCGAGGTGCCCGAGTCAATGCTGACCTACCAGCGTGAGCAGGCCGCAGAGATGGCACGGTTCAAGGCAGAACTCGCGCAGCGCGACCGCGCCATGGCACAAATCGCGGTGCAGACACTGGCCGTTCCGGCTCCACCGGCTGCGCCCGCAGTGGCGCCGACGCCCGTCACGCAAACGCCGCCATTCGATCCGGCCAACCGCATCAGTGTGCGATGGGATGAATATTTCAAACAGGCATCGGGCTCGAAGTGGACAACTTCCCGCAGCATCAAAGGTGCCACACGGAAGTTTGGCTTGTTCATGGCCAGTTTGGGCAAAGACCGCGACGTTGGCACCATCGAGCGTGAGGACATCAACAAGTTCATTCGATACCTGCTGGAAGACAAAGAGGTTGAGGCGGGTGATCGCTTGGGCGATGATGGGCTTGGCCATCGGTCAGTGGACAACCACGTGGACGTTGTTGCTGGGTTCTTGCAGTGGGCACGTGACAAGGACTATTACCCTGCCAACGTCCGACTGCCAACGGACCGACAAAGACTGTTCAAGAAGAAGGCCCGCAAGAAGGCGGCTGGTCTTGCCAATCCCATACACACCATCGGGCAGTTGCAAACCCTGTTTGATTCAGAGACCTTCCACCCCAGCGAGGCCCATCACTTCTGGCCTCCCTTGATTGCTCTTTTCACTGGTGCGCGGCGGCGCGAGGTGGCGCAACTGCTCCTGTCCGATTTCTATGTGAAGGACGGCATACAGGCCATGTCCATAAACATCCTCGAAGACGAGGACAAAAGCGTCAAGTCGCCAGCGGCCATTCGCGTGATCCCAGTGCATCCCGAGTTGATCAATCTGGGCCTGCTGGACTACTTGCAGGACGTGAAGGCGTTGGGATTGGGGTCGGAGGTGTTCCCCGGCATCGGCACTAACTCGGACGGCGAAAAGGGTAATGCCATCGGCAACTTTTGGCGCGAGCACATGAAGAAGCTGGGGCTGTTCAACTCGCGCAGCCCGACATTCCACTCATTTCGCGCCACGGCCCTGCAAGAACTGAAAGACCGGGGCGTGGAGTGGGAGATGCGTTGCCAACTCGCTGGGCATGAAATCGACCATGTGAGCGAGGGATACAACCCCAACAAGTTTTCGCTGCAACGCTTGATGGAGGACGGAATCCCCAAACTTCAATATGAGGGCTTGGACCTCACGGGCCTGAAATACCAGAAGGGGCGGTTTGACCTAGCCAACCGGATTTCGACTAAGGCGCGAATCAGGCGGGAGGCGGTTATCGCTCGCAAGAACGCCATACAGGCGGAAAAGGACAAAGCAGCGATGTTGGCCCGCAAGAAGGCGCTGGCAGCAGAGGTGGCGGCCACCAAACAGTAGGGGCGTTAGCGCCATGCAGAACCGCCCCTACCGTTTACTTAACTAAATTGGTTTACCAAGCCATCAACAGAAGAACGAAAATATGTCATTTTTAGACTGGGCGAACAAGAACCAAGCGGAAGTGTCCACCCGAACGGCGCTTGATGTGGAGTCTGTTCCACACAGAGGGGCGCGAAACAAATGTGAACTACTATCCTGAAAGCTGTTAATAGCTGAAAGCGGTGACTCCTCACCTATACCATCTTCATTACAAAGTATTAAATATGACGCCATACAAAGAATTTACGACGCGATTAAAGCTGCTTATTAGCAAAAATCCAAACCTGATTACAACGACGCTTAGTAATATCTTTACTATGAGACTTGTGGGTAATAAAACTCATGGCGATTTGGCGGAAATTGCTATTGCCGAATTTATAAATCAATATATGTATGATTTTACATCAATACATGTCGGTAAAGACCTATATCGTGCAAAAGAGCATGAGGAAGATATAACCATAATAAATGAAATAAGCAAAGTGAAATTTCCGGTCAGTTTGAAGGCGTATGGTGATGGGCCATTGCAATTATCAACAGACAAAAATTTTCTGCTATTTCCAGCCCTTCAAGCAATGGGTGATCGAATCGAGGGGGTGGATGCAATTGCGAAGGTTTGGGAAAGCCCAGTTTTTGAGGATTTTACCAAAAAGAATGTTTTACCTTTAATCTATGATGAAAAAAAGCAAAGATGTAATATATTGATATTTGACTATGAAAAGGCGAAATCCGCAGTAACAAAAATAGTCTACGAACAAGCCGCAGATGGCAGTGTAGAGAAGAAAGGTCAGGGGAAAGGGCGCATACATCCTGTATATAGATTTTATGATAAAAATAATGAATACGTTTTTGAAGTTAGATATGGAAGTGGCACTGCAA
This sequence comes from uncultured beta proteobacterium, assembly GCA_903909815.1. GTDB lineage: Bacteria > Pseudomonadota > Gammaproteobacteria > Burkholderiales > Burkholderiaceae_C > CAIKVZ01. Next base: position 5,300 of record CAIVXG010000215.1, on the reverse strand, counting down.
ATGCGCTTCAAAGAGGACTTTGGACTCATACAAAGAATGGTTTCAAGTATTTCGACAGCATTACTGGTGGATGGATAGAGTATAAACACAGTTTAGTATTGGTTCGGGTTCTTTCTCATGCATTGCTTTCAACAGGTAAGGGACATGAGGCGGCATTGGCTGAATTGGTAAAAGATATAGAAGAGCAGAAACGACAGCAGTCTAAGTATTAATATGGAAACGCTATCATTATTTGAAGATCAAAGCTTGGAAGGTCGGCCTAACCAAATCACACCTGTGAAGACAGAAGGAATAAAATATGCTGGCTCGAAAAATAAACTAATTCCTCAGATTTTGGCGCTCGCGAACAAGGTCGATGCTCGAATTGTATTGGATGGTTTTTCTGGAACTACTCGGGTATCACAGGCTTTTGCGCAGAATGGATACACTGTTATTTCAAATGATATTTCAGCTTGGTCGGAAATATTTGGAATATGCTATCTGTCAAACACCCAACCACGTTCCACGTATTATGAATTAATAAATCATTTAAATAACATTAAGCCAGAAGATGGATGGTTCACGGAAAACTATGGCGGTGATCCCAATCAAGGCAGTTCAATAGGACTTGACGGGTTGAAGAAACCTTGGCAAAAGCACAATACTAGAAAATTAGATGCAATTAGAGCAGAAATAGATCGTTTGCCGTTATCAAAAATTGAAAGGGCGGTTGCGCTAACTAGTCTTATGCAGGCATTGGATAAAGTTGATAGCACGCTTGGACACTTTGCATCATATTTGAATGAATGGTCATCTAGATCATTTAATCCCCTAAAATTGGAAGTCCCTGCACTTTTTGTTAATAAAAAAGTTAATGAGATATACCGTGGTGATGTCTTTGATGTCTTGCCGAAATGCGAAGTTGATTTGGCATATTTTGATCCTCCATACGGGTCTAACAATGAAAAAATGCCGCCTTCGCGCGTTCGTTATGCTGCTTATTATCATGTTTGGACAAGTATTTGCCTAAATGATATGCCCGAACTTTTCGGGAAGGCAAAGCGAAGGGTGGATACTTCTGACACTATTGGCGCATCCGTCTTTGAGGAATTTCGGCGTGATGATGCGGGACACTTAATTGCCGTGCAATCCATAAGAAAACTTTTGGCCAATGTTAAAGCCAAGTATGTGATTTTGTCCTACAGTTCTGGCGGCCGGGCAACTGCTGAGCAGCTTAATGAAGTCATTTCGGAGAGCGGGAATGTTATTGAAGTTTTGGAAATAGATTACAAGAAAAATGTGATGGCCAATATGCGCTGGACGAATGCATGGATTCGTGAGGCCGAGGAGCCGAATAGGGAATTTCTATTCTTGGTTGAGAAATCTAGTGTCGGTTGATGTGGCGTAGGGAAAGCTCATCCTGAAATTTCTTGGCATTAGTCGAACCGATAGATATTTCTAAGCGCAACTGCAATGATGTCGGGGTGAGGCGTTGGAACTGTGCCTTGAAGGTGTGGAACTCATACGCCAGCGCGCCAGTTCGCTTGATGTGCACAACAAGTGGTTGGTAGTGGAGGCAGTGGCAGAGGTGATGCGCATGCAGGTGGAAGAAGTGTCGGGCAGGCTGGATGAGCCGATATGGATGCCGGTTCCTAGCGCGGAGCGCGGGGCCTTTGAGCCGCAGCGGGTGTATTTGGCCGGGGCAGTGCCACGGCGGACACTGCCTTCTGCTGCCGCTGCACCAGTGGCACCATCGCACTGCGTGCCGTCAACTGCTCCCACGCCGCTGCCTCCTGCTGGCGAAAATCCTTGACGGTCTCGCGCCATTGCTTCATCGCTTCGGCGTGTGCCTTGATCGCGCGCTGGTGCGCGGTCTCGATACCCAGCGCGGAACCCAGGGCATCGGCAGCCTCAGCGCCAACGCTGCCGAGTGGCTGTGGCGGCTTGGGTGGCGGTGGCATTTTGACCCGCACGGGTGCGGCATTGGCCGCCTGCACCGCGCCGTAGAACTGGCGCACCTCAGAGTGCGCCGCTTGGCTGCCCGGTTCGCCGCGCCGGATGCCCAGCGGCGCCATGGCTTCGCCGTAGCTGGTTTGCAGCTCGCGCAGCCGCTCCCGGTCAAACAGGGCTTTGCTGTTGAGCTTCCACGCACCCGCCGCCGACTTCACGCGGGGCACCACAAGCAGGTGCAGGTGCGGGGTCATTTCGTCAAGGTGCAGGACCACCGAGGCCAGTTGTTCCGCCCATTGCCGTTTGGCCCATGCCAGCGAGGCCGTGGCCCACGCCTTCACCTTGTCCGGCTCAAACACGCCGCCCATGCTCTCGCGTCCGGGCCGGAAGTAGCTCGGGCTGGCCGACAACACGATTTCGCGGCACAGCACTGTGTCGCGGTTGCGCCGTTCCGCACCATCAAGCAGATGGCGCGCCGCCTGATAGGGCGTCTTGCCGTCTGCCAGGTGCATCACGACCGGCGCCGCCCCATCGGGGTCCGCGTTGGGCGTGGGCTTCTCGCGCATGGTGTGCGCCGACGAAGCCGCAATCGCCGCCATGGCCTTGGCCTTGCGACGATCCACGCGCAGCACGGCGTAGGGGGCAGCGGCGGGGTGCGGTGTGCTCATGCCTCATGCATATCGCGCGCCGCCCGAGATAGCACGCCCGGCCATCAGATGTCCGGTCTACTCACTACACCGAGCAAGCTCGGTTCTGTTCGACCCACCCCCGGCCCCGCCCTGCAAGGGCGGGGAGCAAGTCAGAGCGTGCCATGCCAGGACCAGCCCCCGGCCTGCGGCTCGGGGGTTCGTCCTGGCACTGGTGGCACGCTGATGCGCCGGGCGACAGCATCGAAATCGATCCTGTTAGGCCCGGCTAACCAACTGTGTTTTTCGCTGTATTCGGCTTCGCTCACCATGACCAAGTTGTACAAGCCACTGCTCGATGCGCTGGCCCTCACATACCCTCAGTATCTGGTGATGCTGGTGCTGTGGGAGCGTGACGCTCTCAGTGTTTCTTCACTGGGCGAGCGCCTGAGCCTAGACTCCGGCACGCTGACCCCCTTGCTCAAACGCATGGAAACTGCGGGCCTGCTGGTGCGCCAACGCTCCAGCGAAGACGAACGCCGGGTGCATGTGTGCCTTAGCCCTGCCGGCAAACGGCTTCAAGCCCAGGCGGCGCACATACCTGGCTGCCTGGTGGCCCAAAGCGGCTTGCCACTGAAGGATTTGGCGGCATTGAACCAACACATCAAACGCCTGCGCACTGCGATACATGCGCCCATGCCTCCTGTAGCGACTTAACTATGGAGAGTTCCAGAATACGTGACAGACACTTCCGTCATTGCGAGGAGCTCCAGCGACGCGGCAATCCACGAGCGCCATCGTTATGCGCGCATGGATTGCCGCGCTGCGCTCGCAATGACAGAATCTTTGCCAAGTCGATGTCTTGTATTCCGGACAGATCAATAGGAAGACCCAACATGCCAAGCTCCATGCAAGACCAGCCATCCCGCAAGCCTGCCGCGCTTCAAACGCTCGGGCGCAAGATGCCGTCTGCACTGCGCGTCGTCGCCGCTGCCGTAGGCCTCAGTCTGGGACCGGCGGCCACTGCTTCAGTTGCCACGCCCCTGCGCGCGAGCCATGGGACCTTGTTTGCGAGTCCGTTCCGGAATCGGGCGACACGCTGGCTTTGTGGTCGATACGAACCATCCGCTTCATAGGAAAGACCAAGGCCCGGCCCAGCAGTTGGTCCTAAGCTTCTTCCAAAAATTTCCAAACCGCTCCGAACCGGAGCCATCACTTCAGAAAGTTTCCCCATGAGCATCCAAATCGAAAAAGTGATCTACCAAGCACACGCCAAATCCACCGGCGGGCGTGACGGCACTACCCGCACTTCGGACGGTTTGCTGGACCTGAAGCTGGCAGTTCCCAAAGCCATGGGAGGCCCAGGCGGCGGCGTCAATCCCGAGCAACTGTTTGCAGCGGGCTACAGCGCCTGCTTCATCGGCGCCATGAAGTTTGTCGCGGGTACGCAGAAGATCGCATTGCCAGCCGATACCAGCATTGACGCCACGGTTGGCATTGGCCAGATCCCTGCCGGCTTCGGCATTGAAGTGCAACTGGTCGTCAATATTCCCGGCATGGAACGCGCCGTCGCGCTGGCCCTGGTGGACAAGGCGCACGCGGTGTGCCCTTACTCCAACGCCACCCGTGGCAACATTGAAGTAACCATCTCCGTGGTTTAAGCCGCAGTGGCACATGGGCGCGCTAACAGGAGCAGCAATGGCTGATATCCCAACGGTCCAGACCCTGGACGACGTGTTGCATTGGCTTGATCGCCTGGACCGAGCCCCAACTCGACGACTGGAAGCCCGGTGCCCAACGCCTGCGTGCAGCAGTGGGCCGGTTTCAGTGCCACAAGGGACTGATCAAACCTCATTTCGTCTACGGTGCATTGAGCCATACTGACTTTGCCCGCGCCCACGTCCTGCATGTGGCCAACCGCCAGGACCCCATTGTGGTGGTGTAGGACCATGGGTCGAGGTGGTTCTCAGAGCTTCCGGATCGGCGCTGTGCCGCACGATCAAATCCTGCGTCAACCCCCTTCGAAAAACCTCTCATCGCCGGGGCTGGTACCGCGCGCCAGGCCAGCGAATTTTTTTCGCCACCCTAGTGCAGCGGGCTCGAATCGCCTTACTACACTACACCCGATGAGCTCCATTCCACCGCATCCGGTGCGTGACCGCCCCACCTCCTTTTACTGGAGTGGAGACGTCATGCGCAGTCGAAGCGTGAGCGAAGTCGTGCTTTCGGGCGCGCTCGACGTGGCGGCGCCCTCGGCGAGGCTTATGGCAGATTGGCAAAGAGATGCATCGGGACACTTGTGCCTTGAGCCCGGTGACGTAGAGGCCTTGTCTTTGCCACGAGCGCGTTCGCGTTGGCCCGACTACCGCCACTGCGTGCAGGCGGTGGTCGATTGGACGGGCTCGCTCGGCCTGCAGGAGGTGCTGGCGTCATGTGATGTGGCGCTGATGGCCAGCCGCGGCGCGAAGTACCATCATGACGCTGAGCACTATGGCGGTATGGCTTTTTGCAATCTCTTTCTGAGCGAGGACAGCGGCCTGGACCTGCATTTTCCGTGCACGGGCCACAGAATCCCGCTGGTCAGGGGTACCGCTGTGATATTTGGGCTATGTGCATTCTGAGGTTGGAACCTGATATTAAGCTTTTCGCCTGATTTGTGCAAAACATGGTGGACTTTCTAAAAAGTCTGATATACTCATTTGTGCAAAATCAGGTAGGAGAAAAGAATGGCAGAGCAGACTGGTT
>CAIVXG010000214.1 GCA_903909815.1 uncultured beta proteobacterium | reverse complement strand
GCCATGGCGAAAAACTGGTCCAGGCACGAGAAGTCTTTGACCTTGTGTTCGCCTCGATGGTCGGCCACACAGCGCCGGAACGTGCTCAGTGGCAAATAGAGCATGAGTTGCGCAAATACCGCCGCCATGACCCGCCACCTGATACCGAGCGCATGGCAGCATGAACGCTACGGGAGAACTGGGCACTGTCCAGTTCATTGCAGTAATTCCGCAAACGCGACCCCTTGCGGAACAGCCGTTTTCCTCTGGGAAGCTCAGTCTACGAGGGTTGCATCTTTACTTCGATTGACACCTCCTCAAAGGGAATCGTGCCCTCTACAGTGCCCCGCCAGTCTTACTGTCGGCGCCGATTGAATATTGACCCACCCTGCCGATTGAATATTGACCCAGGACGGGTAGCTGCTTTTTGAATCAGCAACTGTGGATAAGTGTACTCAATTGCTTGTTCTTTTCTTTCTCCTCAATGATTAACGGCGGTGGCAGGAATGCGCGGGGAAAGGAGTGAAGGGCGTAGCCCGTAGCGGATTTCCCCGCGCGCCGCTGGTCAGAACGGTTCGTCGCTCGTCGCCGCCTTGGCGCCTTTGCGCTTTTGCTCACGCTCCTTGATGCGCGACTTGGCAGCCATGCTGCTGTGCTGGAACCGATACGACTCGTTGCCGGTCTCCACGATGTGGCAGTGATGCGTGAGTCGATCCAGCAGCGCCGTGGTCATCTTGGCGTCGCCGAATACGGCCGACCACTCGGAGAAGCTCAGATTGGTGGTGATCACCACGCTGGTGTTCTCGTACAGCTTGGACAACAGGTGAAACAACAAGGCGCCCCCGGCCTGGCTGAACGGAAGGTACCCCAGCTCGTCCAGGATGACGGCGTCCATGCGCATCAGCGACAGCGCAATGCGGCCCGCCTTCCCTTGGGCCTTTTCCTGCTCCAGCATGTTGACCAAATCGACCGTGGAATAGAACCGCACCCGCTTGCCGTGTGAGGCGATTCCCGACACCGCCATGGCCGTGGCCAGATGCGTCTTGCCCGTGCCAGGGCCACCGATGAGCACGACGTTCTGCGCCGTGTCGGTGAACTCCAGCGTGGCAAGTTGCTTGACCAGACTTTCATCGACCTTGGAAGAGGCAAAGTCAAACCTCGCAAGATCGCGGTGCAGCGGGAACTTGGCCGCCTTCATCTGGTGACTCACCGACGCCATCGCCCGATAGGTGTGCTCGGCCTGCAGCAGGTGTTCGAGCAACCATTTCGAGGATGCCACGCCCGACTCCCCTTGACCCAGCAAGTCCTCCCAGGCGCCCACCATCCCGTGCAAGCGCAGCTCTTTGAGTTCGACGGTGAGATCACGACGCATGGCTCACCTCCACGGCCTTGGCTGTCACTTCAGTGCCGCTTCGCAGGCTGTCGTAGCGCCCGGTGTTGGCCAGCGGCGCCTCCTTGAGTTGCAGGGTCGTCTGCACCGATTCCGGCGCTGGTTCGGCGTTGAGCCTGGCCAACACGTTCAGAACGTGTTCGGCACTGAGCGCTCCAGACTCGATGACCAAGTCCACCGCCACCAGTGTCAAACGAAGTAAAGTCGATACGTTTTTGCTAGTAAAGTCGCAACTATCATCGGTTTTCGTCGTCGGTAGTCAATTTTCTATTTGAAATCAAGGGTTTGGAGATTAATTGAAGTAAACATGCAACTATTTCCAGTCTT
>CAIVXG010000213.1 GCA_903909815.1 uncultured beta proteobacterium | reverse complement strand
CGGCGACCAAAGCGTTGATGGAGTTGATGGCCTGGTTCAGGTTGTTCTTGAGCGTGTTGAAGTCGCCGTTGTAGCTGTCGGTGATCTTTGGCGGGATGTCGCCCTTGGAGATGCGGTCCACATAGCCCGCGGCCACATTCAGCGGCCCGATCACCGCGTCCAGCGTGTCGTTCACGCCCTTCACGATCCTTTGGAAGTCGCCCTGGTGCTTGGACGCATCGGCGCGGGTTTCGAGCTTGCCTTCAACCGCGGCCTTGGCCAGCAGGTTCGCGTCGGCGACCAAAGCGTTGATGGAGTTGATGGCCTGGTTCAGGTTGTTCTTGAGCGTGTTGAAGTCGCCGTTGTAGCTGTCGGTGATCTTTGGCGGGATGTCGCCTTTCGAGATGCGGTCCACATAGCCTGCGGCCACATTCAGCGGGCCGATCACGGCGTCCAGCGTGTCGTTCACGCCCTTCACGATCCTTTGGAAGTCGCCCTGGTGCTTGGACGCATCGGCACGGGTTTCGAGCTTGCCGTCCACCGCGGCCTTGGCCAGCAGGTTCGCGTCAGCGACCAAAGCGTTGATGGAGTTGATGGCCTGGTTCAGGTTGTTCTTGAGCGTGTTGAAGTCGCCGTTGTAGCTGTCGGTGATCTTTGGCGGGATGTCGCCTTTCGAGATGCGGTCGACATAGCCTGCGGCAACGTTCAACGGGCCGATCACGGCGTCCAGCGTGTCGTTCACGCCCTTCACGATCCTTTGGAAGTCGCCCTGGTGCTTGGACGCATCGGCGCGGGTTTCGAGCTTGCCGTCCACCGCGGCCTTGGCCAGCAGATTCGCGTCAGCGATCATGGCCTTCACGGCCGTCTGCATGCCACGCACGGCGTGCGCCAGTATGCCGACCTCGTCCTTGCTGTTCACGTCGAGCGTGAATTCGAAGTCTCCGGCGGCCATCTTGTTGGCACCCTCGACCAGCTTGTTCGTCGGTGCGGTGATGGAGCGCGTGATGAGCCAGGCCAGCAGCAGGGTCAGCAACGACGCGACTATGCCCAGGACCATGATCCAGCGCTCGGAACTGTTAGCGAGTTCGTCGGCGTCCTTGCCAACCTTTTCCACCAGCGCGGTCTGGAAGTCGTTCAGGTCCGACACGTCCTTGAGATAAGCCGCCTGCGTGTCGCGCAGGGAGCCCTGCATCAGCGCGACCACGTCTTCCTTCTTGGCGCCTGTCCTTACAAGTTCCAGAAATTTGTCCTGATTCACGACGTAGGCGGCGCGCGCGGTCTTCACCTTGCCCAGGAAATCCTTGCCCTTGTCGCTGGTGACGGATTTGTCCAGCGCGTCCATGTCGACCGAAATCTTCTTCCTGAGGTCGGCGACCTGCTCGACCGCTTTTTGCCTTTCTGCGCCTTCAAAAATGTAGGCGTTGCGCAGGGCTGGTCCGATCGCATTGACGTTTTTCGCGATATTGCCGGCTTGCACAGTCTTGGGGAACTTGTCCTTCACCAGGTAGTCGATATCGGCATTGAGCGCCGCCATGCGGGTATAGCTGACCGCGGCGATGACGATCAGCAGGATCAGCGTGACGGCAAAGCCGATCCCCAGCCTGACTCCGATTTTGAGGTTGTTCAACATGGCATGACTCCTGACTAAAAAAACTGAAACGGGTGAAAAATGGACAAGGAAACAGCAGCGGGTGAGGCCCTCGCACCCGGCGGCGGGTGCTCCTGAAAGATGCCACGGGGGATGAGCTTGGGTGACTTCATAATGACTGTCCCTCCAGCACGGGGGTGGAGGCGGCATACGCCTTGGGCTCGGCGCTGATGCAGCGGCGCACCAGCGCCGGCACGTCCAGGATCAGCGCCACATCGCCGCTGCCCAGGATGGTGGAGCCGCTGATGCAACTCACCTGGTTGAACATCTGGCCCAGCGGCTTGATCACGGTCTGGAATTCGCCCAGCAGCGTGTCCACCACCAGGCCGGCCTTCTGCCCGGCGTGCTTGAGCACCACGATGTTTTCGCTGCGCGGCGGTGCGCCCTTGATCGAGAACAACTCGCGCAGCCGGATGAAGGGCAGCACCTGTCCGCGCAGATTTGTGAAGTCATGACCATCCTCGGCGCTGAACGCCACGCACTCCTCGATCATGTCCAACGGAATGGCGAACACCGACCGTCCGACTTCGATCAGGAAGCCGTCAATGATGGCCAGCGTCAGCGGCAGTCGCACCGTGACCGTTGTTCCCACGCCCTCTTCGCTGTCCAGGCTGACGCTGCCGCGCAGTGCCGTGATATTGCGCTTTACCACGTCCAGCCCCACGCCGCGCCCGGACAGGTTGCTGATCTTTTCTGCCGTGGAAAAACCCGGCTCGAAGATCAGGCCGTAGACCTCGGAATCGGTCAGGTGGTGGCCGGCCTCGACCAAGCCGCGCTCCACCGCCTTGGCCAGAATGCGCTCGCGCTTCAAGCCGCCGCCATCGTCCTGCACCGTGATCACGATGGAGCCGGAGTCGTGAAAGGCGTTGAGCTGGAGCGTTCCCTGGGCCGGTTTGCCGCGCTGGACTCGAACCTGGGCAGTTTCGATGCCGTGGTCCATGGAGTTGCGTACCAGGTGCATCAGCGGGTCGCCGATCTTCTCCACCACGGTCTTGTCGAGTTCGGTGTCCTCGCCGTTGATCACCAGCGTGATGTCCTTGCCCAGGTCGCGCGAGACGTCATGCACCACGCGCTGGAAACGGTTGAACGTGGCGCCGATCTTGACCATGCGCAGTTGCAGCGCACTGTCGCGCACCTCTTCCACCAGCGTGGAGAGCTTGGACGTGCTGTCCTGCAGATCGCTATTGCGGGCGCGACGCGCAATCATGTTGACGTTGGCGCCGGCGATGATGAGCTCGCCCACCAGGTTGATGAGCTGATCCAGCTTGTCGGCATTGACGCGGATGGAGCGGCTCTCGGCCACAACGCTGTCCTTCACCGACTTCTGCTTGGCCAGTGCGGCTTCCACCACTTCGGCTTGCACCGAGCCCTGCTCCACCAAAATCGTTCCGATGGGCTTGGCCGGGGTGTCCGACTGGGCGTTCAAGGCTGCGTCGAGTTCCTGCGGCGTCAAAGTTCCACAGCGCACCAGCATGTCGCCCAGGCGCGCCATTTCTCCGGGTTGCTGCTGCAACAGGCTGACGTAATCGCCGATCAGGCTGTGTGGCGGCAAGATGCGTAGCTGGCAGTCGTCGCGCACGAATTCAAAAACATTTTCGATGGTGGCCTTGTCGGCCTTGCTCTGGAATGCCAGCTCGAAGCCGAGATAGCACAGTTCAGGGTCCATTTCTGCAGCGTCCGGCAGCGCGTCACTCAAGGTCACGAGGGCGCTGATGTTTCCCAGCGTCTGCAGGTAGCGCAGAAAGGACAAGGGGTCCATGCCGTTCTTCAGCACCTCAGGCCCAAAGCGGACCGAAATATGCCAGTGGTCGGCGTCCACACCCTGGTTGTCAATGCGCGACACCGGGTCCACGCCTGGTGGCGTCAGTGCCACCGCCGCAGCGGCCTTGGGTGCGCCCAGAAAGGCGCGCAATTGCGCCAGCAGCGGCTCGCCCTGTTGCTCGTGCTCCGGGTTGGCAACGCCGCCGCCCTCGGCCACGGCCTGCACCAGCGTGGCGATGTGGTCGCAGCATGCGAGCAACAGCATCACGAGCTTGTCGGCGATCTGCAGCTTGCCGGCACGCACCTGATCGAGCACGCTCTCCACCACGTGCGTGAAGGCCACGATGTGATCCAGCCGGAACAGGCCCGACGATCCCTTGATGGTGTGGGCTGCGCGGAAGATCGCGTTCACCAGTTCGTCCTTCTCCTGCGCCTGCTCCACCGCGAGCAGGGCATTCTCCATGTCCTCCAGCAGTTCCCGGCTTTCGGTGATGAAGGTCTGCAGTGCATCGTCAAGATTCATGTGAGCCTTTCGCTGCGTTGTTGCGGTTCAGGGGCGGGCCGCCATCACCAGCGGATCGTTGAAATACGCCGCCACGTTCAACAGTTCGAACACTTCGAGCACGGCCGGGCTGTGGCCCACCAGACGCAGTTCGCGCTGTTGGCGTAGCGCCTCCTGCTTGGCCAGCATCAGCAACTGCACGCCGGCCGTGTCGATTTCGGTCACGCCCGAGAGATCGATCTCTTGGGGCGCCGGCGCCTCCAGCAGCAGCGGCTTGAATTCGGCCGCGCGAAAGATCGTGAATTCGCCCTCGATGCGCAGCACCGGAGGATTGACGTCGGGTTTTCTGGAATGACTCATCTGACACTCCGTTCAGCTGTAAAAAGCCCCGTCATCGCGAGCGCAGCGTCGCGATCCATGCTCAAAAAGCCGTGCTCCTCGTGGCTTGCCACGTCGCTTCGCGCCGCGCAATGTCGATTCGAACCGTGCTGGTTCATGGTCCGTGTGCGGTAGCTGTCCGGATTCGGGTACCTCGCAATGACGACACTGAAGCTCATGGCAGGCACAGCTTTTGCACTGCCATCAGCAGGTGCTCGGGTTGAAAGGGTTTGACCACCCAGGCCTTGGCGCCCGCGGCCTGGCCTTCGCGCTTCTTGGACTCCTCCGATTCGGTGGTGAGCATGATGATGGGCGTGAAGCGATAGGCCGGCAGCAGCTTCACCGCCTTCACAAAGCTGATGCCGTCCATGTTGGGCATGTTCACGTCGCTGATGATCAGGTTCACCTTTTGCCCCGTGAGCTTGGTGAGGGCGTCGCGCCCGTCGCGGCCCTCGAGCACGGCGTAGCCGGCGCCCTTGAGGGCAATGCCTACGACCTGTCGCATGGAGGCGGAGTCGTCAACGATCATGATGGTTTTAGCCATGGCGTCCTCTAAAAAAAGCTGATGTCGGTTTCCATCTTCTGCTCCGCCTTCTGGCCCGAATGCACCGCGTGCTGATCGGCCATGACGTAGGTCTTCTTCATCTCGGTCAGGAAGGATTGCGCATCCAGCGCCAGCAAGGCGCCGCCTTGCTCGTAGTCCTGGCGGTGGCTCTCCAGAAAATCGGGGAACTGCGCGATGTTGTCCTTGACGTGGTTCATGATCTGACTCACGCGGTCCTGAAACTGCAGTTGCACCAGCGCCTGGCCGATCTCCGACTTGATGCCTATGCTCTCTTCCTTCAGGCCGTTGCTGGAACGCAGCAAGGCGTCGGTGATGCCCTTGAAGTCCGCCAACACCGTGCCGATGGTGGCCTCGGCCGCCGCCACACGGTCCTCGCGCTGTGCCACCGACGCGCGCACGACGTCGCAGGTGGAGAAGATCGCGTCGTTGATCACATTCACCTTTTCGGCGATGCGCTTTCCGGTTTCACCCGACTGCTGCGACAACATGCGGAATTCCTTGGCCACTACGGCAAAGCCGCGTCCATGCTCGCCCGAGCGCGCCGCCTCGATGGCCGCGTTGAGCGCCAGCAGGTTGCTCTGCTGCGCGATCTTGGCCACGTCGGTGGTCATCTCCTTGAGTTCGGCGACGAAATGCCCCAGGTTCTCCACTTTTTCCAGCATGCTGCTCATGCTGCTCATTCCTGCCTGCTGCGCCGCGACCACTGCGCCGAGTTCGCGTTCGCTACGGTTGAGTACCGCCACCAGTCCCTGGTCGGCGTCTTCCACGGTGTCGGTCTCCAGGCTGGCGGTATGCACGGCCTCGTCGAGTTTGTCCACGATGCCCGCAAAGCGCTCGGACAGGCTGGAAATGGCGCTCTCCATTTGCTCGCGCGAGGATTCGATGTGCGCGCTCCAGACCGGTGCCACCTGGGCGCCAAAGTCCTGCTGCGCGCTCAGGTAGTCCGCAATCGTCGCCTCCATCAACCGGTGTTGCGCGGCGCTGCGCAAGCCCAGTGCCAGCCCGGCCGCAGCCAGCAGCGCGGCCAGCACGGTGGGGATCCAGTTCCAGCCACCGAGCACCAGCACGGCGCCGGCCGCCGCCAGGCCCAGCACTAGCGCTGGCACCGACGCGGGACTCAGTCGCGGCAGGAATCTCATGGCCGGCTCCCCGCCAGCGCGGCTTTTTCGGCAATGAGCTTTTCGATCATGGGCAGCAGTTCGACCACGAAGTCGGCCTTGCCCACGAATCCCCACGCACCCAGTGCGCGCGCCGCCTCGCGGTAGGCGACGTTGTCATGCATGGACAGAAAGATGATGTGGGGTGCGCTGGGCCAGGATTGCATGGTGCGCGCCACAGCCAGGCCGTTCATGGTCGGCAGGCCGATATCAAGCAGCATCAAGTCAGGCCGCAGTTCGGCCGCCTGAACCAGTGCCTGGGGCCCGTCGCCTACTTCAGCCACCACCTGTGCGCCTTGCAAGCGATCGAGAAACTGCCGCACCGCGACCAGGAAGGTCCGGTTATCGTCCACCAGCAGGATGTTGATCGTCATGGAGCCAACTCTAGGTCGCCCGGGTCGATCACGACATCGGGCTGATACCTGAGTTGACCCGGGGAAACACCTGAGTTCCTCCGAACGGCCTTCTATGCACTGCCGTTCATTGCGCGGTCATTTCATGGAATGCTGCCTGCTTCGGCCGGCGAAACTGCTTACGGTCCATGAACCCCGGATTCGTCATTGCGAGCGCAGCGTGGCAATCCATGTATTTTCGTGGTGCGCCCAGATGGATCGCCACGGCCTACGGCCTCGCGATGACGAGAGGGAGAGACTGCCTCGGGATGACGGGCG
>CAIVXG010000212.1 GCA_903909815.1 uncultured beta proteobacterium | reverse complement strand
GTAAGCCTGCGGAACGTAAAAACGCGTGTAGCTCCATCCCGACGCTGCTGGGAACTCACCGTGATCGTAGGCGGCCATCACGGCCGCACATTCGCCACCGCACGCAATGCCCTTGAACGCCAGCTCCTCGACCATGAAGCGCGCAACAATCTGGTCCTTATCCTGAGCCTGCAGGACGGACTTCTGCGCGAGCAGCTGCGTTTGCCCGACCAAGAACGTGAACAATCGAAGTTCATGGTTCTCCAGTTCGTCGTGCACGTCACGCAACCACTCATACTCGATCTCGCGCAGGTTCTGAGCCTCGTCAATGAAGAGCACAACACGATCGTCGCCGCGCTGGTCGGCGACCTGACGCAGTTTGTGGACCAGACGGCCGCGCAACGCAGACTTGGACGCACCCGACTGTGCAGGATGCCTTGCTGCGTTCAACAAGGTGGCGAAGAAGCTGTTCTCTGAAGGCGCCTGCGAGCGGGTGCAGCGCATCTTGTAGATGGACAGTTTGGGAAAGCGCTGCTCAAGGTCTCGGCGCACAAACTCAATGGCGTAACTTTTTCCCATGCGTGGTCGCCCGTGGATCAGCGCGCCGCTGATGTACAAAAACAAGCACTCGTCAATCAGTGCACGAAACGCCGCAATGGAGGGGGTGGGAACGCGGTAGGTTCGATTTCGCAGGGGGTGCTCGTCCAGTGGAGTTGGGCGTTGAGTTTCCATGGACATGGTGGACCTTCCTCAGTGGTTCTGCATTTTGAGATCGCCCAAGTCGACGGGGGTGATGTTCATTTTTGAAGGTGGCGCTTGGGATGAACGTTGGGCACCGAGTTGTTCCGGCGCCGATACCAGTGCCTCGACTTGGCCCAGTTGCAGCGCAACCGTACCCTGTTTGAGACCACGCCTGCTCCCGCGGCGCTGTGCCTGGGCAAGTAGCTGTACAGGATCTTGTTCGCCTGCAAACTTGAGCTTGCCCACTCGACGCTCGCGCAAAATATATTTGCGCAGGCGCAGCGTGTGTCGGCTGTAACGCCAGCCCTCCAGCACCGCCAAACGGCCCAGATCGGCACCGTTGGACAGATAGGCCCATGCATCGCGCATGTCGCCCGGATGAATGTAGACGCGGATTTTTCTGCCAACCAGGCCTTGCGTGCGCTGCAGAACTTCGTTGCTGTACCGAGCGCCATACAGGCTGATGTAGGGCGCGACACCGCGGGCCACATTACCGCGCACGGTCGACAGGTGCACGGACTGCAACTGATGCAAACGCGAGCGCAGATGCTTTGCCAGCGTGCGTACGGGGCGGCGTTGCTGCTGGACGGCCAGTTCCAATGCCTCCAGAGGTGAGTGCCCATTCAAACCGTCGTGCGTACTGGCGTGGTAGTTGGCGATGCTCACGTCCAACAGCTCTTCCAGCTCGGGTAGTGTGATGAGCAAGGGGACCGCCACGGAGCGGCCTTTTTCTGCGACCGGATCCTTCGGATTGCGCCCAGTGGTGCCGCGAACCCTTCTGGACATGCGGTCTGTGAGCGTGCCAAAAAAGCGCTCAATATAGGGTCGCCCCGTAGGCTCGCCAACGGGCCCGGCCTTCACGCGGCATCCGACAAATCGGCAGATCGGCTCGAACGCGTCTTCGGTCAAATGAGAGGCTGCATTGTCCAACTTGAGGACATCCCAGCATGCGTAAGCCAGCTCGGGCAGCACGTCAGCGACAAAACCAGCACCGGGCAAATAGCGCATGCCCGGGATCAAGAACTCCTGACGTTTGTGGCGCGGGGTGAGCGCATCCTGCAAAGCGGCCAGTACATCATGATGGTCGTACTGGGGTGCTGGAACCAAATGCCAGCCGATGACAACGCGCGTGCACACGTCGATCAACGTGATCACGAACAGGCGTTCGCTCTCCATGTCAATGCTCACGCCAGAAGCGTCGGTGTATCGAACGCGCACGCGCACATCAAGCTTATGGCCGGCCAGTTCCACCACTGAAAACGGGCGGCTCGAAGCATCCCAGGCCTCATCAGTGCGGGATGTTGGTCGAATTGGCAAGCGCATCTCCAGGCGCTTGCGCATCCACACAGCCAATGACCGGTAGCCCATCTCATCTTGGTTGAGCGGGTAGTCCCGTGCCGTGAGTCCCGCCTCGCGGCAGGCGGCAAGGAGTTTGAACTGCAGGTTGCGCAGACCAAAGAGCCGTCCATTCTGGGATAGGCCGAGCACGTCTGAGTTGATCTCGCGCTCGACAATGCGCAGGAGCTGCGGGAGCCGATCAAATAGCTGGCCCATCGCGCCTGTCAGGCCACCGGGCTCGGCTCTGCGTAGCGCTGGCACGATGCGCCGATAGCTCTTGGCGCGTGTGTGCGGTATGAGTGCGCGCAGCCCTTGGATGCGGCCGTCGGCGTGTGGCGTCAAGCAGCGTTCGATCAGTCGCTGAAGCGTGCCGCGATTCACCCCAAAATCGCGCTCTATCTGTGCCAAGGGTGTACCACGCAAGTAGGCGTGGACCGCGTTTTCGCGCAACTGGTAGGTTGCTCGCCGCTCAGCGTCAAGGGCACTGGGATCAACGCCTGGCCACATCGTGGGGTCGCTCAGCGACTCGGGGATTTCATTGCGACGCACGGCGCACCTCTGACGAGATACGCACGACTCGCGTATCAAGATCCCAGGGCCTGGTGAGTAGGTCGCCGCTGAAAAGTCGGCCAGCGTGCAACTGGGCGATGACAGCGGTTCGCACGAGGACGCCGTCGTCGCGAGCGAAGTGCCGCTCAGCGTCATCGAAGCTGGACTCACGCGTGAAGAACTCAACCACCTGTTTTCCCAGATGATCCAGATTGAGCGAGCTGGTGGCGCTCAAGTACGGCAGAAGGGACAGCCAATTCTGAATCCATACGCGGTGGCTATCCAGATCGTTGGCGGTGACGGACTGCACAACGATCCCCTGCTGTTGGCATGGGTCCTGGATTGGCAGTGTGGACGCCAATTCTTCTGATGCGAGCCATACCGGCTGATGTTCACGCAGCACCCAGAAGTCCAGCGCCGGGCGCGGTCCACACTCGGCTGGCCAAGAGGGTCGCTCGCAGTAGCGATTCACTGAAGGATTGGCCTCCAGCATGGCCCAAAGGCGGAGTTGCCCCTGACTGGTCAACAGGACTGGGCGCTTGAGTTTGGGAGCCCACACATGGTGGAGCGTTTGCTTGGGCAAACGGTGCAGGGGGAGCGCAATTGGTTCGAACACGGCAAGGGTCTTGTGTGCACAGAAGTCGCGACTTTACTTCAAATTCCTGAATGGTTGCAAATTTAGTGCAATGTTCATTGAAGTAATTCCGCAAACGCAACCCCTTGCGGAACAGCCGTTCTCCTCTGGGAAGCTCAGTCTACGAGGGTTGCATCTTTACTTCGATTGACAGCACAAGCGCCTTCCACATCTGCCCACCTCCGCGGCCCTTGATGGTGCCATCGTCTCGATCGACAAGGTCGACTACTGTCGGGGACCGGTCTGTCGTCGGCACCTGCAATGTGCCCATTTCCGACGATGGGTTTCATGAAATGTCCGCCCGATACCGGCCGTTGGACCCAGCGATGAATGCCGCCAGGACCGTCAGCGGACTGCCTTGAACCAGCCACTCGAGTTGCCTCGTTGAATCGACAAAACCGACCTTGACGGCGGGGAAGCCTGGGAAAGGACTGCAGCAAACCAGTCCTTCGACGTGAACTCGGGATTTCTGTCGAGTTCTCCGAACCGGTCATGGCCGCCGATGGTCCAGTTTGGGCCTTCGGCGGTCCCAAGAACTCGGGAGCGGTCCTTAGCGCTGCCGCTCTAGTCTCCGTATCCGTATCCGCCGGATTTCACCAATCTGGAAGCTACCGTTCGATCGAAGCGCCCGCTTTGCTTAATAATGGTGTTAAAAGTGAGTGCTATCCTGCCCTACCAGCCAAGCAGGCGCAGAAGAATTCCGGAACACAACTTGAAGCAAAGCACTCGCCTACTTGCGCTGATCATATCGGCTGCTTTTGGAACGAACATTTTGGTCTTTGCCCTGACCGGATATTCGATCTACACCAACAAGCAGCAATACGAGTTGCGAGCAGAGTTGTTGACGCAAAACATCGCCAGTGCGCTGGATCAGGTGCGCGTACGGCACCGGCAACACCTCGCTCAGCTGTCATTGCAGCCAGGCGTCTTTGGCCCGAGTGCCGCACTGCGGGCAGCACCTATGTCGGCAGGAATGCATTCTCTCTAAACGTGTCAGCGGCAAGTTTGGAAGATCAAATAGGAAGCCATTCTTTGGGTACCTTGTACTCAATCATGTGATCGACGAAAGGTGCTGGATTCCTAATTTTCACCAGTCCAGCTAGAATAAAATGCAACGCAAGAAGTGAACTTCCCATGAGGCACAACATAAGAAATCATCGTAAGTTTCCTTCAATAAGTTGAATTCCCGCCGCCGTAACTTGTATCGGTGTGGATTGGCATCTACTCTGCCGCCTTCGCAGACTTTGAGAAGACCAGGACTGACAAAATGAAGGCGAATGAAGAATGCGGTTCTGCCCAGGACGATGGCTTTGCTTGATTCGACGGGTATCACAGAGATCAAAAGTAATAGCCCGGCGAATACCGTTCTTGCCGGAACCTGAGGTGGCGGCCAAGATCGCGGCAGATGCACTCCATTGGTGGTGTGCACTCAGCCCGGTTAGGTGGACACCATGCAAGAGTCGAATTCATCCCCCATCATCACC
>CAIVXG010000211.1 GCA_903909815.1 uncultured beta proteobacterium | reverse complement strand
GACTACGCCGACCGCCGAACTATGCCGAATGGGCTCGCTTCTTCCTGAATTCTCCGTAGTCTGCATGTGATCGGCTCGGCATAGTTCATCCTGCCTCCGTCCTCAACAACGGAGAATTTGATGACTAATACGGCAGAGTATTTGAGCGGGAGCCGGCTGTTCCGGCGCCTGAGAAGCGGCACCCACGGACACCTTGTGGAGTTGTACGCGGCGCGTCTTGTCGAGGTTGGGCTCAGTAGACACGGGACGTGGCGTTCTCTTAACGTGGTCGGCAATCTCTTGGCCTGGATGACAAGCCACCGGGCCAAGCTGACAAGCCTTGATGAACGCATGGTCGAGCGCTACCTGCGACACCAAGGAGCAAAGCGGGCCATCCAATTCGACGACCGGGCCGCGCTGAAGCGGTGGCTGTTGACACTACGTGCCGTCGGCACAATTGCGCCGGCGCCGGTCCCGATGAACACGCCGCTACAGCAGATTTTCGCGGAGTTTGGCGACTATCTGCGAAGCGAGCGCGGTCTGACAGTAAAGACTATCGCGCACCATCGGCCTGCGATCAGTCGGTTCCTGTTTGAAGTCTGTCCCGGCGGCGTCAGCGATCTCGGCAAGATCAATCAGGACGAGGTGATTCGCTTTGTCGAGTGTCACGCCCAGGATGGGAGCCCGAAGTCCGCCAAGTTGATGTGCTGGTCGCTGCGCGCGTTTCTCCGATACCTTCATCACACGGGATTGAACCCGCACGCATTGGGCGGCTGCGTTCCCTCGATCAGGCAATGGAACCTCGTAGGCCTCCCGACTTATCTTTCCGCGGCGCAGGTTCAGAAGGTTTTGGACAGTTGCGACCGGGCATCCGCGGTAGGACGACGTGATTTCGCCATTATGCTGATGCTTTCCAAGCTCGGCCTGCGGGCTGATGAGGTCGCCACCCTCACTTTGGACGACATCGACTGGAGAGCTGGCGAGATGCTCGTTCGCGCCAAGGGCCGGCAGCGCGCCAGAATGCCGATTGCGTCAGACGTCGGCGCAGGGATCGCCGCTTATCTACAGGACGGGCGACCCAAGTCCC
This sequence comes from uncultured beta proteobacterium, assembly GCA_903909815.1. GTDB lineage: Bacteria > Pseudomonadota > Gammaproteobacteria > Burkholderiales > Burkholderiaceae_C > CAIKVZ01. The sequence goes on along the minus strand of CAIVXG010000211.1, from coordinate 2,148 downwards.
CCTGCCGTCAGCTATTTCTTCGCAGCCTTGCGCCCCACACCGGATTTTCGTCCGCCAGCGCAATCACGATGATCGCCAAGACCGCGCTCAAGCGTGCCGGCATCCAGGGCTACGCGCACCAGGGTGCCCATATTTTCCGGCACAGTCTGGCCACGGAACTCCTGCGCTCTGGTGCAACTTTGTCGGAGATCGGCCAGCTGCTGCGGCACAAGAACCAGGACACCACGCGGATCTACGCAAAGGTTGATATCGAGGCGCTCCGCACATTGAGCTTACCGTGGCCGGGAGGTGAGTAATGACTGATCTACATTCGGCACTGCAGCGGTACCTGAGTATGCGCAAAGGCTTTGGATTCAAGTACCAGCATCAGACACGACGGCTCGCCGACTTCGTCGACTTCATGGACAAGCGCAAGGCCACGACCATCACGACGAAACTCGCGATGGAGTGGGCGACGCTACCGCCCGGCCGACATGCGTCCTGGGCATTGCGGCTGACGGATGTTCGCGGCTTTGCGCGCCATATCGCAATCTTCGATCCGAAGACGGAAGTGCCTCCGGTCGGAATCCTGCCAGGCCTGAAGCGTGCCAAGCCCTACGTCTATAGCGATGCAGAGATCAATGCGTTGCTGGCAGCAGCCTTGTCCTTGCCGCCATCAGGCGCTCTGCGCCGCTGGACTTACCACGGTCTGTTCGGACTCATCGCGGTGACGGGCATGCGTTTGTCCGAGGTGATCGGCCTTCAACGTGACGACGTCGACCTGGACGCCGGTGTGCTGACGATTCGACTGACCAAGTTTGGGAAGTCACGACTCGTACCCGTGCATCCAACGACAAGCGCAGCGCTACGCAATTACGCGCAACGGCGCGATGCCCATCTAACAACGCGCCGCGACCCACATTTCTTCGTTGCGGAGCGAGGCGGACCACTGTTGCGTCAATACGTTCATAGCGTCTTCTGGCAGTTGTCGCGTGAGACTGGTCTGCGGCGTCCTGGCGATCACACGGGACCACGCGTGCACGACTTTCGGCACAGATTCGCCATTTGCACGCTGTTGGGCTGGTATCGCGAAGGCAGCGATATCGAGAGGATGCTCCCAACGCTTTCCACCTATCTTGGCCACTCCTGCGTGCGGGACACCTATTGGTACCTCTCGGCGTGCCCGGAGCTGATGCAAGAGGCGGCGCAGCGTCTTGATCGAAGGTGGGAGAGTCAACCATGAAGCCCGTCGGTTGCAACCTCGCCCCGCTCGTCGAGCGCTACTTTACCGAACGGCTTATCCGTCAGCAAAACGTTAGCGCCAATACGATCGCTTCCTACAGAGACACGTTCAGATTGCTGCTCAAGTTTGCAAAGGAGAGGCTTCGCAAGGATCCCTCTGCCCTGACTCTCGATGAACTGGACGGGCCTTTCATCGGCGCGTTTTTGACCAATCTCGAGATGAATCGCGGCACCAGCGTCACGACACGCAACCTGCGCCTGACCGCCATCCGCTCCTTCTTCCGCTTCGTGTCCTTCGAGGAGCCGGCTCACAGCGCCCTTATCCAGCGCGTGCTCGCAATACCGAGCAAGCGACACGATAAACGTGAAGTGAATTTCCTGACACGTTCCGAGATCGAAGCCGTTCTTGCTGCGCCAAATCGCGAGACGTGGATCGGCCACCGTGATCACACGTTGCTTCTGCTCGCGACCCAGACCGGCTTACGCCTCTCCGAATTGACGTGCTTGCGCAGGGAGGCCATTCATCTCGGCACTGGTGCGCATGTTCGGTGTGTGGGCAAAGGCCGCAAGGAGCGATGTACCCCACTGACGAGATACGCCCAAATCGCGCTTCAGGCGTGGCTCAAGGAGCCGACGCGGCGTGGTGCCATAACCTTGTTCCCCAACTTGCACGGAGGCCAGCTCAGCGCTGATAGCGTCCAGTCGCTGCTGGCTAAATATGTGGGCGTCGCCAGCAAAACATGTCCATCGCTGGCATCCAAGCGTGTTTCACCGCACGTCTTGAGGCACAGCGCGGCAATGGAGCTCCTGCAGGCGGGCGTCGACTGTTCGGTGATCGCGTTGTGGCTCGGTCATGAATCAATCGAGACCACGCAGATCTACCTTCATGCCCACCTCGCCCTCAAGGAGGTGGCTCTAGCAAAGCTT
>CAIVXG010000210.1 GCA_903909815.1 uncultured beta proteobacterium | reverse complement strand
GTGTGATCTTTCACCCGTTTCTGTCGGCCGTTGAGCATGTCATCCGGCACCTGCATGAGTTCGACAATGCCCCGCTCGGCCAGCTTACCCGCCTTGGCCCCGAAGTGAGGTAGCCAATGAACCGGATATTGCGGCTTCGGCTCGTCCCGGCTGCAATGGTCGTAAAAGCCGCACGAAAACGGCGTGTCGCAATGATCCCCGATCCGTATCTCGGGCTCTGATGGACTGGCATCTATCCGTTGCGCCTGGGCTATCCAGGCTTTGACTTCACCAGCGCGTGAAAAGGCTTCGTCAGTCAGATCGTTTTCCTTCAGCAAGCCTCGGTAGTCACCATCACCGGGATAGATCCACGAACTGTCGATGTGAGCTAAGGCGATTGAATCCAGAGGCACGTCGGCTGCGTGGGCCACATAGGCTTGAATCGCCACGTCATCGCGGTAGTAGTCCTTGACGCTGGTGGAGGACTTGACCTCTACCATGCGCCAGACCTGTTTGCCGTCCCTTTGAGTAGGCAGCATGACGTCGGCAAAGGCCAGTGCGCCACCGGCTGAGAACCCTGCCTCGAAGATCGTCTGAGCGGTTTGAAGCAGTTTTGTGCTACGTTCAAACGCGCCGTCGAACCCCTCGCTTGCTACATCTATTAGTGCGCCAACACCGTGAGGGTCATAGATGCGCCGAGCAACGTCGCCGACCTGAAACCCGACCTGGAAACTGGCCTCAGTGGCTACTGAATCCACTCGCAAATCTGGCCGATGGATTTCCAGCCACAACCGCTTGGGACACTGGCGTAGGGCGAGAAGTTTTGATTTTGAGAATGTACGCATGGTGGCCACAGGGGTGGTGCCATTATCCGGTTCTTTGGCACCAACTACTGATCTCAAACTCACGCGCTCACCTTTTCCAGAAACGCCGTTGGCGTCAAGATCGGCACGCCCTGCCACGGGTGAAGAACCAGCAGATCGGCATCGCTGCTGATCAGTACGTCGGCGTCACATGCGTGTACCAGTGCCAAGAATTGATTGTCCTTTGGGTCGCGACATGGCGGCTGCACGTTCGCCAAATCTGCGTCCGTCACCTCGAAAAATGAAGCACGGCGGCGAATGATGCCTGCAAATTCAGCACGCAGAGCAGCACTCAGGTATCGGTCGAACTTGTCGCGCTGCAACACGCTTTCCAGTTCAGCCAGCGTGGACGCTGAGGCGCATAACTCGCTTCTGGCCAGGGCATGGACCAGCGCTCGATGCGGTACTGATCCCACGCGCAGCGCTGCGCTCACCAACGTGCTGGTGTCAAACACCACGCGCCGATAAGTGATCACCGAGATTCTTTCACCAGGCTCAGCACGTCGTCATCGGTCAGTTCAGCGGCAGCGGGCAGCGCGCTGGCAGCGGCACGCTGGCTCCACGCCTCAAACTCAGCTACGGCCTTGCTGCGCTTGCTACGCGCATTGGTGAGGTCATCCATGTCCTGTGGCGACACGATAAACGCGGCTGTACGCCCATTGCGGGTGATGGTGACGGGTTCACGCTGAACCGCATCTAGCAGGCGGCCAAAGCGGTTTTGAGCCTCTACAGAGGTCACGGTG
>CAIVXG010000209.1 GCA_903909815.1 uncultured beta proteobacterium | reverse complement strand
GTGCCCAATCCGCTGCAGCCCCCAGCGGGCTGCGCCTTTCATCCGCGTTGCCCGCACGCGAATGCGCGCTGTGCATCCGAGCGTCCCGAATTGTTGACGTTGGGACGTGCGCGCATTGCCTGCCATGCCGTGCAGGAGGGGCGGATTCAAGTGGACCCTTGAATCCAAAATAATTGGTACCGGTTCCAGTTCGAATTCCCAATGACACTCTGCGGCAAATAAGGAGACACCATGAAATTGTTGAAATCACAGGGGTTGAGATCCAACCTGCGTCGCGCTTCGCTGCTGGCCCTGGCGCTGGCCTGCGTTCCCACTCTTGGGCTGACCCAGTCCAAGCAGCTGTTTCTTTACAGCTGGGCCAACTATGTGCCGCCGGCCCTGCTCAAGCGCTTCGAAGTCGAGACCGGCATCAAGGTCAATCTGGATGTGTACGACAGCAACGAAACCATGCTGGCCAAATTGCAGGCCGGCGGCGGCGGCTACGACATCGTGATTCCCAGCGATTCCGTGCTCAGCACCATGATCAAGTCAGGACTGCTGACCAAGGTCGATGCGGGCAAGATGAGCAATTACAAGAACGTGCTGGCGCCGCATGACCATCCGCCGGCGGACCCGAATGCCGACTACTCCGTCCCCTACACCTGGGGTTCGACCGGCTTCACCTACGACTCGGCCAAGGTGCCTGGTGGCAAACTGACCGACTCCTGGAAAGAATTCTTCGAGCCGCGCCCCGAGGTCGCCGGCAAGATCGCCGCCATGGCGAATCAGGGCGAGATGTATACCGCCGCGGCGCACTACCTGAGCATTGACACCTGCACCGAGAACCCGGCCGATGCGCAACGCATCCTGGATCTGCTGCAAAAGCAAAAGCCCAGCGTGAAGATCTATTCCTCCACCGGCACAATTGGCCGCATGGCCGCCGGCGAAGTGACGATGCACCACCAGTGGAACGGCGCTTCCTACAAGTCGGGCCTGAAGCTGGCGACGGCGGTCTTTGTGTACCCGAAGGAAGGCATGAACCTGTGGAGCGACTACTTCGTCGTGCCCAAGGGCGCCCCCAACATCGACAGCGCCAAGGTCTTTATGAACTGGATGATGGACCCGAAGAACGCCGCCGAAGCGTCGAACTTCAACGGCTACAACAATGCCATCAAGGGCTCCACGGCATTTATGGACCCGGCCCTGGCCGCCAGCCCTGCGATCAATCCGCCCGAAGCGATGAAGGCGCGCTTTCGTCCGGTCAAGGATTGCTCGGTCAAAGCCCGCGAGCTGCGCGACGGCGTCTGGACCCGGCTGAATCGCTGATCCCTTGGAGACGCAAACCGCTATCGCCATCGATGGCGTTCGCAAGACCTTTGCCGGTTCCAGTCAGCCCGCATTGGCGGGTGTGACGCTGGACATACTCAAGAACGAGTTCTTTACGCTGCTGGGCCCATCGGGATGCGGCAAGACCACGTTGCTGCGCATGATCGCCGGCTTCGAGAACCCAGATGAGGGAACGATTGCCCTGGATGGCGTTGCCATGGGGCGCACGCCGCCCAACCAGCGACCGGTGAACACCGTGTTCCAGAGCTATGCGCTGTTTCCGCACATGAGCGTGGCGCAGAACATCGCGTTTGCGCTGGAGATGCTGGGGCGCCCGCGCGCCGCGATCAGGGCGCGCGTGGCCGAGATGATCCGCCTGTTGCAACTGGAAGGTTTGGGCGAGCGGCGCCCGGCGCAATTGTCCGGCGGGCAGCAGCAGCGCGTGGCGCTGGGCCGTGCGCTCGCACCTGAACCCAAGGTGCTGCTGCTGGACGAGCCGCTCTCGGCGCTGGACCTGAAGTTGCGCAAGGAAATGCAGGTCGAATTGAAGCGCCTGCAACTGGCCACGGGCATCACCTTCGTCTTCGTCACGCATGACCAGGAGGAAGCGCTGCGCATGTCCGACCGGATTGCGGTGATGCGCGACGGGCAGCTGATGCAGGTCGGAAAATCGGTCGACATCTACCAGCGGCCGGCGAACCGCTTCGTTGCCGGATTCATCGGCGACGCGAATTTTCTGGCGGCGACTTGCGTCACGCGTAGCGGCTCGGGCGCGCGCTTTCGTCTCGCCTGTGCTGGCGACGAAACCATCGAAATCGAGGTGGACGATGTCAGCGGCATCGAGCCCGGCGCCGCTGCGACGCTGGTCGTTCGCCCCGAGCGCATCAGCCTGGCGGCGCCCGAGTCGGCGTTGCTGCGCGGTGACGTGCAGGAGGCGATCTACAGCGGCAGCGACCTGATGCTGCACGCCCGAATGGCAGACGGCGGCCTGCTGCGCGTGCGCCAGAGCGGCGTGGTCGACGCACCCTCGCTGATCGGTGGTCAGGCAGGATTTGCCTTTTCCCGCGACGCCGTGCGCGCGTTCCCGGCATGACTGAGCTGCGGCGACGCGATCTCGCGTTGACCGCGCCTGCAGCGCTGTATCTCGCGCTGTTCATGATCGCGCCGTTGCTGCTGATGCTCTACGTTTCGGTGCTGGAGCGCGCCCCCTTTGGCGGCGTGATCTGGGGCAGCTTCACGCCGATCGCCTATGAAAAGCTGCTGTTCGAGCGCGACCTCGCGGGCCAGCTGTCCTTCAATGGCGACTACCTTGCCATCTTTGCGCGCTCGTTTCGTCTGGCGGCGATCACGACCGCGCTCACGCTGGCGATCAGCCTGCCCACGGCGCTGTACATGACGACGTTGTCGAGGACGCGCGCAGCCTTCATCCTGTTCCTGGTGACGGTGCCGTTCTGGACCAATCTGCTGGTGCGAAATTTCGCCTGGATCCTGATCCTGCGCAACGGCGGAACGCTGGACCAGAGCCTGCAGTGGCTGGGTCTGACGAGTGCATCGCTGGACATTCTGTACACGCCCCTGGCCACCGGCATCGGCCTGACCTATTCGTTTTTGCCGTTCATGATCCTGCCCACCTACGTGGCGCTGGAGCGCATCGACAAGCGCTTGATCGAGGCCGCGTTCGATCTGGGTGCGGATCGCTGGCGTGTGCTCACGCGCATCGTCTTTCCACTCGCCATGCCCGGGATCCTGGCGGGCGCGGTGCTGGTTTTCGTTCCCTGCCTGGGCGCCTACGTCAGCCCCGAACTGCTGGGCGGCGGCAAGTCGCTGATGATCGGCAATCTGGTGCAGTCGCAGTTCGGCGCGTCGCGCAACTGGCCCTTCGGCGCGGCGCTGTCGCTGGTGCTGGTGGCGGTATTGCTGCTTTGCCTGCTGCTGGCGCGCTGGCTGCAGGGCCGCAGGGAGCGCAGTCATGAAGTCTGAGAGCCATCTGCTCAGCGGACGTGGCAATGCGCTGGTTGCCACGTTGGCGCTGGTCTTTCTCTATCTTCCCATCGTCACACTGGTGGCGCTATCGTTCAACGAGAACGACCTGACCACGATCTGGAGCGGCTTCAGCCTCAAGTGGTACGCGGCCGTTTTGGACAACGGCGATATTCTGCACGCCACCAAGAATTCCCTCATCGTCGCGGCGGTGGCCACGGCGCTGGCCAGCATGGCGGCCACGGCGGCGGCGCTGGGCGTGGTGCGCTCCAGTGCCATGCACCGGGGTGGCGTTGAAGCACTGCTGAGCCTGCCGCTGCTGGTCCCGGAGATCGTCACCGCCGTGGCGCTGCTGATGCTGTTCGTTCTGGCCGGAATGCCGCTGGGCCTGCTGTCGGTGATCCTGGCGCATACCGTGTTCTGCATTCCCTTTGCCTACTACCCGATCCGCTCGCGCCTGGCCGGTCTGGATCCGGCGCTGATCGAGGCTGCCGCCGATCTGTATGCGCCGCCCTGGAAGCGCTTTGTGCGCATCGAGTTGCCGCTGCTGGCTCCGGGAATTTTCGCGGGCGCGCTGCTGGCTTTCATCAGTTCGCTCGGGGACTTCGTCATCACCTATTTTGTCTCCGGCCCCGGCTCCACCACGCTGCCTGTCTACATCTTTGGCATGATCCGCACCGGCGTCACGCCCGAAGTGAATGCACTGTCGGCGATCTTCCTGCTGGCTTCGGTGGCGGTGATCGCCATCGCCTTCCTGGCCACCCGGCGTGCGACCGGTCAGTCCAGCACGGGGGGCTCGTCTTGAACGTCTACTTCAGTCCGGCCTACGCCGGATCGGGTTACGCCTTTGAGACCACGCGCAAGTCGCAATGGGTGGCGCAATCGCTGGACTCGGAACCCATCGCCGGCATTGCACTGCGGGTGCCGCAAGCGCTGACTGCAGAACAGGTGACGCAAGTGCATGACCCAGCCTATGTGCGTGCGGTGCAGACTGGGGTTCCGCTGGAACTGGCGCAGTCGCAGGGCTTCACCTGGGATGCGGGGTTGTGGCCCATGGTGCTGGCGTCCAACGGCGGCGCCGTCGCAACCGCTCTGGACGCTCTGCAAAGCGGCTTGTCGGGCTCGCTCTCCAGTGGCTTGCACCACGCGCGTCGCGACACGGGCTACGGCTACTGCACCTTCAACGGCCTGGTGTTGGCAGCCCGAGCTGCGCTGGCAGCGGGTGCCAGATCGGTGTTGATTCTGGATCTGGACGCGCACTGTGGTGGCGGCACGGCGTCACTGATCGCAAGCGACGCGCGTATCTGGCAACTGGACGTTTCAGTGGACGCCTACGATCACTACGAAAGCAGCGATCGCGCGCGCCTGACCATGGTGCATCGCGCCGACGACTACCTGGGCGAGATCGAGCGCGGGCTGCAGGACATGTGGACGCGCGTGCCGCCATTCGATCTGTGCCTGTACAACGCCGGCATGGACTCGTTTGAAGGCTGCCCAGATGGCGGGCTTGAGGGGATCACGCGCGAAATTCTGGCGGCACGCGAAAGCCTGGTGTTCAATGCCTGTAGGGCGCAAAACCTGCCAGTGGCGTTTTCGCTGGCCGGAGGCTACATCGGTGAGCGGCTGGACCGGCAGGGACTGGTCGACCTGCATCGGCTCACGCTCGCGGCAGCGGCGCAGTGCGGCCCCTTGCAGCGCGAGCGCTGAAGACTTTTTTCCCGCGGCATCAGGGCAATTCCGCAGACCCCATGCGCGCGGCGATTACGGCCGCGCGGCTCGCGAGGTAGTCGGAGTTGGGCAGCTTCTCGAAATACTTGGGACGCGGCAGCATCACCGCCAGGCGCGCGGCTTCCTCTACGCTGAGTTGCGCTGCGCTCCTTTTGAAGTAGTGGCGCGCCGCGGCCTCGGCGCCAAAGACGCCGCTGCCCCATTCCACGTTGTTGAGGTAGATCTCCAGGATGCGCTGCTTGTCCAGCAGGGCTTCGAGCATGAGGGTGAGGACGAACTCCTGGCCCTTGCGCAGCAGTGTGCGCTCGCCCGAGAGAAACAGGTTTTTTGCCAATTGCTGCGTGATGGTGGAGCCGCCCACGATCTTTGGGGCCCGCTTGCCGATCTTGGCCGTGTTGGGCTGACGCGCTGCCTGCTCCTGCGCCTTGGTGTTCTTCTGCCAGGCCTTTTCCAGCGCGTCCCAGTCGACGCCGTCGTGCACTGCGAACTCGCTGTCCTCGGAGGTGATGACGGCGCGCTTGAGGTGATCGGAGATGGCCGCGTAGGGAACCCATTGCTGCTGCCAGGGCGCGGGCTTGGTGGCAGCGCGTGCAGCGCCCCTGTCAGGCGCTGGTGCTGTCGTGTTCAAACGCCAGGCTTCCGAGCGTTGAAACGCAGTTGACTGCGGATCCAGCCAAAGCATGAGCGCGATGCGCACAACAAAGAACAACTGCAGCGCCAGCAAGGCCAGTGCCACGAGTGCAAGCCAGCGCCACAGCGGCTTCATAGTGCGCGCAGCTCCTGCAACACCTCGGCCGAGGGCGGGCGCACGCCGCGCCAGATGAAGAAGGCCTCGGCCGCCTGCTCCACCAGCATGCCCAGGCCGTCGCGCGCCTGGGCGCCATGAGTGCGCGCCCAATCGAGAAAACCCCGGGCCGCGGGGCCATACATCATGTCGTAGGCCAGGGCGCCGCTGTGCAACAAGTTCGCCGGCAGCGCCAGGCTTTCGCCGCTCAGGCTGGTGCTGGTGGCGTTGACAACGATGTCAAAGCGGCCCTGCACGTCGGCCAGCCTGCAGGCGGCGAGTGTGCTGCGTGCGGCCAGCTCAGCGTGCCTTTGCACCAGCTGCTGCGCCTTGTCCAAGCTACGGTTCGCCACCGTGACGTGCGCGCTGCCGGCCATCAGCAGCGGCCCGAGTACACCGGCTGCCGCGCCTCCCGCGCCCAGCAACAACAGGCGCTGCCCGGCCAGCTTCACGCCGGCGTTGCGTTCGATGTCGCGCACCAACCCTGCGCCATCGGTGTTGTCGGCGTGGATGCCGTCAGGGCGAAAACTCAGCGTGTTGGCCGCTGCGGCCAGTGCGGCGCGCGCGCTCACGTGCTGCGCCAGCGCACAGGCCTCGAACTTGAAGGGAACGGTGACGTTGCAGCCCTTGGCAGTGCCGTCGGATTCATCGATAAAGTTGCGCAGCGAGGCGGAGAATCCGTGCAACGGCACCAGGCGCCGTTCGTAGCGCAGGGTCTGGTCCGTGAGTTGCGCAAAGCGCGCGTGAATCCAGGGCGATTGGCTGTGCTCCACGGGGTTACCCATGACGCAGTAGCGGTCGATTTTCAGGCTGTGTTCCATGCTGTTCAGGGTGTCCCCAGGCGGGTTTCCAATGTTTCTTCACGCGTGAAGCGAAACCTCGAGACCATCACGAACTGATCGAACTCGCGCCGCATGGCGCGGCTGAATTGACCGCAAGAGGGAGCGCTCCTGGCGATTGACTGGGCGCGTCGGTCCAGCAAACGGTTGCCCGAGCCCTGCACCACTTCCGTGGCCAGCACCCTGCCATCGTGGTTCACCGTGATGATCATGCTGAGTTCGCCATAAAGCTTGTTGCCGGCGGCGGTGGGGAAGTCCTGCGTGCCCTTGGCCTCGATGTGCTGGCGCATGCAGTCATAGTAGATTGCATAGGCAGCGCCCTGGGTCGAGGCACTGACATAGCGCTTTTTCGGTCTGGCGTTCTGATCGTTCACGCGGCGCTCGATTTCGGCCAGCAGCTTGACCAGTTGGCGGCGTCGGTCTTCCTCGGCCTGTGCTTCGGGGTTCTTGCTGGTCTGCGCGAGCGCGGGTGCGGGCATGCTTGCCAACTGCGTCTTGATTTGCGCCAGCAACAGGTTTTGCTGCTCGCTCAGTGCCTCCAGTTTGCGCTGGGTGTCCAGCGCCGCGTTTCCCATGTCCGCGACCAGGGAGGGTGGCAGGGGCGTGGTGGCGCGCCCGGCTTCCTGTTCGCCCCCGCCGGCCAAAGAATACTGCGCAATCGCCTGCGCCTTGTCGGGGCGCTGCTCGCTCTTGGCGTTGACCAGGATGACATCCAGTGCCGTGTCCTGAAACACGCGCTTGAATCCCTCCGGGTCGACGAAACGCACGCCCAGCAGCAACGCATGCACCGCCACGGATACGCCCAGGGCCCATTGCAGAGTGCTGAAGCGGCTCAGATTCACGGCACTGCGGTGGGGTCTGTCGGGTCTGGGCTCACGTCGCCTTCACTCGTGTCCATGGCGATGGCTATCGGCCCCACTGGCGCGTCGTCGTCGTCGTTCTCAGCGTCTTGCGCCAGCGCCTCACCCGCGCCCGCATCGTCCAGGTCGAGCCGCTCCAGCAGCGTGCCGTGAACGTCCAGCGTGATCTCGTCCACCGCGCCGAGTTTGACGCGCAAGCGCGCGCCGCGGGGCAGGCCGGTGGCTCCCATGACCGGAAGCACCAGCGGCAGCTCTTCGGCCCGCACCAGTACGCCGCCGGGGATGTCCTTGAACACGCTGGCCACGAGCTCGGTGATGCCCTGCTGCTGCAAATATTTGAGCGTCCAGAAACGCTCCATGCCCTGCTGATACCCGTTGTAGGCGCTGTAGGCCGCGTCAAAGGCCGAGATGATGGCGAACAGCTCCGTGTCCTTCGGTCTAAAAGGAGCGGCCAGCGCAGCGGTTTTGCCATGGCGCGCGCAGGCGATGATTTGCCATTGGTTCACCAGGTCGGTATAGCGGCGCAGCGGCGAGCTGCTCCAGGCGTAGGCGGGAACGCCAATACCTGCGTGTGGCAGGGCCTTGGTTCCCATACGTACCTTCACGCCGGGCGCCATGCTGGCCTGGCTGCGGTAAATGCCGGGAACGCCGAGCTCAGCCAACCACAGGCCCCAGGTGCTATTGGCCAGAATCATGGCCTCGGCCACGATCAGATCCAGCGGTGCGCCGCGTTGGCGAACGCTGATCTGCACCTGCTCATTGCCTTGGGGTTCAGCGCCCTCATTGCCGATCAACTTGAAGTTGTAGTCGGGCCGATTGAAGTTTTCGGGCTTGCCCCGTACCACTTCGCGCTGCGCCTTCAACTGCTTGGCCAGGCGGTACAGGAAAGCGAGTTCGGTGCGCTCGATGCGCGCCGGCAGCGGCGTGTCCACATGCTCGAAGGCGGGGTTCTCCAGCCATTCGGGCGTGACCACGGCGTCGAGCTGGTCGTGGCGCAGGTTCACGGCGATCGGCACGCGCTCAAGCCGGGTTTGCGTGTCCTGGATCTGCAGCGTGGCTTCATTCAGCGTGACGTACAGGGACACAGCCGGACAGTTCTGGCCTTCCTGCAAGGTGTAACTTTGCACCACCGCATCGGGCAGCATCGTGACCTTGTAGCCCGGCATGTAGACCGTGGACAGGCGCGCGCGCCCGGCCAGGTCGATGGGGCTGCCGGGCAGCACGGCCAAGCCAGGCGCTGCGATGTGAATGCCCAGCACCACCGTCCCCGTGCCCAGGCCCTGCACCGAGAGCGCGTCGTCGATCTCGGTCGTGGCCGAGTCGTCGATGGAAAAGGCCTGCACCGTGGCCAGCGGAAGTTCGTCCTGAATCGCGGGCGCCACCAAGGCGGGGAATCCAGTGCCTTTGGGAAAGTTGTCGAACAGGAAGCGTTTCCAGTGAAACTGGTAGGGCGAGGCGATGGCGCCGGCCTGTTGCAGCAGATCCAACGGCGGCTTATGGGTGGCGCGCGAGGCCTCGACCACGGCCTTGTACTCGGGCGCGTTCTTGTCGGGCTTGAACAGGATCTTGAACAACTGTTCCCGTATCGCATCGGGGCACCGGCCTTCGCCCAGGGCCTGCGCCCAGTCGGCGATTTGCTGCAGCAACTGCTTCTTCTTTTCGATGCCCGCCAGCGCCTGCTGCAGGATCTCGGCCGATGCCTTCTTGAAGCGGCCCTTCCCCGCCCGGCGAAAGTAGTGGGGCGCATCAAACAGGCAAAACAGCGCCGCAGCCTGTTGCTCCAGGCTGGGACTGGCGCTGAAATACTCGCGTGCCAGATCGGCAAACCCAAACTCGTCTGCAGGAGCGAACTCCCAGGCAAGATCGAGTTCGATGCTCTGGCTCAGTTCCTGCGCCTTGCGCATCAACTCGGCCGAGTCGGGCTTCTCAAACTTCAGCAGCAGATGGGCGTTCTTGACCTTGAGGCGCTTGCCACTGTCGAGTTCCACCTGCGCCGACGCCTCGCTCTCCGACAGCACGCGCCCCGCCAGGAATTTTCCGGCTTCTTCAAATAGTACAAACATGGGTCGGATTGTCCCATGCGTTGACGCCCGGTTTGCGGCCGCTGCCGACACGGTCGCGTGTGGACAGGGATAATCAAGCCATGGCGACCCATTTTGATAAACCTTCCCTTTGGCACCGAGTGCCGCTGTGGTTTCGCGGTTTTGACGGACCGCTGGCGTTCGCGGTGTTTATGCTGGCCTGCGCCGGCCTGCTGACCATGTATTCCTCCGGCTACGACCATGGCACGCGCTTCGAGGACCACGTGCGCAATATGCTGATCGCCGGGGTGATCCTGTTCATCGTGGCGCAGATACCGCCGCAGCGTCTGATGGCGCTGGCGGTTCCGCTGTACGTGGTGGGCGTGACACTGCTGATTGCCGTGGCCGTATTCGGCGTCACCAAGAAGGGCGCCAGGCGTTGGCTGAACGTGGGCGTGACGATTCAGCCCAGCGAAATTCTCAAGATCGCCATGCCCTTGATGCTGGCCTGGTGGTTTCAGAAGCGCGAAGGCCAGTTGCGTCCGCTGGACTTTCTGGTCGCCGGGGCCTTGTTGCTGGTGCCGATCGCGCTGATCGTGAAGCAACCCGATCTGGGCACGGCGGTGCTGGTGCTGGCCGCCGGCATGGGCGTGATTTTTTTTGCGGGATTGAGTTGGAAGTTGTTGCTACCGCCGGTGCTGCTTGGTCTGCTGGGTGTGCTACTGCTGGTGTGGTATGAGCCGCAGGTGTGCGCCGACGGTGTGCGTTGGCCGCTGATGCATGACTACCAGCAACAGCGCATTTGCACCCTCATGGACCCCAGCCGTGACCCGCTGGGCAAGGGTTTTCACATCATCCAGGGAATGATAGGCATTGGCTCGGGCGGCGTGCTCGGCAAGGGCTTCATGCAGGGCACGCAAACCCACCTGGAGTTCATTCCCGAGCGCACCACAGACTTCATCTTTGCCTCGTTTTCCGAGGAGTTCGGGCTGGTTGGCAACCTGCTGCTGATCTCGGGCTTCATTTTTCTGGTGTTGCGCGGACTGGCGATCGCGCTTGAAGCTCCCACGCTGTTTTCCCGCCTGCTGGCCGGCAGCATCACCTTGATTTTCTTTACCTACGCCTTCGTCAACATGGGCATGGTCAGCGGCATCCTGCCCGTGGTGGGCGTGCCACTGCCCTTCATAAGTTACGGCGGAACGGCGATGGTGACCCTGGGCATGGGACTGGGAATACTGATGTCGATTGCGAGGTCTAAGAGGCTGGTGCAAAGCTGACCCTAAAATGGGCTCATGACTTCAACCGATTCCTTTTCTGCCCGTCCGAATGCCCGTAGCAAGGCTCCCCAGCGCCAACCTACGGCCGACCGGCTGGCCATTGCCCAGGGATTGCTGCTGGAACCCTTTGGCTTGACGACCGCAGATCTGACCCGTGCCCTGAGTGAAATCACGGCGCACAAGGTGGATGACGCTGACCTGTATTTTCAATATACGCGCAGCGAAGGCTGGAGCCTGGAAGAAGGCATTGTGAAGACCGGCTCTTTCAGCATCGACCAGGGCGTGGGTGTGCGTGCCGTGTGCGGGGAGAAAACGGCTTTTGCGTATTCCGACGACATCTCTCAGGCTTCGCTGCTGGACGCGGCGCGCACCGTGCGCAGCATTTCGGCGGCGTCGCAATCGGTCAAGACCAAGGTCGTCACCCCCAAGATCGCCGCGAGCCGCTCGCTCTATTCAGGCTTGGACCCGATCGACACCATGGACAGCGCGGCCAAGGTGGCGCTGCTGGGGCGCGTGGAAAAGCTGGCGCGCGCCAAGGACCCGCGCGTGGCGCAGGTGATGGCGGGGCTGGCGAGTGAATACGACGTGGTGCTGGTGGCCCGTGCCGATGGCACGCTGGCAGCGGACGTGCGGCCTTTGGTGCGGTTGTCGGTGACGGTGATCGCCGAAGCGAAGGTGAATGGACAGGTGCGGCGCGAGGTGGGCTCGGGCGGCGGCGGCGGGCGCTTTGGCCTGGCGTATTTTGACGATGCGCAGATCGTCGAATATGTGGATGCGGCCGTGCATGCGGCGCTCACAAATCTGGAGTCCAGACCGGCGCCGGCGGGCGTGATGAGCGTGGTGCTGGGCCCGGGCTGGCCGGGCGTGCTGCTGCACGAAGCCATCGGCCACGGGCTGGAGGGGGACTTCAACCGCAAGGGCTCGAGCGCCTTCAGCGGGCGCGTCGGTCAGCGCGTGGCGGCCAAGGGCGTGACGGTGCTGGACGACGGCAGCATTGCGCTGCGGCGCGGCTCGCTCAACGTGGACGACGAGGGCCACGCCACGCAGCGCAATGTGCTGATCGAGGACGGCATCCTCAAGGGCTATCTGCAGGACTCGATGAATGCGCGCCTGATGGGCGTGAAACCCACGGGCAATGGCCGGCGCGAAAGCTATGCCCACGTTCCAATGCCGCGCATGACCAATACCTTCATGCTCGGCGGTGCTACAGCGCCCGCAGAGATCGTTGCCAGCATCAAGAAGGGCCTTTACGCCACCAACTTCGGTGGCGGCCAGGTCGACATCACGTCCGGCAAGTTCGTGTTCTCGGCGAGCGAAGCCTACTGGGTGGAGAATGGCAAGATCCAGTACCCGGTCAAGGGCGCCACGCTGGTGGGCAGCGGCCCAGAGTCATTGAAGAAGATCACCATGATCGGCAACGACATGGCGCTGGACACCGGTGTGGGTGTGTGCGGCAAGGAAGGTCAGAGCGTGCCGGTGGGTGTCGGTCAACCCACGTTGCGCATCGAAGGTTTGACCGTGGGTGGAACGGCCTAGTTTGTCGCTTGGACTTCCTTAGCGCAATCCATCCCACAGTAGCTTGGCGCCTGAAAGAAACATCCCCGCATACAGCACGCGGTAGAACAGCGTGGGTTGTATGTGCCTCGCGATGCGCACACCTACCCAGACGCCGATGGGGGCAAATGGCAGCAGTGCCAGCGAGGTGCTCATGTTGCGCCAGTCCAGCAAGCCCAGCCAGGCGTAGGGAATCCACTTGGCCAGGTTGATGACGAAAAAGAAGGCGGCCATGGTGGCGGTGAAAACCAGGGGTGGCAGCCGCATCGGAATCACGTAGAACTGGATCGGCGGCCCACCCGCGTGCGCCACAAAACTGGTGAAGCCTGAAGTGACGGTGAGCATGGCACCGAGCCATTTGGACGGTGGCGGGCTGTCCGGGCGCGGCCGGAACAGCATGCGCTGCGCCAGAAAGACGAGCGTCACCGCGCCGACGATGGCGGAGACGGTTTTGGCGTCCAGCAGTTTGAACAGAAAGGTTCCCACGACGATACCCAGCAATCCGAAGGGCAGCAGGAACTGGATCAGTCGGCGGTCCAGGCTGTGGCGCAGCGCGCCCAAGGCCATCACGTCCATCACGAACAGCACTGGCATGAGGATGGCGGCGGCCTGGGGAACGGTCACCGCCAGCGCCATCATGGGCACCGCGAGCGAGCCAAAGCCTGCGCCAAACCCGCTCTTGCTCAAGCCCAGCAGAACCACGGCCGGGATCGCGACGAAGTAAAAAAAGGGATCAGAAATCAAACGCGCACTGCCCTAGGGATGGCGCTTGGCACTGGGCGGCAGATGGTGGATCTCATGGGTAGATCATAAGTTGGTGGACAATCCCGCCATGTTTACACCGTCCCCCTCCGATGTGCGTCGTTTTTTTTGTACGGTTTACCAAAAATCCCGCGCTGGGCAGGCGCTTGAGGCGATCGAAATCATTGCCAGCGGGTGGATGGACGAGCACCCGGAATTCCACGCCGAACTGGCGGATCTGGACGCTGCGCTCTTGGCCATAGCCGACCGTTCTGGCGGCGAGGGCAACGCGTTCCTGCATTTGTCCATGCACCTGAGCATCACCGAGCAATGCAGCATCGACCAACCCCGCGGTATCCGTCAGGCGGTGGAACTGCTCACGGCTCGCCGCGGTGATCTGCATCAGGCGCAGCATGAAGTCATGGAAGAACTGGGTCAGATGATCTGGAACGCCCAACGCGCCAACTGCGCCCCCGATGGCGCAGCATACATCGATGCCGTTCAGCGTCGCGCCACAAAAGATTAATTGGGGTCAGATTCCAATTATCATGATGCAGTAATTCACTTCATCCTTGTCTCATGGCACGCCTTCCCCGGCTCACGCTTCCCGGTTATCCGCACCACGTGATCCAGCGTGGCAATAACCGCCAACCGATCTTTGCCAGCAGCGCCAACTATGAGGATCTGCTGGGCCTGCTGGGCGAGAACGCCTCCCGGTTCAGCGTGGCGATTCATTCCTATGTGCTCATGAGCAATCACTTTCATGTGCTGGCAACACCTTCCACCGCTGACGGTCTGCCACAGATGATGCAGGCGGTCGGGCGACGCTATGTGCGGCACTTCAATGACACGCAAGGTCGCAGCGGAACGCTGTGGGAAGGGCGCTACCGGTCGACATTGATCCAGACCGAGCGTTACCTGCTGGCGTGTATGGTGTACATCGAGCTGAATCCGGTGCGTGCGGGCTTGGTGGCGCAAGCACGTGACTATCCCTGGTCCAGCCATGGGCATTACCTCGGCCTGCGCAGCGATGCACTGATCACGCCCCATCCCCTGTATTGGGAACTGGGCAACACGCCGTTTGCGCGTGAGGCCGCCTACGCCGAACTGGTCCAGTCCGGGGTTTCGCCACAAACGCAGTCGGCTTTGACGCAGTCGGCGGTGCGCGGTTGGGCCCTGGGCGAGCCGGATTTTGTGGCGGATCTGCAAAAGCGCACCCAACGCAGGGTCAGTCAAGCCGCAGCAGGCAGACCGGTCTCGACATCAAAGGCGAGGTAAAGATAGTCAAATTCGCTAAATGGATCCGTACTCTGCTGCTCTTCATTTTGATGTGTCCCCAATTAAATAGAAAATCGAGAAATGTGAAATTAATTGGAATCTGACCCCAATTAATTTGCTTGAAAAGATTGGTGCACTGCACTATGCTTCAAGTCTTTGTGAAATTCTGAAGGAATTGCCATGACCACGGCCAGCGAAATTGCTCATTTGCAGAACGAGGGTTTGTATACCGCCGGGGCCGAGCACGACGCCTGCGGTGTGGGGTTTGTGGCCCATATCAAGGGCACGAAGTCGCACGACATCGTGAAGAACGCGCTCAAGATCCTGGAAAACCTGGACCATCGGGGCGCCGTGGGAGCAGACAAGCTCATGGGCGACGGCGCGGGCATCCTGATCCAGTTGCCCGATGCGCTCTACCGTGAGGAAATGGCCAAGCAGGGCGTGACGCTGCCGCCGCCGGGCGAGTATGGCGTGGGCATGATCTTCCTGCCCAAGGAACATGCCTCACGCCAGGCCTGCGAGCAGGAACTGGAGCGCGCAATCAAGCTCGAGGGCCAGGTGCTGCTGGGTTGGCGCGACGTGCCCGTGAACCGCGACATGCCGATGTCGCCCACGGTGCGCCAAAAGGAGCCGGTGTTGCGTCAGGTCTTCATCGGCCGCGGCAGTGATGTGATCGTGCAGGACGCGCTGGAGCGCAAGCTGTACGTGATTCGCAAGACCGCCAGCGCCCACATCCAGGCGCTCAAACTCAAGCACAGCAAAGAGTATTACGTGCCCAGCATGTCCAGTCGCACCGTGATCTACAAGGGTCTGCTGCTGGCGGATCAGGTCGGCACTTACTTTCGCGATCTGGAAGACGAACGCTGCGTGTCTGCGCTAGGGTTGGTGCATCAGCGCTTCTCCACCAACACCTTTCCCGAGTGGCCGCTGGCCCACCCCTACCGCTACGTCGCGCACAACGGCGAGATCAACACCGTCAAGGGCAACTACAACTGGATGAAGGCGCGCGAAGGCGTGATGTCGTCTCCGGTGCTGGGTGCCGACCTGAAGAAGCTCTACCCCATCAGCTTTGCCGATCAGTCCGACACCGCCACCTTTGACAACTGCCTGGAGTTGCTCACCATGGCCGGCTACCCCATCAGCCAGGCCGTGATGATGATGATCCCCGAGCCCTGGGAGCAGCACACCATGATGGATGAGCGCCGCCGCGCGTTCTATGAATACCACGCCGCGATGATGGAGCCCTGGGACGGCCCGGCATCGATCGTGTTCACCGATGGACGCCAGATCGGCGCCACGCTGGACCGCAATGGACTGCGCCCTTCGCGCTACTGCATCACCGATGACGACCTGGTGATCATGGCGTCCGAGTCGGGGGTGTTGCCAGTGCCGGAAAACCGCATCGTGCGCAAGTGGCGACTCCAGCCCGGCAAGATGTTCCTGATCGATCTGGAGCAGGGGCGCATGGTCGACGATGAGGAAATCAAGGCGACTCTGGCGAACAGCAAGCCCTACAAGCAATGGATCGAAAACCTGCGCATCCGGCTCGATGACGTGTCGGTGTGTCACATCGCAGGCGCCGAAATTGACTCGGACGCGCCTCGAGCCGATGGGGTAAACCTGCTGGATCGCCAGCAGGCTTTTGGCACAACCCAGGAGGACATCAAGTTCCTGCTGGCACCCATGGCCCAGGCGGGTGAGGAAGCACTCGGCTCCATGGGCAATGACAGTCCGTTGGCAGTGTTGTCGGACAAGAACAAGCCGTTGTTCAACTATTTCAAGCAGTTGTTCGCCCAGGTCACGAACCCGCCGATCGACCCGATCCGTGAAGCGATCGTGATGTCGCTGGTGTCCTTTATCGGACCCAAGCCGAATCTGCTCGACATCAACCAAGTGAACCCGCCGATGCGTCTGGAAGTGAGCCAGCCGGTGCTGGACTTCGCCGACATGGCCAAGCTGCGCGACATCGAGACGCAGACTCAGGGCAAGTTCCGCAGCGCCACGCTCGATATCACTTATCCGCTGGATTGGGGCCACGAAGGCGTCGAAGCCAAACTCGCTTCCCTGTGCGCCGAGGCCGTCGATGCCGTCAAGGGCGGCAAGAACATCCTCATCATCAGCGACCGCAGCATCAGCGCGACCCAGGTCGCGATTCCGGCGCTGCTGGCGCTCTCAGCCATCCACCAGCACCTGGTGCGTGAGGGCCTGCGCACCACCACCGGCCTGGTGGTCGAGACCGGCACGGCGCGCGAAGTGCACCATTTCGCCGTGCTCGCTGGCTACGGCGCGGAAGCCGTGCATCCCTATCTGGCGATGGAAACCCTGGTCGATCTGCACAAGGATCTGGCCGGCGACCTGAGCGC
Organism: uncultured beta proteobacterium; assembly: GCA_903909815.1. GTDB lineage: Bacteria > Pseudomonadota > Gammaproteobacteria > Burkholderiales > Burkholderiaceae_C > CAIKVZ01. Next base: position 26,473 of record CAIVXG010000209.1, on the reverse strand, counting down.
TGACAAGGCGATCTACAACTACATCAAGGCGGTGGGCAAGGGCCTGTCCAAGATCATGTCCAAGATGGGCGTGTCCACCTACATGAGCTACTGCGGCGCGCAGTTGTTCGAGATCATCGGCCTGAACAGCACCACGGTGGCCAAGTACTTCACCGGCACCGCCAGCCGGGTCGAGGGCATCGGCGTGTTCGAGATCGCGGAAGAGGCGATCCGCATGCACAAGGCAGCCTTCAGCGATGACCCGGTGCTAGAGACCATGCTCGATGCCGGCGGCGAATACGCCTGGCGTGCGCGCGGCGAAGAGCACATGTGGACGCCCGACGCCATCGCCAAGCTGCAGCACAGCACGCGCGCCAACAACTGGAACACGTACAAGGAATACGCGCAGATCATCAACGACCAGAGTCGCCGGCACATGACGCTGCGCGGCCTGTTCGAGTTCAAGATTGATCCGAGCAAAGCCATTCCCGTGGACGAGGTCGAATCGGCCAAGGAAATCGTCAAACGCTTTGCCACGGGGGCGATGTCGTTGGGCTCGATCAGCACCGAAGCCCACGCCACCCTGGCCGTGGCCATGAACCGCATCGGGGGGAAAAGCAACACCGGCGAAGGCGGCGAAGACCCGGCGCGCTATCGGCAGGAACTCAAGGGTATCCCGATCAAGCAGGGCGAGACGCTCAAGAGCGTGATCGGCAACGATGTGGTTGAGGTGGATCTGCCGTTGCAGGACGGTGACTCGCTGCGTTCGCGCATCAAGCAGGTGGCATCAGGGCGCTTTGGTGTCACGGCCGAATACCTGGCCAGTGCCGATCAGATCCAGATCAAGATGGCACAGGGCGCCAAACCGGGTGAGGGCGGACAGCTGCCGGGCACAAAGGTGACGGAGTACATCGGCAAGCTGCGCTATTCCGTGCCCGGCGTCGGGCTGATCTCGCCGCCGCCGCACCATGACATCTACTCCATCGAGGATCTGGCGCAGCTGATCCACGACCTGAAGAACGTGGCGCCCCGTGCCTCCATCAGCGTCAAGCTGGTGAGCGAGACCGGTGTCGGCACCATCGCCGCAGGCGTGACCAAATGCAAGGCCGACCACGTGGTGATTGCCGGCCACGACGGCGGCACCGGCGCCTCGCCCTGGTCTTCCATCAAGCACGCAGGCAGCCCCTGGGAAATCGGCCTGGCGGAAACGCAGCAGACACTGGTGCTGAACCGCTTGCGCGGCCGCATCCGGGTGCAGGCCGATGGCCAGATGAAGACCGGCCGCGATGTCGCCATCGGTGCCTTGCTGGGTGCAGACGAGTTCGGTTTTGCGACCGCGCCACTGGTGGTGGAAGGCTGCATCATGATGCGCAAGTGCCACCTCAACACCTGCCCCGTGGGCGTGGCCACGCAGGATCCCGAACTGCGCAAGAAGTTCTCGGGCAAGCCAGAGCACGTCGTGAACTACTTTTTCTTCATCGCCGAAGAACTGCGTCAGATCATGGCGCAACTTGGCATGCGCAAGTTCGACGACATGATCGGCCGCTCGGACCTGCTCGACATGAAGAAGGGCATCGCCCATTGGAAAGCCAGCGGCCTCGATTTCAGCCGCCTGTTTGCGCAGCCGAAGGTAGGTCCCGAAGTGCCCCGATTCCACGTGGAGAATCAGGAGCACGGACTTGAAAAATCGCTGGATAACGTCCTGATCGAGAAGTCCAGAGCCGCCATCGACCGGGGTGAAAAGGTCAAGTTCATGGAAGTGGCGCGCAATGTGAACCGCTCCCTGGGCGCGATGCTCTCAGGAGCCCTGACCAAGGTGCGCCCAGAAGGTCTGCCCGATGACACTATCCGCATCCAGCTCGAAGGCACGGGCGGGCAGTCGTTCGGCGCCTTCCTGGCCAATGGCATCACGCTCTATTTGATCGGCGACGCCAACGACTACACCGGCAAGGGCTTGAGCGGTGGCCGCGTCGTGGTGCGGCCCAGCATCGATTTTCGCGGCGAAGCCGTGCGCAACACCATCGTGGGCAACACCGTGATGTACGGCGCCACCAGTGGCGAGGCCTTCTTCTCCGGAGTGGCGGGCGAGCGCTTTGCCGTGCGCCTGTCGGGCGCCACGGCCGTCGTGGAAGGCACGGGCGACCATGGTTGCGAGTACATGACGGGCGGCACGGTGCTGGTGCTGGGCAAGACCGGGCGCAACTTCGCCGCCGGCATGAGCGGCGGCATCGCCTACGTGTACGACGAGGACGGACAGTTCGCCAAGCGCTGCAATACCGCCATGGTGTCGCTGGACAAGCTGCTGAGCTCCGCCGAACAGCAGGCTGCTGTGGATCGCGGTATCTGGCATGGCGGCCAGACCGACGAAGCGCAATTGAAGAAACTGCTGGAAGAGCACAACCGCTGGACCGGCAGCAAACGCGCGCGCGAATTGCTGGACAACTGGGACCTGGCGCGCGCCAAGTTCGTCAAGGTGTTTCCGAACGAATACCGGCGCGCTCTGGGCGAGATCCACGCGAAGAAGGCCGCAGCCACAATGACCGAAACAGCGCAGGCATCGGCCATGGCCGTGGCCACAGCCAAATAGCATCCGTTCGTTCCACGGGCCAGCCCGTGGAACACCACAGCATCTGAAGGGCAGGACATCATGGGAAAAGTCACCGGCTTCATGGAATACGAGCGCGTCGAAGAGGGATACAAGCCCCCGGCCGAGCGCCTGAAGCACTACAAGGAATTCGTCGTCGGGCTCGATCCGGCGCAGGCCAAGGTTCAGGCCGCGCGCTGCATGGACTGTGGCACACCGTTTTGCAATTCCGGCTGCCCGGTGAACAACATCATTCCGGACTTCAATGACCTCGTGTACCGCGGCGACTGGAAGAACGCCAGCACCGTGCTGCATTCCACCAACAACTTTCCCGAGTTCACGGGACGCATCTGCCCGGCGCCCTGCGAGGCGGCCTGCACGCTGAACGTGAGCGACGCTGCAGTGGGCATCAAGTCGATCGAACACGCCATCATCGACCGCGCCTGGGACGAAGGGTGGGTGACTCCGCAGTTGCCCAAACACAAGACCGGGAAAAGGGTCGCGGTTGTCGGATCCGGCCCGGCGGGCCTGGCGGCTTCGCAGCAGCTGGCGCGCGCCGGGCACGACGTGACGCTGTTCGAGAAGAACGATCGCGTCGGCGGTCTGTTGCGCTACGGCATTCCGGATTTCAAGATGGAGAAGACCCACATCGAGCGGCGCGTGAAACAAATTCAGGCCGAAGGCGTGACCATCCGTACCGGCGTGCTCATCGGGACCATGCCAGCTGCTTCGAAGGTGACGAACTGGTCCAAGGAAAGCGTGTCTGCCCAGCAACTGCAACAGGATTTCGACGCCGTGCTGCTCACGGGCGGCGCCGAGCACTCGCGTGACCTGCCCGTGCCGGGGCGCGAACTCGAAGGCGTGTATTTCGCGATGGAATTCCTGCCGCAGCAAAACAAGGTGAACGCGGGTGACAAGCTCAAGGGCCAGTTGCGCGCCGATGGCAAGCACGTGATCGTGATCGGCGGCGGAGACACCGGCTCCGATTGCGTGGGCACGAGCAACCGCCAAGGAGCTGCCAGCGTGACCCAGTTTGAAGTCATGCCCCAGCCGCCAGTGGAAGAAGACCGTCCTCTGACTTGGCCCTACTGGCCGCTCAAACTGCGCACCAGCTCCAGCCACGAAGAGGGCTGCACGCGCGAGTTCGCCGTCTCCACCAAGGAGTTCGTGGGCAAGAACGGCAAGCTCAGCGGCTTGAAAACCGTGCACGTCGAGTTCAAGGACGGACGGCTGGTCGAGATCGCGGGCAGCGAGAAGGAATACAAGGCTGACATGGTGTTTCTGGCGATGGGTTTTGTGCATCCGGTGGCCACCGTTTTGGACGCTTTCGGCGTGGAAAAGGACGGACGCGGCAACGCCAAAGCCAGTACCGACTTCAGCGGTGGCTACGCCACCAATGTGGCCAAGGTGTTTGCCGCTGGCGACATGCGGCGTGGCCAAAGCCTCGTGGTCTGGGCCATTCGTGAAGGCCGACAAGCCGCCCGCGCGGTCGATGAATTTCTGATGGGTTGCAGTGAATTGCCCCGGTAAAAAACGGTAAAGCCGGGGGCAAGCTGAGCGTCGATCGAGACGCTTAGGTGTATTCCCTTATGATGCACGGGCCGGACGATCTCCGGCCTTTAGGTTTTTGGGGTCAGAGTCCAAATTCGCGGAGCCTTCAGCTCTAATGCCAAATGCGGCGTTTTACGCCGCGGCGAAATTGGCGTCTGACCCCAATAACCCGAACCAGCTCTGTCCTCAACTGTTAATGATCCCTTCTTCTGAATCACTGGTCGAGTTCCGCAACCTCACGTTTGGCTACGGCGAACGTGCGGTGCTGAACGACATCTCGCTCACGCTGCCGCGCGGCAAAGTGACGGCGTTGATGGGCGCGTCGGGTGGCGGCAAGACCACTCTCATGCGGCTGATGGGCGGGCAATACCGGGCGCAAAAAGGCGAGTTGCTGCTGCACGGCAAGAGCGGCACGCAAGACATCACGAAGATGGACCAGGCCGCGCTCTACCAGGCGCGCCGCGGCATGGGCATGCTGTTCCAGTTCGGCGCCCTGTTCACAGACCTGAGCGTATTTGACAACGTGGCCTTTCCCTTGCGCGAGCACACCGACCTGCCGGAGGCGCTGATACGCGACATCGTGCTGATGAAGCTGCACGCCGTGGGATTGCGCGGAGCCCGTGACCTGATGCCGGCCGAAGTGTCGGGCGGCATGTCGCGGCGCATTGCCATGGCGCGCGCGATGGCGCTGGACCCGGAACTGCTGATGTACGACGAACCCTTCTCGGGTCTCGATCCGATTTCACTGGGTACCGTGGCGCAACTGATACGCCAGCTCAACGACACCCTGGGACTGACCAGCGTGGTGGTATCGCACGAGCTGGAGCAGACCTTTGCCATGGCCGATTACGTCGTTTTGTTGGCCAACGGTCAGATCGCCGCGCAGGGTACGCCCGACGAGGTGCGTCACAGCACCGATCCGCGCGTGGTGCAGTATGTGTTGGCGCAGGCCGATGGCCCGGTGCGCTTTCACTACCCCGGCCCTGACGCTGAGCAGGATTTTGGTGCAATGGCGGGAGGCCGGGCATGAAGTGGCTTGATCCGAGCGCCGTGGGGCGTGCCACGCGCACGCAAGTCAGCGACATCGGGAACGCCGCGCGTTTGTTTTTCCGCTTGCTGGTCTCCCTCGGTCCGAGTCTGAAACGCTTCGGACTGATCCGGGATCAGATCCACTTCCTGGGCAACTATTCGCTCTCCATCATCGCCGTGTCGGGCCTGTTTGTCGGCTTCGTGTTCGGGCTGCAGGGCTACTACACTTTGCAGCGTTATGGATCGTCCGAGGCGCTGGGCCTGCTCGTGACGCTGAGCCTGGTGCGCGAACTCGGTCCCGTCGTCACGGCGCTGCTGTTTGCCGGACGCGCCGGAACCTCGCTCACGGCCGAGATCGGTCTGATGAAGGCGGGTGAACAAATTTCGGCGATGGAGATGATGGCGGTGGATCCGATCGACCGCATCCTGGCGCCGCGCTTTTGGGCCGGAGTGATCGCGATGCCGCTGCTGGCAGCGGTGTTCAGCGCCGTCGGCATCATTGGCGGCTGGGTCGTGGGCGTGCTCATGATCGGCGTGGACGCCGGTTCGTTCTGGAGCCAGATTCAGGGCGGCGTGGATGTCTGGGCCGACGTGGGCAACGGCGTGGTGAAGAGCGTGGTGTTCGGATTTACCGTCACCTTTGTCGCGTTGTTGCAGGGCTTCAATGCCCAGCCCACGCCTGAAGGGGTTTCGCACGCCACCACACGCACCGTGGTGGTGGCTTCGCTGGCGGTGCTGGGCCTGGACTTTATCCTGACAGCGATGATGTTTAGCATCTGAGTCCTTGCGGGACAGACCGTCGCGACACGTAGTGCGCAAGCTCTGTCCTCAACATGTTAGAAATTTTTGGGATAAACCTCTGTCCCCAACTGATTAAGGGAAATTCATGGAGCGCAACAATAAAGATTACTGGGTGGGCATGTTTGTGCTGATCGGGGCTGTGGCCATTCTCTTTTTGGCGCTGCAGTCGGCCAATCTGCTGAGCCTGAACTTTCAGTCGACCTACCACGTGAGCGCCAAGTTCGACAATGTCGGCGGTCTCAAGCCCAAGGCGGCCGTGCGCAGTGCGGGCGTCGTCGTTGGAAGAGTTGAGTCGATCACCTTTGACGACAAGACGTTTCAGGCGCTGGTGACACTGGCGATGCAAAGCCAGTACAGTTTCCCCAAAGACAGCTCATTGAAGATTCTTACCAGTGGCTTGTTGGGCGAGCAGTACCTGGGGGTGGAGGCCGGTGCTGACGAAAAACCGCTGGCCAACGGCGACAAGATATCAACGACTCAGTCCGCGGTGGTGCTGGAAAACCTGATCAGCCAGTTTCTCTTCAGCAAGGCCGCTGAGCCCGTTGCAGCGCCTGTCGCGGCGGCCTCGGCTGCCAAGTGAGTCCGGCCATGAGCGAGGTCAAGTTCGTCCGCGTCGCCATGCGCAGCACGCTCTGGCTCGTGATGGCATTCACGCTTGCCCTGCTGTCGGCTTGTGCCACCGGTCCCAGCGCGAATCCGAACGATCCGCTGGAACCCTTGAACCGCGACGTCTCAAAATTCAATGACGGCCTGGACAGCATGGTTCTTAAACCCGTGGCGACCGGGTACAAGAAAGTCACTCCGTCCCTGGTGCGCACGGGGGTCAGCAATTTCTTCAACAACATCAGTGACATCGGTTCGCTCATCAACAATGCGATGCAACTCAAGGCCGAAGCCACGGGCGAAATGGTGATACGCGTGAGTTTCAACACCGTATTCGGTTTTGGCGGACTGCTCAATCTGGCGGGCGAACTCGGAGTGGAGCGCCACCCCGAGGATTTTGGTCAAACCCTGGGCCATTGGGGTGTTCCCGCCGGGCCCTATGTGGTGTTGCCGCTGCTCGGTCCGTCCACCGTGCGCGATGCTTTGGCCACATACGTGGATTACAAATACGACGTCACGAGTTACCGGGATCCGATTGAGACGCGCACTGCTTTGGGTGTGTTGCGGGTTGTGAATACCCGCTCCAATCTGCTCAGTCTGGGGGCGATGTTGGACGAGGGGGCGCTGGACAAATACAGTTTCACGCGCGACGCCTACCTGCAACGGCGCCGTTCCCAGATTCTGGATGGAGAAGACCCGGGCGGTGGCGAAGACGCGCCGCCTCAGTGAAGGTGGTTGGTCTCCTGTCGCGCCGGTCAGCGCCGTGGAGGGTTCGCGCGTTGAAACCGTACGGGGTTGGAATTTCTTTTTTAAGGATGATCATGAAGCGTCGCTTTGTTAGCCAATGGGCTGCCAGTTTGTGGCTGGCCTTGGGTATGTTCGCAATGTCGGCGGCCTGCGCCGCCGATGAAGCGCCCGATGCCTTGGTCAGGCGCCTGTCCACCGACGTGCTGGCGGCGATCAAGGCGGACGCTGCGATCCAGGCGGGCGACACCGCCAAGATCGTCAAGCTGGTGGACACGCAGGTCATGCCCTACGTCAACTTCCAGCGCATGACGGCGTCAGCTGTGGGGCCGGGATGGCGCCAGGCCACGCCGGAGCAAAAACAGCGCTTGCAGGATGAATTCAAGATCCTGCTGGTGCACTCCTATGCCGGCGCCTTGGGTCAGGTCGGTGACCAGATCATCACGATCAAGCCGTTGCGCGCCGCGGCGGACGATGCCGATGTTCTGGTGCGCACCGAAATTCGCGGACACGGAGACCCGATTCAACTCGACTACCGGCTGGAAAAGACACCCGGTCAGGGCTCAGGATGGAAGATCTATAACTTCAACGTCATGGGTGTCTGGCTGGTGCAGAACTATCTGAGCCAGTTCTCGCAAGAGATCAACGCCAAGGGCATCGACGGATTGATTGCCAAGCTCAGCGCGCTCAACAAGTCCAACAACGCCAAGAAGAGCTGATCGTGCTCACCTTTCCTGCCGAATTGACGAACGTTCAGGCGACGGCATTGCTGCAGCGCCTGGGCGAACAATTGACGGCCGAGACCGGTGCCGCGCTGACGGTGGACGCAAGCGCCATGGAGCGCTTTGATTCGTCGGCGCTGGCGGTGCTGCTGCAACTGCGCCGCCAGGCCTTGGCTTTGGGTAAGACGTTCGCGGTCAAGGGCCTGCCCCCGCGCCTGCGCGAATTGGCGGGGCTCTACGGCGTAGCCGAGTTGCTGACCGCTGCGACCTGAAGCCGCGACAAGCTCTAGCCAACGTTGGATCGGCCTTTGAGGCCGTAAAATCAGCCTGCCCATGCCTGCCATTTCTTTTCAATCCGTCTCCAAAATCTATCCTGCCGCGTCCGGTGCTCAGAGTGATTCACTCAAGGCGCTCGATGGCGTGAGCTTTGACATTGAAGAGGGGGAGTTCTTCGGCCTGCTCGGGCCCAACGGCGCGGGCAAGACCACGCTGATCAGCGTGCTCGCGGGTCTGACTCGCGCCAGCGGCGGGCGCGTATTGGTGCAGGGCTGCGACGTGCAGACCGAGTACGCGCAGGCGCGGCGCCGGCTTGGTGTGGTGCCGCAGGAGCTGGTGTTCGACCCGTTCTTCAACGTGCGCGAGGCGCTGCGTTTTCAGTCGGGCTATTTCGGCATTCGCCGCAACGACGCCTGGATCGATGAACTGTTGCAAAGCCTGGGTTTGTCCGACAAAGCCAATGCCAATATGCGGCAACTCTCTGGTGGCATGAAGCGTCGCGTGCTGGTGGCGCTGGCGCTGGTGCACAAGCCCCCCGTGATCGTGCTGGATGAACCCACCGCCGGTGTCGACGTCGAATTGCGCCAGACCCTGTGGCAATTCATCGCCAAACTGAACAAACAGGGCCACACGGTGCTCTTGACGACGCATTATCTGGAAGAGGCAGAAGCCCTGTGCAGCCGCCTGGCCATGCTCAAACAAGGCCGTGTTGTGGCGCTGGATCGGACCAGCGAACTGCTCAAGGCTGCTGCCTCGAACGTGTTGCGTTTCAAGATCGACAGCGAACTCCCCCCCGCGCTCAAGGCCAGGGCCCGCGTCACGGGCCGCATCGTGCAACTTCCCGCCAACACGGCAGCGGAGATTGAGCAGTATCTGGCGGCGGTGCGCGAGGCGGGCGCAGTGGCGCAAGACATTGAAATTCGCAAGGCCGACCTGGAAGATGTTTTTCTGGAAGTGATGGCGGGCGTCAAGCAGCGTTCGCCTGAGGAACTGTCCGAGGTTTCAGCATGATGGGCTGGCAGGCGTTGTTCTACAAGGAAGTGCTGCGCTTCTGGAAGGTCGCATTCCAGACGGTGGCCGCGCCGGTGATGACGGCCGTGCTGTATCTGCTGATCTTCGGCCATGTGCTCGAAGGCAGCGTCAAGGTCTACAACCAGCTGAGCTACACCGCTTTTCTGGTGCCGGGTCTGGTGATGATGAGCGTGCTGCAGAATGCCTTTGCCAACAGTTCGTCTTCGCTCATTCAGAGCAAGATCATGGGCAATATGGTGTTCCTGCTGCTCACGCCCTTGTCGCACTGGAGCTGGTTTTTTGCTTACGTGGGCTCCTCCATCGTGCGCGGCCTGGTGGTCGGCGCGGGCGTGTTCCTGGTCACAGCCTGGTTTTCACACCTGAGTTTCGTGGCGCCGCTGTGGATCCTGCTGTTTGCCTTCCTGGGCGCGGCGCTGATGGGAACGCTGGGTTTGATCGCCGGACTCTGGGCGGAAAAATTTGACCAGCTGGCCGCCTTTCAGAACTTCTTCATCATGCCGCTGACCTTCCTGAGCGGCGTGTTCTATTCAATTCAGTCGTTGGGCCCGTTCTGGCAAAGCGTGAGCCACTTCAATCCTTTCTTCTACATGATCGACGGCTTTCGCTATGGATTCTTTGGCGTGAGCGACGTCGCACCCGAGCTCAGCCTGGCCGTGGTCGGAGTTTTCCTGGCTGTGGTGAGCGCCATCGGCGTCAACCTGCTGCGCATCGGCTACAAGATCAGAAGCTAATTACGGAACCCACATGAACGCAGAGCAACTCAAATCCATCATCCAGTCCGGGCTTGCGTGTGAGCACATCGAAGTCTCAGGAGACGGCGTGCACTGGGACGCCATCATCGTGTCCTCGGATTTCGAGGGCAAACGCAAGATTGCGCGTCACCAATTGGTGTACGCCACGCTGGGCGACCGGATGAAGACCAATGAAGTGCACGCGCTCTCGATGCAGACCGTGACGCCGCAAGAATGGGCGGTGCTGAATGCGTAGCGTTGCATGCATCAGGAGGGCTTGACGTGATCACGCTGGCACTCTCCAAGGGCCGCATCTTCGATGAAACCCTGCCGCTGCTCAAGGCCGCTGGCATCGAGGTGCTGGACGACCCGGAAACCACACGCAAGCTGATTCTGGCAACCAACTTGCCCGACGTGCGCGTGGTGCTGGTGCGCGCCAGCGACGTACCGACCTACGTCCAGTATGGTGGCGCCGATCTGGGAATCACCGGACGGGACACCTTGCTGGAGCACGGCAGCCAGGGTCTGTACCAGCCGCTGGACCTGCAGATTGCGAAATGCCGCATGAGTGTCGCGGTGCGCGAGGGCTTTGACTATGCGGGGGCCGTCAGGCAGGGCAGTCGCTTGCGTGTCGCAACCAAATTTGTGTCGATTGCGCGCGAATTTTTCGCCAGCAAGGGCGTGCACGTGGACCTGATCAAGCTCTACGGCAGCATGGAACTGGCGCCGCTGACCGGTTTGGCGGACGCCATCGTCGACGTGGTTTCCACCGGCAACACACTCAAGGCGAACCACCTGGTGGAGGTGGAACGCATCATGGACATCAGCTCGCGCCTGGTGGTGAACCAGGCTGCGCTCAAGCTCAAGCAGCAGCCTATTCGGCACATCATCGATGCCTTCGCTGCGGCCTTGACTCCCCCCACTTCCGTCTAAAACAACATGAGTTTGAGTGCAAAACCCCTGCGTCTGTCCACGATCAGTCCAACGTTCGAGGCCGATTTCCAGGCGCGCCTGCATTGGTCGGCGCAAACCGATGCGGCGATCGAGCAAGGTGTGGCCGACATCCTGGCAGATGTGCAGTCGCGCGGTGACGCTGCCGTGCTGGAATACACGGCGCGCTGGGACCAGGTGCAGGCGGCATCCATGTCGGAGCTGGAACTGACCCAGGCCGATCTCAAGGGCGCGTTTGACGCCATTCCCACAGCGCAGCGCGACGCGCTGCAGGCCGCAGCGCAGCGGGTGCGCAGCTACCACGAGGCGCAGAAAAGGGCCAGCGGAGAAAGCTGGAGCTACCGCGACGCCGAGGGCAACCTGCTCGGGCAGAAGGTCACGCCGCTGGAGCGCGTTGGCATCTACGTTCCCGGTGGCAAGGCTACCTATCCCTCATCGGTGCTGATGAACGCGATTCCGGCCCATGTCGCAGGCGTGGACGAAATCATCATGGTCGTGCCGACACCGCGCGCAGAGAAGAACGCGATGGTGCTGGCCGCCGCCTATGTGGCGGGTGTGACCCGTGTCTTCACCATAGGCGGCGCACAGGCCGTCGCGGCCCTGGCCTATGGTACGGCCACCATTCCTCAGGTGCACAAGATCACCGGACCGGGCAATGCCTATGTGGCGGCGGCCAAGCGCCGCGTTTTCGGCACCGTGGGCATCGACATGATCGCCGGGCCTTCCGAAATCCTGGTGCTGGCCGATGGCTCCACGCCGCCCGATTGGGTGGCGATGGACCTGTTCAGTCAGGCCGAACACGACGAGCTGGCGCAAAGCATTCTGTTGTGCCCGGATGCCGCCTACATCGATGCCGTGCAAGCCGCGATCGATCGCCTTTTGCCCGAGATGCCACGCGCCGACATCATCGCCAAATCGCTCAACGACCGCGGCGCCCTGATCCTCACGCGCAGCATGGAAGAGTGCTGCGTCATCAGCAACCGCATCGCCCCGGAACACCTGGAAGTGAGCAGCCGGGAGCCGCAGCGCTGGGAGCCGCTGCTCAAGCACGCGGGCGCCATCTTCCTGGGCGCCTACACCAGCGAAAGTCTGGGTGACTATTGCGCCGGGCCGAACCACGTTCTGCCCACCAGTGGCACGGCGCGCTTCAGCTCGCCCCTGGGCGTGTACGACTTCCAAAAGCGCAGCAGCCTGATCGAGGTGAGCGAAGCCGGCGCCCAGGTACTGGGCAAGATCGCCGCCGAACTGGCTTATGGCGAAGGCCTGCAGGCACACGCCCGAGCCGCGCTGATGAGGATAAAGGAATGACCACATGCCGTCTGTGCGAGCGCAGCGAAGCCATCCAGGCTGTGGCTCCGTGGTGGCTAACCAACGACATGGATCGCCGCGCTCCGATCGCGATGACGAATACCCGGTTCATGGCCCATATGCAGTTTCGGCCACCAGAAACAGGAAACTCGCAATGACATCGTCTTTCGAGCCAGCATGATGAAAGATCCCCTTCAGCGCATCCGTCAGGACGTCCAGTCCATGCATGCCTACGCGATACAGGACTCCGTGGGCATGATCAAGCTCGACGGCATGGAGAACCCGCACCGCTTGCCGCCCGAGCTGCAAGCGCAGTTGGGTCAGCGCCTGGCGCAACTCGCCCTGAACCGCTATCCCGACGGGCGTGTCAACGACCTGCGTCGCGCTCTGGCAGAGCACGCGCGAATGCCAGAGGGTTTTGCCCTGATGCTCGGCAACGGCTCGGACGAACTGATTTCCCTGATCGCTCTGGCCTGCGATCTGCCACTGAGTGCAGCGAACAAGTTCCAGCCAGCGAGCATCCTGGCACCGGTCCCGGGCTTTGTCATGTATGGCATGAGCGCACAGCTGCAGGGTCTGAAATTTGTCGGCGTCGCGCTCACGGCCGAATTCGAACTGGACGAGGCGGCGATGCTCGCCGCCATTGCCGAGCACCATCCCAGCGTCGTGTATTTGGCGTATCCGAACAACCCCACGGCGAACCTGTGGGACGACGCGGTGATCGAAAAGATCGTTCAGGCCCAGGGTGCGCTGGGCGGACTGGTGGTGATGGACGAGGCGTATCAGCCCTTTGCCAGCAAGAGCTACATTGATCGCATCGCACGGCACGGCCACGTGCTGTTGATGCGCACCCTGTCCAAATTTGGCTTGGCGGGGGTGCGCATCGGCTACCTGATGGGCCCCCAGGCGTTGATTTCCGAGATCGACAAGGTGCGACCACCCTATAACGTGAGCGTGCTCAACTATGAGTGCGCGCTGTTTGCGCTGGAACACGCGGACGTGTTTGCGGCGCAGGCGCACGACATCAGGGAGCAGCGCGGCGTGCTGCTCCAGGCGCTGCAGGCCCTGCCCGGTGTTCACGCCTATGCAAGCGAATCCAATATGATTCTGGTGCGCGTGCTGGGCGACGACGGCGCGGCCACGAAAGCGTTTGAAGGCATGCGAGCGCGCAAGGTGCTGGTGAAGAACGTTTCTAAAATGCACCCCTTGCTTTCCAATTGCCTGCGCTTGACCGTGGGCACAGCCGATCAGAACCACGCCATGATCAGCGCTTTGGGTGAGGCTTTGCGGGACTGACCGCAGCTACACGAAGTGAGCCAGCTCTGTCCCCAACTGAATAGGTAACATGACCTCCATGAATCCTCGCACTGCCGAAGTCTCTCGCAATACCGCTGAAACCCAAATCACCGTCAAGCTCAATCTGGACGGAACCGGGCAGGCGCACTTGAACACAGGCATTGGTTTTTTCGACCATATGCTGGACCAGATCGCGCACCATGGCCTGATCGACTTGGACATCCAGGCCGTGGGCGACTTGCACATTGACGGCCACCACACGGTGGAAGATGTGGGCATCGCGCTGGGCCAGGCGCTGAACCAGGCGGTGGGCGACAAGAGGGGGCTGCGCCGCTATGGCCACGCCTACGTGCCGTTGGACGAAGCGCTGAGCCGGGTAGTGATCGACTTTTCGGGCCGACCGGGACTGGTGATGCACGTGCCGTTCAAGAGCGGCATGATCGGCAGCTTTGACAGCCAACTGGCGTTTGAATTCTTCCAGGGTTTTGTGAACCACGCGTTCGTCACCTTGCATATCGACAACCTGCGCGGCGAAAATGCGCACCACCAGGCCGAGACCGTGTTCAAGGCTTTTGGCCGCGCCCTGCGTGCTGCGCTGGAACTTGATCCACGCGCGCCGAATGCCATTCCCTCGACCAAGGGCAGCCTTTAATCGAACCAGCCCGTCCTGGCGCAAAGCCATCGCAAGCAAGTCATGAAGAAAATAGCAGTCGTCGACTACGGCATGGGCAATCTGCGCTCCGTGACGCAGGCCGTGGTGCACGCAGCCCAGGGCTCTGGCATTGAGGTGGTGTGGGCGCGCACACCGCAAGAAGTGATGGACGCCGAGCGTGTGGTGTTGCCGGGGCAGGGCGGCATGCGCGACTGCATGCGCGAGCTGCACGACTCGGGCATGTACGCGGCCGTGATGCACGCGGCGGCGCACAAGCCCTTGATGGGCGTGTGCGTGGGCATGCAGATGCTGCTCGATCACAGCGCAGAACTCGATACCCCCTGCCTGGGCCTGATTCACGGCGAGGTGGTCAAGTTTGAACTCGCCGGGCAGTTGCAGCCCGATGGCAGCCGCTACAAGGTGCCGCAGATGGGCTGGAACCAGGTTTACCAGGCCGATCACGGCCTGGGCCGGCATCCGGTTTGGGGCGACGTTCCGGACGGCAACTACTTCTACTTCGTGCACAGCTTTTATGCGCGACCGTCAGATGCGCGCCACAGCGTGGGCGAGACCGACTACGGTGCGCGCTTCACATCGGCGATTGCGCGCGATAATATTTTCGCCACACAATTTCACCCCGAAAAAAGCGCCGCCCACGGGCTTGCGCTGTACCGTAACTTCCTCCATTGGAACCCCTAGCTCATCATGCAACTCATTCCGGCAATTGACTTGAAAGACGGCCACTGCGTGCGTCTGAAACAAGGCGACATGGACCAATCCACCACCTTCGGTGAAGAGCCGACGGTGATGGCGCGAGCCTGGGTCAGCAAGGGGGCCAGGCGACTGCACCTGGTGGACTTGAACGGTGCCTTTGCCGGCGCCCCAAAAAACGAGATGGCGATTCGTCAAATCCTCAAGGAAGTGGGCAGCGAGGTCGATGTGCAGCTCGGTGGCGGCATACGCGATCTGGACACGATCGAGCGCTATCTGGATGCGGGTCTGCGCTACGTCATCATCGGCACCGCCGCGGTGCGCAACCCCGGTTTCCTGCAGGACGCCTGCACCGCCTTTGGCGGCCACATCATCGTCGGCCTGGACGCCAAGGACGGCCGCGTCGCCACCGACGGCTGGAGCAAGCTGTCAGGGCACGAGGTGGTGGATCTGGCGAAGAAGTTTCAGGACTACGGCGTCGAGTCCATCATCTATACCGATATCGGCCGCGACGGCATGCTCAGCGGTATCAACATCGAGGCCACCGTGCGTCTGGCGCAGGCGCTCACCATTCCCGTGATCGCATCCGGCGGCCTGTCCAACATGGCGGACGTGGAAAAACTCTGCGAGGTTGAAAGCGAAGGTATAGAAGGCGTGATCTGTGGTCGCGCCATTTACAGCGGCGACCTCGACTTCCAGGCGGCGCAGGCCCGCGCCGATGAGCTCAATGGCTAAGAGTCTGGGTCATTGCGAGTTACCTGCTTCGATCGAGCGATGCTGCATGCAGGCCATGAACCACAAATCCGTCATTGCGAGGAGCGCTAGCGACGCGGCAATTCGCGAGTACCTCGGTGCTCCACCATGGATCGCCACGGCCTGCGGCCTCGCGATGACGTAGGCGCATGCTAGCGAAACGCATCATCCCCTGCCTGGACGTGACCGGTGGCCGTGTCGTCAAGGGCGTGAATTTCGTCGAGTTGCGTGACGCCGGCGACCCGGTGGAAATCGCGGCGCGCTACAACGATCAGGGTGCCGACGAACTCACCTTTTTGGACATCACCGCCACCAGCGACGGGCGCGACCTGATTTTGCACATCATCGAGGCCGTGGCCTCCCAGGTGTTCATCCCGCTGACGGTGGGCGGCGGTGTGCGCACGGTCGAAGACGTGCGACGCCTGCTCAACGCCGGCGCCGACAAGACCAGCTTCAATTCGGCCGCGATTGCGCATCCTCAGGTCATTGCCGAGGCCTCGGCCAAGTACGGCGCGCAGTGCATCGTGGTGGCGATCGACGCCAAGCGCCGCAGCGCTCAGGAGTGCCAGCGCCTGGACGCCGCCGGCCGCCCCGTGGGCGCTGGTTGGGATGTTTTCAGCCACGGTGGGCGCAAGAACACCGGACTGGACGCTGTGGCCTGGGCCACCCGAATGGCGTCCATGGGTGCCGGCGAAATCCTGCTCACCAGCATGGACCGCGACGGCACCAAGTCTGGCTTCGATCTGGAGTTGACGCGTGCCGTGGCCGACGCCGTGGGCGTGCCGGTGATCGCCTCCGGCGGCGTGGGTACGCTCGATCATCTGGCGGACGGCATACAACTTGGCGGCGCCGATGCGGTGCTGGCCGCGAGCATCTTTCATTATGGTGAATACACAGTGGCTCAGGCTAAACAGCGCATGGCCGAGCGCGGAATACCTATACGTTTTGTGGGAAAGAGGTTATTGAGTTCAGACACCAATTTCACAGCAGCGCAAAGCGCTGCACCGGCAGCGTGGGAGCCGAAGGCTCCGTGAATTTGGGCTCTGACCCCAAAAACCTCAAGCTCTGTCCTCAAACTGCTTAAAAATATGAACTGGCTCAATGAAGTGAAATGGGACGAGCACGGCCTGGTGCCGGTGATCGCGCAGGAGGCGTCCAGCCGTGATGTGCTGATGTTTGCCTGGATGAACCGCGAAGCCCTGCAAAAAACCGCCGAGCTCGGACAGGCCGTGTATTTCAGCCGCTCGCGCAAGCGCCTGTGGCATAAGGGCGAGGAGTCGGGCCACACGCAGCAGGTGCACGAGATCCGTCTGGACTGCGACAACGATGTGGTGCTGCTCAAGGTGACTCAGCTCGGGCATGAACCCGGCATCGCCTGTCATACCGGACGCCACAGCTGCTTTTTCAGCCTCTACAAGGACGGGGCCTGGCAGGCCACCGAGCCGGTGCTGAAAGACCCCGCCGCCATCTACAAGACACCATGAACGCACAAGACTCCCTGGCCCGACTGGCCGCCGTGATCGAAAGCCGCAAGCCGCAAAACGGCGGCGACCCTCAGGCCAGCTATGTCTCGCGCCTGCTGCACAAGGGCCCGGACGCCTTCCTGAAGAAGATCGGCGAAGAAGCGACCGAAGTCGTGATGGCCGCCAAGGATGCAGACCATGGCGGTGACGCACAAAAAATCGTGTACGAGGTCGCCGACCTGTGGTTTCACTCGATGATTGCGCTGGCGCATTACGGGCTGACGCCGGCCGACGTCATTGCCGAACTGGATCGGCGCGTGGGTACCAGCGGCATCGAGGAAAAGGCACTGCGCAAGGTGGCGACCCGAGAACTGGAAGAAGGCGGCCACACATGAGCGAAGCTTCCTGCATCTTTTGCAAAATCGTCGCCGGCAAGATCCCTTCACGCAAGGTCTATGAAGACGAGGACATTTTTGCCTTCCACGACATCCATCCCTGGGCGCCGGTGCATTTCCTGCTGATCCCCAAACTTCATCTTGCTTCCATGGCACAGGTCGGTGCCGAGCATCAAGCGCTGCTGGGCCGCCTGCTGGCGCTGGCACCGCGCTTGGCGCTGCAGGAGGGCTGTCGCCCTTACCCGCAAGGCGGTTTTCGCCTGCTGTGCAACACCGGTGCCGAAGGCGGGCAGGAAGTGCAGCATCTGCATTTTCATGTGATGGGCGGACCACGTCCCTGGCTCAAGGGCTGATTTGCTGGGGCAGGCAGCGCGGGCCCTGGCCAGGGTCTAAAATCACCGCAACAGTTCAGGAGCACGCCATGGGTTTATCGACTACACATCTGATCATTTTTCTTGTCATCATCATCGTCATTTTTGGAACCAAGAAGTTGCGCAACATCGGCTCTGATCTGGGCGGCGCAGTCAAAGGTTTCAAGGACGGCATGAAGGACGGAACGACCGAGAAAACCGCAGAGTCGGCGGCACCGGTGCAGCAAGTCGCCGGGGCAGCGGGCGCGCCCAAAGACACGATCGACGTCGAAGCGAAATCCAAGGCCTAAGTGCTCGACATCGGAGTCACCAAGCTCGCCATCATTGGCGGGATCGCGCTGGTTGTGATTGGCCCTGAGCGCCTGCCCAGCGTGGCGCGCACCATCGGCACCATGCTGGGTCGGGCGCAACGCTACGTCGCCGATGTCAAGGCCGAGGTGAGCCGTTCCATGGAACTGGACGAGCTCAAGAAAATGAAGGATACGGTCGAGGCGGCGGCGCGCGACGTCGAGCACACGGTGCAGACCTCGGCCGACGACTTCGAAAAGTCGTGGTCGCAAACCACCGAGGCACTGGATCACTCGAACAGCAACTCCATTTACGCCGCGGGTGTTCCCGAGTACAAACATCCGAAGAAGAACTGGCGGCTCAAGGCGGGCGCCACGCCGCAATGGTACAAAGCCCGATCCGGCACGCGCACCAAGGCGCTGTCGGGCGCGGCGCGTGTGGCGCGCTTTCGCCCGCAAAAGATCGGTTAACGCATGGCAGACGGAAAAACGCCGGACGACGAGCTCGCCGGCACAGAGCAGCCCTTTGTGCAGCATCTGGTGGAACTGCGCGATAGGCTGCTGCGCGCCGTTTATGGTATTGCCGCGGTCTTTGCCGTGCTGGTGTTTTACCCGGGCCCGGCGCGCCTGTACGAGCTGCTGGCGATGCCGCTGGTCAAAACCCTGCCGGAAGGCTCGAAGATGATCGCGGTCGGCGTGGTCTCGCCCTTTCTGGTGCCGATCAAGGTGTCGGTGCTGGCGGCCGTGGGTCTGACCCTGCCCTGGATCCTGTATCAGGTCTGGGCCTTTGTCGCGCCCGGCCTATACAAACATGAGAAGAAGCTGGTGCTTCCCTTGGTGGCGGCGAGCACTTTCCTGTTCTATTTGGGCGCGGCCTTTTGCTACTTTGTCGTGTTTGGCCAGGCCTTTCCCGCGATTCAAAAGATGGCCCCGGCCTCGGTCGCAGTCACGCCCGACATCGAAGCCTATCTGGACTTCGTCATCACCTTGTTCATTGCCTTCGGCGTGGCGTTCGAGGTCCCGATCGCGGTCATCATCCTGGCACGTATCGGGATCGTGAGCATCGCCCAACTGCGGTCTTTTCGAGCCTACTTCTGGGTTGGCGCGGCGGCAGTGGCCGGTCTGGTGACGCCACCCGATCCGGTATCCATGGTGGCACTGCTGATCCCGATGGGGCTGTTGTACGAGGTCGGAATCTGGGCGGCCCAGTTGTTCATCAAGCACACCAAGGCGCCCGAAGACGTGGCGCAGAAGTCGTAGTCGCCAGCGTTACCGCTGCGGCTTGGCCTTGGGGCGCACGCCCGGCGTCACGTTCAATTCAATCGTCTCATTGCGTCTCAGCACGCCAAAGCGCGCCGGCGCGCCCGGCTTGAGGGCGGCCACACCGGCGAGCAACTCGGACACGTTGTTGACCGGCTTGCCGGACACGCTCTGGATCACGTCGCCAGGTTTGATCCCACCCTTGGCGGCGGGGCCGTTTTGCAGCACGCCGGTGATGATCACGCCCTGAAACGAGTCCGAGTCGCCCCCCTTTTTTGGCTTGATGTCAAAGGTTTGTGCCAGTTCGGCAGATAACTCATTGGGCTCGACGCCGATCCAGCCGCGCGTCACATGACCGTCCTTGATGATGCCTTCGAGCACCTGCTTGGCAGTCGCCACGGGAATCGCAAAGCCAATCCCCATGCTGCCGCCGGAGCGGGAATAGATGGCGCTGTTGATGCCCTGCAGCTGGCCGTAGACGTCGACCAGCGCACCGCCGGAATTGCCGGGATTGATGGCGGCGTCGGTCTGAATGAAGTTCTCGAAGGTGTTGATGCCCAACTGGTTGCGTCCGAGCGCGCTCACAATGCCACCTGTCACCGTCTGACCCACGCCAAAGGGGTTGCCGATGGCCAGCACCTGGTCGCCCACGCGCAGGTTGTTGGCGTTGCCCAGCGTGATCACGGGCAGGCGCTCCAGATCGACCTTGAGCACCGCCAGATCCGAATCCGGGTCGGTGCCAATCACCTTGGCATTGGCGTGTCGGCCGTCGTTGAGGACGACCTCGATTGCATCCGACTCTTCCACCACATGGTCGTTGGTCAGGATGTAGCCATTTGCGCTCACGATCACGCCACTGCCCAAGCCCACCTGCGGCTCCCCGCTGCGGTCGCCAAAGAAGAACTTGAAGAAGGGGTCGCCCTGGCCAGGAGCCTTCTGTGCGGCCTTGCTGGTGTTGATGCTCACTACGGCAGCCGCCGCCATTTGTGCGGCTGTGCGCAGGCTGCCAGGCGGCGCGACAGCGGGCATGCTCGCCGGCGCTTCGAGCACGGACACCGCCGTGCTTGGCAGCGCACGCCGGTTCAGCCATTCGGGTTTGAGCGTGCCCACCACAAAGTACGCCGCCAGCAGCACCGTGGCAGTTTGCGAAAACAGAAGCCAGAACTTTTTCATAAGGTGTTTCGATGACTGGGAATGCCAACCTCGCTTTGCAAGGCAATGGAGCAAATTGTAGGACTCCCCCAGCACTGGATAAGATTTGTGCATGTTCCACCCGCCCGACAGCGCTTTCAATCAGGCCAAAGTGATCCACGTTCGCTCGGTCGCACCGAGCAAACCCGGCTACGGCGAAACCTGCAACGGCTGCGGTGTTTGCTGCCTGGCAGCACCCTGCCCGCTGGGAATACTGCTGTCTCGGCGCACCCAAGGCGCCTGCGCGGCGCTGGCCTGGGACGAGGCGCCAGGAATCTACCGCTGCGGAGCGCTCAGTCAACCGCTGCGGGAATTGCAGCGGGCCTTGCCGCGTGGCCTGGGCGTTCTGGCCCGGCCTTTGTCGCTGGTGCTGGCGCCACTGGCCCGGCGCTGGATCGCGGCGGGTCAGGGTTGCGACAGCCAACTCCATGTGCAAGTGGCGCCTCACATCGCCGACAATGCGCCCACATCAACCCGAGATGGCCATGACCGATAGACAGCAACTCCTGAGCGCCTTTGATGCGCTGCTACAGCCCGAGCGTTTCAAGGACTACGGGCCCAATGGCTTGCAAGTGGAAGGGCGCGAGCAAGTGCGAAAGATCGTCTCCGGCGTGACGGCCAGCCGCGCGCTGATCGAGGCGGCGGTCGCAGCGCAAGCGGATGCGATCTTTGTGCATCACGGACTGTTCTGGCGCGGCCAGGATGGCCGCGTCACCGGCTGGATGAAGCAGCGCCTGGCCTTGCTGCTGGCGCACGACATCAACCTGCTCGCCTATCACCTGCCGCTGGACGCGCACCCGGAACTGGGCAACAACGCCCGCTTGGCGTGGGCGCTGGGACTGCAGGCACACGCGCGATTCGGCGATCAGGAGCTCGGTTTCCTGGGAAAACGGGCCGCTGGCGCGAGCTTTGCCGATGCTGCGGACCTGGCGTTGCATGTGGAGCAGGTGCTCAAACACCCGGTCACCCTGGTCGGCACGGCGGGCCGGGCCATCAAGAACATCGCCTGGTGCAGCGGCGGGGCGCAGGGCTACTTCGAGGCCGCGATTGCGGCGGGCGCGGACGCCTTCATCACTGGCGAAATCTCCGAGCCCCAGGCGCACTATGCGCGGGAGTCGGGGGTGGCTTATCTGGCCTGCGGCCACCACGCGAGCGAGCGCTACGGCGCCCCGGCGGTGGCGGCGCACATCGCGTCGCAGTTGGGCCTGGAGCACGAGTTCATCGACATCGACAATCCGGCCTGAGCAAGGAGTCACGCATGATACAACTGCCCATCGCGATCACGCAGGGCGACCCCGCGGGGATCGGCCCCGAGATCATTGCCAAGGCCTTTCGCGACGCATCCGAGGTGACCCGAGGCTGCTTTGTGGCAGGCGACGTCGCCACCCTGCGCCGCGCATCTGCACTGGTGGCGCCGTCTGGGTCACTGCCCTTGCCGGTGGCGGTGCTGGACTGCGCCGCCGACGCTTGGCAATTGCCGCCATGCTGCATCGGTGTGCTGCAAGTGCTGCCCGGCGCACCTCTGGTCAGCTTCGGCAAGATCTGCGCCGAAGCGGGCAGGGCGGCAGCGTCAAGCGTGGAGTGGGCCGCAGCGGCAGCGCTGCGCGGCGAAATTTCAGCCTTGGTCACCGCACCCTTGCACAAGGAAGCGCTGGCCGCTGCCGGCGTGCTGTTTCCGGGTCACACCGAGTTATTGCAGGCTCGGGCTGCTGCGCATCTGGGCAGGCCAGTGTCGCAGCTTCCCGTGCGCATGATGTTGGCCAACGACGAGCTGCGAACCGTGCTGGTGAGCATCCACATGGCGCTGCGCCACGCCATCGAAGCCGTGACCTATGAGAACGTGCTGCAAACACTGCAGATCACCCACCAATCGGTGCAGGCGATGCTGGGCCGCGCGCCCCGCATTGCGGTAGCGGGCCTGAACCCCCACGCCGGCGAGGGCGGACTGTTTGGCAATGAGGAACAAACCACGATTGCACCCGCCATTGCAGCGGCCAGAGCCCAGGGCCTGGACGTGAGCGGGCCTTTTGCTCCGGACACGGTGTTCATGCGCGCTCGCGCCAAGGGCGAGCATCCGGGTGAATTCGACGTGGTGGTGGCGATGTACCACGACCAGGGCCTGATCCCGGTGAAGTATCTGGGCGTGGAGCAGGGCGTGAACGTGACTCTGGGCTTGCCGCTGGTGCGTACCAGCCCGGATCACGGCACGGCGTTTGACATCGCGGGCACAGGACGCGCGGATGCGTCCAGCCTGATCGCCGCCATCCGCATGGCGCGCGTCCTTGCCGAACCCTCGCTTCGTCACTGAGAGACCCTGGAAATACGTCATCTCGGTGCCGAGAAATACGGCAACTCGGCCCAAGGAATACGTCATCACGAGGCCGTAGGCCGTGGCGATTCATGGTGGCGCACCATCGCAGTCATGGATTGCCGCGCTAGGATCGCAATGACGAATCCTGAGTTCATGGCCCGTATGCAGTTTCGCTGTGCGGAGCAGGCAAGTCTCCGTGAGCAGCAGCGCCAAGCAACGGAAAAAACCAGCCCTCATTGCGAGCGCAGCGCGGCAATCCATGCGGGCATACCTGTGGTACCCGTGAATTGCCGCGTTGCTGCCCTCCTCGCAAGGACGAAGCGCGCATTGCCCGTGTGCGGGGCGGGTCTATTTCTTCAGACTGTCGCGAATCTCACGCAGCAACATGACATCTTCGGGCGTTGCTGGCGCCGGTGCCGCGGGCTCGGACTTCTTCAGCCGATTCACCTGCTTCACCATCATGAAGATGATGAACGCCAAAATCGCGAAGTTGACAGCGACGGTGATGAAGTTGCCATACGCGAACACCGGCACGCCGGCTTTCTTGAGCGCATCCAGCGTGGTCCCGGTTCCGGCGGGCGGCGTTCCCAGTACCAAGAACAGGTTGGAGAAATC
The DNA here is from genome assembly GCA_903909815.1 of uncultured beta proteobacterium. Lineage (GTDB taxonomy): Bacteria > Pseudomonadota > Gammaproteobacteria > Burkholderiales > Burkholderiaceae_C > CAIKVZ01. The sequence goes on along the minus strand of CAIVXG010000209.1, from coordinate 2,857 downwards.
AAACTTGCCGAAGATGGCGCCGACCAACGGCATGATCAGGTCGCCCACCACGGAGTCCACGATCTTGCCGAATGCAGCTCCAATGATCACGCCAACGGCGAGGTCCATCACGTTGCCCTTGATCGCAAAGGCCTTGAATTCCTGCATCATCCCCATGGTGTGTCGCTCCAATTGTTAAGGACTCGCAGTATTCCATGCGGTTCCATACTGTCAATCAGGGTAAACAAACTTTTACTTTTCCCGTGCTTCGCCGCTCGGAGATGGTGGCAAGCGGCTCGAACGATCGACGCCGTCAGCTAGAATCGCAGGTTAACCCAAGTTAGCGACGCGAAGATATAGAGGATTTCCATGAGTGACACCCTTGTCGATTCCACAGCGATCGACCCCAGCAAACGTACCTGGCTGATCGCCTCCGGTTGCGCCGGAGCCATTGGCGCGGCGGCCGTGGCCGTCCCCTTTGTCAGCAGCATGCAGCCCTCAGAAAAGGCCAAAGGCGCGGGCGCGCCAGTGGAGGCCGATATCTCGGCGCTGAAGCCCGGCGACAAGATGACGGTGGAGTGGCGCGGCAAGCCGGTGTGGATCGTGCGCCGCACGCCCGAACAATTGGCGGCACTCAAGACCATGGACGCGCAGCTCGTCGACCCCAAGTCCGAGCGCAAGCCGACAGATCAGGCCCCCGACTACATCAAGCGCGACGAAACACGCTCCATCAAGCCAGAGTATCTGGTAGTGGTGGGGATTTGCACGCACCTGGGTTGCTCGCCCGGGGACCGATTTCAGGCGGGTCCTCAACCCTCGCTGCCAGATGACTGGAAGGGCGGGTTCCTGTGCCCCTGTCATGGTTCCACCTTCGATTTGGCCGGTCGCGTGTTCAAGAACAAGCCCGCACCCGACAATCTGGAGGTGCCACCCCACGTGTACGTGTCCGACACGACCTTGCTCATTGGCGCTGACAAGAAGGCCTAACGGAAAACATCATGGCTGAATTTCACGAAATTTCCCCCAACGCTTCGGCGCCCGAGAAACTGCTCAACTGGGTTGACAACCGCTTTCCGCTGAGCAAGCTCTTCAAAGAGCACATGAGCGAGTATTACGCGCCGAAGAATTTCAACATCTGGTACATGTTCGGGTCCTTGTCGCTGCTGGTGCTGGTGATCCAGATCCTCACCGGCATCTTCCTCACGATGCACTACAAACCTGATGCCGCGCTGGCTTTCGGTTCGGTCGAATACATCATGCGCGATGTCCCCTGGGGCTGGCTCATCCGTTACATGCACTCCACCGGCGCGTCCGCGTTTTTCGTGATGGTGTACCTGCACATGTACCGCGGTCTGATCTATGGCAGCTTTCGCAAACCGCGCGAGTTGGTGTGGATTTTTGGCTGCGCGATCTTCCTGGCGCTCATGGCCGAAGCCTTCATGGGTTATCTGCTGCCCTGGGGCCAGATGAGCTACTGGGGCGCACAAGTGATCGTCAACATGTTCTCGGCCATTCCCTTCATCGGGCCAGATCTGGCGCTGTGGATCCGGGGCGACTTCGTGGTGGGCGACGCCACGCTGAACCGCTTCTTCAGCTTTCACGTGATCGCCGTGCCGCTGGTGCTGCTGGGTCTGGTGGTGGCACACATCATTGCGCTGCACGAGGTCGGCTCCAACAACCCCGACGGCATCGAGATCAAGGCCAACAAGGACGCCAAGGGCATTCCACTGGACGGCATTCCTTTCCATCCCTACTACACGGTGCACGACATCTTTGCGGTCTGTGTGTTCCTGTTCGTCTTTTCTGCCATCATCTTTTTCGCGCCTGAGTTCGGCGGCAATTTCCTGGAGTTCAACAACTTCATACCGGCCGATCCCCTGAAGGGCCCGGCCCACATCGCGCCGGTGTGGTATTTCACGCCGTTCTACTCCATGCTGCGTGCCGTCACGGCAGAGTTCATGTACTTCCTGGACGGCGTGGTGGTGTTGGCAGCGGTCATGGCCATCGTCAAAGGCAAAATGCCGATGATCTTCAAGGCGGCGATCGGTAGCGCAGCCGTGGGGTTGGTGCTCATGCTGGTCAACATCGATCCCAAGTTCTGGGGCGTGGTCTCCATGGGCGGCGGCGTCGTCATCATGTTCTTCCTGCCCTGGCTGGACAACAGCCCGGTCAAGTCGATCCGTTACCGTCCTGATTGGCACAAATACCTGTATGCGGTGTTTGTCGTCAACTTTCTGATACTGGCCTATTTGGGCATGCAGCCGCCCTCACCCCTGGGTGGACGCGTGTCGCAGGTCGGTACCGTTTTGTATTTCGGCTTCTATCTCCTGATGCCGTGGTGGAGTCGCCTGGGCCAGTTCAAGCCGGTGCCTGATCGCGTCAACTTCAAAGCCCATTGAGCAGGAGCACAAGATCATGACATTCACAGGTTTTTCCAGAAAATTCATTCTCGGTCTCGTCGGTGCCCTGCTCGTCAGCACCAGTGCCTTGGCTTCGAGCGAAGGTCTGCCACTGGACGCTGCGCCGAACCGCACGGCGGACGTGGCCGCGTTGCAAAACGGCGCCAAGTTGTTCGTCAATTACTGCCTGAATTGCCATTCGGCCGCGTTCATGCGCTATTCCCGGCTGACGGATCTCGGTTTGAGCGAGCAGCAGATCAAGGACCACCTGCTGCCTCCCGGGGCCAAGTTGGGCGAGACCATGAAGTCGGCGATTGACCCCAAGCAGGCCGCCGAATGGTTCGGTGCCAATCCGCCGGATCTGACGGTGATCGCGCGCTCGCGCGCAGGGGAAAAAGGTTCGGGCGCCGACTATCTATACACCTATTTGCGCACTTTCTACCGCGATGAAACCCGGCCCACGGGCTGGAACAATCTGG
>CAIVXG010000208.1 GCA_903909815.1 uncultured beta proteobacterium | reverse complement strand
TACCTTCAAGTCTGTCCTGACTCTGGGGTCCACTTCATGCGACCATGTCAGATGCTGCTCCGATCGCAACACCAGTGGCTCCCGATATTTCGCAATCACTGCAAAGCCAACGACCTCTAAAGGTTTGCGCCGATGCTTGTTGAGCCGCAACTATCATTAAAATCAGAATAAAAAATTTACGCACAATATCTCCTTAGTTATTTTTACAACATTTAGACATGATGGATTTTTCAAGTTCCTGTGCCGCAGCAATATCGTTTTGACTGGCTTGGATTTTTAGACTAGAAATTACATTGTTCACTTGAGCAACGTTAGCGTTGGTAGATATTTTTATGTCTCTAAGTGCAAGCTCATAGCCAAGACTCAGAGAAATATTTTGGTCATTTTTTTCCATTTGACCGGAATATATTGATGCAAGCTGAGCGATAGCGTCAATACCACCCGAATCAGCTTCAATTTTTAGATATTCAATAGCCTTAGCTTTCCAAGCTAAAACTCCTTGATCGTCGGGCCGGAGAGCCAAATCATCCGGCTGCCCGTTAGGTCCTGCAGCGTAGTATAAGGCTGCTGCTCCGGGTATTCTTGCAACCACGGCCTTTTCAATAAGTAAGGTTCTGTCCATCATTTGTCTCTGCGAAACTGATTCGCAATAAGCATTATTCTCTTCAGTTTCAGCTAAATTTCTTTTACGTAAATCATCCATTTCACCAGAAATAGGCAAAGAAGCTATTGATTTTTTTACATTAAATAACTGCACACATCGTTCTATAATTTTAAATGCTTTGAATGCACCTTCAGGGCTTCCATCTTTAAGCAACTTATCAATATCAGAAGCTGCAGATCGATAAGTTGCAGCAACTATATCTGGCGGAAACTCTGGCGTAATTTTCTGCTGTACCTCAGTAGATTTAGTTTCCGAAACGGGATTACTCTGCAAAATAGGAGAATTGCCTGCTATCGATTCATGTTGATCTTTCCATACATATAAATAAATGGAAATTGCACAGACGACTACCGTGGTCAGAATAATCCCCGGCCAAAAATAACGATGCTTATGGTTGTGTTTTATCATCACGAACGCTTATGAAGGTACGCAGTATCTGCTCTATGGGTCATCGGAACCTAGGGAGGCGTACTGTCAAAAAAACTCGCTGCTGGCCGGTCGTGCACGCTGGGGAATCCTAGTCTTGCCAATTTGAAAACGCAACCCCGTAGATTCCCGAGTTATAATTTTCGTTTTGTCTTTCATGCGTTCGATGAAAGGGTCTGAAAATGCGCCCCTGTTATACCTGATGGACAACCAATTTCTCAGCACTCCTAGCCCCTGGGCGCTCAGCTCAAACGCCGGTTCCCTGCTATAGCTCGAAAGCTTAATCTTCGCGACGAGCTGCTTGCTTGTGGCCACTAGTTCCACCGTCACAGTTTTGCCGTCGCGCAACATCTCAAGGTGGAGCGTGCGGGGTGACTTTCCCCAGGCCAGTGTCCCCTTGGCCTCGGCCACAACGCGCCCGACGATGAGCTCGACGTCAGGCTCTGTGGTCAAGTCATCGTTTGCAAGGTCGCAGTCATGGCTAATAACCACAACGCATGTTTCAGCAGGGGTCACCGCGTGCAGGAGGCTCAGCGATGTCGCTGCTTTAACGTCGAGCACGTGGCCTTGACGCCAAGAGGTGGCGCGTTCCCACGTTGGCTGGCCGGTCATATTGCCTAGGCGTCCTCGGCAAAAGAAGGCGTCCCCATGTCAGGCACTTCAGGGCGTGGCCCTTTTTGGTCGCCGAGCATCGCGTCAAGCTTGGCGAGAGATTCGTTGCCGCGTTTAACAATTCGGACCAACTTTGCTGCGGTCTCTGCTCCGTCCGCGCCTTGACTGAGCAACTGAAGCAGTGATTTTCCTTTGGACACTGTGCGGTCAAGAGAGAGCGAGGTCGGCGTGAACCCTTCTTTGGTGAAGGCATTCGCCGCTGCGGCCAACTCTCGCAGTTTCGCATGGTGCTGGGGCTTGGGAGTCTCGCCATTCGCCCAGTTGTAGAGGGTCTGACGCGATACGCCAAACACTTCTGGTAGGCGCGATTTCGTGCGACCAAACCCTGCGCCGATTTGCTGCATCAAATCGACGAATGGCACATACGGTTGGACCCCTTCAGCCTTAACGGATGTGACAACCGATGGCAGGGTGTAGCCGTTGCGTTCGCGATAGAAGGATTCACTGGCTTGCCCCCCTGTCCCAACTGCCCCGAAGCCAGACAAAGGTCGCCCTTCTGCCGTGGGCATGCGAGCGTAGACCGCCGGTATCGGCCGATGAAGTGCACCTTCGAGGGTCGCCCCTAACGGAACAAAAGATGAAATCATTGCTCTTGCCCCCAAACGTCTAACGCGTGCTGGCTTGCCGTGGCGCGAAACGCCTTTCCAATTACTTTGTGAATCGCGTTCAAATAGTCGCTCACCGACGCGGTTGAGAATATCTCGCGGATGTCTACGAAGCCGTCGTTGTCTAGTATGGCGGACGGGCCATCGTAGTCCATGAAACGCTTGGCAACGACCATATCGCCTGGCATTAGGTCAGGCGGAAACGCCAGTCCACCGCCTTGGATTGAGACCCGTGAAAGAAGCTTGATATCGTCCAACTCCGTCAGCGTTTCGGAGTAGGAGTGCAGCGGTTTGCCTCCCAGTCGGATGTTCATCCCCATCACTTCAGGTGCCAGATACTGTGCCAAGGTCTCACCCTCTTGTGGCATAACTCGGTCCAGATAGCGCAGGCCTACGCGCTCTGTGAAGTCCAACTGAGCCACCCCATGCAAGACTTCCAAGCCCTGAAGAAACATGCTCGAAAAAGATTCAAACTGACCGTAGTTCGTGGATTGCAACGTGAGCTTGTCGTCTTCGAGCAATAGCCCATGTGTCTGTTCGACATTGCCAAATAGGTATCGCTCCTGAACGACAGGGGTTGGCGGCGTTTGCCCATCCTGAGAAACAAACTGGAGAACGATGGATTTGTGCGTTTTGAAATCAGGGAACCCAGCTTTGCGCAGGTTCTCCTGAATGGTCGGGAGAAAGTCTGGAAGCTTGAGCAGCTTATTGAAACGCACCTGTGCCACAGTGAAGTAGACCGGCGGATTCTTGAGCGGGGTTCCCATGATTGTCTCCAGTACGTTGAGTGGCAGTTTACACTACGGTTGACAAATATAGGCAAAGGATTTTATGCGACTTGCCTGTTCTGGGTAATCTCAATGAAATCATTGAATTAGAAGTGTCAACTTTACAGTTGCTGCATCTGAGTAACTGACTAAGTTTCCAGGCATTAGGCTGCATTTGACGGTAAAGCTGATTTTTCATACAGTACATCCATATGAACAACCGTTCAATGGAAAGAATATGAATGACGACAAGCACTTAGCGGCACTGCGCACCTACTGGAAGCGCTACCAGGCGTTCCCATCGATGAAGAAGCTGTGTGAGGTCTTGGGGTTCGCCAGCACGGCCAGCATCTTCGCGCTGGTCGGGCGCTTGACCGAAGCCGGCTACCTGGAGCGCGTCGAGGGGCGCATCGCACCGTCGCGCAAGTTCTTCGCGCGTCCACTGCTTGGCCCCGTGCGCGCCGGCCTCCCACAACCAGCCTCTCAGGGCGAGCCAGACGTCCTCACGTTGGACGACTACCTCATCGACCAGCCCAATCGCACGTCGTTGCACCGCGTCCGCGGCGACAGCATGCGCGACGTTGGCATCCTGGATGGTGACCTCGTAGCGGTGGAGCAAAACGCACCCTGCTCACCCGGCGACATCGTGCTGGCCGTGGTCGACGAAGAAATGACCGTCAAGACCCTGCGGCGCGAGCCAGAGGGCGCCTACTTCCTGGAGGCAGCCAACCCTGCCTTCTCCCCCATCCGACCCAAAGCCAGCCTGGAAATCCTGGGTGTGGTCGTCAGCGTCGCGCGGCGCGTGCGGAAGTAAGCCATGCGAGTTCTATTCCTTGACTTTGATGGCTGCGTTCACCCTGCAGGTCTACTGGAGCGCCAAAGTGACGATGCCGTGATGCGCACGCTCGGGGCTTTCGAGTACACGGTGCCGGTCGACCTGTTCGTTTGGGTGCCGCTGCTCATCGAGATGCTGGAGCCCTACCCGGACGTCTTCATCGTCGTGCATTCCACTTGGCGTGAGGTGTATGCCGCGGCCGAAATCGGCGACATGCTCGGGGACCTCGGCCGCCGCTACCTGGGCGTGACGCCACTCGGCCCGAAATGGTCGTCCATCACCACCTGGCTGTCGCAAAACACTGCCACGAGTTGGCGCATCCTGGACGACGCACCTCGTGAATACCCCGACCCGCCGCCGCTGGAACTCATCGTTTGCCACCCGCTGGCCGGGCTGTCAGCGCCTGAAGTTCAAGCGCAGCTCAACGAATGGTTGGAAACATCGTGATGAGCGGCACGTTGTTGCGCCGGCAAAGCTACTTCGAGGACGAGGCTGGCGGCTTGGTAGCACGCAACCGCTTGTACGGGCCGTTCATCGTCACAGTCGTGTATCCCATGGCGCTCAAAACAGCGAATGCGAAGCCAGCCGAAAAGTTTCCGCGGTGGACGCGATTGGCCAAGGCCTTCGCGCCGATGAAGACGCCTTGTGCTTCCAGGCGATTTGCAAGCTCCTTGAAGGACAGAAGCTCCTGCGCCCGCAGTTCTTTGACGAGTTCGGCCACTCGAAGTTGAAACAAGTCTTCGGTTCCCACCCGGCGTCACTCAATTCCTCAATTTTGAAGCCTTTACTTTACGGGCACTAAAAGCAATTTATCTCGAATTCCTCATTTTTGAGGAATCACATAAAAAATCTCAAGACCGGGTACTAGACCAGACATAGGAAACAACAAAGGCGACGGTCATGAAAGTAGAAATTCAAGTTATCAACGAGCGGGGTCGTCCGCTCTTCTCATCAGAGCGCAAGTCTCTGGCGCCTAAGCACACCGGCGCGCTGGTGGTGCAGGAAGAACGCCGCCAAGCCCTGGGTCGCAACACCATGGTGGCCAACTTGCAGGACACGCGCGGCGGGATGCGCGAGCCCATCATTCCGGTGCTGTTCGACGCACAGGTTCTATGGGTGCGCGATGACCAAATCCGCATCCGTGGCACCGAGGTCATCGACCAGGTTGAATACTCCCAGTGCTGGGACATAAAGGTGCTGCCATGCTGACCGTCACGCTGCACGCAGTGCCCGTGGCGAACGCCGCCTTCAACAATCGCTTGGGCTGGATGGAAGTGGCTTATGCCTCCAAGCCCGCACCGATATCAGACTACAAGGCCGTCGTGTTCAGTGCTCACGTGGGAGCATCCCCTCAGCTGACGGTCCAGCGCTACCCCCGCTATGCAGGAACAATTTGGGACCTCGTTGCCCGGGTGCTGGCGGTCTACCTGCGACCAGCCGACGAGAAGGTTCCCGCTGAGCAGTTGTGGCCGTTTGAGCCCAACAAGAAGTTCATCCCGTATGTCACCGCGATATCGGCAGTCATCGAAATGGCCGCGTCCATGCAAGGCCAGCGCGCCCGCCAGATTGCCACGTGCGAAGTTGCTCGGCACAGTGGCGCCCGCGGGCGCTACCAAGCCACATTCACCGAAGACTGCTTGGGCGAAAAATATATCAACAGCTTCGTGTTCCGCCCCTTGCGTCTGGTGCACTGGGAGTTACTTCAACATGCCATTGCCCACCGGCTGAGCCCTGACGGCACAATTCCACCACGACCTTTTGTCTTCGCGCCGGACAGCGTCAAAGACGGCGAGCACACGTGTGTGCGCGTGGCTGACCTGACAGAACCTGCGCAGACCTGTTTCTCCCGCTGGCTCGCCAGAAAAGGCTTCGCTGCCGAGCTTGAGTGCGGCCTGGCGCAAGAGAAGCATTACGTCGAATTTTTGCACGCCCTCTCATGAGCACCACACCTGATACCACCCCAGCCCCGGCTGACGCCGCCGGCGCTGCCAACATCGTGGAAAAGCGTGTCCGCTCCCGGCCTGGCGAAAAGCGCCGCACCCGCTCCGGGACTGCTGCTTGGCACATGTCCAAGCAAGCGGTGACGCTCACCGTGTCTGACGTGATGGCTATGTCCGAGCACAAGGTGCACGAATACTGGGTGACACAACGCTGGGGTAGCCGCAAGACAGTGGTCTGCCCGCACTGCGGCACCATCGATGCGCACCTGTGGCGGCGCGAAGCAACCCGTTGGCAGTGCCTTGCCTGCAAGCGAGGCTTCAGCGTGACCTCGTGCACGCCGTTTGCGAACCACCAAAAGCCCCTCAAGGAAATCCTGGCCATGGCACTCATCTGGGCCAACGGTGCGTCAGGTATTCCTGCGCTGGAGATGCGTCGGCACGTGGGTGGCAAGTTTGTGCACGTGTTCGTGCGAGAGCACAAGTTTCGCGAATCGCTCATGCGCGGGTTCAACGTGGGGCTCATGGCGGGCGACGTCGAGATGGACGGCGTGCACCAGTCGGGTCGTCGTTCGGTTGAGAAGCGCGGCCGGCCGCAGGCGTCGCCCAAGTTGACCCCTGAAGCCGTCGAGGAAAAGTTTGAGACCTTGCAGGCAAAACTGCAGGCTGACTCGACCAAGGTAGCAGCCAAGGCCAAGCAGTCGAAGACGCGCGCCACGACCGGTGTGAAGGACGGGACCTATGGCATGACGCTGCACCCGGACCGACGCATCGTGATTTGTGCCCGCAGCCGCAGCGGCGTGCCTGGCAAGGGTGGCAAGCGAACACGCGTGGGCGTTGGCCGCACCGAGGGCCCACTGGCAGTGAACGCCATCATCGACCAGTTTCTCGCGGTGCCAGAAAGCATCCTGAACACTGACGGTGCGAAAGCCTATATCGAACCGGGAACAAAGTTCTTGGCACACCGCAGCGTGGAGCACGCCAAGGAACTCGTTGGCCCCGCCGGCGAGAACACCAATCTGGGCGAGGAGTTCGCGCGTCGGCATAAGCGTGCGGAACAGGGCATCTATCTGAACATCGAGCCCAAGTACACCCTGGACTACGGCGCGGAGACCGCCTGGCGCTCGGATACCCGGCGCATGGGTAATGGCGGACAGTTGGAACATTTGCTAGCCATCACCCTGCGCAACGGCGTTTCGCAGTTCTGGCTCGGCTATTCCAAGGGACGGCACCGCGAGGTGGAGTTCTTGGCTGGCGAAGGCGAAGTGCCTGCCCGGTCCAGCGGACCGAAGAAGGGCTATAGCGCAACGGGACCGAAGAACGTAAGGCCGCCCCGGTAACGGGGGCGCGGAAACGGACACAAGGGGAAAGACTATGAACATCGAGCGAAACTATGGCTGGCGCATGCGGTTCCTGCGGAGCCGCTTCGTGGCGCTGCTCGCCCGCATGGGAAGTTGGTTTGTCTCGAAAGGCCACAGCCTTGGGCGGTTCGAGGACGATGACGATGATGCCCGCTGACCGGCACCTTTGGGTGGTGACCCAAGTTGACGTGGCCGGTCCTAAAAACCGCTATCACCTTTTCTTATGTGAAGCGGCGCCTCTGGGGTTCACAGACTTATCGTTGCTCAATTCATGAAAAATTCTAATCTTCACGGCAAGGTCGGATTTCTGAATAAGTCTCGCGCTGGCTAAGGCTACTACCCTTCCCCGGTCATCGAACACCATATCGCTACTGGCCCAATTGTTGCAATTCGAACACATGGGGATGATGTTGTCGAGCGTGTAACTCTTGGAAGGGTCCTTGTGACCTTTTTCCAAGGCGCCGGGCTCTTTGCATACTGCGCATTTGTTGTGATAGGACGCCTTGAGGCTGTCCCAGTCGTTTCGGTCTATTGCACCTCTTCGTTTCTTCAACTCAAAGTCTGGACTCGGGTCGTCTACCGAAACCAGCATCAGATGTCCGTTGGGCAACGTTTCCCCCGGCTGGCGAGACTTAGGAGCCCCGTCTTTCGAAGTGTATTTTGCTACCGCTTTGAGCCTGTCTCCGGACTTGCCGGAAAGCAAAATATGCCACCCGTCATACTTCAGGTGGCGAGGCTGCAAGTCCTGAGATTGCCCAGCCCAGTGCCCTCGAACAAAGGTCCTGAGTAACTCGAGCGAAACTAACAGACCCAAGTTTCTGAATAGGTAGACGAGCATTACGGCTTGCTGTGTATCTTCTGCGGGGAGTAACACTCCTCGTTTTGCTAGGAACTTCTGGTGGGCATCGGCAATCAAGGCGTAGTCGGACCTCAAACTTGGCGGGAGTGTCGGCAAGGTCATTTGAGTACCTTCGCCAATCGGTCAGAAGCGATGCGCACGTACTCGCGCTCAATTTCAAAACCTATAAAGTTTCTGCCTGCACGAAGGGCTGCCACACCGTGAGAGCCGGACCCTGTAAAAGGGTCAAGCACCGTCTGCCCCTCCTTTGAAAACAAGCGAACCAAGTGCTCAATCAAAGTCACAGGTTTGACCGTGAGGTGAGAGTTGCCGACGCCCTTCTCGGCCTTGGAAGGCTTAGCTACCTGCATTAGGTTGCCAGGGAACTTCCCATCAAGAGTCGCAGTGGTGTCGACAAGCCCGGTCTCGTGCTCAAGCCAGTTCTCGATAAAGGTTCCTTCGCGTGGTTTTTGCGCGAGAGTCATCGGCTCGATGCAGGGCTTCAATTGGGGCGTTTTGCGCCCAGCCAGTCGTTCGATAATTGATGTTTTTTCCTCGTCGGTAAGGTTCTTGTTTTTGCGAACAAAGTGGTCCTGCGAGAAGGCTTTTGCTTGTCCCTCGTAAATCCAGCCAAGCATGTCGCGAATTTCAAATCCTGCGTCTTCAATTGCCACGCCCATACGGTGGTAGAGCCGAGCTTGGGAGAAGCTAATAAAGAATCCGCCAGGCTTCAGCACGCGAAGCGCCTCTGCGGCCACTTGCTCCATAAATCGCTGAAAGTTTCGACCTTGCGCAGGGTCAAACTTCATGCCGACCGGCAGTGACCCAACGACCCCCGCTTTGGCTGTTCTAATCTGAAGATTGCTGTTGTCCCAGTCGTCACCCATTCCATCTATGAAATAGGGCGGGTCAGCGACAATCAGATGCACGCTCTCGTCGGGAAGACTCTTGAAAAGAGTCAAAGCATTGCCATGGAAAAGCTGCCAAGAAGGGACGTCAGAATTACAAAGGGACCGCGAGCGCTTTTTGGGTTCAGGGGTAGGGGGGGTTAAACAAGAAGTATTAGGTTGATGCATGTAGAGCCAATCAATTGGTTGGCTCGTATAGGGATGAGGCTTCTCGTCTTGCGCTGCACTTGTTCCTGTCGTCGTTCCGACCCTTTGCGGCGGGACCTGTCAAGCAGGGAAACGCTGCAAATATCTATTTCACTTTCAAAATTGCCCACAATTGGGCTGACAATGCGAAACGTTGCAGTTAGGGGGCGTTCTCAGCGGTGTGTCAGTGCCAAGGGGCCCCCAGCGGGGTGGCCGGTGCCCAAGAATCCAAGGGGAAAACAATGTTCGGTTGGTTCAAGCGAAAGGCGAGCACACCGCCAGTGACGCCAGCGCCACAAGTTCCAGACTTGAGCGAGGCATTGAGCGATGCCTTGGGCAAGATTGAATGGAGCTCCGACGCCTACCGGTCAGCCCGCTTCCTACTTGGGATGTATGGGGCCCGTGGTGTGCCTTTCTCCTTATGGCGCAGCGATGGCGCCAACTTCACCCTGAACGCGCTTGGAACTGCCGAAACGTGCACCCAGAGCTACCAGTTGGTGCTTTGGTTCTGGCTTGTGGACCAGAACTTTGGTGCCATCGCCGGCAAGATGGCCCGTGACGCGTTTCTATTGGCGGCGGAAGAAGTCAGCCCCGAGGACAACCTAGCTGGCATGTTCGAGTGGTTGCTGAACGCGCACGAAGACGCTTACAGGCTCTTTTCCGAAATGTCGGCGGACAAGTTGCAGGTTCCCGTAAACGGCAAGATGCTGCAGATGCCACGCGAGTACCACCTATCAATTTACTTTTTCTTGAAACTGGACGGGTCCCCGTATTTCATGGAAGCAGCACCCTTGAACGACGATGATGTCTGGGCTTTGGCGGAATGCCTGGTCCACGGCAGCAAGGTGGCGCAGCAGGTGTACGCTCCGATGCAGGCGGCATTTGGCAAATTCGACCCTAATTCCTTCGAGAAGTGGCGCTGGAGCACAGAGCCCGGCGCGCATGAAATGCATCTCATGCGTCGCCATAACAATCCACTGTTTAGCCCGTCGCGCCAAACCGTGTCGGGTGCCGACGTCTACGCGGCCCGAGTGCGCGACGCTGAACTTCGGGATGAGGTCCGGCAGGCGGCCATTCTCGTGCGCAAGGAGCTGAACGAAACTGACCTTCCGTCTGATTGGTCAGGATATCTCGATGACATGCGCCAAAGAGTGGATGCTCTGATGGACAAGGCACTCAGACTCGGACAAAGCGCGGCAGACCTTGAAGACCATTTGGGGGAATCGCGCTCATTCATTCTTGACATCTGGGTAGGAGCATTCAAGGGCCACCCAGAAAAGTTGGCCATGCTCGAAGATGCGGAAGATGCCCACCGCGCACGGCAGGATGCTATGTTTGAAACTGAATGGCTGAGGCAGGTTGGCAATCCAGAGCGGGCGATACCTGCGGAGGAACTGGTAGCCGCGTTGTTGTCGGACGAGCCGGCTGAATTTGCCAAGTCGGTTCGAAACCTGGAAAGCGATGAACGACTTCGGTCGTCACTGCTCGCCACCAGAACAGACGCGCTCGGAATCGTGCAACCGCTTTTGGCCGCTGGCCGGTCGCTGCCCGGTATTCGCGACAAGATGGCGGTTTTAGGAGTCGCTGTTTAACAATGCCGGCCAGTAGCTGCAATAGGAAGACATGAAGCGTTAACCAGGAGCTGACGGGTGTATCCGCTACCCCTTGCCAGCAAGTTCACGCAACCCGTCCAGCCCCGTAACGGTCCCACCGGCCAGCACCTCTGCCTCTGGCTTGATTCGCCAGTGGGTTGAATAGTGGGAGTGGTCCCCCTGGAGCCGCTCAACTTGTCCCGTGCGCATCTGGCGGATTAGCTCTCTGTTTACGCAGCCATGGGCCCAGACGCGCTGCTCCTCTATCGACAGAAATGTGAGCCCAAGTTGGATGGCCACACGTAGGCCCACCTCTGCGCTGGGCAAGGGGACTCCGTTGGCGGCTTCGAGTATTTGGCGCACAACAAGTTTCAGGTTTCCGTGGCCACCGTATTTGCCTTTGCGAGCTCGCACCGGCTGGATAGCGGTCGGGTCCAGCAGGTGGCTGTAGTCCCGAATCATGATGTCAGCGGCTGCAAGGCGCTTTCGGGCGTCAGCGAGTTGCGCGGTCACCTCCGCGAGGATGGGCTCAAGCCGCTCAACGTCGCCACAGAACCGGGCGCGGGACTCGACGAGGCCTTTGAGATAGGAGGGCATTTTGCTCATTGGGAGGCTCCATATTTGTCGCCCATAACGTCCAGATGGTTCGTTATCGTTCCGGCTTGGCAAACCAAAGAATGCGTGTCGTCTCCCGTCAGAGAGGCTTCCGCAGGAACCGAGTCATGAGGCGGGTTCCGGTAATTGCTTGCAGCCTGGGTTAGCAAGTAACCCTCCGCATGTTCAGATGCAAAGTGCAGGGTCATTTCGAGCCGCCCCGGGACGTAGCCTTGGGCGTAGCCCTTACTGAGCTCAAACGCCACCGTCAAGTTTTGGGGCGCGGCCGGGTACCAAAATTCAAAGGGTTTTCCGGGCTCACCCATACGCAGTTGCAGGCGGCGTTGACTCTCAGTAACGACACGAACTGCACATACGGACAGCCTCTTTGAACCGGATGCGCAGTTAAAGACAACTTGTTCATGCGCGGAACAGAGTGAGCTGACGGGTTTGGCCGCAAGCATTGTGACGCAGCCCAAGCCGACGGCCATAGTCAGCAGAGACCGAGTGATTTGGTAAGGGGGCATGACGCGCTCTGGAGAGTTCAGTTCTCCTGTGTAGCGCCGTCACCCCGTGAAATCAACCCTAAAATCGGCAAAAATTAGACCCGCTGGCCATCTTTACATAGATAGTGCCAACAGAGGGATAACACCCTCTCATTCAAGAAGAGACGGAAAAAACCGGGTTCGTTTTGCGCGTTCCCGTGTTTTCCACGTCAAGAGTTGGCAATTCAAAATCAGCCACTCAGACGGAATTTTTGGGCGCTGTGGCCGTGACATTGCGGATCTACGATTTGTTCGAACACCTGCAGCGGGACGGCGCTCTTGATGGATTGCGACTGTCGCTGAGTGACGAGGGTTCGTCCATTGAACCGGTGCCGACAGCCGAAAAAAAAGTGCTGTATTCCTCGTTGAATTCGGCCAATTCGCCAAGCAGCGAGCACAGCGAAGTTTTGAACATTTACGGCCGGAAATGGAAACTGGCAGTGCAGCCAGTGGCATCCTATTTGTCCAACTCAGAGCGACGGGCTCCGCTGCTGATCGGGTTGACTGGAGGTGGCATCTCCATCCTTCTTGGCCTCATGATCGGGGTACTTGGACGCGACAGATTTCGGGCGGTGGAGCGGCTTGCCGTGACCAGCGAAGCCTTGCAGGACAGTGAGTCGCGTTTTCACGCGATTTTTAGCGGTATGCATGACGGCGTGCTGCTCGCCGAGGTCCAGACGCGGCGTCTCGTTGATGCCAATCCTGCGATGTGTGCCATGCTGGGCTACGAGCGCAACGATTTGCTGTCATTGGTGCTTGAGGATCTCCACCCCAAGTCCGACCTGGAACTCGTGGCGGACACGGTGGAGAAGCAGGCGCGAGGCGACTCGGTGGTCGCACAAAACGTTCCGGTGTTGCGCAAGGACGCCAGCATCTTCATCGCCGACATCAGCGTTGCCGACATCGAGTTGAATGGCGTCAGATATCTTGCCAGGTTCTTCAGGGACATCACCGAGCGTCAAGCGTTGCAGCAATCGGTCGTAGACACCCAGCTAATGCTGTATGAGTCCATCGCCAGCATCGATCAGGGCTTCACGCTGTACGACGAAAACGACCGACTCGTGCTCTGTAACGAGGCTTACCGTGATTTTTACAGTACCAGTCGTGACCTGATTGTTCCAGGGGCCAGCTTCGAGAGTATTGTGCGCACCGGTGCGCTGCGCGGCCAGTACCCGGCGGCCGCGGGGCGCGTCGACGCATGGGTGAAGGAGCGTGTGGGCCTGCACCAGGCTGGCGATGGTTGTGAATTTGAGCAACGTCTCGATGATGGTCGCTGGCTGCTGGTGGTCGAGCACCGCACGCCCAGCGGCTTCATCGTTGGCAACCGCATCGATATCACAGGGCGCAAACTGACCGAACTGGCGCTCAGGAAAAGAACCGAGAAGTATCTTGCGCTGCTGAAGAACGCCAGCGACGGCATTCATATTCTCGATACTGAAGGCCGAGTGATCGAGGCCAGCGACGCCTTCTGCGCCATGTTGGGCTACAGCCAAAGCGAAGTGATCGGCATGCACGCGAGCCAGTGGGATGCAAAGTTCACAGCTGAAGAGCTGAAGAGCGTGATTTCGAATCAGTTTTTGAATACAAGCCGCACCGAATTCGAAACACAGCATAGGCGCAAGGACGGCAGCATCATTGATGTGGAAGTCAGTGGTTCCGCGCTGGAGCTGGACGGAAGTCGGGCGTTGTTCAACTCGTCGCGTGACATCTCGCAACGCAAGCGCTTGCATGCACAACTGGTGGATGCCGAGGCCAGTTTTCGCCAGTTGGTGGAGCAGTCGCCCATGGCGATCCATATCGTGGAGCCAGACGGCAAGACCGCGCTCGTCAACCGGGCATGGGAGACGCTGTGGGGCCTACCGTTGCAGGCGCTGGCCGGGTATAACATTTTGCACGACCACCAGCTTATCGAAAAAGGCGTCATGCCAGGTCTGCTCCGGGTGTTCGCAGGGGAGAGCGTGCTCCCGATCGTGATCGATTACGACCGCGGGGCCACGCCGGAAGTCGACTACAGTCAGACCGGTCGGTTGACGCTCAAAACCACGGCATTCCCGACCAAGAACAGTTCGGGCCATGTGCGCTCGGTCGTCCTGATCCAGGAAGACATCAGCGCTTCGGTAAAGTCCGAGGAGCAGATCCGCAAGCTGGCGCAAGCGGTGGAGCAAAGCCCGGAAAGCATCGTCATCGCTGATCTGGACGCACGAATCGAATACGTGAATGAAGCCTTTGTTCGTACCAGTGGCTACAGCCGAGAGGAAGCCATCGGACAGAACCCGCGCCTGCTGCGCTCTGGCAAGACCCCGATCGCAGCCTACCAGTCGCTTTGGCAGGCGATTACCAAGGGTGAAACCTGGAAGGGCGAGTTTTGCAACAAGCGCAAGGACGGCAGCGAGTTCGTCGAATTCGCCATCGTCACGCCCTTGCGCCAAGCGGATGGAACCATCAGCCATTACGTTGCCGTCAAGGAAGACATCACCGAGAAGAAACGCCTGGCCGAAGAGCTGGACCAGCACCGGCATCATCTTGAGAAGTTGGTCGCAGCGCGAGAACGCCACCTCAAAATCATCCTGAACGGCATGCCCGGCATGGTCAGCTACTGGGACCAGGGCCAGATCAACCGCTTTGCCAACCCGGCCTATCGGGAGTGGATGGGTTTGGCCGCGGAACAAATTGAGGGGAGATCTTTGCGCGAGGTGTTTGGCGAACGTATTTATGGGCTCGCTCGCCCCATGATCGAGGCCGCACTGCTCGGCCAAGAGCAGAGTTTTGAGCGCGGTTTTCTGCGGCCCGAAGGGCCAAAATCCGTACGAGTCGCACGGATTCACTACATCCCCGATCGGGACGGTGACACGGTGGTGGGCTTCTTCGTCATGGCTTTCGACATCGACGAACTGAAAACGGCCAAAGAGGCAGCCCAGGCGGCGAGCCTGGCCAAATCAGAATTCCTGGCGAACATGAGCCACGAGATCCGCACGCCCATGAACGGCGTGGTGGGCATGGCCGAAATCCTGCAGGAGACCGAGTTGCAACCCGGGCAACGTCGCATGCTGAGCACCATCCACGAATCGGCCCTGGCCTTGCTCCGGATCCTGAACGACATACTCGATTTCTCCAAGATCGAGGCCGGCAAACTGCAGGTCGAAAGCGTCCCCACCCACTTATCCACTGTGCTGGAGAGCGTGCCGCAGCTTTTGCGAAACATTGCCAGCGCGAGGAACGTGCAGGTGTCGATGCTGATCGATGCGAATCTGCCGCAATGGATTCAGACCGATCCGACGCGCCTGCGCCAGATCCTGATGAACCTGTTGGGCAATGCGGTGAAATTCACCGCCGTCAGCGAGGGACGATATGCCACTGTGCTGCTTAAAGCCGAGCCTTGCAGGCTGAGGAATGGGCAAGACGGGATGCGCCTGAGTGTGATCGACAACGGCATCGGCATGAGCGAGGAGGCGCAGGCCAAGCTGTTCCAGCCCTTTACCCAGGCCAGTGACAGCACGGCGCGTCATTTCGGCGGCACCGGACTGGGTCTGAGCATCACGCAGCGACTGGTGGGGCTGATGCGCGGGCGCATTGAGGTACGCAGCAAGCTGGGAGAAGGGTCAGAGTTCATGGTGGAACTGCCGTTGATCGAGAGCGAGCCGGGCCGCCTCCCGGCACAAGAAGCCGCCCCCACAGTGCAGCACGGCTCGGCACCCTCGGTGGCGCAGGCCTTGGCCCAGAACCAGTTGATCCTGCTGGCCGAAGACAATGAGACCAACCGCGACGTGATGGGCGAGCAGTTGCGCTTGCTGGGTTACGCCGCGGAGGTGGCGCAGGACGGCGCGCAGGCCCTGAAGATGTGGCGCCGCGGGCGCTACGCCTTGCTGCTGACGGACTGCAATATGCCGCACATGGATGGCTTTGCGTTGACGGCAGCGATTCGTTTGGCTGAGCCCGAAGGCACGCGTCTGCCCATTGTGGCCGTCACCGCCAATGCCATGCAGGGCGAAGCTGAACGCTGTCATGAACGCGGCATGGATGACTACATGTCCAAGCCCTTGCGGCTGAGCGAATTGGCAAAGATGCTTGTCAAATGGCTGCCCCCGGCGCGCTCGCCCGAGGCGCAGACGGTGCCGGCACCTGGTTCTGCCGAAGGCAGCGCAGCGCAGGATATGGCGCCAACCTCTGGCGCGATTTGGGATGCGAGCGCGTTGACGCGACTGATCGGCCCCAACCCCGTCATGCAGCGCAGCGTGATAGACAAGTTCTTGATCAATGCGCCGCAACGTGTGGCTGCGATCCTCCCGGCACAGACGGCGGGAAGGCTCACAATCGTTGCCCACGAGGCGCACACCCTGAAGTCGGCAGCAAACACGGTCGGAGCCATGGCCCTGGGCGAGTTGTGTCATGCCTTGGAAAGCGCTGCCAAGGCGGGCAGCGAGACAGAGTGCCTGGATCTCACGCAACGGCTCGAGCCAGCGCTTGCTGCAGCGTGCGCGCTCATGAAGAATAATATTTAGGTGAGGATGCGAACCATGCACGCGAACCGACTGTTGGTGGTGGACGACGACGAGTTTCAGCGCCAGGTGCTGGGCATGCAGTTGGCCAGTCTGGGATGGGATCAGGTGTGCATGGCAGCCAGTGGCGACGAAGCCCTGGCGTACGTTGAGCAACACGGCAAGAGCATCAGCGCCATCATTGCCGACCTGTCGATGCCGGAGATGGATGGCCTGGTGTTGATGCGTCACCTTGCCCAACGCGGATGCCAGGCCAGAATCATCCTTTTGTCTGGCATGCACGCCGAGATCCTGCACAGCGCCGCCGGGCTGGCGAGCGCACACGGCCTGGATATCCGCGGGGTTCTGACCAAACCCTGTACGCCCGAGCAGCTTCAGGCGCTGCTACTTGACATGCCACACGCGGCATCTCAATCCCGCTTGGGTGCCAACGCGCAGACCTTGACGTCTGCGCGGCTGCAAGCGGCGTTGGATGCTGCTGAATTCGTTCCCTGGTACCAGCCCAAGGTCGACATCCACAACCATCGGGCCGTCGGTGTGGAAGTGCTGGCGCGTTGGCCCTGCGCCCAAGGCGGAAGTATCGGCCCGGGCAGCTTTGTCCCCGCGCTTGAAGCCGCCGGGCTGGCCGACGAGCTGTTCTTTGCGATCACGCGTCAGGTCGTGGCCGAGGTGGCGCAATGGCGCGCACAGGGCCTGGACCTGAGCGCTGCCATCAATATGTCGATGGATACGGCGCACAACCTGCAGACACCCGAACGACTGGGGCAGTTGGTCAGTGCCGCAGGCCTGCACAACAGTGACTTCGTCATCGAAGTCACGGAAAGCCGCCTGATGGTCGAGCGTTCACTGGCACTGGAGACACTGACGCGGCTGTCGCTGATGGGCTTTACCCTGTCCATCGACGATTTCGGGACGGGTTATTCCAGTCTGGTGCAGCTCATCGATCTACCCTTTAGAGAACTCAAGATTGACGGCAGTTTCGTGCAGCGGGCGGCCACCGAACCCAAAGCCGAGGCCATTTTGCGTATCGCCATAATGCTTGGCGTCAATCTGAAAATGAACGTCGTGGCAGAAGGTGTCGAGACCGCAGAACAGCTTGAGTTCTTGCGCGCTTGCGGCGGCTCCATCGTGCAGGGGTTTCACATCGCGCGTCCAATGCCTTATGCGGCCTGCACGCAGTGGCTCGTGAACAACATCCGGGAGTCGAAGAATGAAACTGTCAGCGTTTGATTACGACGCAGCCATTGCGGCGCACCGGGCGTGGGCTGAGCGACTTCGCTGGTTTATTGACGGGAGTTCGAGCGAAGGTGTCACGGCCAAATTGGCCGGTGATCACACCGTATGCGTATTCGGCCGATGGCTGTATGGATCGGGCAAGGACAATGAATTGTTTCGGGAGTACCACGAAGTTGTCCAAGTCCATCGTCGCTTCCATGAAACCGCTGCGGAGATTGTGAGGCCGCATGAAGCGGGCGACAGTGCAAATGCACGACGCCTACTTGGGCAGACCTTCATAGAGCAATCCGATGCGATCGTCCAGACCATGCAAAAGATGAGAATCGATGATGGTTTTTGTTGACGCCCGACCGGGGAAACTGATTCTCGTTGGTCGATGACTGTTTCCGGGATTTGGAGGTGGTTGGATGGTGCAATTGGAATCGCGACCAGAACGACCGGTCTGGAGAACTCGGCATGCCAACAGCACCATCACCTCGGATCGGACATCAATTTGTTGGCCAAGGCCTGAAATGCGGGCAACGATGTGGGGTCATTGAATGCATTTGCCGCCATCGGAAATGTGGCGTAGCGCGCGATGACCATCTCGGCCTTCGGGTCGATATAGATGGTCTGGCCGTGGATGCCGCGAGCGGCAAAGGCGCCATCTGAGTTGTGCAGGACCCACCACATATCGCGGTAGCTTGCTCCAGGCAGGGTGGCGTAGCCAGCTTTCGCAAAATCCGTCTTGTCGGCGCCATGGCGAATGTCATCGACCACGCTTTTCGGGATGATCTGTTGACCGTTGAATCGCCCATCGTTGCGCATCATTTCGCCAAACCGTGCCAGATCACGAAGACCCGTACTGAGGCCGCCTCCCGCAAACTCGGTTCCCTCGGTATCAATGGAAATGTAGGCGTCTTGCTCCATCCCCAACTTGCTCCAGATCCGCTCGGAAAGATTTTCACCCACAGATTTGTTGGTGACACGCCGGATCAGCCAACCCAGCACATCGCTGTTGACCGTCTTGTAGGCGAAGACTTGTCCGTGCTCTGCTTCGGGCTGCACCGTCTTCAAAAAGTCGTAAAAACTCTTGGGTCCTTGATAGCCCGGTGGCCGTGGCAGCACGTTGCCAGCTCGTACGTGATCCCAAATTTCAGCTTTTGGATCGGCATAGTTTTCGCTGTATTTCAGACCTGTCGTCATGTCCAGCACTTGCCGTACCGTGGCGTTTCCAAAACCACTGTCTTTGAGCTCGGGAATATATTGCGCCACCTTGGCATTTGCGTCGAGTTTTCCTTCCGCGACCAAGACCGCTCCGATGGTTCCGAAGAACGACTTTGTGACCGATTGAGCTGCATGCTGGCCACCGGCACCCAAGGCACCGAAATAGCGCTCATACACAATGCGCCCTTTGTGCAGGACGACGATACCATCCGTGAAATTGGCCGAAAGAGACTGCGCCCATGTCATGGGGTCGGTCTTGCCCAAGGGGATAAAGGCGACACTGTCAATGTCACCTCGTTCAGCTCTTGGTAATGGCGATGGCGCAGCCAGACCTCGTGAAATATTGCTTGTCGCCCCGAATTCACGTCCATGTGAGAAGGTCCAGCGAAATTTGGGGAATGTGTAGAAGGACCCGTCTGCCCACCGAATCAGCTTGTCCGGTGGCGGCGGCGATCCAACCATCCATCCGAGTTTGATCGGATCAGTCTGTTCCGCTGTGGGCATCGGTGCAGCGCCAGGCGTCTGCGCCGATGCCGGATGCGCCAGGCCGACGGTCACAAATAGGGCAAAAACCGCATTGAGATACTGGCGAGTAAACATGGAAAAGCCTCGTGAAGTCCTGCCTTTGAGTGTACGCAGCACTGATGGGGTTAGCCATGGTAATAACCCGCTGCGAGCGGCGCTGAACCATAGCCCGTGGCATCTTGAGCCTACGCGGGGCAGACGAAGCCAAGCGCTGGGTTAGACTTTATCGGTCCAACCAATATCAGGAGCCGCGCCCATGAAACACCACCTCCGCCGCGCGTTGCTGGCAACTTTGGTCATTACCGCCACGGGTGCGTATGCCGCCACCGATGAAAAAATGCTGGCCGCCGCCCGTGCTGCTGAGCCCGCTGTGATCGAGTCGCTCAAAGAAATGGTGAGCATCGAATCGGGCACCATGGATCTACCGGGACTAAGCCGCATGGCTGACTACGCCGAGCGCCGACTCAAGGCGCTTGGCCTGCAGGTGGAACGTCGGCCGTCCAGCACCGCCAAGGGCGAGATGTTGATCGGTCGACTCCCGGGCAGCGGGCGACGAAAGCTGATGCTGATTGCCCATCTTGACACGATCTACTGGCCCGGCACGCTGGCCACGCAGCCCATCAAGCTCGACGGCAACAAGCTCTATGGCCCCGGCATCGCGGATGACAAAGGTGGCGTGGCCGTGATACTCCACTCATTGGCCATTCTCAAAGCTGCAGGCTGGCAGGACTACGCGCAGCTGACGGTGCTATTCAACTCCGACGAAGAGTCGCAGTCCGCCGGCTCCGGAGAAACCATCGCTGCCTTGGCAGAGTCGCATGATGTGGTGCTGTCCTATGAGCCCACGGCCGCCAAGGCCATGTTCAAAACCGAAGGTGTGCTGCTTGGTGCAGCGGGCACGGGCACGGTCACCATGACGGTCACCGGTCGCACCTCACATGCCGGGGCGGCGCCCGAGCAGGGGCGCAATGCGTTGATCGAGTTGGCCCACCAGATCAGCCAGACCGCCGACATTGTCAAGGGCATTCCGGGGGCGCAGCTCAACTGGACCCAAGCCAGTGCGGGCCGCGTACGCAACCAGATCCCGGACCAGGCTCTGGCTTCGGGCGATTTGCGCCTCACTAGCGCCGATGCCGCGCAAAAGTTGGAAGCGGCGCTGAAATCCCAGGCAGCCCAGCGCAAAGTGCCCGACACGGAGACGAGCATCGTCATCGATATCGGTCGCCCGCCGTTTGCCGGCGACGCGCGCACGCTGGCGTTGGCCAAGCGCGCCCAAGCCATCTACGCCGAGTTGGACGGCCGCCCTCTGATGTTCGTACCCGGCACGGGTGCCGGCACGGACGCCGGCTATGCCAGTCGCTCTGGCAAGCCGGCGGTGCTGGAAAGCCTGGGGCTGGCGGGCTGGGGCTACCACGCGCGCGACGAGTACATCGAGATCGACTCCATCGCGCCGCGGCTGTATCTGAGCACGCGGCTGCTGATGGATCTGGGTCGCGACTGAGCCGCGATCGAAATATTTCTACGACTGCGTCCGTTCCTGCAAACCGTTGATGAATGTCCGCTCTTGCATCGGCTCCCTGTTCTATGGCGCCTCGGGCGCTACGCCGCCCGCTCCGCATAGCGATTGAAGCGCCAGGCGCCGTGGTCCAGAGTGATGCGGCGCCAGGTCTGGCGTTTCTGCGTCGGCGTCATCTGCGTCCACAGCTGCACTTCGATGAAACTGCGGCCACACCCCTTGCACACATCGTCGCCCTGGCTGGTGGAACAGATGGCGATGCAGGGGGTATCGGGCGTGGTCTGGTACCAGACGTTCCATGCGGCAACAGCGGCTTCGGGCAGGTGGGCTTCATCGATTTCTTCGCGCCGCTCGACCGCCATCAGCGCGTACACCTCGGCCAACGCGCGCAGCGGCGGCGCCAGCGTAAAGCCTTCGCCTGCGGGGCTACTGCTGCGCCAATAGTTGATGGCCGACTCGATATCGCTGATGTGGATGCTGGCCATGGTGCACGATTATTGAATATTTCAAGTCAGTAGTGTCCCAACGTTCTTCAGAGGAGAACGAGCTGATTTGGCTCGAAATCCGGGCCTGAATCCATCGAGGGTGGCGTAAGTAGTTGATTTATTGGGATTGTTTCAAACATGGACAGACTCAGGATTTGTAGAATT
>CAIVXG010000207.1 GCA_903909815.1 uncultured beta proteobacterium | reverse complement strand
GTGGCGTGTATGCGGTGGTGGTGACGGCCACGGACAGCCAAAGCGCTGCGATCACGCAAGGCTTTAACTTCACCGTGACCAACCCCGCACCCGTGGCGCAAGCCGACACCGGTGCGGTGGGCCAGGACGCCACGCTGAACGTGAGCGCGGCCAGCGGCGTGATCCAAAGCGGCTCGGTTGCAGGTGGACGCGACACCGACGTGGACGGCGACCCCATCAGCGTGATCGGCGTGAAGGCCGGCACGGCAGCCGACGCGGCCAGTGTGGGCACGGGCAACGTGGCCACCTCGCTCCTGGGCAGCTACGGGCACCTGACGCTGAACGCCGATGGCAGCTACAGCTACACGGCCGACACGGCTCAAGCCCAAGCGCTGGGCGCAGGCGTCACGGCCGTGGACACCTTCAGCTACGCCATCCAGGACGGCGACGGCGCCAAGGCCTACACCACGCTCAAGATCACCGTGACGGGGGCCAACGACGCGCCCATCGTCAGTGCCGCCAAGCTGACCGGAGCCGTGACGGAACAGATCACGCCCAATGGCAATCTGACTGACAGCGGGTCGCTGGCTTTTGCCGACGTGGACTTGAGCGATGTCCACACCATCGCCGCGATGCCCGTTGGCGCGACGCTGGGAACACTTAGCGTGTCCAAGGACGCTGACACCACGGGCAGCGGTGCCGGTGGTGCCCTGACCTGGACCTACTCGGTGGCCGACAGCACGGTGGAATTTCTGGCTGCAGGCCAGACCAAGCTTGAGCAGTTCACTGTGAGCGTGAACGACGGCCATGGCGGCGTGGCGCAGCGCACCGTGAGTGTCACCGTGACAGGCACAAACGACGCGCCGGTGATCGGCACGGCCAACCTGACAGCGGGCCTGACCGAAATGGGCACGCCAGTTGGCAACCTGACGGCGAGCAACACCATCGCCTTTGGCGACGTAGACCTGACGGACGTGCACACGGCGAGCGTGACGCCCACGGGCACGACGCTGGGCACCTTGACGGCGACCAAGACGACGGATACCACGGGCAGCGGCACGGGCGGGGTGGTGACATGGAATTACAGCGTTGCAGCCGCTGCTCTGGAGTACCTGGCGGCGGGTCAGACCAAGATTGAGACCTTCACCGTGAGCGTGGACGACGCTCACGGTGGGGTGGCGCAGCGCACCGTGAGCGTGACGATCACTGGGACGAACGACCTGCCACTGGCGCAAGCCGACAGCTTTGTGGCGACGGAAGACACGCTGCTGAGCGGCAATCTCGCGACCAATGATCAGCCGTCGGGTGATGGTGGCAATGTCTGGAGCAAGGCAAGCGATGCCGCCCATGGCACGGTGGTGGTGCGCGCGGACGGCACGTTCACCTATGTGCCTAGCGCCAACTACAACGGCCCCGACAGCTTCAGCTACACCTTGACCGACGCCAATGGTGACACCTCGACCGCTGTCGCCAGCATCAGCGTCACGGCAGTGAACGACCCGCCGGTGGCTCAGAACGACCACGCCAGCGTGGTGGCGGGTGAGTCGGTCGCGATACCGGTCTTGGCCAATGACAGTGATGTCGATGGCAACACATTGAGCGTCAGCAAGATTGCGGGTATCGCGGTCGTTCCGGGTTCCAAGGTGACATTACCTCAAGGCGTGGTTACGATCAATGCCGACGGCAGCCTGAGTTCCCTCGCCAACCCGGACGTGCAAGGCGACGTGGTGTTCTCCTACGAGGCGAGCGACGGCCAGGGCGGCACGGCGACAGCGCAAGTGACGGTTGCGGTGGCGCCAGCTGCAGTGACCGCGCCCCCGGTGCCAACGCCCGAGTTGGCTGCGCCGGTATTGACTCCGGCGGCGGGGGTCAGCACCGAACGCGCTCCACTGTCCGGTGGCGAACAGGCGCGCGAGCCCAGCGTGTTCTATGACGGCTCCAATTTCGATCGGATCTTGCGCCTGCCGATCCCGTTCCACCCGGCCACGTTCATCAACGGCATCGTCGAAGGCCTGCAGAAGGAACGCACAGCGAGCGACTCTGCAACCTTCAGCGACCCCCGGATCGAGCAATACGGCGACGTTCAGAGTACCTCCATCGGCACCGGATTGGGCTTGGACCCGACGCAATACGTGACGCAGGCGGTGCACGATTCGCGGGACCGGGCTGCGCAGTTGGACCATGTTGTCAACGGCCGGCTGGGCCGCATCAACTTGAGCAGCGATCGCGCTTTGCCCACGCCGGAATTGTTCCGTCCGGACATCCCGCAAGCGGCGCCGCCGGTTGAGCCAGCACCGCCGCCGCAGCGCGAGCAGAGCGCACCGCTGGCGCTATCCGATACGGACGTCAGCACCGAGCCTCAAGTCGTTGTTGCCGCCCGGGTGGCCCCCGTGCGGCGCACTGCGCTTTCGTTCACAGAGCAGTTGCGGGGAGCCACAACCCGTACCGCTTTGGCCCACCCCGACAAGCTTCGTCACCAGGTCACACTTGATGGAAAATACACCCATGACCATTCCTAATAGACTTTTCGTGCCTCCTGTTATTGCGGCACGCCGGTTCGCGCTTTGCGCTTTGCCCTTGCTGCTGGTGGGTTGTGGAACGCTCACACCTCAGGCGTTTACCGATACTGAGGTTCGCGATCGCGTGGGCCAGGACCTGTTGACAATGTACGCCGATCAGGAACCGGTAACCGGCCCCATCAGTTTTCATGAGGCCGCGGCGCGCGCCCTGAAGTACAACCTGGATTACCGTCTCAAGCTGATGGAGACGGCACTCACCAAGAACCTGAACGAGGTCGCCGGCTATGAGATGCTGCCGCGCTTGGTGGCGGGCGCGGGCTACGACAGGCGCAACAACGATTCGGGCGGCCGCTCGATTGGCATTGTCGACCGGGTGGAGTCCCTGCGTCCGTCGACCTCCCAGGACCGGGAGCGGGCGCTGGCGAACCTGAGCTTCTCCTGGAATGTGCTGGATTTCGGCGTCTCCTATTACCGCGCCCAGCAAAAGGCCGATCAGGTGCTGATGGCCGACGAACGCCGCCGCAAGGTGGCGCAGAACGTGTTGCAAGACGTGCGCAACAGCTATTGGCGCGCACTGGGCGCGCAGCGCCTGATTGGTCGCGTTGATTCCCTGTTGTTGCGGGTCAATCAGGCTTTGGCCCGCTCCAAACGGGTACAGCGCGACGGCTTGATGCCGCAGCCTCAGGTGCTTGCCTATCAACGCGCCTTGCTGGATGCTGTCAACCTGCTCACGCTGCGGCGCCAGGACCTGGAACTGGCACGGGCCGAGCTCACGGCCCTGATGTCGGTGCCTCCGGGGACGCGCTACACCCTGGCTGAGGAGAGCGAGAACCCTCTGCCCGCCGTACCTACCAATTTCGACGAACTCGAGCACATGGCGCTGGAGATGCGCCCCGAGATCATGGAAGAGTGGTACCGCAAGCGCGTCACCGAGAACGACATCAAGGCCGCCAAGGTGCTGCTGTGGCCAAACCTGAGCATCGACCTGGGGCCCCAGTACGACTCCAATCAATACAACTACAACAGCCACTGGGTCGAGACCAGCGTGCACATGTCCTGGAACCTGCTCAAGCTGACGCAATGGCCGGCATTGCAGCGGTCCCAGAAGGCGCAAAACGAGGCTGACGACATGCGCCGCATGGCCCTGTCCATGGCCGTTTTGACGCAGGTTCGAGTGGGCGTGCAACGCTATGGTCTGGCCCTGTCCGAGCTCGAATTCGCCGATGAAAGTCTGCTCGTCGATCAGCGTTTGCTCGGATTTGCCCAGGCTGCGGCGCAATCCCAGTTTGACTCCGAACTCGAACTCATTCGCAGCGAAGCGCGCGCCCTGCTGGCCGAATACCAGCGCTACGCCTCCTACTCCAACGCCCAGGCCGCCTGGGGGCGGCTGTACAACTCGATCGGACTGGACGTGTTGCCGCAAACCATGGAAAGCCACGATCTCAAGGTGGTGGCCCAGGGTCTGGAGCAGACCATGGCGCAATGGCAGGCGATGACCTTCAAGAGCAGCGCTGCGCCAGTGCCCGGTGCCGGCACGAACTCGACGGCCGTTCCATGAGTCTGCTGCGACGCGTGGGCGCTGCGGCGCTGGCTGCCGGCATTGGCACCTTCGCAATCGCCCAGACGCCCCATGCCGGGGCTGATCCAAGTGCGATTCGGGTCCAGCTCAGCCCCGAGCTGGAGACCACGTTGGCCTCGCAGATGGTGGGGCGGATCTCGGCCTTGAACGGTTCGCTGGGCGCATCGGTCGCCAAGGGCCGGGTGCTGGTGTCATTCGATTGCAGCGAGGGCGACGCCAAACTGCAGATGGCTCAGGCCGAAAGCGCCATGGCCAAGGAAACCCTGGAGACCAAGCAACGTTTGCGCAAGCTGGAGGCTGCGGGCGACATGGAGGTATCGCTGGCGGCGGCGGCGGCGGATCGCGCGCTGGCGGCGATCGCGGTGGCCCGGGTTCAGGTCGCGCAATGCTCGGTGCTTGCCCCCTTTTCCGGGCGCATCGTCAAACTCCACGTGAAGCCGTTTCAGGGTGTGACTCTGGGAACGCCGCTGATCGAAATGGTGAGTGACGGCCCGCTCAAGTTGCGCCTGAACGTGCCCTCCAAGCTGCTGCGCAGCCTACGTGTGGGGACGCCGTTCGAGGTCGATATCGAGGAAACCGCCAAGACCTACCTGGCCAAGGTGACGGCGATCAATGCACGCGTCGATGCGGTGGCGCAAACGCTGGAACTGGAGGCGCGAATCGAAGGCCGCCCCGGCGGTTTGCTGGCCGGCATGACAGGCATCGCCCGCTTCAAGCCCGCGCCCTGAATGCATCCATGAAGCCTTCCGTTGAAATGCTCATCGCCACTGCGGCGCTGGAGGCGCGCGCGCGCGCTGCCAACAACATCGCCGAACTCGGATTTTCCATTGCCAACGACGCCTACGTCCTGCTCGGATTTCGTCAGGCTCTGGTGTTCGAGGGTGGAGACGAGGCCAGTCGCCTGCTCACCGTATCGGGCTTGGCACGCCCGACCGAGGACAGCCCCTATCTGGTCTGGCTGGGGCGCACCTGGCCCTGGTTACGCCGTCAACTTCAGGCCAAGCCGGGCTGGCTCGTGCCCTCGGCGGACGATGCAGACATCCCCGAGGGCGTGCTCGATGGCTGGAGTGAATGGTGGCCTGCGGGCGTGTACGCGCTGCCGCTGCGCCGGCGCTCGGGCGAGACCCTGGGCTGGGTCTGTTTTCTGCTGGAGCAAGCACCCCAGGAATACCAGATGGCATTGCTGGAACAACTGGCCCAGACCTGGAGCTACTGCTGGGAAATGCTGGCGGGTACGCCCAAAGCCAGCTGGCGCGGTCGATGGGAGAAGCTGAGCACGCGCCAACGCCGATGGTTGGCGCTGGCACTGCTGCTATTGGCGTTGTTGCCGATTCGCCAGACAGCGTTGGCTCCAGCCGAAGTGATTGCACTGGACGCCACCACCGTGTCCTCACCCCTGGACGGCGTGCTCAAGACCATTCATGTGCGTCCGAACCAGATCGTCAAGGCGGGCCAGCCGCTGTTTTCACTGGACGACACGACGCTGCGCAATCGCCTGGAGGTGGCGCAAAAAACCATTGCGGTTGCCGACGCCGAGCTGCTGGCGGCCACGCAAAAGGCGTTCGACAACGCCCAAAGCAAAGGCGATCTGGCCTTGCTGGGCGGACGGGCCTTTGAAAAGCGCGCTGAACTGGCGGCCATTCAGGCACAGCTGGGGCGCATTGACATCGTTGCCAGTCACGCCGGAGTGGCGGTATTTGGCGATCCCGACGACTGGTTGGGGCGTCCCGTCAGCACGGGCGAGCGCATCATGCTGTTGGCCAACCCCGACAAGCCCGGGGTGATGGTGCATTTGCCCGTGGCTGACGCCATCGCCCTGGATCTGGGTGCACCGGTCAAGCTGTTTCTCACCACCATGCCGCTGTCGCCGCTGGATGCCAAGGTGATTGAGACCAGCTACCAGGCGGTGTTGTCGCCCGAAGGCGTGGCCAGCTACCGGCTGCGAGCGGCATTTGACGACGGCTCCAAGCCGACGCGCATCGGCATCCGCGGCACGGCCAAAGTCTATGGCGGCTGGGTCTGTCTGGGCTATTACCTGTTGCGTCGCCCCCTGGCCACCATGAGGGAATGGAGCGGTTGGTGAATACGCCTGAGGCCAGTCTGCCGCCCTTGCGCGAGGATCTGCGCCTGCACGAGGCGGCGCCGGACCAGGATGGTGCCCCGGCCTGGTCGATTCAGGACCCGGTGACGAATCGGTTTTTCCGCATCGGCTGGCTGGAATTCGAGTGCCTGCTGCGCTGGCCCGCAAGTCCACAGGCGATCGCGCAGGACATTGCCGCCACCACCGCGCTGGGCGCGCACGCCGACCAGGTGGAGGATTTCGCCCGTTTTCTGGACCGGCATCGTTTGCTGCGACCCACGCCTGCAGCCGTTGCACGCCTGGCCGCGCAGGCCAGCGAGCCGGGTTGGAAGCACTGGCGCTGGTGGTTGCATCATTACCTCTTCATCCGCATTCCCCTGGTGCGACCCGACCGCTGGCTGGCACGGGCCTTGCCCGTGGTGCGCCCCTTGCTGTCGCCCTTGGGCTTGGCGCTGATCGCGCTGGCGAGCTTTTTGGGCATGGTGCTGGTGGCACGCCAGTGGGACGGGTTTACCCACGGCGTGCTCGAGAGCCTGACCCTGTCCGGTCTGAGTGGCTTTTTGTTGGCGCTGGTGATCTCCAAGACCTTCCACGAACTCGGGCACGCCCTGGTCGCCACCCATTACGGGATCCGGGTTTCCCATATGGGCATCGCGTTCGTGGTGTTGTGGCCCATGCTCTACACCGACACCAGTGAAACCTGGCGCTTGCGCTCGCACCGCCAGCGGTTGGCCGTGTCGGGTGCGGGCATCATGGTGGAACTGGCTCTGGCCGGCCTGTCCACCCTGGCCTGGGCGCTACTGGACGACGGTGCGCTGCGCCAGTCCATGCTCTATCTGGCGACAACCGGATGGGCCCTTTCGCTGGCGCTGAACGCGAGTCCGTTCATGCGCTTTGACGGCTACTTCATCGTCTCGGATCTGCTGGACTTCCCCAACCTGCACGAGCGCTCGGGCGCGCTGGCTCGCGCCTGGATGCGGCGCACCCTGCTGGGCTGGTCCGACCCCGACCCCGAACTGCTGACGCCGCAGTTGCGCCGGGCCCTGGTGAGCTTTGCCCTTGTCACATGGATCTATCGTTTTGCGGTGTTCCTGGGGATTGCGGCCGCGGTTTACTTCATGTTTTTCAAGCTGTTGGGGATTTTTCTGTTTGCCGTGGAAGTGGTCTGGTTCATCCTGCGCCCGCTGTGGTCGGAGTTGTCGGTGTGGATCAAACGTCGCAGCGAGATCAAGCTCGATCGCCGGCGCTGGATGCTCGCTCTGGGCGCGGTGCTGGTGGGCCTGATCGCCGTGCCGTGGGCCTTTGACATCGGCACGCCAGCCGTTGCGCACCCGGCCCGGCAACAAAACGTCTTTGCCCCGTTCCCGGCGCGACTCGACCAACTCCATACCCCTGGTTCGGTCCAGGCCAGAACCGATTTGGCGGTGTTCGTGGCGCCGGATCTTCAGGTGCGTGATTTGCGCACCTCGGCCACGGTGCAGGCCTTGAGCCAGCACCTGACCGGGTTGACGGCAGAAGACGCCGGCATGGACCAGCGCCGTGCCACGAGCGAGCGCCTGGGCGAGCAACTGGCCGAGACCCGTGCCGACAGGGAAGAGGGCGAACGCCTGCGGGTGGTGGCCGAGTTCGATGGCATCTGGCTGGATGTGGACCCGGCCCTGGCGCCGGGCAGTTGGTTGGGCACAAAAAATCAGGTGGGCATCCTGGTTGACGCCAGCCATTGGGTTGTGGATGCCTACGTCGAGCAGCGCCAGATCGACCGCATTCAGGTCGGAGCCCAGGCCCGGTTTCGCCCCGATCATCATTGGCTTTCGGTCGACGCCACGGTGCTTGAAGTTGACAGCACTCGAAGCAACCGAATATCCCCGGCCATGCTCGATGCGCGCCATGGCGGACCGATTGCCACTCAGCCTGGTGAGCGTCAGGCGGCGCCGGTGGATGCCCTGTACCGCGTGCGCCTGAGTCTGGCCGAGCCGCTGCCGGATCTGCGTGAAACCCGTGGCCGCGTGGTGATCCAGGGCACCCGGCTAAGCCTGGCCTGGGAAGGCCTGAAAAGGGTCGCCGCACTGCTGGTGCGCGAAAGTGGCTTCTAGCCTGCCTTTTTTCTTTTTGCAGGCTTCTTGGGAGCGGTCGTGGCGGCCGGTTTGGCTTGATCACCCAGCACGCCCTTCAGGGGGCAGAGCTTGAACGCGGGGCATTTCGCGCAACCCGCAACTATCGCAATCGGACACAGCGTCATGGCAATCCTTGGAGTGAAATCAGAGAACGCCAGTGTAGTCCGCGGTGCGGTTGCAGTTCATCCCATGCTCAAAGCTCAGCAATCGGGCCGGACCAGGCCAGGCTGTGTCAAAGCGGGTTGCGACCCAAGGTCGCCGGACTGCGCGAAAATAGCGCCATGAAATCCAGCTTTAACGACGATCCGGATTCGGTTTCAAGGGCTGAGGACAGGCACAGCCACATCAACATTCCACTGCGCTTTCGCGTCCAGGGGAAGTGGGAACAGTGCGACGCACTCGGTTGGAACGATGTGGGCTTCAATTTCTACCACGCCCAGGAACTGCCCCCGTCCACGCTGGAATTCAAGCGCAGCCTGACCGCCTTTGAGGGAACGATCGTGTGGCGCTCGCTCAACAGCCCGAACCATGTCGTGCTCGAAGCGCTGCTCAATAGCCTGATCTTCAAGCAGGCCAAAGCCGTTCCGAACAACGCGGCCCTGCAACGGCGTTTGATCAAATTGATGCGAGTTGCCGACATGGTGGTACCAAAGCGCAGTGTCCTGGCATCGATGGGCCTGGGCATCAGCGACGCCAAGCTGGAGCAGATGGTGGCGCAGCATAGGCTGGAGCGCCCGATGTACCACTATGGCGTGAAGGTTGACTCCGAGGCCTGGCGCGCCATCGCCAAGAATGCATTCGCCATTTCTTCGGTCGTGGTCTCCATGGAGAAGATGACCGACGCCTTCGCCAAGAAATAGCGTCAGGCCGAAAGCAGCGCGCAGTAGCGCTCG
Organism: uncultured beta proteobacterium; assembly: GCA_903909815.1. Taxonomy (GTDB): domain Bacteria; phylum Pseudomonadota; class Gammaproteobacteria; order Burkholderiales; family Burkholderiaceae_C; genus CAIKVZ01. Next base: position 27,706 of record CAIVXG010000207.1, on the reverse strand, counting down.
AGATCGACATTGCCTCCGCTGATGACGACGCCCACGCGCTGGCCCTGAAACTCCGATTTCATCTCGCGCGCCGCGGCAAAGCCCAGGCAACCAGTGGGCTCGACCACCAGTTTCATGCGTGCTGCGAAGAAGCGCATGCAGTCCACCAACTGCCCGTCGGTGACGGTGAAGATGTCATCGACCTCGCGTCGGATGATGGCGAAGGTGTATTCGCCCAGGTGCTGCGTCTGGGCGCCGTCGGCGATGGTTTTTGGCGTGGCGATATGCACGATGGCGCCCGTGCGCAGCGACTGCTGGGCGTCGTTGCCGGCTTGCGGCTCCACGCCGTACACCTTGCATTGCGGCGCCAGTGCCCGTGCCGCCAGCGCACTGCCCGCAAGCAAGCCGCCGCCGCCGGTGCAGACAAACAGCGCGTCCAGCGCACCCACCTCCTCCAGCAATTCCTTCACCGCCGTGCCCTGGCCCGCGATCACATCGGGGTGGTCAAAGGGCGGAATCAGCGTCAAGCCCTGTTGCTCGGACAGGTCGCGGCAGATCTGCTCCCTGTCGTCCCGGTAGCGGTCATAGAGAACGACCTCGCCGCCATAGTGCTTGGTGGCCGCGATCTTGGAGGCGGGCGTGTCCAGCGGCATCAGAACCGTGGCCGGCAGGCCCAGCAGCTTGGCAGCCAGGGCAATCGCCTGGCCGTGGTTGCCAGACGAAAACGTCACGACGCCGGTACGGCGCTGCTGCGCGTCGAAGCGCGCCAAGGCGTTAAAGGCGCCACGGAACTTGAAGGCGCCGGTGCGCTGCAGGTTCTCGCACTTGAAGAACACTTGCGCCCCCAGTTCCTGATTGGCCGTGCGCGAAGTCAGCACCGGTGTGCGATGGGCCTGGCCGTGGAGACGTTCAGCGGCGGCGCATACGTCGTCGTAGTGGGGCAGATGAAGCATGATCGGTTGGGGTTTTCACCGCGCGCAGAGGATGGACCGATGATCTTACTTGCCCGGTGAACCGCCAGGGCGCGCGGTGATAATGGCGCTCAGCCATGAGGCTGGTGGCGTTGCCCGGTGTTGCAAATCGGAACCCTGCGTCATCCGGTGGTGGATACTTTGAAAAGGTGGTTGGAATGAAGTGCGCATTGGTCGGATCCCGTTTTTTCGCGGCCTCGGTGTTCGAGGCGCTGCGCAAGGAAGAAGGCATTGAGTTCACAAGCGTTGTGGCTCCCGCTGACGACGACCGCTTGGCGCTGGCCGCGCGCGCTGCCGGGGTGGCAGTGCACGTGCTGGCCAACCCCAAGATCGTTCCGGGCGAGGCGATTGCCCATGGCACCGACCTCATCATTGCCGCCCACACCCACGCCCGCGTGAGCAACGAGGCGCTGGCGCGCTCGCGCCTGGGGGGCATCGGCTATCACCCTTCGCTTTTGCCAAGGCACCGCGGCATTGCCGCCGTGGAGTGGACGATCCTGTCGGGCGACCCGATTGCGGGCGGCTCGGTCTATCACCTGGCCGACGGCTGGGACGCGGGCGCCGTTGCGGCCCAGAATTGGTGCTTTGTTGCCAAGGGGGAAAGCGCACGCGAGCTGTGGGAGCGCGCGCTGGCGCCCATGGGCCTGGCGTTGCTGAGCCAAGTGGTGCATTGCGCGCGTCTGGACGGAAAGCTCCCGGCCTTTGCGCAGGACCCACGCTTCGCCACCAAGGCGCCCATGATCCGCCGCTCGGTGGTGCTGACCGAGGAGCGCGCATCCACCCACACCTCACTCGTGGTCACGATCGTGGGTGCGGATCGGCATGGCATCGTGAGCCTGCTGGCCGAGCGCGCACAGCAGTTCGGCGCCAATTGGGCGGCCAGCCGCATGACGCGACTGGCGGGCGAATTTGCCGGCATGGTCCATCTGGAGGTGCAGCGCGAAAATGCCGATGCGCTGGCGCTGGCGCTGCGCGCACTCGAATCCAACGGCTTGCAGGTGGTGATCGCGCGCAGCGACGGCCACGCCCTGCCGGGCGACCTGCGTGCGGTTGAGCTCGAACTCGTGGGCGAGGACCGGGTTGGCATCGTCAGCAGCCTGACCCGGATGCTGGCGCAACGCAGCATCAGCATCGAGAACATTCACACCGAGATTGTGCGCACTGGTGGCACCGGCAAGCAGACCTTCAAGGTCCAGGCGCAGTTGCTCGTGCCCGCCACGCTGGCGATCGACGATCTGCGTGCTGAACTGGGCGCCCTGGCCAGCGAGATGATGGTCGACATCGGCCTGGGAGAACGACCGACCTCTGCATGACGCAGCGCACTCCGCCGCCACTGCCTGAACCTTGGGCTTCGTCCCTCAGGGCAGCATCAGGGAGGTCTGATCGGGCCTGCCCGGCAGATCCAGGCCGCTGATCGAGGCGGGCGTGCGGGACACACATTTCCCGCGCCGGAACACCTTGAGCCGCGTGGCGCGCAGTCGTATCGCCTGCACCGGGTCGCGCGCCTGCAGCAGCACGAAGTCGGCGTTGCATCCCACCTCCAGCCCGTAGCCCGTGAGCCCCATCACGTGGGACGCATTCACCGTGACGGCATCGAAGCATTGGCGCATGGCGGCCTGGCTCGTCATCTGCGCCACATGCAGGCCCATGTGCGCCACTTCCAGCATGTCGGCGCTGCCCAGCGAATACCAGGGGTCCATCACGCAGTCGTGACCGAAGGCCACGTTCACGCCCGCGGCCAGCAGCTCGGGCACGCGCGTCATGCCGCGGCGCTTGGGGTAGCTGTCGTGGCGCCCCTGCAGCGTGATGTTGATAAGCGGATTGGCCACCACGTGCAGCCGTGCTTCGGCCATCAAGGGCAGCAGCTTGCTCACGTAGTAGTTGTCCATGCTGTGCATCGACGTCAGGTGCGAGCCCGTCACGCGCCCCTGCAGCCCCAGCCTTTGTGTCTCGAAGGCCAGCGTCTCGACATGGCGCGACAGCGGGTCGTCGGACTCGTCGCAGTGCATGTCCACGCGCAAGCCGCGCTGCGCCGCCAGTTCGCACAGCAGCTTGACGCTGGCCGCGCCGTCTGCCATGGTCCTCTCAAAATGCGGGATGCCGCCCACCACATCCACGCCCAGATCGAGCGCGCGTTTCAAATTGTCCAGGGCGCCGGGCGCGCGCAACACGCCGTCCTGCGGAAACGCCACCAGTTGCAAGTCCAGATAGGGCGCGACGCGGCGTTTCACTTCGAGCAGTGCCTCGACCGCCAGCAAGCGTGGGTCGCAGATATCGACGTGGCTGCGGATTGCCAGCAGTCCCTTGGCCACGGCCCAGTCGCAATAGGCCAGCGCCCGCTCCACGATCGCCTCCTGCGTCAGCAGCGGTTTGAGTTCGCCCCACAACGCGATGCCTTCGAGCAGCGTGCCCGACTGGTTCACGCGCGGGAGACCGTAGCTCAACGTGGCGTCCATGTGGAAATGCGCGTCGACAAAGGGCGGGCTCACGAGCAGGCCCTGCGCGTCGAGCGATTCCTTTGCAGGCAGGTCGAGTCCGGCATGGACTTGCACAATCTTCCCGTCGCGCACGGCGATCGACATGTCCTTGCGCCCGTCGGGCAGGCTCGCGTTCTTGACCAGTAAATCCAGCATTCAGCGTTCACCTTTGCGGTAGGGTTTCATCAGCGCCTGCGGGTAGCTGGCCTTGCGCGCCACCAGCACCAGCGCCACGATCGACAGCACATAGGGCAGCATCAAATACATCTGGTAGGGCAGCACGGCGTCGCCCGATTGTTGCAGCCGCAGCTGCAGCGCGTCAAAGAACGCGAACAGCAGCGCACCCAGCAGCGCCTTGCCCGGACGCCAGGACGCGAATACCACCAGCGCTACGCAGATCCAGCCGCGGCCGTTGATCATGTTGAAGAAGAAGGCATTGAAGGCCGACAGCGTGAGGAAGGAGCCGGCCACGCCCATCAGCGCCGAGCCCGCCACAATTGCGCCGGTGCGCACTGCCGCCACCGACACGCCCTGGCCCTCTGCCGCCTGCGGGTTTTCGCCCGCCATGCGCACGGCCAGACCCATGGGCGTGCGGTACAGCGTGAAGGCGATGATGGGGACCAGTGCCAGGGCCAGCATCGTCAGCGGCGTCTGTTGCGCCAGTATCGGAATACCCAGTGCGTCCATGGAGCCAAAGGGTGTGATGGTGGGCGGCGTCGTGACCTTGGGAAAGCTCACGCGGTAGCCGTAGTAGCTCAGCGCCGTCGCCAGCAGTGTGATGCCCAATCCCGACACGTGTTGCGACAGCGCCAGCGCCACGGTCAGGAAGGCATGCAGCAGGCCGAACGCCGCACCGGTGAGCGCCGCGACCCCCACGCCGATCCACAACGGCGCGCCCAGGAAGACGGCAAGCCAGCCGGTGAAGGCCCCCGCCACCATGATGCCCTCGATGCCCAGATTCAGCACCCCGGCGCGCTCGCACAGCAGCACGCCCAGCGTGCCCAGGATCAACGGCGTGGCAATGCGCAGCACAGCAACCCAGAAGGCCTGATTCGCGAGGATGTCGAAGATTTCCATCAGGGGTACCTATCAATCCGTCATCGCGAGCGCAGCGCGGCAATCCATGCCGGCGAACTCGTGGTGCTCGTGGATTGCCGCGTCGCTCGCGCTCCTCGCAATGACGGGTCCTTCATTTCCACCTCAGCCGGTACTGCGTCAGCAGCGTCGCCACCAGCACCGAGAGCAGCGACGCGGCGACGATCACATCGGCGATGTAGGTGGGCACGCCCACAGCGCGGCTCATAGTGTCGGCGCCCACCAGCATGCCGGCGACAAACACACTCGCTGCCACCACGGCCAGCGGGTGCAGCGCGGCGAGCATGGCGATCACGATGCCCGAGTAGCCGTAGCCGGGCGACATGTCCAGCGTAAGGTAGCTGGTGCGGCCCGCGACTTCGATCGCGCCCGCCAGCCCCGCGAGGCCACCCGAGAGCAGGGCCACCAGCACGACAGTGCGGTTCACAGGAACGCCGGCAAAAGCGGCGGCGCGGGCGTTGGCGCCGACGGTGCGGATGTCAAAACCCAGTACCGTGTATTTCATCAAGGCCCATAGCGCGACGGCCAGCGTGCAGGCCCACAGCAGGCCGGTGTGGACCCGGGTCTGCGGGATCAGTTTGGATAGCTCCAGTTCGCTCATCAGCGCCACGCTTTGCGGCCAGCCCATCGCTGTCGGGTCCTTCATCGGTCCGTCAAGCATCATGGATACGAAAAGCAGCACGATGAAGTTCAGCAGCAAGGTGGTGACGACTTCGTCCACGCCCAGGCGCGCCTTGAGCAGCGCCGGACCGAGCAGCAGCAAGGCGCCCGCGAGTGCGGCGGCAAGCATCATCAGCACGAACAGCAGGGCCGGCGGCAGGTTGAAGCCGGTGCCGCCGTGCAGGCCGCCTACCGCCACGGCGGTCAGTGCGCCCACATACAGCTGCCCCTCGGCACCAATGTTGAACACGCGCGCCTTGAACGCTACCGTGGCAGCCAGTCCCGTGAGCATCAGCGGTATCGCGCGGGTCAGGGTTTCGCTCAAGGCGAACAACGAGCCGAAGGCACCCTGCAGCAGCAGCCCATAGGTTTGCGCCACCGGAGCGCCGGCCCATAGCACCAGCAGCGCGCTGACAAGCAGCGTGAACAGGATCGCTCCCAGGGGCGCCAGCAGCAGCGCCAGCCTGGACTGCTCGCTGCGTTTTTCGAGCCTCATGCGCTCCCCGCAGAATGATCGACACCGGCCATGGCCAGACCGATGGCCTCGCGGCTCCAGTCCAGGGCGGGCCGCGCCTCGCTCAAAGCGCCCGCGTGCATCACGGCGACGCGGTCGCCCAGCGTCAGCACTTCGTCCAGATCGTCGGAAATGATCAGCACCGCAGCACCGGCGTCGCGTGCGGCGATGAGCTGCTGCTGCACGTAGGCAACGGCGCCGATGTCCAGGCCCCATGTCGGCTGGTGCGCAATGATCAATCGGGGCGGGATGCTGTGGTCGCCGTGGCTGTCGGGGTGCAGCAGCGCGCGGCCCAGGATCAGCTTTTGCATGTTGCCACCCGACAGGGCGCGCGCAGGAGCCAGGGCGCCGGCGCCGCGCACGTCGAAGGCCTTGAGCACGCGCTGGGCATAGGCGCGCGCTGCCTTGCGGCGCACCCAGGCAAAGCGCGAGAAGGCGCTGCTGCGCAGGCGTTCGGACACCGCGTTCTCCCACACCGGCAGGTCGCCCACGACGCCCACCGCGTGGCGGTCCTCGGGAATGCGCGCCACGCCCAACGCCACCAACTGAGCCGGATGCGCTGGCCAGTCTTGGCCGATGAATTCGATGCGTCCGGCGCTGGCCTGGCGCGTGCCGCTGAGCAGCTCCGCCAGCGCCACCTGGCCGTTGCCCGACACACCTGCAATCGCGACAATCTCGCCGGCGCGCAGCGTGAGCGCCACCCGGTCCAGCCGATCGCGTCCCGTGCCCGCGCTCACCTCATGCAACTGGCACACCACGCTGCCCGCTGACTGCGCCGGATGACGCTGGGGCGGCGCGATGGCGTGCCCCACCATCCATTGCGCCAGCTGCGTCTGCGTCGTCTGATTTGCCGCGGCCTGCGCCACCAGCTTGCCGCCGCGCAGCACGGCGATACGATGCGACACCCGCAGCACCTCGCCCAGCTTGTGACTGATGAAGATGATGGACAGGCCTTTGGCCACCATCTGCGCCAGCACCTGGAACAGCGCTTCGCTCTCCTGCGGCGTGAGCACGGCCGTGGGCTCGTCTAGGATCAGGATGCGTGCGCCGCGGTACAGCGCCTTGAGGATTTCCACGCGCTGACGTTCGCCCACCGACAGGCTGCCCACTTTGGCGTTCTCGTCCACGCCCAGTCCAAAGCGTTGTGCCACGTCCTGGAGTTTGGCGCGGGCCGCGGCGCGCCGGGTAAAGGGCTGCCACAGTGGCTCCGAGCCCATCATCACATTGTCCAGAACGCTCAGGTTGTCGGCCAGCGTGAAGTGCTGGTGCACCATGCCGATGCCCGCTGCCAGCGCCGCTTTCGGGTCACCCGGCGGCAGCGCCTGGCCAAAGACTTTGATCTCGCCCGTATCGGCCGTGTAGTGCCCGAACAGGATGGACACCAGCGTGGACTTGCCCGCGCCGTTCTCGCCCAGCAGCGCCAGCACCTCGCCGCCCCGGAGCTGCAGCGAAATGTCGTCGTTGGCCACCAAGGCGCCGAAGCACTTGGTGATGTGCGCGAGTTGGAGAACGGTGTCGGTCACGGTGGCGCCCGAACCGTCATTGCGAGCGCAGCGAAGCAATCCACGCCTTCGGTTGTTCTGCACCATGGATTGCCGTGTCGCTGTGCTCCTCGCAATGACGAGCGCTCTGATGGCTGGCGATAAACCGCTTTACCCGGTGTGACGGCAACCCCCATTGGCAGCATTTCCAAGCGACTATTTCGCGCTTGACTTGGGCTGGCTGTCGTCCACGACGACGCTGAACTTGCCGTCCAGAATGGCCTTTTCCTTGGCGCGCATCTTGGCCACCACGTCGGCGGGAACCTTCTTCTCGAACGTGCCCAGCGGTGCCAGCTCCGCTCCCTTGTGCTTCATCATGGAATACGGGCCGTAGTCCTCAGCCGTGAACTTTCCCTCCTTGGCCAGCTTGATGGCGCGGTCGATGCTGGGCTCCATCTTCCACAGCGCAGAAGCCACGACGGTGTCGGGGTACTGGGCCTGGGTGTTGATGACGTTGCCGATGGCCAGCTTGCCCTTCTCCTTGGCCGCGTCGCTCACGCCAAAGCGCTCGGCATAGAGCACGTCCGCGCCCTTGTCGATCATGGCGAAGGCGGCCTCCTTGGCCTTGGGTGGATCAAACCAGCTGTTGATGAAGCTCACGCTGAACTCGACCTTGGGGTCCACCTCCTTGGCGCCCGCCATGAAGGCGTTCATCAAGCGGTTCACCTCGGGGATGGGGAAGCCGCCGACCATGCCAATCTTGTGGCTCTTGGTGACGCCGCCGGCGATCATGCCCGAAAGATAGGCCGGTTCCTGGATGTAGTTGTCGAACACGCTGAAGTTGGGTGCCTGGGGCTTGCCCGACGAGCCCATGAGGAAGCTCACCTTGGGGAAGTCCTTGGCGACCTTGCGCGCTGCCGCCTCGACAGCAAAGGCTTCGCCCACGATCAGCACGCTGCCGCCCGTGGCGTATTCGCGCATCACGCGCTCGTAGTCGGCATTCGACACGTTCTCGCTCGCCTTGTATTCGATCTCGCCGCGCGCCTCAGCGGCTTTGAGCGCGGTGTGCAGGCGTCCGGCCCACTGCTGCTCGAACGGCACGGTGTAGATGCCCGCGACCTTGAGTTTGGCTTGCGCCAGGCTCAAGCCCGGTGCCAGGCAGGCCAGGGCTGCGGCCAGAACGACGACCCGACGACGATTCAAAGACTTCATTGACATAGTTGCTCCAGGTTAACGACACTCAAAAAAACGGCCGCGCACCTTATCGGAAATGTGCGTCCCGCCTCGGGGAAACATGCAGTTTATGTGCCAGCGCGTTCCAGCACGGCGTGCAGCAGCACATTGCAGCCGGCGCTGATGTGCTCGGGCGTGGCACTCTCGATCTCATTGTGGCTGATGCCGTCCTTGCACGGGATGAACACCATGCCCGCAGGTGCCAGCCAGGCCATGTAGACGGCGTCGTGGCCGGCGCCCGAGACCGCGGGCATGTGGGGGTAGCCCAGCTTCTGCGCAGCGCGTGCTACGGCCTTTACGCAGTCGGGATGAAAGGCCTGCGCCGGGTAGCTCGACACCAGTTCGATCTGGATGCCCAAGCCCGTCTTCTGCGCCAGCTGCGCCGCAAAGGCTTTCACTTCATCGGCCATCTGGTCCACCAGCGCGTCCGTTGCGTTGCGCAGATCGATGGAGAACTTCACACGTCCCGGAATCACGTTGCGGCTGTTCGGGTGCACGGCCACCATGCCCACGGTGCCACGCCCATGCGGTGCGTGGCGCAGCGCGGCGGCCACCACTTCTTGCATCAGGTGCGTGGCCACCTGCATCGCGTCTTTGCGTAAGGCCATCGGCGTCGGTCCGGCGTGCGCCTCCATGCCCGTGACAGTGCAGTCGAACCAGCGAATGCCCAGCACACCCTGCACCACGCCGATGGTCTTGTCGTTGTCTTCCAGCACCGGACCCTGCTCGATGTGCGCTTCGAAGTAGGCCCCGATGGGGTGGTCGCCCGGCTCCTGCGCGCCGACGTAGCCAATGCGCGTGAGCTCGTCCTGCACCGACTTGCCTTCGGTGTCCCGGGCGGCGTAGGCGTGCTCCAGCGTGAAGGCTTTGGCGAACACGCCTGAACCCATCATCACCGGTACGAAGCGCGAGCCTTCCTCGTTGGTCCAGAACGCGACCTCGATCGGCGCCTCGGTTTCTATGCCGTGGTCGTTGAGCGTGCGCACCACCTCCAGCCCCGCGAGCACGCCGTAGTTGCCGTCGAACTTGCCGCCGGTGGGCTGGGTGTCGATGTGGCTTCCCATGACGATCGGCGGCAGCGCGTTGTTGCGCCCGGCGCGGCGCATGAAACCGTTGCCGATTTTGTCGATGGTGACGCTAAGGCCCGCCTCGCGCGCCCAGGAAGTGACGAGGTCGCGTCCCTGCTTGTCCAGGTCGGTTAGCGTGAGTCGGCACACACCGCCCTTGGGCGTGGCGCCGATCGTTGCCAACTCCATGAGCGAGCCCCAGAGCCGCTCGCCGTTGATGCGCAGTTGGTCGATGTGAATGGCTGTACTCATGCTGATCTCCTGTTAACTTTTTCGCAATGGCAGAGGCGTTGCCGTTCCCCTAATCCGTCCTTGCGAGGAGCGCCAGCGACGTGGCAATCCACGAGCATCACAGTGCTCCACCATGGATTGCCGCGCTTCGCTCGCAATGACGAATCCGTGGTTCATGGTCAGTATGCCGTTTCGCCGGCCGAAACAGGCAACTCGCAATGACGGGGATACTGTTCATCGTGTGACTGCCGTAGGGGTCAGCGCCTCGGCTCGCAGCTTGGCTGCCGCAAAGTTGGCGCCAAAGGCGGGCCGCTTGAGGTAGCGTCCCTTGCCGCGCTCGGCGCGCAGCTCGCCTTGCGCGAACACCAGAACGCCCTGGCTCACGGTGTGGCTGGGGATGCCGCGCACCGTGCGCCCTTCGAACACGTTGAAGTCGCCCAAGCTGTGCTGTGTCTTGGCCGACAAGGTCTTCGTGCCCTGCGGGTCCCAGACCACAAGGTCGGCGTCGGCGCCGACCGAGACGCTGCCTTTCCTCGGGTAGAGGTTGAACAGCTTGGCGGTGTTGGCCGAGGTGATGGCAACGAACTCGCTCGGTGTCAGACGCCCGCTATTCACGCCCGCGTCCCAGATCACGGCCAGGCGCTCTTCCACGCCGCCGCAGCCGTTGGGGATCTTGGAAAAATCGTCACGTCCGGCGGCCTTTTGCGCGGCGCAAAAAGTGCAGTGGTCAGTGGCAGTGGTGTGCAGATTGCCCGACTGCAGGCCGCGCCACAGTGCCTCCTGGTGCCCCTTGGGCCGAAACGGCGGGCTCATCACGTGCGCTGCGGCGCTGGCGAAATCGGGGTTGCGGTACACGCTGTCGTCCAGCAGCAGGTGCCCGGCCAGCACCTCGCCATACACTCGCTGCCCCCGGGCGCGGGCCCGCGCAATTGCTTCCGCGGATTCGATGCACGACACGTGCACCACGTAGATCGGCACGCCCAGCACGTCGGCGATGGCGATGGCGCGGTTCGCCGCTTCGCCTTCCACCATCGGCGGGCGCGACAGCGGATGGCCTTCGGGGCCACTGATGCCCAGCGCCGCCACTTCCCTTTGCAGCAGGTACACCAGCTCGCCGTTCTCGGCGTGCACCGTGGGCATGGCGCCGAGCTCTAGCGCGCGCTTGAAGCTGTTCACCAGGGTTTCGTCGTCGCACATGATTGCGTTCTTGTAGGCCATGAAATGCTTGAAGCTGTTGATGCCTTCCTGTTGCACCAGGGTGCCCATGTCGCGCTTCACCGTTTCATCCCACCAGGTGATGGCCATGTGAAACGAGTAATCCGAAGCCGACTTTTCCGCCCAGCCGCGCCACGTCTGATAAGCCTCCAGCAACGGCTGCTGCGGATTGGGGATGACGAAGTCGATGATGGTGGTGGTGCCGCCGGCCATCGCCGCCGCCGTGCCGCTGAAGAAATCGTCCATGGTGGTCGTGCCCATGAAGGGCAGCTGCATGTGCGTGTGCGGATCGATGCCGCCAGGCATCACGTACTGGCCACCGGCGTCCACTACGGTGGCGCCGGCGGGCGCGTGCAGGTTCTCGCCGACAGCGACGACACTCCCGTCCTGGCAAAGGACATCGGCAACAAAGGAGCGGTCGGCGTTGACCACGGTACCACCACGAATGAGAATGCTGGTCATAATTTTTCCTTGTAGTGGATCGCGTCATTGCGAGCGTAGCGTGGCAATCCATCTCTTCTCGTGGTGTCCCACGATGGATTGCCGCGTCGCTGCGCTCCGCGCAATGACGAATTCCGGGTAATCTCCGGGCGCATGTTACGCCGCCACGCGCATCGGGTTGTTCGGGTGCGTGGTCCAGTCTGCGTGGGCCGAAAGAACGGTCTTGCCGGTGCGCTGATCGACCTCGCCGGGCGCGAGCTCACGCAACGTAAGACAGTCCGGCACCGGACACACCACCACGCACAGGTTGCAGCCTACGCAGTCCTGCTCGCGCACTTCGAAGTGGCGCTTGCCGTCCTGGGTCGTGGCAATGGCCTGATGCGAAGTGTCTTCGCAGGCGATGTGGCAGCGCCCGCACTGGATGCAGCTGCTCTGGTTGATCACCGCCTTGGAGATGTGGTTCAGGTTCAGATAACGCCAGTCCGACACCGTGGGCACGGCCCGACCTCGGAAATCGTCGATCGAGTTGAATCCCATCTCATCCATGTAGTTGGACAGGCCGTCGCTCATCTCCTGCACGATCTTGAAGCCGTAGACCATGGCCGCGGTGCACACCTGCACATTGCCCGCACCGAGCGCGATGAAGTCCAGCGCGTCGCGCCAGTTGCTCACGCCGCCGATGCCAGAGATCGGCAGCCCGGCTGTGAGCGGATCGCGCGCGATCTCGGCCACCATGTTCAAGGCGATGGGTTTCACCGCCGGTCCGCAGTAGCCACCGTGCGAGCCGCGTCCGCCGGTGGACGGCGTCATGGTGAGTGTGGCCGGGTCCACGCCCATGATGGAGTTGATGGTATTGATCAACGAGACCGCGTCGGCCCCGCCGTTCTTGGCCGCGCGCGCCGGCTGGCGAATGTCGGTGATGTTGGGCGTGAGCTTCACGATCACCGGCAACTTGGAATATTGCTTGCACCATCCCGTGACCATCTCGATGTACTCGGGCACCTGGCCCACGGCCGCGCCCATGCCGCGCTCGCTCATGCCATGCGGACAACCAAAGTTGAGTTCGATGCCGTCCGCCCCCGTGTCGGTCACGCGCGCCAGGATCGCGCGCCAGCTCGCCTCTTCGCAGGGCACCATGAGAGACACCACCAGGGCGCGATCCGGCCAATCGCGCTTCACCTGGGTGATCTCTTTGAGGTTGATTTCCAGGTCGCGGTCCGTGATGAGTTCGATGTTGTTGAACCCCAACAGGCGCCGGTCCGGCGACAGCAGCGCGCCGTAGCGCGGACCGTTCACGTTGACCACGGGCGGCCCCGCTTCGCCCAGCGTCTTCCAGACCACGCCACCCCAGCCCGCTTCAAAGGCGCGGATCACGTTATAGGCCTTGTCGGTGGGCGGCGCCGAAGCCAGCCAGAAGGGATTGGGGCTGCGAATGCCGGCGAACGTAGTGTGCAGATTGGCCATGGTGAACCCTTGAATCTTGGTGTCGGTGAAGGCTCAAGCGCCCGCGAGTTGGGCGTGGATGGAGCGCGCGGAAAGCTTGCCATGCTCCACCGCCTGCACCGTGAGCTCCAGGCCGCCGGCGCGGCCGTCGCCACCGGCCCAGACGCCGTCCAGGTTGGTCCGGCCGTCCTCATCGGTGGCGATGCGCGCATCGTCCAGTTTCAATCCCGCTGCGGCCAGCACCGGATTTCCCAGGTCCTGTCCAATGGCCTTGAGCACCATGTCGGCTTCGAGGGTTTCTAATTCGCCGGTGGCGGTGAGCCTGCCGTCAACCAGCTTCTGACGGGCCAAGCGCACGCCATTGACATGCTCCGAGCCGGTGATGGCAATGGGCGCCAGCCAGTGATGAATGATGACGCCGTGTGTCAGCGCCCACTCCTGCTCGGGCCTCGACGCCGACATGGCCTCAGGCCCGCGCCGATACACCAGATGCACGGTTTCCGCACCCAACAGCTTGGATTGCACGGCGGCGTCCACAGCGGTCATGCCGCCACCGATCACGACCACGCGTCGCCCGATGGGCAGGGTCGAGAGGTCTTGCGTCTGGCGCAGCGTGGCGATGAAATCGACCGCGTCCTGCACGCCTGCCAGGTCTTCACCGGGAACGCCGAGACGGTGCGTGCTCGCCAGACCCATGCCCAGAAACAGGGCGTCGTAGTTGTTTCGCAGGGCGTCGAGCTGCGCCGTCGTTTCCAGCTTCCAGTCGTTGCGGATCGTGATGCCGCCCATGCCCAGAAGCCACTGGATTTCACGCTGGGCAAAGTGGTCGGGGGTCTTGTAGGCGGCCAGCCCATATTCGTTCAGTCCGCCCGCCTTGGGTCGGGCTTCGAACACAACGACGTCGTGACCGAGGCGCGCCAGCGTGTGCGCGCAGGCCAGACCGGCGGGGCCCGCGCCGACGACTGCGATCCGCCTGCCGGTGGCCGCGGCGCGGCTGAACAGCTGCGGCTTGGGGCCCTCCAGCAAGGCATCGACGGCGTGGCGTTGCAGGCGGCCAATGGCCACCGGACGCCCCTCCTGCGTGTTGCGCACGCACACCTGCTCGCACAGGTTCTCGGTGGGGCAGACTCGGGCGCACATGCCGCCCAGGGGGTTGGCGTCCAGAATGGCATGGGCGGCGCCGCGCAGGTTGCCGTCGGCGATACGCCGGATGAAGGACGGGACGTCGATGTGCGTGGGGCAGGCCGTGGCGCAGGGCGCGTCGAAGCAGTACAGGCAGCGCTCGGCTTCGAGCACCGCCTGCGCCGGGGCGAAGCGCGGCGTGGCGTCGGCAAAGCGCGCGGCGCACGCTGCGGCGCTGATGCGACCTGCGCGAACGTCGGGTGTGGGAGAGGTGGTCACGCTGGCAACTCCTGTGAAGTCCAAGTCCGGTCAAATTCGATAATCTGACCAAATGGTCAAGTTTCAGTGATGGATGATGCAATGCCCGTGCCACGGTCCGAATAGGGATTTTCCCGAGGGCGATTCCAGTTGGGCGTGGCACCCCCCAGACCGGCAGACTTTCCCGGCCCGGTCGTCGGCCACAATACGCCGACCCAGCGTGGCTCTGTGCGCTGGCCCGAACCGAGCCAACTTTCGCGCTATTGCCGATCTCACGCCCTGAAGGCCGCTACAACATGAAATGGATCCTGCGCCTTGGCGCTGCGCTGGTGCTGGCCGTGGCCGCGCTGGCGGTTTACACTTGGCTGGTGCTGGCCCCGGCGTTGCCCGCGCTGGATGCAGTGACCGACTACCGGCCCAAGTTGCCGTTGCGCGTGTACACCGCAGACAACGTGCTGATCGGCGAGTTCGGTCAGGAGCGGCGCGATTTTGTTGCGATCAAGGACACGCCGGCCTTGATGAAGAACGCGTTGCTGTCGATCGAAGACACGCGGTTTTACAGCCACAGCGGTATCGACTTCATTGGTGTGGCGCGTGCCTTGCTATCGGACCTCACGGGCGGCGTCAAACAGGGTGCGTCCACCATCACTATGCAGGTGGCGCGCAACTTCTTTCTCACGCAGGAAGTCACTCTCAGGCGCAAGCTCAAGGAGTTGCTGCTCACCTATCGCATCGAAGAAGCGCTGAGCAAGGACCAGATCCTGGAGCTGTACATGAACCAGATCTACCTGGGACAGCACAGCTACGGTTTCGCCAGTGCCGCGCGCACCTACTTCGGCAAGTCGCTGACCGAGTTGAGCATTGCACAGGCCGCGATGTTGGCAGGCATACCGCAAAACCCGGTCCGACACAACCCTGCCGTGAACTTCGAGCGCGCCAAACAGCGGCAAATACTGGTGCTCAAAGGCATGCTGCGTTTGGAGTACATCACGCCCGCCCAATTCGCTCAGGCCAGCACCGAAGTGTTGCATATCAACAGCGGCCCGGCTTTTGAAACCGATGCCGCCTATGTGGCCGAGATGGTGCGCCAAAGCATGGTGGCGCAATACCAGGAGGCGGCCTATACCATGGGGCTCAAGGTCGTGACCACCATCCGGCACGCGGAGCAACTCGCTGCCTACGAGGCGGTACGTCGCAACCTGCTGGCCTACGACCAGCGTCATGGCTACCGTGGCCCTGAGGCATCGATCGATTTGCCTGCGGACGAAGATGAACGCAGCGACGCCATCGATACGCTGCTGCAAAAGCACCCGGCCAGCGACGGCCTTTTGCCCGCTGTGGTGACCGAAGTCAGCGCCAAGGCGCTTACGGCAGAACTGGCCTCGGGCGACACCATCCAGGTATCCGGTGAGGGCTTGGGCTTTGCCGCCGCGGCCTTGCAAGCCAAAGCCGCGCCAGGCCTGCGCCTGCGCCCCGGCGCACTGATCCGCGTGCTGCAAAGCAGTAAGGAAAAATGGGCCATCTCGCAGCTGCCCGAGGTGGATGCGGCCTATGTCTCCCTCGACGCCCAAAGCGGCGCCCTGCGCGCGCTGGTTGGCGGCTTTGACTTCAGGCGCAAGAACTTCAATCACGTCACCAACGCCTGGCGCCAGCCCGGCTCCTCCATCAAGCCTTTCATCTACTCTGCGGCACTGGAGCGCGGGTTTGCACCGGACACGCTCATCAACGATGTGCAACTGTCCGACACCACGCGTGAGAGTTTGCAGTGGGACCCGCGCAATGACGACGATAAGTACGACGGCCCCATCCACATGCAGGATGCCCTGGCGCAATCGAAAAACGTGGTGTCGGTGCGCATCCTGCAGGCCATAGGCGTGAGCTACGGCCACGACTTCTTGCCCCGGTTCGGCTTCGATGGCGGCAAGCACCCGCTTGACCTCACGCTGGCCCTGGGCACGGGCTCGGTGACGCCCATGCAACTCGCCAGCGCCTATGGCGTGTTCGCCAACGGCGGCTATCGGGTCAGCCCCTGGCTGGTGCAACGCGTAAGCGATGCGCGTGGCAAGCTGCTGTTCGAGTCGACCCGGAGTGCCGCGCCGGTGGAAGCGGACCGGACCATTGACGCGCGCAACGCCTTCGTCACCGACAGCATGCTGCGCGAAGTAACGCGTTCCGGCACCGGTGCCGCGGCCAGCCAGAAGTTGGAGCGCCAGGATCTGGCAGGCAAGACCGGCACCTCCAGCGACG
The DNA here is from genome assembly GCA_903909815.1 of uncultured beta proteobacterium. Taxonomy (GTDB): domain Bacteria; phylum Pseudomonadota; class Gammaproteobacteria; order Burkholderiales; family Burkholderiaceae_C; genus CAIKVZ01. The sequence continues at coordinate 11,272 of CAIVXG010000207.1, read as the reverse complement.
CCGTGGACGGCTGGTTTGCGGGCTATGCCGGCAACGTCGTGGCGGTGGCGTGGATGGGCTACGATGAGCCGCGTTCGCTGGGCAGCCGCGAGTTTGGCGCCACGCTGGCCTTGCCGATATGGATTGACGCCATGCGCCAGAGCTTGAGCGGCGTGCCACCTCAGCAGCGCCTCGCACCCGAGAATGTGGTCTACGCCGACGGTCGCTGGGGTTACAGCGAATTCGACAGCGAGGCGGGCGTCAAAACGCTGGGTTTCAATGGCCCTGCGGCTGCAACGCCGCCTGCGCCGCTCAGTGAGAAAGCCAATTGAAGTTGCGCCACAACACGTAGACGCCGGTGCTCAGCACGCTGCTCAGCAGGGCATTCTTGCTGCGCCACTGGAGCAGCGCCACCCGTGCGACTGCGACCAGTTCAGGCCGCTTCCTTGTAGAAATAGCCGCGCTGCACCACACGCGTGGGCAGGGGCGCCACCGCCTGCTGGATGGCATTGATGTGTGCGGGCGTGGTGCCACAGCAGCCACCCACGATGTTCACCAGTCCTTCGGCTGCGAACTCGCGCAGCAGGCGCGAGGTGACATCGGGGGTCTCGTCAAAACCGGTGTCGCTCATGGGGTTGGGCAGTCCGGCGTTGGGGTAGCAGCTGATGAAGGTGTCGGGCGCGGCGCGGTGCAGTTCCTGGATGTAGGGGCGCATGAGCGCGGCGCCCAGGGCGCAGTTCAGGCCCACGGCCAGCGGTTGGGCGTGGCGCACGGAGTGCCAGAACGCCGTCACGGTCTGGCCGCTCAGGATGCGACCCGAGGCGTCGGTCACGGTGCCGCTGATGATGATGGGCAGCCGCTCACCCGTGGCCTCGAAATATTCGTCAATGGCAAACAGCGCCGCCTTGGCGTTGAGCGTGTCAAAGATGGTCTCCACCAGCAGCAAATCCGCGCCGCCCTGCACCAGCGCCTGCACCTGCTCGTAATAGGAGGCGCGCAGGGTTTCAAAGTCCACATTGCGTGCGCCGGGGTCGTTCACGTCGGGGCTGATGCTGGCCGTCTTGGGCGTAGGTCCTAAGGCACCGACGACGAAGCGGGGCTTGTCGCGCGTTGCATATTTGTCGCAGGCGGCGCGGGCGATTTTGGCCGATTCCAGGTTCATCTCGAACGCCAGATCGGCCAGGTCGTAATCGGCTTGGGCCACGCGCGTGGCGCCGAAGGTGTTGGTCTCGATCAGGTCCGCACCGGCGGCGAGATAGGCGTCGTGGATGTCGGCGATGACGTCGGGGCGGGTGATCGACAGCAGTTCGTTGTTGCCCTTGACGTCACGAGTGACCCCCTTGAAGCGCTCACCTCGGTATTGTTCCTCGCTCAGTTTGAAGCGCTGGATCATGGTGCCCATGGCGCCGTCCAGGACCAGGATGCGTTGCGATAGGAGCACCGGCAAGGCCTGGCCGCGGGTGTAGATGATGGGTTTCATGGATCCGATTGTAGAAAACTGCGCGGCCAGGAGCTTGAATCGCGCAGGCGAGTTTGATAAATTACGCGCGGGTGGCTCGCCACCCCCCGCTTTTCCTCCCTGAGCGGGCGCCCTGACGCTTGACAGCAGCCAGGCTTGCCACCCCGGCCGCGTCGCCGGGGTCTTTTTTTGTGGGGCTGGCATGAGCTGCCCGTCCAGCAAAGGGATCACCGTGGCTACGTTAGCGTGACTTGAGTCACAGACAAGCTCCCTGGGTTGGCGTCCAATGCAAGCTGGATATTGGATTTTGCGACACTGACTCGGCCTTGCACGGTGGCCGGTGGCCCGCCTTTTTTGGACCTACGATGAATTCCCCGAATAATCCTGACGCCCAGCCCACAACGCCGAACCCCGTGACAGCCGATGCGGTGTCGCCCGACGAGGTGGAACTTCCCCTGTACGTGGCCCACCAGACGATCTATCCGCGCAGCGTTTCAGGCCTGTTTTCAAAGTGGCGCTGGGGCGTGGTGTTTCTCACGCAGCTGGTCTTTTACGGACTGCCCTGGCTGCAATGGGGGCAGCGCCAGGCGGTGCTGTTCGACGTCAACGCGCGGCGCTTTTACATTTTCGGTCTGGTGCTGTATCCGCAGGACTTCATCTATCTGACCGGCCTGCTGGTGATCTCGGCCCTGTCCCTGTTTTTGTTTACTGCGGTCGCCGGGCGGCTGTGGTGTGGCTATGCCTGCCCGCAAACCGTCTACACCGAGATCTTCATGTGGGTCGAGCGCCGACTCGAGGGTGACCGCTCGGCCCGCATGCGCCGCGATGGACAACCCTGGTCGATGGAGAAGGCGGCGCGCAAGACCGCAAAGCAGGTGCTGTGGGTTGCAATCGCTTTCTGGACCGGCTTCAGCTTCGTCGGCTACTTCACGCCGATTCGCGAACTCGGTGGGCAGATTCTGCTGTGGCAGATTTCCGCCTGGGAAATCTTCTGGGTGTTCTTCTACAGCTTCGCCACCTACGGCAACGCCGGCTTCATGCGCGAGCAGGTGTGCAAGTACATGTGTCCCTACGCACGCTTCCAAAGTGCCATGTTCGACAAGGACACATTGATCGTGACCTATGACACGGCACGCGGCGAACCCAGAGGATCGCGCTCGCGTAAGGCGGATCCGGCGCAACTGGGCTTGGGTGCTTGCGTGGACTGCGACCTGTGCGTGCAGGTGTGTCCCACCGGCATCGACATCCGCAAGGGCCTGCAATACGAGTGCATCGGTTGCGGCGCCTGCGCCGACGTCTGCGACACCGTGATGGACAAGATGGGCTATGCCCGCGGCCTGGTGAAATATTCCACGCAGAATGCCGTCAAGCTGGGCTGGACCCAAAAGCAGATCCTGCGCCACATTCTGCGCCCGCGCGTGCTGATCTACACCGGCATCCTGGCCGCAGTCACCCTCGCCATGTTCGTCAGCATGGGTACCCGCATTCCCTTCAGGGTGGATGTGGTGCGCGACCGCGCCATCATGTCGCGCCTGGCCGATGACGGCAGGGTGGAGAACCTGTTTCGGCTGCAGATCATGAATGCGACCGAGTCGGCCCAGCCGTTTCGCATCTCCGTTACTGGCCGTCCCGGCATCGCGCTGGCTTCCAAGGCCACGGTCAGCGTGGACTCGGCCCAGTCGCGCTGGGTGGTGTTGAGCGTGCTTGCGCCCAGCGACGCCGAGCACGCGGGCTCACAGCCAATTGAATTCGAGATCGAGTCGCTCAATGGGTTGGGAAAGATTCGGGAAAAATCCGTTTTTCTGATGCCGCGCTGAGCCCTATCTGACCTATTCAGAGTTCCGGAATACGGGAAAGCCAGTTCCGACATTGCGAGCTGCCGGCTTCGGACGGCGAAGCTTCCTACGGGCCATGAACCCCGGCTTCGTCATTGCGAGCGCAGCGTGGCAATCCATGCATTTTTTTGTGCGCCGAGATGGATCGCCGCGGCCTACGGCCTCGCGATGACGAGGGACTGTGTGTTCCGCCTCTGGACGGTTCATGGGCGATGGCTTGAATTCTGGGAAGATCAATGGAAGTCGCCCACGCTGAACCCATCATTTTTTTAATTGATTGACTATTTAACTGATTGGTTGAATAATCATATATATAGAAGCTACATTTGCGACCCATGAAAAACTTGACCTTCAGAACCCGGCTTCTGGCCGCAGCCGCGCTGTCTTGTGCACTGGGTACTTCCGCCGCGGACGCGGCCGAACGCACGCCGCCGGCTACTGTGGCTGTGAAGACCTCGGGCCATGCGGCCGCGCTCGCCAGTTTCGACGGCGTGGTCGAGGCGGTGCGGCAAACCGTGGTGTCGGCCCAGGTGGCGGGCGCGATCGTCGCGCTCAATGTCAAGGCGGGTGACCCAGTCAAGGCCGGCCAGGTGCTGTTGCGCATCGATGCCCGCGCCGCGAGCGATGGCGCCACGGCCAGCGCCGCGCAAGTGGAAGCGGCGCGCGCCAGCATGAATGTCGCGGCCAAGGATTTCGAGCGCCAGACGCAGTTGTTCCAGAAACAGTACATCAGCCAGTCGGCGCTGGACCGCGCTCAGGCGCAGTTGCAGGCGACGCAGGCCCAGGTGCGCGCCTTGCAGGCCCAATCGGGGGTGGCCAGCACGCAGTCGGGATTCTTTGTCGTGACCGCGCCCTACGCCGGCATCGTGAGCGAAGTACCGGTTGCCCTGGGCGACATGGCGATGCCGGGCCGCCCCTTGTTCACGCTCTACGACCCTGCGGCCCTTCGTGTCACCGCATCGTTGCCGCAGTCGGCTCTGGCCGGGCTCGGCGCCAACCCGGAGGTCAGGTATGAAATCCCCGGCATGGCTGCGGTCTCCGGCTTGAGCCAGCCGACCAGCGTGCAGTTGCTGCCCACGGTGGACGCCGCCACACACACGGCGCAGCTGCGCCTGGGTCTGCCCGCAGGCATGAAGGGGCTGGCCCCGGGCATGTTCGCTCGCTTGTGGCTTCCGGGTGCCGCCGCAACCGGCGCGGTGCCCAAGCTCTTCATTCCCGCCAGCGCGGTGCTGCACCGGGCCGAGATGACCGGCGTCTATATGCTCGACAGCCAGGGTCATGCCCTGCTGCGTCAGGTTCGCCTTGGACAGCCGCAGGGCAGCGAGGTTGAAATCCTGAGCGGCGTGCAGGCCGGTGAACAGGTTGCCGTCGATCCTCAGGCTGCGGCCAAGGCGCGCTGACATGAGCCAGCCCTCCAAAATGGGCGTCTCCGGACGCATCGCCGCGCTGTTCCAGAGCGCACAGATTACGCCGCTGCTGGCGCTCGTGGCGCTGCTGCTGGGCTTCTTCGCCGTGATGGTGACGCCACGCGAGGAGGAGCCTCAGATCAACGTCACCATGGCCAACGTGCTGATCCCGTTCCCCGGCGCCTCGGCGCGCGACGTGGAGCAGATGGTGGCCGGCCCGGCCGAGCAGGTGCTGGCGCAGATCTCGGGCATCGAACACGTGATGTCGGTGTCGCGCCCAGGCCTGGCCATCGTCACGGTGCAGTTCAAGGTGGGCGTCGGGCGCACCGAAGCGCTGGTGCGCCTGTACGACACCGTGAACTCGAACGCCGACTGGTTGCCCAAGGACCTGGGCGTGCTCGCACCCATCATCAAACCCAAGGGGATCGACGACGTGCCTATCGTCACGCTCACGCTCTTTGACAAGAGCGCCGCAGCCGGCGCCTTCGATCTGGAGCGCGTCGCGCACAGCCTGGAGGCCGATCTCAAGCGCGTCCCCGGTACACGCGAGGTCAGCACCATTGGCGGTCCAGGCCGCGCCGTGATGGTGGAGATCGACCCCGAGCTCATGGCGGGCTCGGGCGTGACCGTAGCCGATCTGCGCCAGGCCCTGCAGTCGGCCAACCTGGGGCTGCCCGTGGGCGAACTCATCGCCGGCAACCGCTCCGTGGCGATCGAGGCCGGTCCGTTCCTGAGTCAGGCCAGTGAAGTCGGCGACCTGGTGGTGGCCGTGCATAACGCCCGGCCCGTGTTCCTGCGCGACGTGGCCAGCGTGCGTGATGGCGCCATGCCGCCCAGCCGCTACGTCTGGCACGGCGTGGCCGGAACCGATGGCGCTGCGAGCGCAGAGTATCCGGCCGTCACGCTCTCGATCACGAAGAAGGCGGGCGAGAACGCGATCTCGGTGGCCAATGCAGTGATGCGCCGCGTCGAGGTGCTGCGCAACACTGTCATCCCGGCCAATGTGCAGGTGGCAGAGACGCGCAATTACGGCGCCACCGCCAACGACAAGGCGCAAAAGCTCATCACCAAACTGCTGTTTGCCACCGCCTCGGTGGTGGCGCTGGTGTTCATCGCTTTAGGCAAGCGCGAGGCCGCGATCGTGGGCAGCGCCGTGATCCTGACGCTCACCGTGACGCTGTTCGCGTCCTGGGCCTGGGGCTTCACGCTGAACCGCGTGTCGCTGTTCGCACTGATCTTCTCCATCGGCATCCTGGTGGACGACGCGATCGTGGTGGTGGAAAATATCCATCGCCATATGGCGAGGAATATTTCGGCGCAGGCTCATGTCGCCGAAGGCGACGTGAAGGCCGCGAACGGGGACGGCCGAAACCAAAACATCCACCGGCACCAGCAGCACCATCCGCATCGAACCCTGGCACAGATCATTCCCGGCGCCGTGGATGAGGTGGGCGGCCCCACCATCCTGGCCACCTTCACGGTGATCGCCGCGCTCCTGCCCATGGCCTTTGTGTCGGGTCTGATGGGCCCGTACATGAGTCCGATCCCGATCAACGCCAGCATGGGCATGCTGCTGTCGCTGGCCATCGCCTTCATCGTCACGCCCTGGCTGGCGCGCCTGTGGATGAAGTCTTCTGCCGCTCATGGAAAAGATGGAACCGACGGCGAGCGCGATGTCGCCGTGCACGCCGCAGGCCACGGCCTGGCGGGCAAGCTCGGACCCGTGTTCGAGCGCCTGTTCAAGCCACTGCTGGACGAGAAAACCGGCACGAAAAACCGCCGCTTGCTGGGCCTGGGCATTGCCGTGCTGATCGCGATTTCGCTGGTCCTGCCCGCCACCGGGCTGGTGATGCTCAAGATGCTGCCCTTTGACAACAAGTCGGAGTTCCAGGTCATCGTCGACATGCCGGCCGGCACGCCGGTGGAACAGACCGCCGCCGTCTTGCACGAGCTCGGCGCCTATCTCGCCACCGTGCCCGAGGTCACCGACTACCAGGCCTACGCCGGCACCGCCGCGCCCATCAACTTCAACGGCCTGGTGCGCCAGTACTACCTGCGCGCCGGCGGCGACGTGGGCGACCTGCAAGTGAACCTGGTGGACAAGCACGCACGCAAGGCGCAAAGCCACGCCATTGCGGCGCGGGTGCGGCCCGAACTGCAAAAGATCGGTAAGCGCTTTGGCGCCAATGTGAAGATCGTCGAAGTGCCGCCGGGCCCGCCCGTACTTTCGCCCATCGTGGCCGAGATCTACGGGCCTGAAGCCGAAGGACGTCTCCAGGTGGCCAAGGCGGTGCGCGCCGTGTTCGAGAAGACACCCGATGTGGTGGACGTGGACGACAGCAGCATCGCCGCCGCGCCCAAGAAGCTGCTGCTGGTGGACCGTCAGAAGGCGGCTATGCTGGGCGTGCCGCAGCAGGCGATCGTGACCACGCTGCGCGCAGGATTGGCAGGAGAGGCCACGGCCTACCTTCACGACGAGAGCAAGTACCCGGCTGCGGCCGTGCTGCAGTTGCCGCCCGAGCGTCACGGTGATCTCAGCGCCTTGCTGGCTTTGAGCGTGCGCAGCGCACAAGGCAAGCTGGTGCCGATCCGCGAACTGGTGACAGTGAGTGACTCCGTGCGCGAACAGCCCGTGTACCACAAGGACTTGCTGCCGGTGAACTTCGTCGTCGCCGACATGGCAGGCAAGCTCGACAGCCCGCTGTACGGTGTGTTCTCCATGCGCAGCGAACTGGCGAAAATCGCCACACCGGGCGGTGGCACGCTGGTCGAATACTTCATCCATCAGCCCGAAGACGCGTACCGCGAGTACGCGCTGAAATGGGACGGCGAGTCGCAGATCACCTACGAGACCTTCCGCGACATGGGTGCTGCCTATGGCGTGGGACTGATCCTGATCTATCTGCTGGTGGTGGCACAGTTCGGCTCGTATCTGACGCCGCTGATCATCATGGCACCGATCCCGTTGACCATCATCGGCGTGATGCCGGGCCACGCGCTGCTGGGCGCGCAGTACACCGCCACCAGCATGATCGGCATGATCGCGCTGGCCGGCATCATCGTGCGCAATTCCATCCTGCTGGTGGACTTCATCAACCTGCAGGTGCGCGAAGGCGTGGACTTCAAGCGTGCGATTGTTCACTCCGCCGTGACCCGGGCCCAGCCCATCGTGCTGACGGGTTTGGCCGCGATGCTGGGCGCCTTCTTCATCCTGGACGACCCGATCTTCAACGGACTGGCGATCTCGCTGATCTTCGGCATCTTCGTCTCCACCGTGCTCACCCTGGTCGTGATCCCGACGCTGTACTACGTGGCCTACCGCGGCACGTTGGGGCAGCCCAAGGCGGCCTGATTCTTCAACCCTTTCATTCACTTCAACAAGGAAAATCCCATGAAATCCTGGCAACTCGTGCGTCTCATCGCTGGCACCTTCATCCTGCTGTCCCTGGCCCTGGGCATCCCCGGCAGCCCGGTCTTCGTGAGCCAATGGTGGCTGGCCTTCACCGCCTTTGTCGGCGCCAACCTGCTGCAAAGCGCGCTTACCCGCTGGTGCCTGATGGAAAACATCCTGCGCAAACTGGGTTTCGAGCCGGGCTGCTAAATTTCACCTTAATCCGGCGTCTTATGCTGAAACTCAAAGCCATTTCTGTCGCCGCGTTGGCGCTGGTCGCGCTGTCGGCTGGCGCCACCGATCTACTGGAGGTCTGGCAGGCCGCCAGTGCGCACGACCCCGAGGTCGCGATTTCGCAGGCCGCGCGCGCGGCAGGTCAGGCACGGCGCTCGCAGTCGTCTGCCCTGTGGCGTCCTTCCGTGCGCGTCGACGGCGGTGTAGCCCTGATGAATGCCAATTCGGAGACCGCGGGTGCCCATTTCGCGGCGCCTGTATTGGGTCAGTCCAATGGCGTGGGCTTCAACACTTCTGTCAACAACGGCACCTCCAGCAACTTCGTGTTCAGCGCGCGCCAACCCCTGTTCAATCGTGAACTTTCGGCGCAATCGCGCCAACTGGAGATCGCAGCGGACGCGGCCGAACTCGAATGGGGAGCCGCACGCCAGGAACTGATCGTGCGCACGGCGCAGCGCTATTTCGGCGTGATCCTCGCTACCCGCAAGCTCGAGCTGTTGGCGCAGCAGCAGCAGGCCGTGGACAAGGCGCTGGTGGAGGCGAAGGATCGCTTCGCGTTGGGCGACACACCCATCACCGACACGCACGAAGCCTCGGCCCGTGCCCAGGCGCTGCAGGCTCAGTGGCTGGGCGCGCAAAGCGAGTTGCAGATGGCGCAAACGGTGCTCGCCGACGCCACCGGCCTGGTCGCACCCAAGCTGCAGCCGCTATCCGCGGACGCCACCTTGGATACGACCGTGCTGGCGCCGCTGCCGCATTGGCAGGCGCTGACGCTGGACCAGAACCCCCTGCTGCGCATGCAGCGGGCCCAGGCCCAGGCGGCGCACGAGGAGGCACGCAAGTTCAGCGCAAGCGGCGGCGCCACAATCGATCTGGTGGCGCAGGCGGGGCAACAGCGACTCAGCGGCAACGGCGACTTTGGTGCGGCCAGCAATACGCTGCGCCAGCAGTCGATTGGCGTGCAGTTGAGCATTCCGCTGTACACCGGTGGCTATCGCAACGCGCGCCAGGACGAGGCGCTGCGTCTGGAAGACAAGGCGCTGGCCGAGGTCGAGCGCACACGCCAACAGGTTGGTCAACAGACGCAGGCGGCATGGCTGGGCTTGCGCACCGGCAGCGCGCGCATCAGTGCCATGTCAGAGTCACTCAAGTCGACTCGCGCCCGGCTGGCCGCGACGCGTCTGGGGCGCGAGGTGGGCGACCGCACCACGCTCGATCTGCTCAATGCGGAGAACGACGCCGGCGCTACCGAACTTGCCTTGCTGCAGGTCCGCGTCGATGTGCTGCTGAACCAATTGCGTCTGCAGGCGCTGGCGGGGCAACTGGATGAGTCACGTCTTTTACCCGTGAACGCCCAACTGCAACGCTAACTTCAATGCTTCGCCGGCGTAGCGTTCCGAGTCATGAAAGTTAGTTCTTTCACGCCAGCGCCAAAGGCTTCAGCGCTTGCGCAGCAGGTTCACGCGCATGGGTCGCTGAAAGCGCGCACCGCTGGCTGTCATATGCGGCTCAAAGCGAGCCCGCACCGCCTGCAGCACGGCGTCGTCCAGACGATGCTCGGCGTAGGTCACAGCGATCATGCGCTGCTCGAATTCCGCGAAGTCGCGGTAGTGCACCGGCATATCAAAGAAGGTCTCACTCACCTGTTCCCAACGGCCTGATGCCAGAGCTGCGCGAACGGCCTCCAGTGCTGCAGCGCGAACCTTTTCCTCGTCGTGGAACAGCCGCATCACTTCGTTCAGCGGACCCGCAAACACCGGCTCCGAGACATAGAGCAAGCCATGGGGACGCAGCACGCGATGCACTTCCTCCAATGCCGGGCCGAGCAAATCCAAAGGCACATGGTGCAAGGACTTCAGCATCAGCGCCAGATCGAAGTGCTCAGCAGGAAAGGGAACGGCCTGCGCTCCCGCTTGAACAAAGCGCAGGCGTTCCGTTGCTTGGAGTAAGTTCTTGGCGTGCTGACGCTGGTCCACTTCCAGAGCGGTGACTTGGCTTCCCGGATAGCGTGCCAGCAGCTTGCGTGACAGGTCCGCTGCGCCGCAACCCAACTCGATGATTTTTGGGTGTTGCTCAACATCGACGAGCGATTGCAGAAAGTCAACTTCGTCTTGGATCAGCAGCGGGCTCATGGATATTCCAGTCTTAGGGTTGAGCACGCGCCGTACTCACTTGCAGTGATTGTGCAGCTTCCATTTTTCTTCGTGGCCCAGAGCCTTGGCGAACTCTGGCACCTTGCAGCGTTCGGCCTGCGCCGGATCGATATCCGCCGCCGGCGCAGTGGCCTGCGGGATTGGGGATTGCCTTGGCGGTGCCGTGCTGTAGACCCATTGCGCAACGGCAGCAATCGTCAGGACAAAGGCCACAACGATAAGGGTCTGCGCCAGGCTTGCTGATGGCCGCTGCCCCGGCGGCAGGTCGCACACGCCGCCGGGGCAAAGTTGCGCCTGTTCCTTGTTGAGCAAGTTGTAGAGCTTGCAGCCGATGCAAATGCCAAAGGCGGTCTCAAAAAACAGCAGCATCAGGCACAGGGCGCACACCAGCATGTTGATTGGGCCGATCACGTTGTTCAATACCACCAGATAAAGCATCGCCAGCGCCAGCACAAATCCGATTGACCAGGCGAAGCGCTTTTGCGGCGCGCCGACGTACTCGGGTTGCTGCCTGCGTACGAACCACTGTCCCACGATCAGACTCGGTGCATAGCGCGGATTGACGAAGATCCGGATTGTGAAATCCAGCAGAAAGCTCACCACGAACACACGCGTCGGCTGGAAGTTGCCCAACAGGAAGGCGTTCATGAAGGAGACGATGGCGAAGAGAAAAAGGGCTCGTTGGGGGAATCTGTGGGTAGTTTTTGGCGGTTTTCTATCCAACGCTCATGTTTTTCGGCCGATCAGATATCGCGCCCGCCGTGGACAAGGCACCTGCGCACAGGACAAGCCTGTGGGCAGCCGCTGCGCGGTGC
>CAIVXG010000206.1 GCA_903909815.1 uncultured beta proteobacterium | reverse complement strand
GATACATGGCTGAACAGGCGGGAACACTGGCGTCAATCATGTCATTTCCAGAAACCAAAGTCCTGTATCGCAGCGACACGAAAACGGCACTGTCCGTCGTCAGCAGTCGCTACCAAGTGGTTCAGCCCAAGGCCGTCCTTGAGTTCTACCGCGATCTGTCCGAAATCTCCGGCTTCGAGCTTGAGACCGCTGGTGTTTTGAAGGAGGGCAAAAAATTCTGGGCACTTGCACGTACCGGAAGATCGGCCTCCCTCAAAGGCAACGATGTGGTCAACGGCTACCTGTTGCTCGCGACATCCTGCGACGGCACGCTGGCCACCACGGCCACACCGACCACAGTACGTGTCGTGTGCAACAACACGCTGACCATCGCCCTTAACGGCGCCAGCAGCGCCATCAAGGTGCCCCACAGCACCAGCTTTTGTGCGGATTCCGTCAAGAAGCAATTGGGCATTGCCGTCTCGCAATGGGACGCCTTCATGTACCGCATGAAGACGCTCTCAGAGCGCAAGGTGAAAAGCCATGAGTCTATGAACTACTTCCTCAAAGTTCTGTGTCAGACCGACAGTCATGTTGATCCGGCTCAGGGTCTCATGAATGAGCGGGCCTTGAAGAAAGTGCAGGCGCTCTACGACGGGCAAGGCAAGGGTGCCGAACTGCAATCCGCAAGTGGTACTGCCTGGGGCCTGCTCAACGCCGTAACGGAATTCGTGGACCATGAGCGCAAAGCCAAGAGCCAGGATTACCGGATGGACAGCGCTTGGTTCGGGCAAGGCGCCAATTTGAAACAGCGGGCACTTGACCACGCCTTGCAACTGGTTGCGTGAGCTGAAGGTAAATCGGCTTACGCAGGTGAGTGGGTTTGGAGCCAATCCCTCAAGGCTTCATTCATTCGTGTTTGCCAGCCAGCGCCCGTCGCACGGAATGCCTCCAGCACGTCGGGGCTGTATCTCACAGTCACGGCTTGTTTGGAGTCATCCTTGACGGTTCCCGCTGGGCGGCCACGAGCTTTGTAGACGGCAACGTCTGCGGGCGTGTGTAACCGTGCAACCTCGCCACGCTTGGCCTGTCCGATGGATTCCAGCACATCGGCAGCAAAGGCCTTCATTTCATCGTCCATCTTTGCTTTAGGCATCGTAGGCCTCCTTCCAGGATTTCAAAACTTCAACTGGCATGTTGTCAAACTTTGCCTTGGCGTAGATCGCTACGAGCACCACCTCGCCATGGGCAAGTCGGGTGTAGTAGATCACCCGAGCACCACCGCTTTTTCCCATACCTTCGCGTTTCCAGCGCACTTTGCGCAGTCCGTCTGCTCCAGGGATGACATCGCCGGCAGTCGGGTTGTCGCTGAGATAGACCACGAACGCCTCACGCTCTGACTGACTCCAGATCCCCTCCACCATGCGCTGAAAAATGGGGGTTTCGATGATGGTCAACATAGATTAATTGTAACTCCAATTAATTCAACCACAACAAAAGAAAGCCTAGTCAATCTGGGATTGCCAGGCTTTCAAATTCTGAAAGAACATCACCATGTCACAAAATCTCCAGACCGTACCGCAGGGCACTCCATCACGTCGGCCTCCTGCCCTCAAGCTGGTCAAAACCAACCATTTGAACCGCGAAGAATGGCTGACAGTGCGCAACGGCGGCATCGGGAGTTCTGACGCCGGGTCTGCGGTGGGCCTGAACCCCTACAAGTCTCAGCTCGAACTGTGGATGGAGAAGACCGGCCGCGACAGCCTTCTTCCCAAAATCGATCCCAACGACGAAACCAGTCCGATGTACTGGGGAACATTGTTGGAGCCGATAGTCGCGGCGAATTACACCCGGCGCACCGGCAACAAGGTGCGGCGCATTAACGCCGTGCTTCAACATCCGACTGAAAAGTGGATGCTGGCCAACCTGGACAGGGAAGTCACCGGCGCACCTGACGTTCAAATTCTGGAGTGCAAAACGGCAGGCATCAACGGTGCTCGTTTATGGAAGGACGGTGTACCCGAGTACGTTCAGCTTCAAGTCATGCACCAGCTTGCCGTCACCGGTAAACAGGCAGCGGATGTCGCGGTACTGATCTGTGGCCAGGAGTTGCAAGTTCACCGGATCGTGCGTGATGAATCCATGATCTCGCAACTGATCGAACTGGAGCGGCAGTTCTGGCAATACGTGGAATCGGACACGGCTCCACCAGCCGACGGCTCCGATTCCGCTGATGTCGCCTTGCGTTGCCTGTACCCACAGGACACCGGCCTCACCGTGGATTTTTCAGACGACATTGAGATGTCCGCAACGTTTTCTGATCTGTTGGCGGTGCGGCAACTGCTGCGTACCAACGAAGCCCTTGAGTCTCAACTGAAGCAGCGCATCCAACAACGACTCGGCGATGCCACCAAGGCTGTCTTTGAGACGGGTGACGTGACGTGGAAGCGTAGCAAGGACGGGACTGGCCTGGACATGGCCGCGCTCCTGAAAGCGCAGCCTGACGTAATGCAACGCTACCCGCTGGTCAAGCCAGGCTCGCGCCGATTTCTTATCAACACGTAAATCCGTGCCCCGTTCGCAGGGGCAAAAGCAGGCCCGCCCCCAAGCGAATGAAAGGGGGTGGGCCTATGCCAGTCAAATTTTCATACTCAACACAAAGGAAGCATCATGCTCAAAGGTTTGGCGTTAACGCCACCGGTCATTGGCCGGATTTCAATCGGTAAGGTCGTCGAAAAAGGCGGCAAACGTCTTCCTGAGAAGGATGACGAATTCACGATCACCAGCCAAGTACAGAACAAGGACGGGTGGGTCAATCACCCCATGGACGCTGAACTGCGCAAGGCGGGCGGCGCCAAACTGCGCAACATTCCGGTGCGGCTACTTTTTGACGATCCTGATCTGAATTTGCGCGCCAACTACACGCTGTTTGATCGTCAGAGCGGACGACCCCTGTGTATCGGCAACGGAGAGACATGCAAGAGATCGACGCTGGGTGGCATCCAGGCGTTTGATTGCCCTTCACCTGAGTCCTGCGAATTCAATGGCGGGGGCTTCTGCAAACCCTATGGCCGTCTGAATGTGCGGATCGGCGACGATGATGAACTGGGCAGCTTCGTGTTCCGGACCACGGGCTTTAACAGCATCCGGACAATCTCGTCCCGGCTGAAATACTTTCAGGCGGTGTCGGGCGGCCTGCTGTCCACGCTGCCGCTGGAATTGCGACTTCGGGGTAAGTCCACGTCGCAGTCGCACCGGGCTGCGATCTACTATGTCGATCTCACTGTACGCACAGGCATGACGATGGCGGAAGCCATTGCTAGCGCCAGAGAACAATGTGAGAAACGCAAGGAGTCCGGCTTCAATCAAGCGGCCCTGGATGACGCTGCGAGACAGGGCTTTGGTCAGGGTGCCTTTGAAGAGTCGGCTGAAGAAGGCGTGGCGGTAGTTGAGGAGTTCTTCCCTGATGGCGAAGGGTCTGAAATGGTCGGCACGGTCATCACCACGGGTCAGTCAAACAAGATCGCTTTGTCGGACAAGCTGAAACTGAAGGCATCCCATCTTGAGGTGGCAGCCGGTGCACCCCAAGCTTCCTGAGAGGGCAGCGATGGATGCGCCTCAACTTCAACACTTGTTTGCGTCTGGCGTGCGGTTTGATACTGAGGTCCAGTATCTGGCTCTGGGGCCACTGGGACTGAAGTATCAGAATTTGCCCGTAGGCCGTTCATTGACCACTGCCGACTGCACCGTGATCAGCATCGCGCAGTGCTTCGCCGTCCTGTGTCAGGTCCCAAGGGGCAAGGTCGTGGAGCTGATTCGTGACACACCTCTGAACGATGACGACATCCTGAGCGTAGTTAAGGCATGGCTTCCTGCCGTCACTGCTGATGTTCTGGAATCCAGTGATGCGAGAGCGGTTGGCATCGCCGCCCTGCAAGCCATCGGTTCTGGCCACATCTGCATAGTCCTGATTGAAACGCAAAGCGTCAGTAGCTGGGCCACAGTCATCGGTGTGGAATCAGAGGTTGGCAGCATCCAGGCTAGGGCTTTACTGTTGCTGGATTCGAGTGGGAGCGAACCCTGGTGCTGCGCGCACAACGCACGTATCGAGTTACAGAACGTCGCCGGTCGCCAGGTGCGTGCCAGCACCGGCTTCACACTCAATTGCCGCCATCTCACGGGCGAGGCTTTCGCCGTGCGTCTTCAAAAATTGGTGACCCTCAAGCGAGCGGCGCCAGCGCGATGAGGCGACGCACATCGGCGTCGCAAGCGTCAGGCGCGCGGTTTGCTGGCCTTTGGCTGGCGCTTGATGGGGTAAAGCCGCGTTGTGCGCGGGGCACGGGTCAGGGTTACGTCCAGGCCTCGCTGATGCGGCAGGTCGGGATTCAACAGATCGCAAGCTGACTCACCCAGCGCCTTCGCGATCAGCTCCACGTTGTCGATGGAAATGTTGCGCTGTCCGCGTTCCAACGTGCCGACGAAGGCCCGATCAAGACCGGCATCGGCGGCCAGCCGCTCC
This sequence comes from uncultured beta proteobacterium, assembly GCA_903909815.1. GTDB lineage: Bacteria > Pseudomonadota > Gammaproteobacteria > Burkholderiales > Burkholderiaceae_C > CAIKVZ01. The sequence goes on along the minus strand of CAIVXG010000206.1, from coordinate 9,136 downwards.
TGAGACATGCCCGCCTGAATCCTCACCAAGCGGATATTTCTGGCAAAGGTCTGCCGAAGGGATAGGACGGGCTTGCGCGTCTTTACGGGGCTCTTGACTGGGTTTGGCATACCCCCGATCGTCAAAAGCAGACGCGTTTAGTACCACGGTGTTTGTAGCCCTTTAACTGTTCGAAACAGAGCACTGAGCCCGCAGCTTGCCAGTGCGATAGCGAACCAATCTGCCTGCAAAACGGGCACCAGCGTGTGCCCGTGGTGGCTGTGCAAAAAATGTTTCGTGAAGGGTCTCGGCGCGACACCCCCTGTCGTTACCCCCTCATAGACTGATTCCATCGCCTACCCATCACCCTGATTGGCAGGCACCAGACCCATATCACTCATTCCCGCTTCAGCCAGTCTGAAGATGGGGCAACAATTTCAAGGAGATTTTCATGCGATTCGAGATCAGCGAAAAAATCAGAACCGACAAGCCCAGAGCTCAAATTTTTGCGGCACTTCAGGAACAGTTTGCAAAGGTGTCAAAGAACGTCACCATCGACGATGGACGAATCAAGGTGGCGTACATTGAAGCCTCGTTCGGCTCCATCAACCGCAAGGACGAAAGCGTCGTTGCGATCAAACCGCTCGACGATGGGTACCTTCTCATTGCCGACGTCGTTTACAAGCCTTCGGTGGCGTTTTGGATCATTCTGATTCTCACCCTGTTTTCGGGGGTGGCCTGGCTCCTGCCTCTGGGTTTCTACTTTTGGCAGAAAAAGGTGGTCGCCCAGGCCATCAAAAACTGCTTCGAGCGCATCAAAAATGAGTTCGAACAGTCAGGCCCGATCATCCGCAGCAGCCCGGAGCAGGATACCCTGGCCGCGCTGAAAGAGATTTCAGCGCTCAAGGCTCAGGGCGTGATCACCCAAGAGGAGTACGACCTCAAGAAGAAGGCGCTACTGATGGCCATTGGCGCGTTCAAGGATGGCGGTGGCGCGCGCCCTCAGCCCAGCAGCCAGGCTGAAAGCGCTGGCTCCACGGCTGCTATCGGCGCCCCGGAGGCTGCGAGGCCACCGACTCCACCGCCACCGGCCCCTGCGGTCACGCCATCGCCATCGACAGCGAACTTTGCGCATGAAATTCCGCCGGGCGTGAAAGGCTGGTCCTGGGGAGCGTTTTTCCTGAGCTTTGTCTGGGCCATCCCCAACAAGACTTGGATTGGCTTGCTGGCGCTTGTTCCGTTGATCGGACTGCCAGTGCCATTTGTTCTGGGATTCAAGGGGCGTGAGTGGGCGTGGCGAAACCGGCGCTGGGACAGCGTCGCTCAGTTCAACGCCGTCCAAAGGAAGTGGTCGATCTGGGGCTCCGTCTTCTATGCGGTGTGTTTGACCATCGTCGTGGGCAACGCCGGGTATCAGAAATTTGAGGTCAGGCGCGAACAACAGCGGATTGCCGATAACGCTTCATCGGGCTTGACGGCCTATCTTTCCGCGCCCCCGCAGTCGGCACCAGTAAAGCAGACCCCGATGCCCGAGGTGGCTGCGGCCACAAGCAAGCCGGCTGACGTTCCATCTGACCCGAGCCCGGCACTATCGCCAGACGCAGCGGTGGCTGCACCCATCACGATCGCCGAAGCCCCGAAAGCAGCAAATCAACCAACATGGGGACCAAGTTTCGACTGCAGCAAAGCATCCACGTTTGCGGAGAGAGCGATTTGCAGTGACTCACTACTTGGGAAGCTCGACGGCCTGTTATCTGAAAATTTCAGGGACATGTTGGCGTCCAACATCGGCGATGGTGCCAGGAGCGATCTGAAGGCGACGCAAAGGAAATGGTTTTCGGAGCGAAGTAAATGCACGGATAACCAGTGCCTGGCAAACATTTATCGAAAGCGGATCGGCGACGTGTGCGACTACCCGGTGATTACTGGCGTGCATCCTGTTTGTCCAAGCGCGGAGGGCTTGTAGCCTGATTGTTAACGGACAAGCAGACCGGTGATTTGATCACGCTTGACGCGCCATAAATTGGTGGCATCGGACTATAAAGTCAAAACAATGACATCGTCATCTCAACAAGGAAAAAATATCATGGGAAAAATCGTCTTCAACGCAGTAGGGTTCGCATTGGCCGTTTTCGTCGTGGCATCCACGGTCGTTGGAGTGGTAAAGATGATTTTACCGGACAAAAAATAAACAACTTTTCCGCACAAATTACCCGAAACAAGTCCACTGCATTGAAAACAATATCTCTGTTTTCAACATTCAAGTGAGATCGGCTCGTTGCAGAGTGTGCCGACCATATTAATTTAGTCGTTCAAAGGAAACCAAATGAAATACTTTCTAACTATTCTTGCTGCATTTATGCTCACAGCCTGTGGCGGTCCACCTGATGAAGTGGTTCGTGCGGCAATAGTCAAATCAAGACAAACGAGCTCATTTACCGTGAAAAAGTGGAAGGAAACGAATTCGTATACGAGAAAAGTAAATGATGAAGATATTCAATATATTGAATACGAAGCCACTCTTGAAATAAAACCGGAATTGAAACAATACGTCAATTCTAGCGGTGGGATTTCATTCCCATCTGCAACAGTTGACGTTAAAGGAACCACTGCCATAGTAAAACGTGGCTCATCTTGGTACATGGCGCAGTGAAGCGCCCCCTTGCTCTTGCCGTCGCCAGGCCAGCGTTCGCCGCGCGCCGCTTTTGGGTCGGTGTACGCCAAGCCGACTTCTGATTGGACAACGGCATCAGTGCCTTCGATACTCCACAGTGACTGATGCTTGCGTGGGTGGCCTTCAACCCAGCCAGTTGCCGATCAGGCTTCAACGGAGCTCGGTGCGCCGTACCAAGCCCGAGTTGCCTTGAACGCGCTGATTCAGGGCGATGCGCCGTTGGACGTATGCGAGGCACCCCTGTCGTCCAACGATCTTGGCGGCCAACTGTTAAAGATGTGTTTGAAACCCTTTATGATGATGGCAACGAGTCGTATGCGGGAGCATGTTCGATGACGAGACTGACACCTCTGAAGGCCTGGACCCCCGTGGGTTCAGGCTTTCACCCACCTTCATTTTTTTGCAAAATATATTTTCGGAAATCACAAATCGCGACGCCACCTGTCGTTGGCATCCCTTAGACTGGCGTCGTTGTTTGAATAGACAACAAAAAGCACGGCGTCAGGCCGCCGACAAACAACAACCTAGAGCCAATTGTGACCACCGAATCTCACGACAGACTAGCCTTCAGACTGGGCCAGATTCTGTTCAAGCTCAATCAGGGAGAAAAGCTCGTCCCGGAAGCCCTGGCGCTTGAGTTTGGCGTCACGCTGCGCACCGTCCAGCGTGACCTGAATGAGCGCTTTGCCTACCTCCCACTTGAAAAGGTTGATGGGCGTTATACGCTGGAACCCAGTTACCTGGGCAAGATCAGTCTGCGCGACGTGGCGCACTTCGCCAGTCTGGCCGGTGTGAAAGGTCTATTTCCATCAATGTCCGACGACTTCCTGCGTGACATTTTTGACAGCAGGATTCAGAGCGCATTGCAAGTCATCGCTCCGAACTACGAAGACCTTGGCGGCAGGACCCTGAGTTTCAAGCAACTTGAGCAGGCGATTCTGAGTCATCACCCTGTCACGTTCCAGTACCACAAGCCTGAGGGCACGAAGACTTACGAGGATGCCCATCCCTACAAACTGGTGAACCATGGCGGAGTTTGGTATCTGGCTGCCAAGGACGGTGACCGCCTGAAAGCATTTTCATTTAGCAAGATTGACCGGCTGCTTGTGTCGGACGACACGTTCACACTAGACCCAGAAGTAAGCAAGACGCTAGCTAACGAGGACGACATCTGGCTCAACCCCGAGAAGATTGAAGTCGTGCTAAAGATCACGCGCGAGACCGCCAGTTACTTCAAGCGTCGCAAACTGATTGCGAACCAGGTCATCGAGAAGGAGCTGGAGGACGGCGGCCTGATCGTGTCGTGCAAGGTGGCTCATCAGAATCAGATACTGCCAATCGTTCGGTATTGGCTACCCAACATCCGCATCATCAGCCCTGAGGGATTGCAAAGCGAGATGGAAACAGAACTCAACGCCTATTTGGCGAACGGCTAACTATTTTGTCAACCCGAGGAGATCGATATGCTTGAAGGTTTTTCACCCCTTGCGAATTTGAAGGCTTTCGGAATTGCGTTTGCGGCAGGAGTGGTATCCACCATTTGCGTCAATTTGTACGCAAAGTGGGTAAAAGAAAACGAGGGCTTTTGAGGCCTACGCCATGGCATGGGCTCCAAGAGAACCTTATTTCAAATACACGTGCAATGCCTGCGGCTGGAACATAACGATAGTGCACCGCAGCGATGTCTGGATAGGTGACCCACGCGAGTGTGAAAAGTGCGGAAGCAAGTTAATAGCGCTGACCACATCAAAGTATCCCGGCATTGGTTCGATACTGAAAACAATTTTCAAACATAAAGGTTAAATAATGCTACCGAAAAATCTGCCCGAACTTGAAGCAATTCGAAACGAATGCTATTCCATGGTTACGAAGAGAGCCACAATATCCGCTGGCACATCAGCGATACCAACAATAGGGGTAGATATTGCCGCCGATGTGGCCATACTACTTGAATTGATTCCTGCGATTGAAAAGAGATTTGGTCTGTCTAGTGATCAAATTGGTAGATATGATCCTGCTGTCAAGCAAGCAATTCTTCAAGTTATTAAACGTGCGGGGCTTGCCATGATTGGACAGGAGGTAACAAAAACGTTAATCACTCAAGCGCTAAAGAAAGTTGCGGGTCGGACAGTTGTTAAACAAATTCTAAAATTTGTCCCATTCGCTGGTTGGGCAGCAAATGCGGCCATCGGATTTGGTGCCATGAAATATGTTGGAAATTCACATGTTGAAGACTGCTACCAAGTATGCAAGGGACTTTTGGCTAATCCCGAGGTAATAACAGCACGCTGATCGACATATCGATACCCTGTTAGGCCATCTAAATGGCCATCGCGCCGATTGAGTGTAATTCCAAGTTATAGTTTTACCGACGTTTCGAATTTATACTACGTAAAGGCGTGATATGAATATATTAATATTTTTAGTGGCAGTTTCTACGGTAGCAATTGTCATTACTGGTATGGCATCATTTTTCCTGAAGCGTAGGGACAGGGGTGTCAAGGATGACATAGTGGATCGGCAACAGCGAAGTGATCTGAACAAAATCGCATCGGCTCAGGTGCTGACTCTCGCTGTTGAAAACACCTCGAAGCCGCGAGCGATTCTTATTGGTGATAATCCTTTACGCCCGGCCATCAAGATCACACCTTTGGACGACGAGGTTCGTTTCGACCAAGCCCATCCACTCAAGTTGCAAGGAAGCCTCCCTGGTCGGGTCGCGTCGGCTTTGCAAGCGGTGCCATCGCTGTTAGCTGCATGCGCAAAGTGGCAGGCGAATCATGGAGGTTGTTATCGACGGTGAGTTGGTCCGTTCAAGCAGTGGTGAAGGGTTTCGCGCATTCGCGCTTAGCGCAAATGGCCGGATTGCGGAGCACGCGACACTCATGGATGCCAGCAACTTGGCGAACACAGTCAATGCTGCGGCGGTCTGGCAGATCGCCTCTGTAGTTGTAGCGCAAAAGCACTTGGCGGACATTTCTCAGAAGCTCGGGGAGGTTATCCGAAGCGTTGATGAAATTCAAAAATACATGCACGCTGAGCGACGTGCACGCATTGTGGCTACCCACATGTATTTGCAACAAGCAACTGAATCGATCAGTGGTGGCGAACTGTCGGTAGCCTTGCGTATGGAGTTGGAGTCTTGTGAGCGCAGCTTGCTGGAAATTCAGGAGCATTTGTTTCTAGAGTATCAACAGAAATCCAGTGAGCGGATTCTGGCTACAGAAACTTTTGGCACTGAACAACTGACCAAGGACTTGGTCTTGCGCTACGAAGCGCTGGAGAGTTTGGTGAAGGACATCAGCCTGTGCCTCAAAACTCGGGTCCTGGCATGGCACGTATTGGCGTTGTACCCTGGTGAGCCGCAGTTAAAGCTGGCTCGGCAGAGCGACATATTGCGGTCGATTGATAAATTTGATAGCTTAAAACAGCTATTGAAAGACGCCTTAGCGACTGACTTGCCAAAAATCACTGCGATATTTAACTCCCAAAAAACCTTGGATGAACGTTGCGGTCGCGTAAGAGATCGATCGACCATTGTCGAGATGCTGCTTGAAAGCAGTCGAAGCACGAGCCGAGATCATGCCAAGAACGTTGAGCAGTTGCTACTGGCCCATGACCGCCCGATGTCGCTGATGTGTGAATTGAACAATTTGCAATTGAGTGGCTTGCGCTCAATGGAAGTTGTCGTCTAGTGTGACGCCATTTATGGGCAAGCCGACCTCAATTGATCAGTAGTGGCAAGACAGTAAACTCGTGCTATTGCACGGCAGTGCACTTCTATCATGCTCGGCAGCGACAAACGCCGGGTTGAGCGTGACCGATCAAATTTCGCCCAGGTAAATATCTTACAAGGGGCTTTGCGTCAACGTGCGGCGGTAAAAGTAAAAGACAAAAGTAACTTTATGGGCTACAGTAGTAGCTTCTATAACTTTTCTTCAGGGATACTATGTCAGATTCACCCGCTATCGATTTTCTTTGGGATGTAACTAAGGGCGCTGCCGCTGCTGCCGCCGTGATCGCTGCTTTGCCTGTCCTTGGGGCAGTCGGAGCAGTTAGCGCCGCTGGTGCTGCAGTCGCTGTTGGTGTAGGCGCCGTGGCCGCAACTGTTGATGCTATTAATAAGGACGACTAGCAAGCACTTTCCTCTAAGCTGGGGTGCGCAATCGCGCATTGTTTGGCCGTATGGAAGATTGAAAAATTCAGCCATTTTTGACGTGATGGCGCGGGCAGCAGCAAGGGCGTGGTGGTGGTCAATCCTTTTTTCAGCCTAGAGTTCCAGCCAGGACGCATTCATGGCGGCTTTCACCTCTTTGTCCGAGGACTTTTTCAACTTTTTTCGGCTTGATGGTAATAGTCCTTGACTCTGGTGTGGGACTTAACATGGCAACTGCGGCATATTGACGCCACAAGTATGGCCGCGTTGCACCCGTCCCTCTTATCTTGGCATCCCACCTCGGCGGGAGCCTACCGTGAGAGAGACGTTTTGCTGATGCTGGAGCAGGGGTTGCCCGATGGATTCGACGTCTTCCACAGCGTCCATTGGTCCACCATCCGGAATGACAGTCAGAGCTTCGGCGAGATTGATACCGTGCTTGTAGCGCCGTCCGGACATGTGATGCTGCTGGAGGTGAAGGCTGGCGAGGTGACGTCGAACGACGATGGGATGTTTAAACGTTACGGGGGCCTGAACGGCAAGGTCAAGGATGTTGGCTTCCAGAGCCGTCGTCAGCACAGCGCCATTCTCGGGCGGCTGGCTGACGAGGGTTTGAGAGCCGCCCATGTTGCCCATTTGTTGGTGCTTCCAGACCAGGTGGTTGCGTCCAGTTCGGCTGCTTACCCCCGTGAGCGGATCGTGGACGCCACGCAGATGAGCCAGTTGTGCGGGCGCATTCGAGAAGTGCTGTCGCCTTTTCCTCCACTGGCTTCGGAATTGCACAGTCGGATTCTTAACTTCATGTCTGACCGGTTCCGGGTCGTCCCTGATCCGTCTAACCACATCGGCCAGGTGCAACGTTGCAGCACGCTGCTGTCTGAAGGACTGGCCACCTGGGTGCCGAGAATCTCCCACGTCGGCGGCGCTTATGTCGTAGAAGCCACCGGAGGCTCGGGTAAAACCCAACTGGCGCTGGCGCTGCTTTGCGAAGCAGCCCGCAACCAGCTTCGGGCTGCCTATGTCTGCTACAACCGGCCGCTGGCGGATCACATATCGCGGGTGGTACCAGTCACCGTCGAGGTGAGCACTTTTCATGAGTATTGCGTGAGCTTTTCGCGCTCCAATGGCAATGGCGTCGATTTCAGCTTGCCAGGCGTGTTTGAAACAGCCGTCAATGGTCTTTTGAATCGCGCAGAGCAACAGGTGGAGCGACTGGACCTGCTGGTGGTTGACGAGTCGCAGGACTTCGAGCCGCAATGGCTGCAGGCGTTGCTGCCCAGACTCAAGGACACCAGCCGCTTGTATGTCATGGGCGATCCCGATCAACAGTTGTATGGCCGGGATGCTTTCGACCTGACGGAGGCCGTTCACATCAAGTGCATGGACAATTTCCGCAGTCCCCTAAAGGTTGCTCAAACGATCAACCAGCTCAAACTCACGGCAGAGCCTGTATGTGGTCGGTCCGGATTTGTCGGCCAGGCGCCGGGGTTTCATTCCTATGGACCCCAGCCGATGGCAGGGATCAACGCCTTGGAAAAGTGCTTGGTCGCGCTGAAGCAAGACGGGTTCTCTCCAGATCAGATTGCCGTCATCACGTTTTCCGGTCGCGAGCGATCCGAAGTGCTGGCGCGTGAGAACTTGGCCGGCATGACGCCCAAGACCTTCTGCGGGCGGTACGACACAGCCGGGAATCCGCTTTGGACCCAAGGTAACCTGCTGGTGGAGACCCTTTACCGATTCAAGGGGCAAAGTGCGCCCGTGGTGGTTTTATGCGAGGTGGATTTTGAGGCCGTCAGGGAAAAAGAACTGCACAAACTTTTTGTTGGATTTTCCCGAGCACAGTTCCGGTTGGAATGCGTTCTGTCTGAGCGAGCGGCTACGTTGCTGATGGAGCGGATGGATGAACCATAGGTTTCTTCCCTACAGTTTCAGGTCACTCCGGCCTGCAAACACTTGCCACAGGCGCACCATCGCGTAGGTGTCGAGTTTGCAATAAGCGAGCAACTGCTGTTTGATCTGACGCCTTCGCTCGGTGCTTGTGTCAGGGTGAATCGCCTCAAGAAAAGCCTCCATCGCCATGCCACCATCTTGCACCCCATCCAGCGCCTCATAGCGCAATTCCGGCACCACTGCGGGCAACACTTTCTTGATGCTCCAACTGCCTTGTTGGCTCGGGTGGTAGAAGCGCTCGCGGGCGATGGGTAGCAGATCGACGACACGGGCATTGATGCCCAATAACGCTTCACTGAATTGCGGGTGTCGGATAGCCAGCTCATTTATGCGCGCCGTCTCGAACCCGGCGTTGTAGACATAGACCGGCCCGTGAT
>CAIVXG010000205.1 GCA_903909815.1 uncultured beta proteobacterium | reverse complement strand
GTCATTGCGGGGCCAAGGGCCGTGGCAATCCACCCAACTGTCATTGCGAGCAAAGCGAAGCAATCCAGGTGTTTGAAGTATGGATTGCCGCGTCGCTGGTGCTCCTCGCAATGACTGATGGGGTGGCATGGCAGGCATGAGGTATCTGGCCGGATTCGTGGGGCTCTCCCTGAACCGCCTCTCCTTGAAAGATCTCCGAATAGCACCCAATTGTCCCCGTCATTGCGAGGCCAAGGGCCGTGGCAATCCACCCAACTGTCATTGCGAGCAAAGCGAAGCAATCCAGGTGTTTGAAGTATGGATTGCCGCGTCGCTGGTGCTCCTCGCAATGACGGATTTGTTGGCTCAGGTGGTCGTGGTGCCTGCCCCAGCGGCATCAAGGAGGAGTCCTTGGGCCGGGGGACAGTTGCGGAGTCAGACGCCACGGCGACTTAAGCGAGCGTGAACGTCGGGCCATCATGATTGTCATCATTCACAAAAGCATCATTCATCGTCGAGAGCGCCCGCAGCGTCTGGCGCAAGCCCGCCTATGGCTGCGCCTGCGCCTCGGGGCTGGCGCTCCAGCCACCGCCTAGCGCGCGGATCAATTGCACGCTGGCACGGCGCTGGCGCGTCGCCAGCTCCAGGGCGTTGCGCTGGGCCTGCAGCGCAGCGGTCTGGGAGGCGACCACTTCGAGATAGCTGGCCCCGCCCTCGCGGTAGCGCGAATTCGCCAACTCCAGTGCACGCTGCGCCGCTGCCAGCGCTGCGGTCTCGGACCGGGCCGCAGCGTCGTAGCGCTGCAGCAACGCCAGGTTGTCTTCGACCTGCTGGAAGGCGCCGAGCACAACGGCGCGGTATTTGGCGCCGGACTCGTCCAGCACGGCGCGCACCCTGGCCTCTTCGGCGCTGCGCTTGCCGCCATCAAAAACGGTTAAGAACAGCGTCGGACCGATGGCCCAGAAGCTGTTGGGCGCGCGCAGAAAATTGCCCAGGGCGCTGCTCTGGTAGCCCCCCAGCGCACTGAGCGTGAGCACCGGGAAGTAGGCAGCCTGGGCCACGCCCACGCTGGCATTGGACGCGGCCACGCGGCGCTCGGCGGCGGCGATGTCGGCGCGGCGCTGCAGCAGACTGGACGGCAGGCCGACGGGAATGCGCGGCAAGGCGATGTCGCTCAGTTTGGGCTGCAGGCTGAAGCTGGAGGCGCTCTCGCCCACCAGCGACGCGATCGCGTGCTCGATCAAGGCGCGCTGCCCCTGCGACTGCTGCGCCTGCGAGCGCGTGGCTTCGAGTTGCGCTTGCGCCCGCGCCAGGTCCAGGCCCGAGGCCAGCCCGCCGTCATGGCGCCGCGTGACCAGCGCCAGCGCCTTGGCGTAGGCGGCTTCGGTCTCGCTCAGCAAGGCCGCGTCGCGGTCCAGGCCGCGCAGCGCCATGTAATTGTCGGCCAGTTGCGCCTGCAGGCTCAGGCGCGCCGATTCCAGATCGGCCTGGGCCGCCTGATCCTGCGCCTGGCCGGAGGCCACCAGGCTGCGCACGCGTCCCCAAAGATCGACTTCGTACTCCAGGTCCAGACCGAGCGTATTGGAGCTGTAGTCGTTGGGCGACAGCGGACCCAGCACGCGCAGTGGCCGCTTCTCGGACTGCCGGTCGCGCTGCGAGTTCAACGCTGCGCTGAGCGTGGGAAACTGGCTGGCGTTGATCTGCTCGGTGACGGAGCGCGACTGCTGATAGCGCGCCAGCGCCGCTGCCAGGTCCGGACTGTTCTGCATCAGACGCTGCTGCAACTGGTTGAGTTCGGCATCGCCATACAACGTCCACCAGGCCTCGCGTGGCAGCGTGTCGACAGCCTGCGCGGGCGCCCAGGCGGCGGCTTCCCGGTAGGCGCTGGCGACCGGAACCGACGGGATTTTCAGCGGCTGCTGTTGCGAGCAGGCGCCCAGCGCCAGGCACAGCAGAAGGCTCCAGGCGCGCGCAAGCCGCTTACCCATGGCGGTGCTAGTCCTTGCCACTTTCGCGCTTTCCTGAGGGCTGTGCGGGGGCGCCAGTGGCATTCGCCGCAGCCAAGCGCACCGGGTCGCCGTTGGCGATGCCATCGGGCGGGTTTTCGATCAGCCGGTCAGTGGCCGACAAGCCCGAGGCGAGCTCAATCACGGCGCCCAAGTCGCGCGCCACCGTGACCGACTTGAGTGTGACCTTGTTGTCGGCGCCAACCACGGCCACGCGCAAACCGTCCTTGCCGTTGATGAGCGCGCTGGGCGGCACGCTCAGGCTGCCGTTGGCGCGTGGCAACTCGAAGCTGAGGTTCGCAAAGCCGCCGGGGAGCAGGTCGGCGCGGGCGTTGTCCACCGCCAACTGGATCAGCATGCTGCCCGAGACGCTGCTGATGGCCTGCGCCAGCGACTGCACCGTGGCCGCATAGAACTTGCCCGGGTTCTCTGGCACGCTCAGGCGCGCCTTCGTGCCTAGCCGAATGGCGGACACATAGTTCTGCGGCAGGCTCACGTAGACCCGAAGCTTGCGCGTGTCCGACACCACGAACAGCTCCGTGCCCGGACCGCCACCGGCGTTGATGAGCGCGCCCACGTCGGTGTTGCGCGCCGTCACCACGCCATCGAAGGGCGCAACGATGCGGGCAAAGTGCTTGAGCGTTTGAAACCGCTCCACATTGGCCTGCAGCGCGTTCACCACCGACTGCTTGGCGCTCAGGTCGCCGCTCTTCTCTTCCGCCTCCTGGCGCGACACCGAGTCGCTGGCCAGCATGGCCTGCCAACGCTTGGCCGTGCTCGCGGCCAGCGCCGCATTCGCCTTGGCGGTAGCGAGTTCGGCCTGGGCTTGGAGCAATTGCTGATCCAGATCGGGGGTTTCAATTTCGGCCAGCAACTGGCCGTTGCGCACGCGTGCACCGATATCCACCTTCCAGTTCTTCAGATAGCCGCTGACGCGCGCATAGATCGGCGCGCGCGCATTGGCTTCGATGCGCCCGGGCAGGTCCAGTGTGGCCGACGCACCCGCCTGGGCCGGTGCGATCAGCACCACCGTGGGCACGGTCTGACTCTGGGCGCGCTCGCGCAGTTCGGTGGCCTGCGAGCGGCGCGTGGCCAACCCGGCCAGCACCACGGCAGCGGCACACAAGGCCAGCACGACGGCGGCTAGTTGCAATTGGCGGCGCGACACCGACGGACGCGCAGATTCAGGCGACATGACTTTCTCCAAGGGCTGGCAGCGTGCCGGCTTTGTGTCCATGACGGGCATGAACCAGACTGAAAACGATGGGCACGAACACCAGGGTGGCGACCGTAGCCAAAAACAGGCCGCCGATCACGGCGCGCCCCAGCGGCGCATTCTGTTCGCCGCCCTCACCCAGCCCAAGGGCCATGGGCAGCATGCCGATGATCATGGCCAAGGCGGTCATCAGCACCGGCCGAAAGCGCACAAAACCGGCATCCACGGCAGCCTCCACGGCGTTGCCAAGCTGCTCCAGCCGTTCGCGCGCAAAGCTGATCACGAGCACGCTATTGGCCGTGGCCACGCCCATGCACATGATGGCGCCCGTGAGCGCCGGCACCGAAAGCGTGGTGTGGGTGGCGAACAGCATCCAGACGATGCCCGCCAACGCCGCCGGCAGGGCCGAGACGATGACAAAGGGATCGCTCCACGACTGGAAGTTCACGACGATCAAAAAGTAGATCAGCACGATCGCGCCCAGCAGCCCCAGCAGCAGCCCCGAGAACGCCTGCTCCATGGTGCGCACCTGGCCCAGCAACACCACCGAGGAGCCCTTTGGAACGTCGCCCGCGGTCTCGGCTATCACACGCCGGATGTCGGCGGCGACGCCACCCAGATCGCGGTCCTGGGTGGTGGCATTGATCTGCACCATGGTCTGGATGTCGTACTGGCTCACCACCGCGCTGCTGTTGCTGCGGCTGAAACGCGCCAGCCCGCCCAGCACCTGCGGCGCTCCACCGGCCGCTCCGCTGATGGGCAGGTTGGCCAGCGCGGAGAGCGAATCGAGCTGGTACTGCGGCGTCTGCATCACGATCGGGTAGGACACGCCGTTGGCCGGATTGAGCCAGTAGGTGGGCGCCACCTGGCTGCTGCCCGCCAGACTCACGACCAGGCTGTTGGTGACATCGCGCGTCGTCAGGCCCGCATCCTGGGCTCGCGTGCGATCGATGTTGACATCGAACACCGGGCTTTTTCTGGACTGCTGGATGCGCGCATCGGCCACGCCGGGAATGGCGCGTATCGCCTTCAAAAGCTTGAACGCGTAGTCGAAATTGGCATCGAGGTTGTTGCCGCGAATCTGCAGATCAATCGGTGCCGGTGCGCCGAAATTGAGAATCTGGCTCACAATGTCGGCCGGCGGAAAAGAGAAGGTGGTGTCGGGAAATTCGCTCGGCAGACTGGCGCGCAGCTCGCGCACATAGTCGGCGCTGGGGCGATGTTCCTTGCGCAAGGCGATCTGGATGTCGCCATCCTGGGTGCCGATCACGCCGGTGTTGTTGTAGGTCAGGTTGATGCTGCTGGGCGGCAGCCCGATGTTGTCCACCAGGGTGGTGATTTCCTCGGCCGGAATGATGCGCCGCACCGCGTCTTCGATGCGCGCAAAACGGGCCGCAGTTTCTTCCACACGCGTGCCCACCGGCACCCTGGCGTGCATCAGGATCTGGCCGCCATCGACCGACGGAAAGAAGTTGCTGCCCAGAAAAGGCACGAGCGCAAACGACGCCAGCACCAGGCCCATGAACACCAGCACGAAGCTGCGCCGCCGCGTCATGGCCAGGCGCAGCAGATCGCGGTAGCCGGCGCGGAAACGCTCGAACCTCTCCTCGAACACACGCTGAAACAGCAGCAGCGGATTGCGCGTGGGCGGCAAGGTGGCGCGGGTGCCGTGCATGTCGGTGTGCGGCGCGTGCGGTCGCAGCAGGTACTTCGACATCGTCGGCACCAGGGTGCGCGAGAGCACGAACGAGCACAGCATGGCGAACATCACGGCTTCGGCCATGGGCACGAACAAGAAGCGCGCCACGCCCTGCAAAAAGAACATGGGCACGAACACGATGCAGATGCACAGCAGAGACACGAAGGCGGGCGTGACGATCTGGCGCGCGCCGTCCATGATTGCGGTCTCCACGTCCTTGCCGTGCTCCAGGTGCCAGTTGATGTTCTCGATGGTGACGGTGGCGTCGTCCACCAGAATCCCCACCGCCAGCGCCAGGCCGCCCAGCGTCATGATGTTGAGCGTTTCGCCGATGGCCGCCAGACCGATGAGGGAGCCCAGGATCGAGAGCGGGATCGACACGGCGATGATGACGGTGGAGCGCCAACTGCCCAGAAACAGCAGGATCATCAGGCTCGTGAGCGCAGCCGCGATCACGCCTTCGATCGCCACGCCGCTGATGGCGGCACGCACGAAGAGCGACTGGTCGTTGAGTGGCACCACCGTCAGTGCATCGGGCCATGTGGGTTTGAGTTCGACCAGTTTGGCGCGGATGCCGTCGACGATAGCCAGCGTGGACGTGGCTCCATTTTTCAGCACCGACATCAGCACCGAGCGGTTGCCGTCGACGTGCACGATATTGGTCTGGGGCGAATTGCCGTCGTGCACATTGGCCACATCGCGGATGTAGATCGTGCTGGCGCCCACCACTTTTATCGGCAGATCGCCCAGGTCCTTGATGGCCGAGGGCGCGCTGTTCAACTGCAGCGTGTATTCCAGGCTGCCGATCTTCTGTGTGCCGATGGGAACGATCAGGTTCTGCGCCGCCAGGGCGTTGGCCACGTCCTGTGCCGACAGGCCGCGGGCCTGCATGGCGGTGGCGTTCAGGTCGATCTGCACCAGGCGCTGCTTGCCACCGTAGGGGTAGGGAATGGCGGCGCCCCGCACCGTCACCAGCGGCGGGCGCACCAGGTTCACGCCCAGATCAAACAGGTTCTGCTCTGACAAGCCCTTGCCCGCGAGCGCCAACTGAAGAATCGGCACGGTGGAGGCGTTGTAGTTGAGGATCAGCGGCGGTGTGATGCCAGCCGGCATCTGCTTGACCACCACCTGCGAGATCGCCGTCACCTGCGCATTCGCCACGGCCACATTCACGCCGGGCTGAAAGAACACCTTGACGATGCCGATGCCGGCGTAGGAGTTGGCCTCGATGTGCTCGATGTCGTTGACGGTGGTGGTGAGCGAGCGCTGGTACAGCGTGCTGATGCGACCGGCCATCTGCTCGGGCGGCAGCCCCGTGTATTGCCAGGCCACGGCGATCACCGGGATCCTGATATCCGGAAAGATGTCGGTGGGCGTGCGCAGCGCAGCGATCGGGCCGATGATGAGCAGCAGCAGCGCCAACACCACGAAGGTGTAGGGCCGCTGCAGCGCAATGCGCACGACGCCTACGAGCACGTCGAATCCTCGCGAGTCATCGCTTCAAACCGGGCTTGGGGCATTGCATCAACTTCATCAATAGGGTGCTATGGGCGCTGGGTCAGTGATCGGGGAAGTCGCCGGATGTCAGGCGCTGGCGCTCATGGTGAGCGGCGAGTTTAGCGCGCAATGCCTGACACCGATGTCAAGCTTTTGTAAACTCCCATTCTTGCAGACATCTCCACTACCTGAAGGAAGCAGCATGAACCAAGAAGCATTTGAAAGAGGCCTGAAGACACGACGCGAAGTATTGGGTGCCGAATACGTCGATGCGTCCATCAATAATGCCGACGACTTCAATCGACCGATGCAGGAACTCGTGACCGAGTATTGCTGGAACGAGATCTGGAACCGCCCGGGACTGGACCGGCGCACGCGCAGCATCATCAATCTGGCGCTGATCACGGCACTGAATCGGCCGCACGAACTCAAGCTCCATGTGCGCGGAGCCATCAATAACGGTTTAAGCAAGGACGACATCCAGGAGGTATTCTTGCAGACCGCTATTTACTGCGGCGTACCTGCGGCGATCGACAGTTTTCGAAATGCCAAGGAAGTCTTCAAAGAGATGGGTATCTGAGCGCCGATTAAACTACGGCATCGTTCCATGAAGCGGGGATGCGAATTCCGCTTTGAATACCACTATTTGACTGGAGATATTTTCATGTCCGTAACTCCCTCCACCCTGTCCGCCATTCAACAGGCCGGTCAATCTATCGATATGGCCCGGCACGCACTGGTCGGCGCGGTGAACGAACACGCGCAACGGGTCATGGCGGCCATCGCCGAGCAGCCGTATAGCGTGGACAACGACCAGCTTTTTGCGAGTTGGAAGACGCTGTCCCGTTTGGCGCAGGAGGTGAGCGCGATCGAGGAACAGTTCAAGACCATCTATCAAACCGCTGCCGATCTGGCACAGCCCGAGACGGCCGTACTGATGGCTCTGCCGCACAGCGCGCGCCACAAGGCGAGCGCGCACAGCAGCGACGCCGACAGTTCAAGCGTGGAAGACGTGGCCTTCAAGCCCGGTGCCGCCAAGCGCGGGCCCAAGCCAGGCACGGTGCGGGTACGTTCAGAAGCAGCCGGCGTCGGCAGCCTGAGCGCCAACGATGTCAAAACCCTGGACTATCTGACGAGCGTGTTGAATCGCAAGAGCTGGACCCGACTGACGCAGGCCGACATGGCATCGGGTGCGGGCATTCCGCTGGGCTCGATTGGCCTGGCCCTGCGGCGTTTGCTCACCTTCAAGCAAGTGATTGAAGGCCAGAAGGGCCGCTATAAGCTGGCCAAGGTTTGAGCGCACGCGGGGGTGGGGTGCTGTCTGGCCACTGCAGCACGGCTTAAGCGTTGGCAACGAGGATGTGGTCCGGCCCCAGGCCGTCGTGCTGGCGCTGCAACATCTGCACATAGGCGGCCTCGATGCGACGCGTGAACAGCGCCGTGTTGAACAACGGCGCCGTGGAACGGTCCTGCACCAGGCGCTGCCGCATGGAGCGCAGTTGCGCCGGATCGCGCGCCAGGCGCAAAGCGATGGCCTCGTAGGTCTGAGCGCTTGAACATATCAATTCCGGCAGGTCAACGGCCTTGAGCAAACTCGCCGCCACGCGGCCCGCAAAGGCTTGTGTGCTGCAACTCAGCAACGGCAGGCCAGCCCAGAGAGCGTCACTGGCGGTGGTGTGGGCATTGCAGGGAAACGTGTCCAGGAACAGGTCCGCCAGCCGGTGGCGCGCCAGATGTTCGGCCTGGGGCAGGCGCCGCGCAAAAACCAGACGCCTGGCGTCCACGCCGCGTGCCACGGCCTCGCCTCTGAGGTTCTCGGCCGCATCGGCGCTGTCCTGCAACAGCCACAACACACTCCCATCAACTTGCTTGAGGAGCCTCATCCAGAGGGCGAATATGGCTGGCGTTATCTTGTAGTTGTTATTGAAGCAGCAGAACACAAACCCGCGCTCGGGCAGACCCCATTCGGCGCGTGTGAATACAGTCTCAGCAATGCGACGTTGCTCGTCATTGACCTGGTAGCTGCCCGCCATCGTGACTATCTTCTGCGCGTACTGCGCACGCTGTTCCCTCGGAATCACCGTGTTGTCGGCGATCAGATAATCTATGAAATCGGCGGCCATGGTGGCGGGATAGCCGAGATAACTGACCTGGACCGCTGCCGCTCTCGCGGCGAAAATGCCAGGGCGACTGCCCTGCGTGAAGCCCTTGAGATCGACCGCAATGTCAATTTCCCAGTGTCGGCTCAAGCCGGCGATTGCCACGTCGCTCAGGTGCCCCACTTCCAAAAACTGGTCGCAGCCCGCCTGCAATCGTTGCCGCATGTCGTCGGTGCTGCGGGGGCCAAACGAGAACGCCATGACTTCGAACTGGCTGCGATCGTGCTGTTCCAATAGTCCTGCGATCAAATACGCCGTGGCGTGTTGCTGGAAATCGGAAGAAAAATAGCCGATGCGGATGCGCCCGGGTCGACTGCGCCGGGCCAACGGGCCCAGCACATCCTTCACATCGTCGAACGCATGCGCCCAAATTTCAGCGCACTTGCGTTGCAGCGGCAAAGATCCGCTCAGGGCGAGCAGGGCAAAGGGTGGGCATACTTTTTCACCGCGCTCAATCTTCGCCTCCAATTGGGCCAGCTCGGAGTCAAGATTGCGCCAGTCGCAAATATGCATCTTGGCATCGAGTCGAAGTCCTTCCAGGTAGGGGTAGTCGGGGGCCAGCGCCAATGCCCGGTCGTAGCTATTGATCGCCGCGGCCAACTGTTGCAACTCGGTCAAGGCATGTCCCCGGTTGTGGTGCGACTCCACCTGATCCGGCGCCAATTCAATGGCCTTGTCGTAGCAGCCCAGGGCCTGCGGGAAACGCCGTAACTCGCTCAGCGCAACCCCCAGGTTGTTGTAGGCCTGGGCAAAATCCGGCTTGCATTCAATCGCTTTTTGATAGTCGGCCACGGCCGCCTCAAACCGCCTTGCACCGCGCAACGCATTGCCACGGTTGTTGTAAATCTCCGGCGCATCGGGCGTGAGGGCCAGGGCCAGATCGAAATTGGCGATGGCCGCATCCCATTCTTTCAACGCGACCCGCACATTGCCAAGATTGTTGTGGAGCACGGCATCCGGCGCGAGCGCGATTGCCCGCGTCATCAGTTCCACCGCGCGCTGCCAATGCTGCGCCTGCGCCTGCAGCAGGCCCAAGCCATGCAGGGCGCCGGGGTGATCGGGTTCGCTCGCCAGCACCTCCTCGTACCCGCGCTGCGCGCGCTCTGCATGACCGGTCCGGTGCAGGGCCTGGGCTTCGCGCCATGCTTCAGAAAGCGGCGTCGACGCTGCAGCATTGCCCACGGGCGAAGCATCAGGAGTGACGTCAGCCGCCTTCCATTTGTCCATACGCGACAATCCTTGATCGAGAGTTGGGCGCTATGGTAGCGTCAAAACCACTCAATCGCGCCTGGCCGCCACCCTCGCAAGCTGCCGCAACGCCTTTTGCAGCGCGACCAGCACCGCCGCTGGCGCGGTGCACGTCAGCAGCACCTGGGGCGTGCCATGCCATCGCGCGCAGGCTTGCAGCGCACGCGCCAAGGCGCCGATGTCGTCCTCACCCATGCGCACGCCCGACTCCAGATACAGCGCCTTGATCTCGAACAGCCCCTGGGCGCGATGAGCTTTCGCATCCACGCGTCCAATCAGTTGCCCATGGTGCAGCAGCGGCAACACAAAGTAGCCATATCGGCGCTGGGCCTGAGGCGTGTAGCACTCCAGCCGATAGTCGAAGTCGAACATGGCCAGCGCGCGCGCGCGGTCCCATATCAGCGGGTCAAAGGGCGACAGCAGCGTGGTGTGCGTGGCCTGCAACTTACCCTGCAGGGCCCGTCGCAGCAGCGTCTTGTTGCACGCGTGCACGTAGCCCGGAGCATCCCAGCCCTGCACGGCGATGCGCAGCAGCTTGCCCTGTGCCACGAGTTCATCCAGGTCGGCGTCCTTGAGCCGCGGCTTGATGCGGAAGTAGTCGTGCGCCCAGCGCGCCTGGGTCACGCCCAGGGCGGTCACCGCCTTCTCGATGAAGGTCTGGTGCACGTCCTTCGAATCAGGCGAAGGCAGCGTCTCCAACGCCGAAAAGACACGCTGCGGCAGATCGTATACGCGCTGAAAACTCTCGCGCCGCGCCACCATTAGTTCGCCCTGGGCAAACAGCGCTTCCAGCCATACCTTCTCGTCCTTCCAGCCCCACCAGGCGCTGGCGCGCCCGTCCTTGCGCTCGAAGTCAGACGACTTGACCGCCCCGTTGACACGCACATGGTCCAGCAGCTTGTCCAGATGCGCGCGCTGCTCAGCAACAACGCGCTGGCCCCGAGCCAGGCCCCAGTGCTGGCGCAATTGCGCGTTGTAGGCGCGATGCAGCGCCAGGTCGGCCACAGGTGCAAAGCAGGCCTCGTGCGCCCAGGTTTCGAAAATCTTCGCCTGCGCCAAGGCCTGGTCCAGCCAGGGCGCAGGATAGGAGCCGAGCCGCGAATACAGCACCAGATACGGGCTGCGCGCCACCACGTGAATGGTGTCGATCTGCAGCAGCTGCATGCGCTCGATGCAGCGGCGCAGGGCCAGTGGCGTGGCTTCTTTCGCAGGTGGCGTCAGCAAGCCCTGCGCCGCGAGTTGCAGCTGGCGTGCTTGCTGCAGCGTCAAGACCGCAGACCCACTCAGAACCGGGCCTGGGCCGTCGTTGCGAGCGGAGAGCGGCAATCCATGGTGGCGGACCACAGAAGCATTCAAATTCGTCATTGCGATGAGCACAGCGATGCGGCAACGCGGCCTTCGGCCTCGCAATGACGCGACTCATCACACACTACGCAGCCGCTGCAACAACCCTGCCGTCGAGCCATCCAGCCCACTGGCGTCGCCCGAATGCAGTCGCGGTTCGATGTCGCGCGCCAGCACCTTGCCCAGTTCCACGCCCCACTGGTCGAAGCTGTTGATGCCCCACAGTGCACCGCTGACAAAGACGCGATGTTCCTGCAGGGCGATCAAGGCGCCCAGGCTGGCCGGGGTCAGATCGTCCAGCAACAGGAACGTGCTGGGGCGGTTGCCGGGGAAGTGGCGGTGCCCGCCGTCATCGGCCTTTCCCACCATCAGCGCCTGCGCCTGTGCCAGCACGTTGGCCAGCAGTTGCGAGTGGTGCCCTGCGAGCTCATGGCGCGCTTTCTTCACCGCCACAAACTCCAGCGGCACCCGGTCCGTACCCTGATGCAGCATCTGGAAATAGGCGTGCTGTCCGTTGGTTCCGGGCTCGCCCCACAACACGGGCGAAGTGCCAAAGGGAAGCGCCTGACCGGCGCCGTCCACGCGCTTGCCGTTGCTCTCCATCTCAAGCTGTTGCAGGTAAGCAGGAACGCGGCGCAAGGCGCTGTGATAGGGCGCAATGCTGCGGCTGGTGAAGCCGTGAAAATTGCGGTACCAGATGTCCAGCAACGCCAGGCGCACCGGCAGGTTTTGCTCCAGCGCAGCAGCGCGAAAGTGCTCGTCCATGGCGTGCGCCCCGGCCAGGAAATCGCGAAAGCCCGCTGCGCCGATAGCGATGGCGATGGGCAATCCGATGGCCGACCACATGGAATAGCGCCCACCCACCCAATCCCAAAAGCCAAAGGTCGTGTCAATGCCGAATTCGTTCGCCGCTGCCACGTTGGTGGTGAGTGCAGCAAAGTGGCGCGCAATATTCTGACCACCCTGATTCTCGAACCACTGTTTGGCGGAGCGCGCATTCGTCATGGTCTCGATCGTGGTGAAGGTCTTGGAAGCGATCAGGAACAGCGTGCTCTCGGGTCGTACGCGGGCAAGCACAGCCGCCAACTCATGTCCATCGACGTTGGCGACGAAGTGAATGCGTTTGCCCATGGTGGCGAATGCATCCAGCGCCAGCACCGCCATCTGCGGCCCCAGATCGGAGCCGCCAATGCCGATGTTGACGACATCGGTGATGGCGCTGTCAGCGCGCACCCGTTCGGCATATCCGAGCATCGCGTCCAGTGTGGCGTGCACTTGTTGCGCTTCGGTCGCCAGATGTTTTGCCGCGGCACCTGGGGGGCTGCGCAGCAGCCAGTGCATCACGGCACGCTGCTCGGTATGGTTGATCTTTTCGCCCGCGAACATGGCATCGCGGTGCTGCTGCAGGCGGCACTCGCGCGCCAGTTCGAACAGCAGTTGCTGGGTCGCCGCGTCGATCAGATTCTTGGACAGGTCAGCAAACACATGTGGCGCGCTCTGGCTGAATTCGGTGAAGCGCTGTGGGTCGGCGGCAAAGGCGTCGCGCAGGTCCAGCTTGCGGCCGGTGTCCGCGAAGCGGTGTTGCAATGCGGCCCAGGCGGGCGTTTGATCACAGCGGAGGCGTTGGGTAATGGTCATGGAAGCTACGAAGATTGAAGGCGTGTTTGCGTGGACTCACGCTGACGCAACGGCGGCGAATGACGTGAGGGCGGGCTGAACTAGGCGCTGATTATCGCGGAGCAAGGTGCATGGGGTTTCAGCGGCCATCGGCGCCCGACGCGCGTGAACATCATCGCTACAGCCCAAAAAGCAAGGGCAGACCATCTGGGCCTGCCCTGCGCGTCAATGCAACTCGACGCTGGACGGAAACGTCCACCGCCCGCTTGTGCTACACGCTGGTGAAGAATCCGATCCCCACCAAGGTCAACAGCGTCAGACCCACCACGATCAGCGTGAAGCCAAGCACGGTTGACAGCCTGACAAACGTCGGCGATGGGGCATCGACCAGGTGCTGCTCCAGCTCGCCCGACTCCAGCAGGCGCTGATACTGCAGCGGGTGATCGTGTTGCAGTTCTTCCAGCGTCACCGTGCCCGTGAACATGACCCGATCCAGCGGGAACCGGTCGGGACGGAAGTGGTTATTGAAGAAGTGCACGGTGAACAGGAACACCACCGCCAGGAAGGCCTCTTCACTATGGAAGATCGCCGCCACGTTGAATACCCAGCCCGGCAGAAATCGAGCCGTGATGTGTGGAACCCACATCATGATGCCGCTGACGCCGATGATGGTGACACCCCAGAACGGTGCCCAGTAGTCAAACTTCTCCCAATAGGTCCAACGGTCGAACACCGGCCGTGGGGCCTTGCCGAGGAACCACTTAAACATGGCGACGATGTCCTTCAAATCCTGCGGCCCAGGAACCATGGAATTGGGCCCGAATATCTTGAAGTTCTTCCAGTCGCGTCCGATCCTGACAAGAATGTAGACCAGGTGCCAGAAAAACACGCCGGCGAATATCACCGCCGACACGCGGTGGATCAGGCCGGCCGTGTGCGGACCGTTGAGCAGGATCATCAGCGGCTTGGCCCAGGGAGACTGAGGATAGAACAGCGGTATGCCGGTCATCGTGAGCGTCATCAGGCTCAGCGCGAAGGTCAAATGCGCGATGCGCCAGGTGCGGCTGAAACGCTGAAAGTGCTTGCCCTGGAGTTTGACGGGCAGCTCGGGCAGAGCATCAAGCTTGACGTGGGGTTGCGACTGGCGCTCCCGACGTTCCTTGAATTCCCGATAGAACCACAGCAGGGTGTGCAGCCAGAAGAAGCCAAAAGTCCCCAGCAGCAGCTGGATCATGATCTTGTTGGCGATCCAGATTTGCGGGTAGGCGCTGAAGTTGTTGGTAGTTCCGTGGGGGCTGAAACTGGTAAATCCCGCGCTCGCCAAGGGAATGGCTTTCTTGCCGCTGTGACATTCCTGGCAAGACTCAAGGCGGTTCTCGATGTTCATCTTGGACTTGGGATCCGTGGGCGGTTCGATATCGTGGCTGCCATGGCAGTCGAAACACTTCGCGGTTTGGGTGTAGCCCAGGGTGTTGACCTGACCATGGTAGGTCGATCGATAGGATGCGTACTGCTTCGAGTGGCAGGTTCCGCAATTGGCCGTGATGGCGAGTTTTGCGCCATCCGACGAAGTGCCTTTGACGCTGTGCGCCGTGTGGCAGTCTGCGCAACCCGCGGCTTGAGCGTTGTGTTTTTGCTTAACCTCGCGACCATGGACCGACTTGGACCAGACCTTGAGCTGATCTTCGTGGCAGCGGCCACACAGATCCGCAATCGCCAAGCGCCACTCGGTGCGTTCGGGCGTGCCACGTGCCGGCACATTGAAGCTGTGCACGTCGTGGCAATCATTGCACGACGCGTTGGAGCGAGTGGGATCGTCGGCGTTCACCCGCGCATGCAACGACGTCTTGTAACTGTCGATGTTGTCGGACACGGCCTGAATCTGGCGCCGCTCACCCGCGACCTTTTCCTGGGTCAAGGCCGCTTTCATCCGCTGGTGACACTGCACGCAGTCAGGGCGCTTTTCCCCGACCGCCCTTTTGTGCGGGGCAACGCTGTCGGTGATCTCCAGGTGGCAGGCAATGCATTCCATGCCGGAGTGAACGCTCTTGGCGAAGGCGCCGACCGGGACCCCATGCAGTTCGCGTTTGGCACCTTCTGCGCCTGCCCCCTGCAGCTTGCCGGACGTGCCGTCGTGGCATGAAAGGCAAACCTTGTTCCCCAGACCCGCGCCAGTTTCGGCGGCGCTTGCGCCAACCGACAAACAGGCCGCAACGAGCACTGCCGCGACCCAACCCCAAAAATTCAGCTTTCTGCCATACATGATTGATTTCCTTCGAATCCAATAGACGACCCGGATGCACTGGAGTTGGCATTGCCCAACTGCAGATCCTGCGTGACGTCCATCGACTTGGTTCGAGGAGGCTGGCCGGCGCAGGTCCGGTCTCGCCGCCGACCGTTAGGAGTCGGCGTCGCTCACCCTGCGCTGGACTACTGCGCCAGAACCCACTGCGCCAGGTTTTTGAGCTTGGCCGGATCCTGAGGCTTGATGATCTTGTGATCTTCTTCCGTGCCATCGGAGAGCTTCACCTTGCGCCCCGTGGTGATGGTCTTGATGATGTTGTCCTCTCCCTCGGCCTTGCCCTTGTACTTGGCGGCAACGCTCTTCAGGGATGGGCCGGTCTTGGTCTTTTCGATGGAATGGCAGCGGAAGCACTTATTGGACTCCATCAAGTCCTGGGCCGCGGTCGCATCGACTGCGGCGTGCACCGGGCCCACTGCCGCCAAGGCAAGAACCAGACATCCAGTGGTGGAGAGGGGAAGCTTGAATTTCATGAACTACTCCTTGGTCAAAATAAAACCTATTCGAAGTCCGCACACATCATTCATCAACCCCGTTGAGCTTCCAAGCGATTGCCCGGTGGCCGCACCAGTTGGCGTCGCAGCCTCACAGCTCAAGCTATTTTCACGACTCGGAGTGCGGAGTAGCCGGGTCGTGAAAGTTCATTTCTCGACCTATGGCCTCTCTTTAAGGGTCTGCATGTGCGCCAGAATGTCGCCAATTGCCTTGCGATCGATTTCCCGCAGCGCCGGCATATTGTCGTCAGGGTGCCCATTGAGGATGGTGTGCAGAGCATGCCATGGATCTTCCCGCGTCAATCTGCCGACAAATCGCTTGCCCACGTAGCGACCTTCCAAACCGTGGCAACTGGCACACATGGTGCGGTAATGCGCAGCGCCTTTAACGGCGTCGCCACGTGCAACCCCGGTGCGGGGATCGATCAGGGTATCCATATCCACCTGGCCATAACTCACAAAATTGGCCAGATCCTGCAGATCCCGGTACTTCATCACGGCGCCGAAAATGTGAACACTGCTCCTCAGGATCGACACAATCTTTTCGGGATCAGCCCCGGCCATACCTCGAAGGCTCTTGATACCGGTGGCATGAATACCGGTGGCATTGCGGCCCTGATTTCCCTTGTAATCCCATCCATGGCATTCCTTGCAGCGCCACGTCTCAGCGGGAGAATTGGCGAAGTAGCCTTTGGCCGGATACGACGGATGCGGCAGAGCCTGGCGCTGACCACCGGTGTGCACCTGCCAGTCGTCAAAGAGTCGGCCACCGTTGGCGATCGATGCAGCCAAATTGATGCTCGGTAGTGTTTGCAGGGCTGCCAGCATCCTGGCCACCGCATCCTCTCCCAACGTCGTCAGCGCCGGCATGTCGCCGCCAGCGTGACCATTGAGCATGGTATGCAGCACCTCGAGAGGGCGTGTTCGCGCCACGTCGCCGAGCGGGGGCAACTGGCGCAAGCGGTCGCCGTCGATGCCGTGGCAGTTGGCGCAAACCGTGGCAAAAACCTTGTCCGTGGTTCCCGCAACCGGCTTGATGCGGCGCGAGGCTTCCATCAGTTTTTGCAGATCCGTTTGGCCGCTCACGACAAAGGCAGCAAGGTCAACGCGATCTGCTTCATCCAGAAGTTCTTCGTAAGGGTGGTTCGCATCTTTGAGGGTGGCGATGACCGAAGCCGGATCGGAAGCCTTTCTGCCGCTGATGCCGACGAACCCATTGTTGCCCTTGTAGTCCCAGCCATGGCACGAGACGCAACGCCACGTGTCGGCAGCGGCCACGCGCACCTGCTTGGTCTTGAAGATCGGGTTGGGGTAGTTCGGCGCGCGACCCTTGGTCTCAAGCGTGAAGTTGTCATAGAGGCGACCACCTCTCACTACTGACGCGGCATCTTCGGCTATTGCCAGCGATCCGGTGAGACTTGCAAACAAGGCCACGATGGTGACCAGCGCTTTATTCTTCATTGACCTTCTCCTTGCAAACAACCAATCGACTCGAAGTCATTTTATGGCTGGTGCTATTGTTTGGATAAGGCAACTGACCTTCGGACCGGCCGTTTTGACGATTGATTGACCGATGTCAAACATTGCCGGGTTAGCGCGCAACAGTGAGTCACCAATTGACGCTGCACCTTGCGCCGAGCTAAGCGGCGTGATTGCATGGGCGCTTGTTTGGCCCTTTTGAGTGGCGCGCTCAAAGCGCTCAGCCCGGCACCACCGATACCCCGTGCTCGGACAGACACAAGACCACGACCTCGCCCAGTTCCAGCACGTGGCTCAGATCCGCTGACACGACAAACACGCGACCCAGCTCAGTGTCGAAGCTGTACTCGTAACAGCTACCGAGGTAGGCTGACTTCACCAGCTTGGCCGCCACGCCAGCTCCGCTGCGACGGATCTGCCAGGCCTCGGGCCGCACCGCCACCTTCACCGCTCCGAGTTTGACGGGAGCAACTGGCTGGATCGTCAATGGACCCAGCGCGACGGTGCCACACTCCAACGCGCTGGCGGTGAACAGCATGGCTTCGCCCATGAAGCCGGCCACAAACTCGCTCATGGGGCGCTCGTACAGTTCCTGCGGCGTGCCGCGCTGCGCAATGCATCCTTCCTGCATCACGATGATGTGGTCGCTCACGGCCAGCGCTTCGCTCTGGTCGTGCGTGACGTAGGCCACGGTGAGCTGCAAGCGCTGCTGCAGGCTACGGATTTCTTCACGCATCTCGCGCCGCAGGCGTGCGTCAAGATTGCTCAGGGGTTCGTCAAACAGCAACACCGCCGGCTCCAGCACCAGGGCCCGCGCCAGCGCCACGCGCTGCTGCTGCCCGCCCGAGAGTTCGCTGGGCAGGCGCGCGTCAAAACCGACCAGACCGACGGAGCGCAGCACCTCCTGCGCGCGCCGACGCGTCTCGTCCTTGCTGACGCCACCCATCTTCAAACCATAGCCGACGTTGGCCAGCACGTCCATGTGCGGAAACAGCGCGTAGCTCTGAAACATCATGCTCAGATTGCGCTCGGACGGCCCCAGCGTGGTCACGTCTTTGCCGTCGATCAGGATCTGCCCCGATGTGGGCGACTCCAGTCCCGCCATCATGCGCAGCGTCGTGGTCTTGCCGCAGCCCGAGGGACCGAGGATGGTGGTGAGCGTCCCTTTGGGCACGGCGAAGCTCACGTCAAACACCACCAGCGGCGCCGCAGGGTCCGTACCGTAGCGCTTGCTGATGTTGCGAAATTCAATGCCGTGATTCATCAATGTGTTCTCTTCATTATTGAGAGTTCCAGAATACGTGACAGACACTTCCGTCATTGCGAGGAGCTCCAGCGACGCGGCAATCCACGAGCACCACCGTTATGCGAGCATGGATTGCCGCGCTGCGCTCGCAATGACAGAATCTTTGCCAAGTCGATGTCTTGTATTCCGGAAAGTTCAATAAGCGGGAATGGCGACACTTGTCACAGCGGCTGCGCGCCGCCCCAGTTTGCGCTCGCCAACGAGGAACTGGATCAGCGCCACCGCCATTGACATGAGCACGATCAGCACCGTGCAATACGCCAGCGCCACGCCATAGTCGCCGTTGCCCACGCGGCCGATGATGTAGGTTGTGGCGAGTTCGTTCTCGGCCGTCACCAGGAAGATCACCGCGCTGACTGTCGTCATGGCGCGCACAAAGCTGTAGACGAGCGCCGCCACGAGCGCGGGCTTGAGCAGGGGCAGCACCACATGCAAGAGCGTCTGCAAGGTGGACGCGCGCAACATGAGCGAGGCCTCATCCAAGGATCGGTCGAGTTGTTTGAACGCCGCGGTACCGGCGCGCACGCCCACCGGCAAATTGCGGAACACGAAGCACAGCATGATGATGAGCGAAGTGCCGGTGAGTTCAAACGGCGGCACGTTGAACGCCAGGATGTAGCTCACACCCAGCACCGTCCCTGGAATGGCAAAGGCCAGCAGCGCCGCAAATTCGAACAGGCCTTGCCCCTTGAACTCGGTGCGCGCCAGCAACCACGCGATGAGCAATCCCAAACAGGCCGTGACCGGTGCGGCGCCCGCCGCCAGCTTGAGCGTGGTGAAGAGCGAGTTCCAGGCGGTGCCAGCCCACACCACACCGAATTGACCCCACTCCAGCGCAAACGCAGTGTGAAAGTGCTGGAAGGTCGGCGTGTAGTCGCGCCCCCAGGTCTGCACAAAGCCTCCGGCAAAGGCAAACAGGTACACCACCACGGTGAACGCCAGCCAGGGCAGCGCCACCGCGTGCACCAGCTTTCGCACGCGCTGCGGCAAGGCCATGGGCAGACCGGAGTCGCCCTTGCCGCTGACCGTGGTGTAGTTCTGTTTGCCCAAGACACCGCGCTGCAGCGCAAAGGCACCCAGCGCAAACAGCGTGAGAATCCAGGCCAGCGACGCAGCCATGCCCTGGTCGTTTTGCGCGCCGACAATGGCAAAGAAGATTTCCGTCGAGAGCACAGAGAACTGCGCGCCCACGATGATGGGGTTACCGAAGTCGGCCATGCTCTCTATGAAGCCCACCAGGAAGGCGTTGGCCAGCCCCGGCAACAGCAGTGGCAGCGTGATGCTGAAGAAGGTGCGCTCAGGGTTGGCGCGCAGCGTCAGCGCGGCCTCTTCCAGGCTGGGCGACACGCCCTGCACCACGCCGCGCATGATCATGAAGGCGATGGGTGCGAACGCGAACATCTGCGCCACCCAAACTCCGAACAGGCCGTAGAACCAACGTGTGGGCTCGATGCCGAAGGCGTATTCCAGAAAATGATTCACCACACCGGCGCGACCGAACAGCAGGATCAGACCCAGGCCCACGACGAAGGGCGGCGTGATGATGGGCAGCATCGCCAGCACCTTGAGTGGACCCTGCCAGCGCCGGTTGCCGCGCTCGGCCATCAGCGCCATCATCGTTCCCAGCACCGTCGTTCCGGTGGCCGACAGCAGCCCCAGAAACAACGTGTTCCAGGCCACGCCACAACGCAACCCGCCCGCCAGACAGCTCAGGCTCCAGATGCGATCCGTCGCCAGACGGGTGATCAGAGCCGGCATGGACCATTGACCGTCTTCGCCCAGGAAGGCGCTGTACAGCGCCTTGCCGACCGGATACGCGATGAACAGCGCCAGCAGAGAGCCACAGCCCACGACGGCGCCCGCGACGAACAGATCGCCCTTGAACATGCCACGGCGCGCCAATCCGAACGCGAACAGCAGCACCAGGGAAGTGATGGTGACAAAGCCGCCCACGCCCAGTCCGAATTGATTCACCGCCAGCTCACCAAACAGCGTATTGAGCAGACCAGAGCTCCAGCCTTTGGCGCCGATCAGGAAGCCGCCGAGCAGCAGCCCGGCGCCGCCGATGAGACCGCCAGCCGTCAGCCAGTGGCTCTGCGCTTTGCCCGGCGCCGCCAACAACCCCAAGCTCGCCAGCGCCAAGCCTGCCATGGCGACCCAGAGCCAGACGCGTCCGTACACGGCAGCCTGAACGATGCCGCTGGCGCTCTCGGGTCCACCGAAAATATGCGGCAGCACCAGGTACCAGGCCGAGTCCTGTATCGCGTACCAGGGAAGCAGCAGGAACGACAGAGCGCCGAGCGCGAGCCAGAGGACGATGGAATGGTTGGGATGCTGCTTCATTACGGCTCAGTTCCTCTCCTGATCGTCTTTGCAAGGAGCGCAGCGACGTGGCAATCCACGAGTACCGAAGTGCTCCACCATGGATTGCCGCGCTGCGCTCGCAATGACGATTCCCGGCTCAATGCGGCAGCGAGTTGACTTCCTTCTCCCACTTGGCTATCAGGCGTTTGCGCTCGGCGCTGGCGCCGTATTTGGCGTAGTCGTAGTCGATGAACTTGATCATTTTGAAGTCAGGAACGCGCGCATCCACCCTGGCCGCCTTGTTCGACGGCACCTGGAACTGCTTGGCCGCGGCCGCCATCTCCTGCGCTGCGGGCGTGAGTGCCCATTCGTAGAACTTCTTCGCGGCCTCCAGATTGCGCGCGCCCTTGATGATGCTCATGGAGCCGATCTCGGCGCCTGTTCCCTCTGAGGGCGTGATGGTTTCCAACGCAAAGCCGTTCATTTTTTCGCCCGGCCCATCATGCACAAAGCTGATCGACACTGCCGACTCGCCGCGTGCCACCGCCTTGATCGGGCCGGTGCCGGAGCGCATGTACTGGCTCACGTTTTTGTGCAACGCCTTCATGTAGTCAAACGCCTTGTCTTCGCCCATGAGCTGCACCAGCGT
This sequence comes from uncultured beta proteobacterium, assembly GCA_903909815.1. Lineage (GTDB taxonomy): Bacteria > Pseudomonadota > Gammaproteobacteria > Burkholderiales > Burkholderiaceae_C > CAIKVZ01. The sequence continues at coordinate 17,190 of CAIVXG010000205.1, read as the reverse complement.
CGCGACCATGGTGTATGCCGTGCCACTGGCGGCCGGATTCGCGACCAATATTTCGCCTTTGTATATGGGTTTGAGCAGGTCGGCCCAACTCCTGGGCGCCGGTACCTTCTTCTTGGCGAGCAGTTCGGTGTTGTAGCCGAAGCCCAGCGGCCCCGAGTAGATGCCCACGGTCTTGTAGCCGGACTGTTTTGCCTGCTGTTGCGACCAAGGCTGCAACTGGCTCAGCGCCGGCGACTTGTACTCCAGCGACAGGCCCTGCTCGGCAGCCTGCAGATGCGGGTCGCCGGTGCCGCCAAACCAGACATCGGTCTTGGGGTTTTCGCGTTCGGCCACCAGCTGCGCCAACGCTTCGCCCGAGCCCTTCATGCTCAGATTGACCTTGGTGCCGGTGGTGCGGGCGTAAACGGTGCTGATCATGTTGCACCATTCGGCCTGCACCGAACAGATGATGTTGACCTGCCCCTGGGCCGAAACGGCAGCCGACGCCACAGCCAGTGCCGCAGCCAAGAACTGTTTTCTCATGAGGATTCCAAAGTAATTTGATTACCCGTGAATCTTAGCTCTCAGCCCGCCCGAAACAGCATGGGGAAACCACGGGTCTGCCGACGTAAAGCCGAGCACTCGCGCAAGCCGGATCGGCACCGACTGACCCCGCCTACATGAAACTAAGTTACAGTACGGTTTTCATTTGATGTAACTCGCATGAGCTTTGATCTCGTTTTATTTGGCGGTACCGGTGACCTTGCATGGCGCAAGCTGATGCCAGCCCTGTTCCAGGCGTTTCGCCACGGCACGCTGCCCGAGGGCGGGCGCATCATCGGCGTGGGCCGCGACCAGCTGAGCCACGAGCAGTACCGCACGCTGATGCACGAACGCTTCAATAACGTCGATCTGGCCAAGCGCCCGTCAGAAGAAGAGTTCGCGCGCTTTGCGCAACTGATCCAGTTTGTGCGCATGGACCTGTCCAAGCCCGACGACTACGTCGCCCTGGCTGCGACATTGCGCGAACGCAACGCCAACACCGTGGTGATGTACGTGGCTACAGCACCATCGCTCTTCACCATCGTGTGCGAGCAGTTGGGCGCCGCCGGCTTGAACACCGCCAACACGCGCATCGTGCTGGAAAAGCCGTTGGGCCACGACTTGGCATCGAACCGCGCCATCAACAAGACGGTGTGCAAGGTGTTTGGCGAGAAGCAGGTATTTCGGATCGACCATTACCTGGGCAAACCTGCGGTGCAAAACCTGTTTGCACTGCGCTTTGGCAACGCCCTGTTCGAGCCGCTGTGGCGGCGCGAACACATCGCCAACATCCAGATCACGATTGCCGAGGAGCTGGGCGTGGAAACACGCGGCGCGTTCTACGAGACCACCGGCGCACTGCGCGACATGGTGCAAAACCACGCACTGCAACTGTTGTGCGCGATCGCCATGGAGCCGCCCATCAACGCCCACGCCGACGCCATCCGCGATGAGAAACTCAAAGTGCTGCGCTCACTCAAGCCCTGGACAGCGGAGTCGCTGGGTCAGGACGTGATTCGCGGTCAGTACGCGGCCGGTTCCATCATGGGAAGCGCCGTTCCGGGCTACCGGGAAGAGCTGGGCGTGAACCCCGAGAGCCACACCGAGACCTTCGTCGCGCTGCGCACCGAGATCTCGAACTGGCGCTGGGCCGGCGTGCCCTTCTACATTCGCACCGGCAAGCGACTGGCGGGGCGCGATGCGCGCATCGTGGTGAACTTTCGCCCGACACCGCACGCGATCTTCAACTCGCAAATCGGCGCCTCCAACAGCCTGGTCATCAACCTGCAGCCCAAGGACGGGCTGGAACTGCACCTGCTGGCGCAAGGCACGAGCCATCGGCGCCAGCAACAGGCCTTGAGCCCGGTGCAGCTCGACCTGGACTTTGACAAACGCTTTGGCAGCGGGCGCGTCGGCGCATACGAGCGCCTGCTGCTCGACGTGATCGACGGCCGCCTGAACCTGTTCGTGCGCAGCGACGAACAGGAAGAAGCCTGGCGCTGGGTCGAGCCGATCCTGCAGCACTGGAAGAACGACGCCCAGGGCCCGCGCCCCTACGCTGCGGGCACCTGGGGACCGAGCGCCTCCAGCGCCATGATCGCACGCGACGGCTATTGCTGGAGTGAGGAGAGTTGATGCACGTTCTCGTCATTGCGAGCGCAGCGCGGCAATCCATGGCTTCGGTGGTATGCCAGGATGGATTGCCGCGTCGTTTTCCGCCACGGCCTGCGGCCTCGCGGCTAAAGGCTGAACCTCGCAATGACGAGTGGGCAAGGGATTATGAGTGGGGTGACAAGAATGCTTGACCGCATCAAGGCATCGCTCACTTCACTGGCTCCAGCCGAGCAGCGCGTTGGCGCCCTGGTGTTGGCCGACCCGCGGGCCTTTGCCAATCTCCCGGTCAGCATCCTGTCGGACCGGGCCCATGTGAGCAAGCCCACGGTGGTGCGCTTTTGCCGCAGCATGGGCTACGACGGTCTCTCCGATTTCAAGCTCAAGCTTGCGGGCAACGTGAGCGAAGGCGTGCCCTTCATCCACCGCAGCGTGGACGCCGACGACAAGATCAGCGACGTCATGGTCAAGGTGATCGACAACACCGTGGCGGCGTTCCTGAAATATCGCAACGACGCGCGGCCCTTGTCCATGGAAAAAGCGGTGGAAATATTGGCTGCCACCTATCAGACGGGGCGCCGCATCGAGTTCTGGGGCGCGGGCAACTCCGGCATCGTGGCGCAAGATGCGCAGCACAAGTTCTTCCGCCTGGGCGTGAACGCCATTGCCTACAGCGACGGCCACATGCACGTCATGAGCGCGTCCATGCTGGGCCCGGGCGACTGCGTCGTGATCGTGTCCAACTCGGGTCGCACGCGTGACCTCATGGACGCCTGCGACATCGCCCGCACGAATGGCGCCACCACCATCGTGATCACCGCCAGCGGTACGCCTTTGGCCAGCGCCGGCCACATCCACCTGGCCGCCGATCACCCCGAGGGATTTGACCGCTACAGCCCCATGGTGTCGCGCTTGCTGCACCTGCTGGTGATCGACATCCTCGCCACCTGCGTGGCACTTCGCATCGGCGGCACCACGCTGCAGCCGCGCCTGGAAGCGATCAAAAACAATCTGCGCAGCAAGAGATATACGTGAAGACTTGCCGCATCATTGCGAGTTGCCGGTTTCGAACGCCAAATCTGCACACGGGCCATGAACCACAATTCCGTCATTGCGAGGAGCGTGAGCGACGCGGCAATCCACGCGCACGACGGGTATGCCAGCATGGATTGCCGCGCTGCGCTCGCAATGACGAGCGCGTTCACGCTGTGTGAACACTTCAAAGAGCATGCGTATTCTCGGCATTGACCCCGGCCTGCGCACCACCGGCTTCGGGGTGCTGGACGTGCAGGGCTCGGCGCTGAGCTATATCGCCAGTGGCACCATCAGCACGCTGCATCTGGACACGGCAGACCTGCCTGCGCGCCTGGGCGTACTGTTCGATGGCATCCGCGAGGTGGTGGCGCGCTACCAACCCGACAGCGCTGCGGTCGAGATCATCTTTGTCAACGTCAATCCGCAGTCCACGCTGCTCTTGGGCCAGGCGCGCGGCGCCTGCATCACGGCGCTGGTGTCGCAGCAGTTGGCGGTGGCGGAGTACACCGCGCTGCAGATGAAGAAAGCCGTGGTGGGGCACGGCCGCGCCGCCAAGTCACAGGTGCAGGAGATGGTGATGCGTCTGCTCAGGTTGCCGGGATTGCCTGGCACCGATGCGGCCGACGCGCTGGGTCTGGCCATCACCCATGCCCATGTCGGGCAGGCCATGGGGCGCCTGGCGCAGGCCACTTCCTTGCAGCGCAAGAATACCGGCAGCTACAAGGACGGGCGCAGCCACTGAAGCGCTGCGCGCCTCGACTCAGGGTTTGAGTTGCAACCCGAATCCGCCTTTGGCGCGGGCGTCGGCAATTTCAGATTGCACCAGGGTCGCGTCTTTGGACCCCGGCGGCAGCACCGGCAGCACAGTCTCCCAAAACTTCACCGCCTGAGCGTATTCGGCGCGCGCATAGGCGTCAGTGCCTGCCATCATCAGCGCCATCGGGTGCTTGGGGTTCAGGGCCAGGGCCTTCTTCACCAGCATCATGGGCTTGCCTTCGAGCTTGCCGCTGCGGCTGGCCACCACGTCCGCGTACTGCATCAGCAGATCCGCATCCGCATCCACGAACTTTCCTGCCTTGGCGTAGGCGTCTTCGGCTTCGGCCAGTTTGCCCTGCACCTTGTAGGCGCGCGCCAGTCTGACCCAACCCTGCAAATCGCCCGGATTGGCTTTGAGTTTGGCGGCAAGCCCTTCGACCATCTGGTTGATCTTTTCCGGCGTCATGGCGCCTGCGGCGGCGGCATCCACCGGCGGCAGCTTGCCGGCTTCTGCGCCAGCGCTGGACTTGGGCGCAGCGGGCATGCCCGCATTGGCGCGTGCGTCGGCAATGTTGGCCTCCACCTGCTGGGCGTCGGCAGAGCCCGGCTCCAGCAACAGCAGCAGTTTTTCCCACTGCGCCACGGCCACCGGGAAGTCGTTTCGGCGATAGGCCGCCACGCCCGACATCATCAATCCCATCGGGTGTTGCGGGTCCAGCGCCAGCGCCTTGTTCACCAGTTCCAGCGGCTTGCCTTCGATGTTGTCGTTGGCCCGCACGGCCAACAGGTCGGCGTAGTCCACCAGCAAGTCGGGGCTGGTGTTGACCACGTCCCCGGCCTTGATGAAGGCCTGCTCGGCTTCATCGAAGCGCCGCATCACCTTGTAGGACCGCGCCAGCATGGCCCAGCCTTGGGTGTCGCTGGGGTTGGTCTTGAGGCGATCGGCCAGCTTTTGCACCATCTGCGCCACCTGGTCTTGGCTCGCCTTTTGCGCCGCCACCGGGTCGATGGCGGCGGGCGTTCCCAGCCACCAGTACATGCCCGCCGAACCCAGCGCCAGCAGCAACGCAATCGCCGCAGCCGTGAGGCGCGCGCTCAAAACGCTGGCAGCTCCCGCGCCCGCCACCGCCGCCGGCTCCTCGGTGTCGTCGAGCAATCGCAGTTGCAGTTCGTCCCTTGTGGCCTCACAGTCCGCCGCCGAAATCGAACCGCGCGCCAGATCGCGCTCCAGCGCTTCGAGTTGGTCGCGGTAGATGGAAGCGTTCAGGCGCTGGGCCGAGACGCCCTGGCCCTTTGCCGGCCACAGCAGGGGGCGCACCAGCCAAGCCAGTGCCAGCAGTGTCATCACCACTGCCAATGCAATAAAGACTGTCATGAGGGGGTATCCGTATCTTTGAGAAGAGACTGCGCTTTTTTTCGCTGCTCGGGGTCGAGTGCCGCCGGTGCCGCGCTACGCAGGTTGCCGCGCACCAGTCGCACCAGCATCACCACACCGGCAATGAGCAGAATGAAGGGTCCAAACCACAGCATGAAGGTCTTGAGATTGAACGGCGGGCGGTAGAGCACAAAGTCACCGTAGCGGCTCACCAGAAACTCCTTGATTTGCGCGTCGCTCTTGCCTTCCTTGATCAGGTTGCGTACCTCGCGGCGCAGGTCCTGCGCCAGTTCGGCGCGCGACGCTGCCAGCGTTTCGTTCTGGCACACGAGGCAGCGCAGCTCCTCGGAAATTACCATCAGCCGCTGCTCCACCACCGGGTCTTCGGCCAGGGGAGTGGCCTCGCCCGCGTGCGACGCGAAGGCACATTGCAGCGCCAATATCAGAGCGATCCAGGCTTTCATTTTTGCAACTCCCGGATCAGCGGCAGGATCGTGTCGCGCAGCGCCTCTGGTGTGATCATGCCGTTTTGCTTGTAGCGGATCACGCCGGTCTTGTCGATGACAAAGCTCTCAGGTGCGGCCGTGACGCCAAAGTCGATGCCGATGCGCGCGCTGTTGTCGCTCACCACCACGTCGTAGGGGTTGCCAAAACGGGCCAGCCACTGCAGTCCATCCGCATCCTTGTCGCGCCAGTCCAGACCGATGATGGGAACGGCCTTGGTCTTGGACAGGTCCAGCAGGATGGGATGTTCCTGGCGGCAGGTCACACACCATGAAGCCCAGGTGTTGAGAATCCAGACCTTGCCCAGCATGGACTTGGCCGAGAACGATTTCTCCGGCGCGTCCAGCAGTGGCGCAGTGAACAGCGACGCGGGCTTGCCGATCAGGGCGGAGGGGAGTTCATGCGGGTCGCGCGTCAGGCCGATGGCCAGGAACACCACCATCACCAGAAAGATGCCCAGGGGAATCAGCGCTTGCTTCTTCATGCTGCGACACCCCTGGCTTGTGACGTGGCTGCATTGACAGCGATCTTGCGGCGATAACGCCGATCCAGCGCCGCCATGATGCCGCCCAGCGCCATCATCAGGCAGCCGACCCAGATCCAGCTCACGAAGGGCTTGTAATACACGCGCATGGCCCAGGCCGGTTGTGTTCCGCCTTCGAGCGGCTCACCCAGGGACACGTACACGTCGCGCACCAGGCTGGTGTCGATGGCGGCCTGCGTCATGGGCATGCTGGAGGAAAAATACGCGCGCTTTTCCGGGTGCAAGGTGCGCAGCACACGTCCGTCGCGGCTCAACTCCACGTCGCCGACATCGGCGCTGTAATTCGGTCCGGGCTCCTTGCGAATGCCGGTCAAACGGAAGGTGTAGCCACCCACCGAGACGGTGTCGCCCAGCACCATGCGCACGTCCTTTTCGGTTTCATAACCCTTGACCATGGTGACGCCGATGACGAACACGGCCACACCCATGTGCGCCATGTGCATGCCCCAAAACGAGATCGGTGTGGACTTCCAGTTCGCCGTATTCTTGATCTGTCGATAGACCTGCTGCGCCGTTCCCAACACGATCCAGAACGCCAGCGACAAGCTCAGCGCCACCAGCCAACTCCACTCGCCCGCCAGCAACGGCGCCAGACATCCGAGCAGCACCGACACGATGGCCACGGGGCGCAGTTTTTGCACCATTTCAGCCACGCTGTCGGTCTTCCAGCGCGCGTAGGAGCCAATCACCATGAAGAGCAGCGCCGGCATCATGATCGGGGTGAACACCGAGTTGAAGTAGGGCGGCCCGACCGAGAGCTTGCCCAGGTTGAGCGCATCCACGATCAACGGATACAGCGTGCCCAGCAGCACCGCCGCGGCGGCGGTGGTGAGCAATACATTGTTCAGCAGCAGAAAGCTCTCGCGTGACACCAGCGCAAACGATCCGCCCGCCTGCACCCGGCCGGCGCGCAGCGCAAACAGCGCCAACGAGCCGCCGACCACGCAAAACAGGAACAGCAGGATGAAGATGCCGCGCTTGGGGTCGGTGGCGAAGGCGTGGACCGAAGTCAGCACGCCCGAACGCACGAGGAAGGTTCCCAACAAACTGAGCGAGAACGCCACAATGGCCAGCATGATGGTCCAGTTTCTGAAGAGTCCGCGCTTTTCCGTCACCGCCAGCGAATGGATCAGCGCCGTTCCCACCAGCCAGGGCAGGAAGGAAGCGTTTTCCACCGGGTCCCAGAACCACCAACCGCCCCAACCCAGCACGTAGTAGGCCCATTCCGAACCCATGGCGATGCCGATGGTCAGGCAGATCCACGCCGCCGTGGCCCAGGGACGCGACCAGCGCGCCCAGGCCGCATCCAAACGGCCATTGAGCAGCGCCGCGATGGAGAAAGCAAAAGGCACGGCCATGCCGACATAGCCCATGTAGAGCATGGGCGGATGAAACACCAGGCCCGGGTCCTGCAGCATCGGGTTCAAGTCCTTGCCGTTTTCAGGAATGTCGGCCAGGCGTATGAACGGGTTGGAGGTGATCAGCATGAACAGCAGAAAACCCACCGCCACCAAGCCCAGTACCCCGAGCACGCGCGACACCATCACATCGGGCAACTGCCGCGAGAAGATCGACACGGCCATCATCCACGAACTGAGCATGAGCATCCACAGCAGCAACGATCCTTCGTGCCCGCCCCAGACTGCGGCGATGCGGTAGATGTCGGGCAAGAGCGAATTCGAGTGTTGTGCCACATACAGGACCGAGAAGTCGTTGGTGTAAAAGGCGTAGGTCAGACAGCCAAAAGACAGCGCCGTCAACAACCAAAGCACCTGCGCGCCAGGACGCGCCAGCGCCATCCAGTCGGCTCGCCCCTGCTGCCCCCCGACCACGCTCAAGGTGCCCAGCGCCAACGCCACGAACAGGGCAAGGATCAACGAAAAATGACCAATTTCAGGAATCATGTTGTGCCTCTTGAGTCGTCATTGCGAGGCCGTAGGCCGTGGCAATCCATGTCGCCACGCCACGAAAATACATGGATTGCCACGCTGCGCTCGCAATGCCGGATTTGTGGTTCATGGTCAGTATGCAGTTTCGCCAGCCGAAACAGGCAGTCCGCAATGACGCGGTGGTGATTTGCGTAGCGTTTCATTACTTCAGCGACTTGATGGTCTTTTGCACCTGCGCCTGGTCCAGCGCCTGCTGCGCTTCGGGCGGCATGTAGTTCTCATCGTGCTTGGCCAGCACTTCGGTAGCGATGAATTTGCCGTCGTCACCCAGTTTGCCCTGCGCCACCACGCCCTTGCCCTCCTTGAACAGGTCGGGCAGGATGCCGGTGAAGGACACGGCCATTTCCTTGGACTTGTCGGTGACGATGAAATTGACGGTCAGGTTGTCGCGCTTGACCGTGCCCTCCTTGACCAGACCACCAATGCGAAAGGTCCGGTTCTTGGGCGCTTCTCCCGCAGCCACTTGGGTTGGCGAGAAGAAGAAAACCAGGTTGCTGTTGAACGCGTTGAGCACAAAGTAGGCTGCCACCGCCAGGGCGGCCAGACCGCCGACGATGATCGCGGCGCGTTTGTGACGAGGTTTCATGACGTGCTACTTTCCGACTGAAGTTGGTTGCGCAGGTTGGCCAAGGTGGCTTTGCGCTGGGCGCGGATGAGCAAGGGCTCGCCCAGCATCACCAGGGCGGTCAGGCCAAAACTGCCCCAGACATAGAAGGCATAGCCTCCCATGGCGAAAAATTCACCGACGCTATTCCACTGCATGTTTCACCCACTCCGTATGACGTTCACGTTCAAGAATGATGTTGCGCACACGGGCCAGTGCGATCGCGATCGCATACATCCAGAATGCCACGACCATGATCAACATGCCCCACAGCATGGTCGATGCCATGGTGGGCGACTTGGTCATGGAAACCGATGCGCCCTGATGCAAGGTGTTCCACCATTTGACAGAAAAGTAGATGATGGGAACGTTCACCGAACCGACCAGCGCCAGCACGGCGCAGGCCTTGTCGGCGCGGCGCGGGTCGTCGATGCTGGACTGCAGCGCCAGAAAACCAAGGTACAAGAAAAGCAGGATCAACTCAGAGGTCAGGCGTGCGTCCCACACCCACCAGGCGCCCCACATCGGCTTGCCCCACAAGGCCCCCGTCACCAGCGACAGGAAGGCAAAGAGCGCTCCCGTGGGCGCCAGCGCCGAGGCCATCATGCCCGACAGCCGCGTGTTGAAAGCCAGGCCAAAGCCGGCCCAGCCTGCCATCACCAGGTAGATGAACATCGACATCTGCGACGCCGGCACGTGCACGAAGATGATGCGGTAGCCCTGACCTTGCTGCGCGTCCACGGGCGCCACGAAGAAGGAAATCCACAAACCGATCGCACTCAGCACCGTCGCCAGCACCGCAAACCAGGGCCACATGCGCCCCGCCAGTGCGTAGAAGTTCTGCGGTGAAGCGAACTTGAACCAGTGAATATCTCGCATGTTCATTCCAGGGAAATCCTCAAAGCGGTGGTGGTGGCCAGGGGCGCAAAGAAAGCGGAGAGCACCAGCAATGCCGCCAACAAGGACAGGTGGCCTCCAGCGCCCATGCCAGCGGCATCGGCTTCGACTGCGCCAGCGCCAAATATCAGAACAGGAATATACAGGGGCAAGATTAAAAGCGACAGCAATACCCCCGCGCCACGTACGCCCAAGGTCAGTGCCGCACCAATGCTGCCAATCAGACTCAGCGTGGGCGTTCCCAGCAACAGCGACAACATCAAGATGCCCAGGGCGCGACTGTCCAGGCCGAACTGCAAGCCCAACACTGGCGCCATCAGCACCAGCGGCAAGCCAGACAGCAGAAAGTGCGACAAGGCCTTGGCCAGTACCAGCAGGCCCAGCGGCGTGGTGGACAGCGCCATCTGTTCCAGCGAGCCGTCGGCGTAATCGGTGGCAAACAGGCGCTGCAAAGAGAGCATGGCCGCGAGCAAGGCACTGACCCACAGCACGCCGGGCGCCATGCGCAGCAGCAGCGCAGATTCGGGCCCGATGCCCAGCGGAAACAGGCTGGCGATGACGACGAAGAACACCAAGGGCGTGAGCACCTCGCCCTTTTGCCGCATTGCCACCGACACCTCACGCTTGAGCACCGCAAGCATCACGCGCGCCATTCCCATATTCTTCATGCGCGCAACTCCAGCATCTGGGCGGGAATGTTCCCTATGTCCACCTGCTGATGGCTGGTCAGGACAGCCATGCCGCCCTTGGCCAGATGCGCCGCGATCAAGTCGGCCAGCATGCGCACGCCGGCTTCATCCATCGCCACAAAGGGCTCGTCCAGCACCCACAACCGGGCCTGGCTGAGCGCCAGTCGGGACAATGCCACGCGCCGTTTTTGCCCCTGGGACAAGTGGCGCACCAATTGGTCGCCGCGCCCGGGCACGCCGAATTGCTTGAGCACCTGCTGCATTTGCCCGGGGTCTGCGGCCGTGCCGCCCAGCGCCGCGGTGAAACTCAGGTTCTCGTTCACGGTCATGGATTCCTGCAGCGCGTTGAGATGGCCCAGGTAGCAAAGGTCTTGCCTATAGACGTCGGCCTGCTTGTGAATGGGAGTGTCGTTCCAGCGAATTTCGCCGTCTTCAATTGGTGCCAGGCCACACAGCATGCGCAGCAGGCTGGTCTTGCCCACGCCGTTGGCGCCGGCCACATAGAGCCAAGCACCGGCTTCGAGCACGCAGTCCACACCCCGGAAGAGTTGGCGCCCACCCCGACTGCAGCCGAGCTTGGAAAATAAGAGAGTCGGCGCGGTATTCAAGGGCGGGAACGCAAGCGGTGAAAGCGAAAATTCGGGAACCCCGATCTTACGACAAGGTCACCCATCAAACGACTGCCGCTTGAGCCCTCACGAACGGGATTCCCATGGGTGTTCACGCCGTCGTCGCGCGGCCAAGGGCCGTCGCGATGCCTGACATTTTCAACCGTTTTCCACCGTGGATAGCCGCGCAGCGCGCGCAATGACTCCCTTGGCGGCACCGGGTCCGTGGGCGTTTGGCCACCCAATTTATGTACTCGCCAAACTTGACGGAAAGTCGCAGAACCTTGACTTACATCATATTTGCAACAGATCAGCGTCTCAAATCCGCACAGCCTCTTGACCCCTTCATTCACCAGACGGCAAACTCGGGTCAAAGGAAAAGTTTGACGACGGCGCCGAAATATCTCGCTGTCCGGATTCCTTTTCGACCAAACGACGGAGAATAAAGTGAAACATTCATTGGTTCGATGGGGCCTGGCATGCTTGATAGCAGTTGCCATGGCGGGCTGCGGCGGTGGTGGTGGCGGCAATACCGGGACGACGGCAACGGCGGGCGCTGTCGGGGGATTCATCGCCACGGCCAGCGCGCTGGCGACAAACGACACCGCAACCAACCCCGCTGCAGCCTTCACCGTGGTACAGGCTGCAGGCGTGCCGGTGGTGGCCTCCAGCGGCCGCACCAAGGTGAATTTTGCGGTTTTTTCCGACGGCGCCGTCAAGCCCGGCCTGAGCCTCACGAATGTCAGCGCGGTGATCGCGAAGTTGTTGCCTGGCACCGGTGGAAACCCGGACCAATGGCAGACCTATACCCATCGCACCAAAGCGGCTGACGTGGCCAGTGCAGGCGGCGTCTATACCGCTGCGGTGAAAGCCACTTTGACCAAGCCCAAACTTGCATCCACGGTACAGGCCTATACCGACCCCAAGCAAACCGACCCCGCGTTGGCGGCGGGGCAGCTGGTCTATAGCGCCGACGGTTATTACACCTATACCTTCTCCACCGACATCACGAACGCCAGCCAAACCAACGGCGTGGTGTTCGAGCCCAACCGCACCCACCGCGTTGCCCTCCAGTTGAGCTACACCAACGCGGCTGGCGCGGTGATCAACATCAATCCTTATTTCGACTTCAGCTTCGACGCCAATGGCAATTCCGTCGCGGTCACCGACCCCGCAAAGACACGCAAGATGGCTGACACCACCTCCTGCAACAGTTGCCACGACAAATTGAGCCTGCACGGCGCAAGCGCCGTGGACACCCAGGTTTGCGTGCTGTGTCACAACGCCGGCAACGTGGACCCGAATAGCGGCAACGCGCTCACAATGGCGACCATGGTGCACTCCATCCACGCGGGCAAGCTGCTCAACAGCACCGTGGCGACGGGCGGCGCAGCCTATACCGTGGGCACAAGGGATTTCACCGCAGTCGGCTTTCCGCAAGACCTGCGCAATTGTTCAGTCTGCCACTCTGGTGCGAATCCGGCCACGCCGCAGGGCGACAACTGGAAGACCGGGCCGAGCCAGCAAGCCTGCCTGACCTGCCACGCCAACAGCACGGGCTCGACTTGGGACACCCTGCACTCGGCCATCGCGGGTCAGTTTGTCGCGTCGGGTGCGCCTGCCAAGGCGCTGACGAATAATTTGTGCTCCCAGTGCCATGGTGCGGGGTCCGTGATTTCCGCAGAACGCGTGCATTTCAACCAAGCCCAGCTCAACGCCGCCAAATACAAGATGAACATCGAAAGCGTGGTATTCAACGATACGGCCGACCATACCGGCCGCAGCGTGTCGGTCAAGTACTTCCTTTCCGACCCGACCAACGGCAATGCGACCTACAAGCTAGTGACTCCGGATTGCACCAGCACCACCACGGTCAGTTGCACCAGCACGACCCAGTTCGGCAACCTGCGCTTCTATCTTGCTTATCAAAGCATGGTCGGGCAGTCGGGCGTTGTCACCGAGTACTCGTCCTACAACAATGGCGGCAGCACCGCGAATGCCTACGCATATCAAGGCAAGAACGACGGCAGCAACCATTACACGGTCAGCATTCCTCTGCCCAACGACACTGCGACCTCGGTCGCATTCGGAACGGCACGCGTCGTGAGCATCGGGCAGATCAAGGAGCCCTTGCTCAAGGTCCAATGGGCCACCGACCCGCGCCCGCCGGTTGACCCTCAGGTGTTGATCGATGTCGCCGTGCAGCACAGCTACCAGGAGTTGGCACTCAGCGGCACGCTACAACCGCGGCGCACCATCGTTTCCACCGACAAGTGCAACGTCTGCCACGGCATTCTGGGAACCACCTCTGCGTCGAACACGCTGGCTACAGCCTTCCACAGCGGTGCGCGCAACATGGTGGAAGCTTGCGTCACCTGTCACGATGCCAACCGTATGTCCACGACGATCATGACGAATGGATCGGCACTGAATGAGTCGTACCAGTTCAAGCGCTTGATTCATGGCATCCATGGCGGATCGCAACGAACCTATCCGTTCACCCATAACAACGCTGTGGTGGGCGTCTTCAACAAGGACGGCACCTCGGCGACTGGCGGCGCACCGCTGGCGAGCACGGTGGAGAACTTCACTGCCGAGGTCAGCTGGCCAGGCATGCGCCCTGGCGCCACCATCAATTGCAATGCTTGCCACGTCAACAACTCCTACCAGACCGATGCGAGCCCCTTGGGTGCGGTCGTGCAAAAGGATGCCGGCGTCACCGACCCGAACCTGTGGAAGGTGATCTCGCCTAAGGCGGCCACCTGCACCTCCTGCCACGACGGACTGACCTCCACCGGCACGACGGTGATCAGCCACGTGAGCTCGTTTGGGGGTGCGGTCTTCGGCAACAAGACTCAGGCACAGTTGGCAGCGCTGCCGCGCGAATCATGCAACGACTGCCATTCGAACGGCGGCCCCAAGGATGTGGACATCGTTCACGGTCTCAAGTAGCCTAAAAGCAGGGCGAAATCTGTTTTGAAGGAATCTGGAATGCAAATCAAGAGTTCAATAGCCATCTTCTCCCTCTGCCTGTTCGGGCTGCTGGGTGCGGCGTGGGCCGCACCGACCGGGGCTGCGCTGTGCGTGACTTGCCACGATGAGGAAGACCTGCCCGACATGAGCAAAACCGCGCACGGCTTTGCTGCGGACAAACGGGTACCGGACTGCATCACCTGCCATGGCCCCAGCCCGACCCACGCCAGGAAACCAGCCGACGTCACCGACCGGCCGCACCCGGACCGTATGTTCATCCGCAAGTTCGCGCTGCCTGCAAACGAACGCAGCGCGGTCTGCTTGACTTGCCACAACAAGGACAGCAATCGCGCCTTGTGGGCAGGCAGCCAACACGACAACGCCGACATCGCCTGCAACAGCTGCCACAAGATTCACGGCAACCGCGACAAGGTGTTGAGCAAGGCGACTCAGGCAGACGTCTGCTACACCTGCCACAAGGAGCAACGGGCGCAGATGAGCCGCCCCTCACACCACCCGGTCCCCGAAGGCAAGATGGCCTGCTCCGATTGCCACAATCCACACGGCTCAGCCGGCCCCAAGCTGGCCAAGCGCGACAGCACCAACGACACCTGTTTCACCTGCCATGCCGAAAAGCGTGGACCATTCGTGCACCAGCATGAGCCCGTGGTCGAGGACTGCGCCAACTGCCACAATCCGCACGGCAGCAACGTGGCTCCCATGCTCAAGGCGCGCGCCCCCATCCTGTGTCAGCAGTGTCACACACCGCACGTGGCCGGCGGCGTGGGCGCCGTTGGCGGGCAAAACGGCGTGTCCGCGCTGATCGCCAATACCCCAGCGGGCAAGAACGTCGTCAACATCTGGCAAGGACGTGCCTGCCTGAACTGCCATACGCAAATCCATGGCTCCAACAATCCTGCCGCCGTCAGCCCCGGGCCGCAGTTCCTGATGCGCTGAAGTGGGAGAGCACTCATGACCCAATTTGATTCTTCTTTCAATCTTCGCCGCAGCGCCCTGGCGCTGGCGTTGTGCGCAGCCTTCATCCCCGCGCAGGCTCAGGAAAAGAGCGTGGACACCACGGTCAGCGTGGGCGTGGGGGCGATCGACGGCTCCAGCGCTGACCGCGCGCTCTTTGGCCAGTACAACGGCTTGCACAACGGCAAGGCGGGCTACGCCACCTTGGGCATCGATTACAGCCTGCGCGACCAAGACAACTCCAACTGGATTCAAGTGCTGGGCACCGACCTGCTGGGCGATACCCGCGAATTGAGCGGTGTCTGGAAAAACCCCGGAAGCTGGAAGCTCAGCGCCAACTACGGCGAGTTGGTGCACTCCGACCCGAACACGGTCAACACCGGCTTGAAAGGCGCTGGCTCCACCACCCCGCAAGTGGTCGTACTGCCAGGCGGGCTGGGTACCGGCGGCAACCTGAACCTGAGCACCAAACGCACCGGCCTGGGTCTGGGCTTTACCAGCTATATGAGCCCGGCGCTGCGGTTTGACGTGAGCCTGAAGCGCGAAGACAAGGAAGGTGCGCGCCTGTCCGGTATCGGCATGAATTGCCCCTCGCTGATCGCACCCAATTGCCTGGGCACCACGGGCCTCAACGCCAACTGGGCCACGCTGCTGCTGCCCGAGCCGATCAAGTCCAACCAAACCCAGGTGGAAGCGCGCTTGGGCTATGCGATCGAGAAATTCCGCGTCAGCCTGGGCTATTACGGCTCGTTCTACCGCAACGCCTACGGCTCGCTCAACCCGTCGGTTCCCGCAAGTCTGAACAGTGCTGCGGGCAACCTGCTGCCGCTCAACACCGGCTTGCAGGCGATCCTGAATCAGCCGCTCGCTTTGCCCCCTGACAATCAGGCTCACCAGTTCGACCTGACCGGTGGCTACGATTTCACGCAAAGTACGCGCGCGACCTTCAAACTGGGCTATACCACCGCGACCCAAAACGTCAACTTTGCCGGTGCAGGCTTCAACGCGGCACCCGCGGGCGTCACCAGTCTGGGCGGATTGGTCAACACCAGCCTGGCCAAGATTGGCCTGACCTCGCGTCCGATGCCACAGCTTTCGCTGCTGACCGATCTGCGCTATGAGGACCGGGTCGACCGCACACCGCTGGCCGCCTACAACATGGAGAACAGCTTCGCTTACACGAACCAGAACTTCCCCAATCGCAATACCAAGGGCAAGCTGCTGGCAAGCTGGCAGTTCACCAGCGACTACCGGGGTAGCGTGGGCGCAGATTACCAAGGCATAGACCGTGGCCTGTTCACCCCTTCCAGCGCGGTGTCTGGCATCAGCGCGTTGCGTCAGAAGACCGCCGAAAGCGGGGTCAATGCCGAGTTGCGCCGCAGGATGTCGGACGAGTTCAGCGGCGCCATCAGCGTGTCCAGCAGCCGCCGCACCGGATCGAACTGGCTCAAGGACAACAGCGGTTTGGGCGTGACTGAGGTGACCAACACCAGCGACCCGGTCACGGGTCTCGCACCCACCTCCATCTTCATGCCGACACTGGCCGATCGGCACCGCGACAAGGCCAAGCTGTTTGGCGACTGGGCAGCAATGGAATCCTTGGCGCTGCAGTTCAGCGTCGAAACCGGCAGCGACCAGTACACCACTCCCAGCGCCTACGGTTTGCGCAGCACGCGCATGAGCCAGATCAGCGTGGATGCCAGCTACACCATCTCCGACAACTGGGCCATGACCAGTTTCGCATCCTTGGGCACCCAAGGTTTGAATCAGGTTCGCCCAGCGGGCTCGATCCTGGCGTTTACCGACACCAGCCTGGGCATCGGCGTTGGCGTCACCGGCAAGTTGTCAGGCCAACTCAATGTCGGTGGCAGCCTGGCTTATAGCGACGACAAGAGTGTCTATGCCCAGACGCTCGATAGCCTGGCCGGGTCCGACAGCGCGACCCTGCTGGCGGCGACGGGCGGCCTGCCCAACATCGTCATTCGCCAAGCCAGCCTGAAGCTGTTTGGCAAATACGATCTGGACAAGGCTTCTGCCGTGCGCATGGACCTCCTCTACCAGCACGCCAGCGTGAGCGACTGGGCCTGGAGCTACGGCGGTGTTCCCTACACTTATTCGGACGGCACGACGGTGTCACAAAAGCCCAAG
>CAIVXG010000204.1 GCA_903909815.1 uncultured beta proteobacterium | reverse complement strand
CGGTGCCATTCAACGCTGCTGTTGCGTTGGTGCCGATGGGATCATAGGCGCCAAAGGCCAGCGCTGAGGTGGTGTTGATGGAGCAGCCCTGCGTGACGGTTGCCGATATTGCGATGGTTGCAGAAGCTGTGGCTGAGATCGCAATGGCACAAGAGCACAAAAGTGCCGCCGCAACCGAAATATTCAAGAGAGATTTATTCAACATACGAGGAATCCCTTTCAAGGTTCAGACCAGTATTGCCATTGGGCCAGGCGTTCTCGGTACGCTGGCGCACATTCGACAGAGACTATTGGAAATTTCGTCCTCGAGTCCCACTAGGGGTCCGTGCGGACGGGGCGGTCGGTACAGTCTGCCGCCATCCGAATCAAGACTAACGAGCGCACACTCGGCATCATCGTCGGCCACGCATAGATAGAGCGCTGCCTGGTAATTGTCATCAATGCCGTGGGGCAGTTCCTTCACTTCGCCGCTGCACGTGAAAATGGTTTCTGAAGGAGGTTTTGAAAACCTTGTTCAACATTGCCTTGAAGCACCGAATGGAGATCCCTGACGGTTGGCGCCGATGCTGGATTGACCCACGCGGCCGATTTTCGCTGACCCACTTCTTCAGTCGGAAGAGCCGGTCAAAGCCACGATTTCCACCTTGTTGTCTTGGGGCAGTCGAAAGCGGCGGCATGCCCCAATAGGTCGATAAAGCAACTTCTTTTCTGCAAATTTCAGAAATCTGGTTTTGGGCGGTTGTGAGCGTGCGGCCTCAGGGTTTCACGGTCAGGTAGATTTTTCTTTCGTCCACTCCTCGTCTTGTTCGACCAGGATGGCGCTGATGAGGCGAAGGCAGCTGGCGGTGATGGCGGTAACGGCATGGCCGCCGGTCTGTGCGCTAGCGCACAGACGTGAAAAAGAGGATCAGCAAGAATGCATCCACAAAGCGGATGCTAAGTCCTCAGCCCAACATCTGCCGCTTAAACCGGAGAGAACTTATGAAGAAACACTTTGCTATTGCAACGCTCGTTACCTTGACGGCGGCGATTTCGATGGCGCCAGCTTCGGGCGCTGACGCCGTAACCGACGCCGGCCAGGTAAAACTCCAATCCGAGTCGATACCGGCCCTGCGCCAGTCGATTGCAAGCGCCGCTGGGTATGAGCTCCAGATCATTGAACTAAAACACACGGCCCATCAACTGACAGTGACTATTGTCAACAGCAAGCAAAACGGCGCAACGTCAATTGACCGCGAGAGAGCGGCTATTGCGATTGCGTCTGTGGCAGAGCGCGGGATGAATGGCAAGCCCGAATTCGAAGGAATAGGCGCTATTCATATTGACTACATCAGCCGTGTTGGGAAGGAAGCGAAGACCATCCAAATGTTTGATTTGTTCCGAAGTCCCGCCAACGTTTTCGTTCTTCACAAAACCTGAACTTTCGCCCTCCCACCAGCCTTGTCAAAATTCAACACGCTCAAAATCTTCCTTTGACGAACTGCAGTCGGGGCAGCGCCAATCGTGGGGAACAGCCTCCCACCGCGTCCCGGGTGCGATACCCTCCTGCGGCCAACCTTGCGATTCGTCATAAATGAAGTTGCAGCTTCCACACTGCCATTGGCGCAGGTCAGTCATTTCAGAATTCATGCGGCTGTATCCTTCAGTGCGGTTTCTGCTTTGTGCCAGCGCTTGAGAAGCGATTTCCGTGCCGATGGCTGCAGGTTAATTTTGCTCAGGTCCCCCGCGTAGTGCGCTATAACGCGATGGTCCATCAAGAAAAACCACAGCGCAGGGAAGTAGGCCGCGGTAATCATCGTGGCATATCCCGCCGGCAACTGGGGCGCCTCAGCAAAGTGCCGAAGTGCCTGGTAACGCCGTGTGGGGTGTGCGTGATGGTCAGAGTGCCGCTGCAAGTGGTACAGGAGAATGTTGCCGACGATATGGTTGCTGTTCCATGAGTGCTCCGGTTCGCAGCGCACATAGCGGTCGAACTTGTCTTTTTGCCGCAGAAGTCCATAGTGTTCGACATAGTTCACTACCTCCAGCATCGAAGCGCCGTACAGACCTTGCAGCACCAAAAATGCCAGCACCGGCCACCCTAGCCAAGCCGCCAGGCAGCCGTAAAGGACAATGGTCAAGGTCCAACCCTGAAGGTTTTCATTGTCGACATTCCACGCGCTCTTGCCCTGTCTGTTCAGGCGTTCGCGCTCAAGTTCCCAGGCAGACCGCAGACTGCCCAGGACCGTGCGCGGCAGGAATGCCCAGAAGTTCTCCCCCATGCGGGCACTTGCCGGGTCTTCGGGGGTGGCAACCCGCTTATGGTGGCCGCGATTGTGTTCGACATAAAAGTGCCCGTACATGGTGGGTGCCAAAGCAATCTTTGCCAGCCACCGATCCAGTGTTTCCTTCTTGTGCCCCAGTTCATGGGCGGTGGCAATGCCAATGCCGTTGAAGGAGCCCACGGACAGGACCAGTCCTGCAAATGCGTACCAGGGCAGTGGCTGCGTCGCCGCCAGCCATGCGCCAAACACCGTCCCCGCGATTTGGGACGGCACATAGGCCCAAACCAGCACTCGGTAGAAGAAGTCCTGTTCGAGTTGGGCTACCGCAGACTCGGGGGGGTTGCTGAAGTCTTCACCAAACGCAAGGTCCAGCAAGGGCATGACCAGATGAACGAAGGCGGGGGCAAACAGGAGCCACAACCATTGGCCGCTCCACGCGAATGCGGCCAATGAACCGGCAAATGCCACAGGTATGGCCGGACTGAGCAGCCACAACCAGCGCTTGTCGCTCCAAGTTTTGGCGGGGCGCACCGATAAGGTATTCATTTATCGTCTCCTGGTGCAGGGTTACCGATGGAAAATTCATGGAGCATGTGGGTTCTCCTTGATTTTATGGCGTTGACCGGAGTCACGTATCGACACATGCATGGAATACGGCCACCGCCAATAATGCCATCCTGTCGTCATTAACTGCCAAACGGGCAAATCAAATTCAAGGAATTTGCCCAATGAGAAATGTCCCGCGTCTGCCAGGAATGCGAGTCGTGCGCGCCACGTACACAATAGTGCTTTGCGTCACGCTGCGCGCCATGGGAGTCGATGTCTTAGGGCGCCCCGCTGCGGGGGCTGATTCCCCCAATATTGAGTTTCCCATGTAGACTGCACAGCATGTCTGCATAGACAATCCACGGCCCTGGAGACTCGAATTGACAAAGCCCAAATTGATCACTCTCATGGACTACCCAACTCACTTCTTCAGCTCAATCGTGGAGCCGTACCGCACGCGAAAGCCAATGATGGCCAACTTATGGAGTCGCGTACAAATCATGGCGCACTCATTGTTGCTCCCGATATGGGTTGAGACCACGGGTCCGTTTTACTGCCGTCCATGAATTTTGTTGGGATCGTCGCATGAAAGGCTGTCCGAATTGTCAAAAACCGCACGGCGTCAACGCAGTTCTCGTTTTGTGTGCGGCTCCGTCATTTCCTGCCAGGTGCAAGACATGCGGCAAAGGCTTCCATCCAGCTGCCTGGCGCGCAACCGCGGAAAGCGAGATCGTCTTTTTTCACTTTGGACTGGCTGCCACTGCCGCTTCATCCGGGGCAAAAGCATCGCTAGTCTTTGCGGTTGGTTTTGCGGCAGTCGCTGTTGCTATTCGTGCTTTTGTACCGCTGGTCGCCTTGCAACGAAACCACGGCTGAGCTTGGTCGCTGAACGTCCGCAGCATGAAAATTTGGCCGTTGGCCTTACTTCACCAGCCGTTCGGCCTTCAGCAACTTCACGGAGTGCGTCTCATCGATAAGGTGCCGGCGACCATCCTCCGAGGCACTCGCGCCACGCCGAATCAGTTCGATCACCTGCGCGGGCGTCAAGGTCGGGTCTAGGGCGAACAGTTTGGCCGCGAGGTTGACCACGTTGGGCGCTGCCATCGAAGTGCCCGAGAAGGGCAAGCGTGCGCCTCCTGGCACGAAGCTCTCGACCTGGAAGCCGCTGGCGTGCACGACGACCGCGTCGCCGTGACTGGTGAACGATGTCTCGTCGCCGGCCTGGTTGACCGCGCCGACCGCCAGCAGGTTGGGTTCGCTCAATGACGCGGGCACATCCTCTATGAACCCGACGTTGCTGTCGCTGTTTCCAGCGGCGGTCACAAAAAGTGTGTCGGGCGTCGATCGGATGGCGCTCTGGATAGCCTGCTTCCACAATGCAAACAGGGCGGCTGCGCGTGCCTTGCGGGCCTCTGGATCGGCGCCACCCCCAGTTTTGGATAGCCAGGTCTCGAACTCCTGCGCATCGTCCCCCCAACTCAGGTTGACCACCCGAACGTGACGCGTGCGAAAGTAGTCAGACATCTGCAGGAAGGCCGTGGTCATTTGGTTTGCCCAGGCCTCGGTGGGGGCGAAGGGCAGGTCGGGCAGTTGGTCGTTGAAGCGGGCGACGACCAATCGGGCGGCGGGGTTGCCTCGCACAGCGATGCCTGCGCAATGCGTCCCGTGCGAGTAAAAGCCGAGCACCTTGTCGTCCTCGAACATCTCATGCATCTCTGCCGGAGACATTGTCTGAAACTTCTCACGTACCGCACGTGCCGCAGGCGAGTCGAGGCCGTACTGAAGGTCAAGTCGGCCTTGAATCATTTCGCGAAAGGCCGGGTAAGCCGCCTTTTGCGCGTCCGAGAGTGGGTACAACCATTCGGTGGATGGAAGCCCGAAGTCGTCGAAGGCCAGCCCGTGCGTCCCGCTCGCGGTCGGAGTCGGGTCGGTGAAGAGCTGCTCCGGGAACAACGAGACGTCGATGCCGGAGTCCCATATTGCGACATTGACCGGCGCGAGCTTGTCGGCCGCGGTCAGGGTCACCTCCCGCGCGGCCCAAATGTCAGGTTTTGCGACCTCGCTCTTCGCGATGTAAGCGCGCAGCACTTCACCGCGCGCGGCGCTGATCGGTAGCATTGCCTTCAGCGCGAGGCGTGATCCGATCAGCTTCCAAGCTTGAGTCGAGTCAAGTGCGCCTGAGCGAGCGATGGCCGGGTCCAGCTCAGTCGTCACACCGGCAACGATCGCGGCGCGGCTGAGCGTGAGCGAGGAGCCGAAGCCCGAGCGTATGCCATCCTGCACGACGGCCCATGGCAGCGGTGCGACGAGCTCGGCATAGCGGCGGCGAAACGCCTTCTCGTAGGCCGGGCCGGACGCGCCGCCGGCGTCGATCGCGGCCTGGAGGCGTGCCTGGGCGAACAGACCGGTCAGGAGCTTCGATGCCGGCTTCTGCTCCAGCGCGCGCAGTGCCGCGATGGTCCTCAGCCCCGCTGCGTATTCCCCTGCAAGCTCCTGCAGCGCGAGCTTGGCGTTGAATAGTTCCGAAAGCGTCGACTTATCCTCGATCCGGTAGCCGTCGAGGCTTACTTTCCGCAGGTCGCTGAACGCATATAAACCGAATTTCACGTGAACGCACCGGCTATGGTTTGCGCGGAGCTTGTGCGTCGAACAGCTTTTCGGTTTCGTCCTCCCAGGCTTTCAGCAACTTCTTTGCTTTTCGATG
>CAIVXG010000203.1 GCA_903909815.1 uncultured beta proteobacterium | reverse complement strand
GCTGCGTACCAACGCGGCGCTGATGCGTGCGCCACACCTCAACTTGAAGTCCTTCGTGCCCGACCGACCACTGACAAGCGCGCAGTCAGTGGGTCAGCTTTCGATGAGCACAGGTGGGTCAGATATTTTGAGCGCCGAGGAAGAAGGCGTGAATTATGGATTCAAGTCGGAGGTCTGCTCGATACCCCGGGCCGAATAGCAGCTTCGCCGGTTCGAGGGTTGCGTCCAATCCTGGGACTCAGGTTAGTACTGTGAAACTCCCGATTTCTCTTACCTCCACGCGGTTTCCTGAGACTAAAGCGCCTGCAATCACGTTCAAAATGGCGTCTAAAGTAGACTTTCAATCCCGACCCTCACTGACGGCGCTCGGATTTTGACGGTTTGGGCGGCGTGTTTCGTTAGTCCGTCTGGTATCCATCGCTCCCTACAGAACCCAAATTCCGCAATCAAAAAGAGCACGCCAAATCGACGCAGCGGCAGGACCTGTGGCGTGGTGGCGTTCACCGAAGACATTGGTCAAGCATCTACCCTGATGTCCTTGACTGTTTGGCGAACCTGTGAGCCGACATCCTGGTGACCCACGAGGCGCCGGTACCCAACTTTCCGCCTTCACCATGGAACTCATTCAGTCCTGTTCCTCTCCCGTTCACCCCAGAGCCGCGGCGACGGCCAAGATGTCGTCGGCGCTGGGCTTGAACCAATCCGACCCGATTAGCTGGACCCCGAGAAATTTGACGAAGGTTTCGCGAATCATCCCGTGATTCCATCCCGACATGTCGAACCGCCGCAAGAAATGAACTTGGTGCGCTTCTAATTCATTTCTGAAATCCGCCAGGATCCTTTCCTGCTCCAACGGCGTAAACTCTTCAAAACCGCGCAGCAAGTCTGTTTTCCTCTTGCGCAACCAGATCTCTGTCCACGCGGCCCGGCGCTTTTTCATCTCATCAGCGGTGACCTGTTTTGCCATCGGTGTTGCAGCCGCCGCTTTCGCCTGCTTTGCCTTACGCTCCAAACTATCTTTCAGCCAGCTTCCCGGCAACCTGACCTCGCCTACGACCTCCACCGGCATCTCTAGGCGGCGCTCCAAATCATCGACTGCGTTGGCCAGCGGCGCGCTGCCATGCTTTCGCAATAGTTCTTCGGCTTGGTCTTGCTTCACGCCGGCTGAAATTGCGCGACCAATGACCGGCAGATCCTGCGGCGTCACGTCGTGCAGCGGCAAACCGACCACGCGCGCGCACCGCTCTCCCTTCACCCACACTTCAAATTGAATTTCGGCGACGGTCTTGTTGTCCCGTTCCTTGTGCTCGATAGGGCCTCTCACTTCAATGTGGGTGAGCGCATTGATTTCAGCAATGGCCTTGTTCAACACGTCACGCTTGAAAAAGCGATACTCAGACTTCGAATCGTCACCCGCAAAGCCTGTTAGAACGGGCTTCCACCAGCGCCAGTGCTGCCTTGCGGTCTTGTGCCCGCGGTTGTCTACGTACCTGGCGCAAATTTCGTACAGTGCCATGGATGCGTGCGACGAAAGTTGCGTGATGGCTTCGATTGACAGCCTTGCATATCGATCTGGGCTCAAAAGCTGCGAGCGCACTTTTGAATCAAAGCGCCAACGAACTGTGACCGCTCCAGTGCGCTTGTCTTTCGTGATGCCCGCGCCGCTAAGTAGATTGCAAGCGTCCCACGTTTCGATCTCGCCACTGGTTGGGCTTTGCCACTCGACCGTGGTGGTCATCAATTCTTTGAGAATCTTCTTCAGCGGAGCTGTGTCTTTGCTCGTGTAGTCAGCCGCGCTGAGTACTTCATGCAACCGCGCCTCGTACTCCTCCTGCTCACCTTCGTCTTGGGATCTATGCAGCAGCACATTGAAAAGCCTACGGCCTAGCAGCGATATCCGGCGACCTCCCTGAACTGGCATCAGCGCAACGGCGTTGACGTGCTTCAAAAGAAACTCGTCCTCGGCGTCGTCGGGCTGAAATAGGCTTGGCTGACTCATGGCGTCAATGATACGTTCAAACGTGAGTTAATCCTAGTGCCGTTCTCTCACGTATATAAGCTGGAGCGATCCCTTTTTTGTCTCACATATTTTCAGACGTTTGCGCGAATGAACTAGTTCATTGGCGTGGTGTGTGCGAATCTGGGTTGGATTGGGTCTGAATTCTTGGGTGCAGCTGCATATGTGAGTTGAAATGAGGTGCATAACTTTTTCTATTGGCGCGATTCACAGCCTTTTTCCCACTCACGTTCATCCCTTTTTGATCTCACGCTGAGCCTCGTTTAACCTCCACATGACCCCTATTTCATCTCACGTATCGCCCTGTAGCATCTCACGTATTTGCACGTAACCTATTGTCAATATTGGGGAAAATGGAAGGCAAAGGTATTAAAGGATTTGAAAGTATTTAGAGTCCTACAAACCAGCCAGGTATGTATCTTCAACATCCAGAAGTCCAACTAATCCCCCGGAGGGAGGTGTTCAAGAGCTATCAGCATTTCAAAATGCAAAAATATTCGTCAGAAAATTTGTTTTTTGTTGTCTGCGCTGACGAAAGATAGCAAAATCTCCACTGTTCAGATTTTTTATCACTCTTCAACAGAACCGCATCAGCATGGCAACAAAAAACGAATTGCTCCTTGTACCTGAAAGCTTGGCCGATGTCATGACGCAGGCCGACAAAGCCAGCTACATGATGAGTGCAGTTCGCGGCGCCCTACTCGCCCCTGAAAATAGAAAAGCCGCTCCACATTTCAACACAACCGAACTGGCGGCTTTGTGCGATGCAGACCGCTCGCAGATTGTCTACCGCTCATCAAAAGGAGATCTGCCTGGTGGAACCATCAATTCAGGCGGTAACCGACGTACATTCACTCTTGTAGAAGCCATGCCTTGGATCCGAGAGTTTCGCGCTGGCAAACTTCGACCTGAGGGTGCCCATGCTGTTTGCATATCCGTTGCGAATTTCAAGGGTGGCGTAGGAAAAACCACCACCGCAATGACCCTGGCGCAGGGTCTCTCGCTGAAGGGCCATAAAGTGCTTGTCCTGGACTGCGACCCACAAGGCTCGCTGACCACGCTTTTTGGCATTCTGCCTGATACCGAGGTCGATGAATCGCAAACAATCTTGCCAGTCTGCCTTGGCCAGGAATCGAGCATTACGCCTTCCATCCAAAATACCTATTGGTCTGGCCTGGATCTGGTTTGCGCTGCTCCCCTTCTCTTCGCCGCCGAGTTTGGACTCCCTGCACGACAAATGCGCGAAACTGATTTTGAGTTCTGGAATGTCTTGAATCAGGCCCTGGACGATGTCCGCGATCTATACGATGTGATTATTATTGACACGCCCCCTGCCCTGTCATACGTGACCATCAATGCGCTAATGGCCAGCGACGGCATTTTGATGCCCCTACCTCCCAACGCTCTTGACGCCGCTTCAGCGGCCCAGTTCTGGCGGCTGTTTTCTGACTTGGCTGGCCAGCTCGTCGAGCAGCGTGGCGTCACGAAGAATTTTGATTTTGTGCGCGTCTTATTTACTCGCGTTGACAGCCAAGATTCAACGACCGCGACAATTCGCGACTGGATCAGCAAGACGTACGAAGGTAAAGTGCTGCCGGCTGAGATTCCCAAAACAACTGTTGCAAGCTCCAGCTCTGCTGAATTTGGGACAGTCTATGACGTGGCGAAGTATGAAGGTAGCCAGAAGACGTACAAACGCGCGCGCGACGCGTATGAGCGTGTTTCTGAGTTGATGGAAGAAATCATACGTGCAACCTGGCGCCGTCAACTGTCAAACCAAGGGTAAATCATGGCAACAAAAAAGATCAACGAAAAGACCGCTGGTATCAGTTTGGCTGGATTCCAGCCGCGTGCCCCGGCCGCGAAACTCGCCCTTCCTTCAGTCCAGGTGACTGCCCCGGCAGCTTCAGTTACAGCTCCCTCCCCTGCTCGGCCAACCTCCAAGTCATTCACTGGCGCAGGAATCTTCATGTCGGCTATCACTGGCAAGGACGAAGTTTCAAAAGAGCTGGTGGACGTACAACTCAAGCTGGACGCAGCGACTGCGATGCTTGGGCAGTTTGATGGTGCTGAAGTTACCCGGCTCATTGACCCGAAACTGATCCACCCCAGTCGCTGGGCAAACCGCAATGAAGCTTCGTTCAAGTCCTCCGACTATGAAAACTTGAAGCTGGAGATCGAATCTGCGGGCGGCGTTGTGCAGGCTATCAAGGTGCGGCCACGGGCCGGCAAGTCAGGCGAATTTGAAATTGTCTTCGGCCACCGTCGCCACCGCGCATGCCTGGAGTTGGGACTTCTCGTGCTCGCTGTTATTGAAGAACTGACCGATGTCGAGCTATTTGCGCAGATGGATCG
Source organism: uncultured beta proteobacterium (assembly GCA_903909815.1). Classification (GTDB taxonomy): domain Bacteria; phylum Pseudomonadota; class Gammaproteobacteria; order Burkholderiales; family Burkholderiaceae_C; genus CAIKVZ01. Next base: position 3,450 of record CAIVXG010000203.1, on the reverse strand, counting down.
CGAGAACCGCCAGCGCGCGGATCTCAGACCTTTTGAGCAGGGCGTTATGTACGCCCGTGCGCTGGACGAGGGCCTGTTTACGTCTTTGCGCAAGATGTCTGAGGCACTGGGAGTAGATGTTGGGAATGCGAGCAAGGCGATGACCTTGGCTCGGTTGCCTGCTCAGTTGCTGGCCGCATTTTCTACTCCACTGGACCTTCAGCAGGCCTGGTCAGCCAATCTATCGGCTGCGCTTCAGAAGGATCCAGATGTTGTCCTTAGTCGGGCGGCGGCGCTCGCAAAAATGGACCCTAAACCGTCCGCTGGACACATCTTCAAAGAGCTGATCGGGGAGGGTGTTGTTTCAAACAACACCTCAATGCCAGAGCCGGTATTGATAAAAGGGGAGGGCGGAAGAATAGGGAAAATCGGCTTCAATCCGAAGAAAAGGACTTTCGAAATCAGTTTGTCCGGGCTGGATGCAAGCCAAATGAAGGTCGTTGAAAAGGCGATCAAAACGATAATTTTTTGAACAGGGGCAGGGCGTTGTTTGAAACAACACACCTCACAGCGACCTAAAACCCTCCAAGTGCTGATTTCCTCACAGTGCTTAATCTTCGCGACATGTGTGAGAATAATAAGGGATTCTTGAGCCTTCAAACGCTCAACGAGGTCGCGGTAAGGCAGGGGCTTGCGGCCAAACCTTCAGTCGGCAAGCCAAAACACTCGACGCCAAACTCCTGGCGTCACGGCTGAATCCAAAGTCGTTGGAGTCAAAATGTCGGTCAGCGAACCAACAGAACGAGGCAGAAAACAAATAGGCAGCCCGTGGTAAACCGGTGCGGTGGTGTAGGGACAACCGCCAGAGCTTACAAAAGAGATGTTGCCGTGATGCATGTCGGTATTCCCGATTAACGTCCCAAACGCGTAGAGCAACCAGGCTCCCTCGTGCACTGGCCAGTGAACATGACCTTACGCGGCCAAGCCCGTAATCACCACCGACCATGGATATCTGGCCATGCCTGTGAACTCCACGTCTACAGCAGACAGTGAGAAGATGCAGCATTGCTCTGTCGGCCCAACTCAATCGAACCGCTCAACCTCCATGAATCGCTGGCCTCCTTGGTCGATGATGTCGGAATGACCCGCAGCAAAACCTGCAACGCCTAGCGTCTGATGTGTATCTCCGTGCTTTGGAACAGAGGCTAACTCATCTAAGCCAAGTGGTGCCGCTCCGTGCTGGATGAACGCGAAATACTGGCCGCGAGGGAGGTCTTGTTTCGGACAACCGTGCAAGATAACGTGTGAAATAGGCCTGCCGATGCCCTTGTCGAATGTTCCCCTCTTGGTGAATTGCTCAGGCTATTGGCATGGCCGCCAGTCGCTCGGAGGAGCGTTTCAGACCTTTAAATATGTGTTGGGCTAGCAACTCAGGGAAGCCAACAGGTAATCGGTGACTCACGGCTTCGATCACAGCAGGAACCTGCTGCAGGACGGACTCCAAAACTGACTCGGCATCCCTGCGATTGAAGCACTTGGCCGCCATGTGGTTGAAGTGCCGGCGTTGGATGTCTTTGAAGTGATAGTGCTTATTCTTGCCAAGCACAGCCATGGCCATCTTGGCCTTGAACATAGAGAATTGATTTGGGCCATTGCCTTCCACCGGCCAGATGGACATTACGTCATAGAGGGGCGTTAGGGCGTAGCGGCCCTGAGGCAGGATTCGTATGCTGAAGTTCTTGGCGTGCCCATCGGGTGCGGCCAGCATCCAGAACAGTAATTGGGTTGTGAGCAAGGTACTGAGATCCTTTTCTGGCTGGATAGATCCCTGCAAAACAGTAGCCAGATCGACCACGCCTGGGCCGCCATCTGCCTCGTATTTAAGGTGTGAGGACAGCCCCGTGACCTGGCAAAAATCCTCCTGGGGCAGCCGCATGAGCCAGCTGCCACTGGAATGCAACTGACGGTCAAAGCGCTCGACTGACAGTACCTTCTGGCTCCCAAACTGTAGTATTTCAGTTTTGGCTACCGGCAGGCCAAACTCTGACAAAAGGTTCATGCACAGCCATTCGTTCTCCACAGAGGTGCTGAAATCGGCTTGGCGGTGACCCACCAAGCCCAGTGGCAGCTTCAGAATATGGGTGGTGGGAGTGGAGCCGTACGGGTGCATCCATTGGCCTTGGTGCCAGAGCAGGGCGGTCTTCTCCTGCGCACCGGCGAGCGAAATGCGCAGCTCCTCCTGGTCCTCCAGATTGGACAGGGGGCCATTGCGTGTGGTCTGGACCAGCCGCGCTTCAATCTGCGCATCCGTCAGGGGCGTACCCCGGATGCACAGCACGTCCTGGGGCTCCTCATCCGCACCCAAAAGCTGTACCGCGCCAACGCAATCCCGTCCGATCGCTTGCAACAGGTCAAAGGCCTCCGTGCTCTCGGTCCTGTAGCGGCTGGCAACGCGCAGGCGAATGGCCTCGCTATCGGGCAGCAGGTTGTCAAAGAAGTTGCGCACTCGATCGCCCCGAATCGCTTGTTCGCCAGTGAAGGGCAGTGAGAGTGAAAGTGGGCGTGCGGCGGCATCTGCCATCCATGTTGGGTCGTACTGAAACGCATGTTCTGCGCGACGGTTGAACGTCCAAAGACCTACCCGTATTCCGTTGGTCCAGACCGAAAGAGCGCGGGTATGGGAAGGGCGGCCCATGGTCTACCACTCCGTCGAGGCAGTGGTGGACGCAGCTGGAGAAGGTGGTGCCTTGGTCTGGACCACGATTTCGAGTTGCAGCGCCGCGCACAGTCTGAGCATCTGATCCAGCGCGATGGACGAGGGATCTAGCTCCATCACTGACATGCGGCTTTGGCTCAGGCCCAGGCGCTGGGCCAGCTCGGTTTGACTCAAGCCTGTGGCTTTGCGGGCGGCTTGCAAAATGGGTGTGAACTGCTCGGCAAGGGAGATGATTTGTTGCATAGAGGCAAGTTGCTGGTGAGGGGGTGGACCCAAGTCGGTATCGTTAATAAAGGTATTTTCAATTTACTTGTTTAACAGCTAAAAGTCAAATATCCTTTAAACGGGTAACAATTTGACTAGAGAACAGCCTAAGCAGACGGCACTAGCTGCAGCCGCATCAAAACAGTGATGTTCATCTCCGCAGGGAATGGGAGGGTAGGGGGCCTCAGACGGCCTGTGATGCCTTGGAAGTGATGTTTGTGCCAGTTGGTGTGCCATCTGGGGCCGTGCGCCCTATGGGCCTTTAAATCGCTTGGAGGCGGGGCTGTGGTCAATGGCAGCATTTCCTGCGATTTTGGCGGTTAGGGTGATTTAATATGTCGTAGATACGTCATGATTATCCCTATAATCATGGCGTGATATATAATGATCTAAACAGGCATTTTCAAACTGAACCACCGTCTTGAGCGCTTTCGCCACCGAATCCCCCTCTGAACACGTCCCGCTGTTCCACAGCGCGCTGCCCAAAAGGC
>CAIVXG010000202.1 GCA_903909815.1 uncultured beta proteobacterium | reverse complement strand
TCCATCTCATCGAGAAATTCGCGCTTGCGAGTCCGCTTGTGCACGAGTTCAAATCCGGTGGTGGCGAGGCTCATTTGTTTCATCAATGCTTAACGTTTTAGCGGTCAATTCGATGACACACTTATGCAGAGTTTCCCTAAGCGCTGGGCGTGAGCCACAATTCAATCTTCCGACCGATGTTCGCTGATTCACGCTGCGTGGTCAGTGCGCTGGCGCACGTAGGTGCGCACGCTGGCAGACGACCCATTGAGACTTTGGGCGTAACCCCCGCAGGCATGGGCGCCGAAGTCATGGACTGGAACCGTGCCGGGATGGACCTGCTTCAACCGACGCGCGCGGCATCAGCTTTGTCGATTGCAGGCTTGCCGGTGCCAGCGCCGGGTCCAAGGTGCACGTGGTGACGCAGCATGCCTGCAGTCACCGGCTTGTGCTCGCATGAAGGCCCGACTAGATAATGCTGTTCCAACCGTCATTGCAGTCGGCAAAAGTCTGCGTGATCAGGGCTTGGGTCGGCGCGTCCAGCGGCCCCCGGTTCACGATATCCAGATTGCGCTGAAAGTTTTTTGACTTGCTGGTACCCACAATGGCACTTGTCACACCCGGTGCAAACGCCGAAAAACGCAGGGCCAGCTCGCCCCAATCCAGTCCTTGCGGGTCCATGCCCATGGCGTGGAACCTGTCCCAATACAGCCCGTGCGCATGGTCGGCAGGACGATCAGCAAAGCGCCAGACCGCACCCGCCAACGGGCGCTTGGCAATGACGCCCAAGCGCCTTGACGGCGCTTGCGCCAGCTGCTGCGTCAGATTGGACTGGTCACACAGGCTGACCGAGGTTTGCAAGCTGCCAAAGCGGTCTGACTCAATGGCCCAGCGCAGTTCGTCGTTGTCTCCGGCATACGCAGCGACGCGCAGCTTGCCGCTGCTCTGACAATCTTCCAATGCTCGTACCACGTCGCCCTGCTGCAGCACCTGCAGCGGGCAGGAGTGCAGGTGCACGATGTCGATCACATCGGTGCGCATGCGCTGGCAGGCAGCTTGCACGCCGGCCACGATGCAGTCATAGCTCCAGTCAGCAAAACCCGGAATGCCGTAGCCGACCTTGGTGGACAGCACATACTCGCTTCGGCGGTGGGCGATGTGACGGCCGATTCGTTCTTCGGACAGGCCATAACCACGTGCGGTGTCGATCAGGTTGATGCCGGCATCCAGCACCTGATTCAACAGCCGCCCGGCCTCGACTTCGCTGGTGCTTTCGTCGTTGAGGTGCATGGCACCAAAGCCCAGGGCGCTGACCCACAGGCCAGTCTGGCCAAATGCTCTTTTATTCATGGGATAGTTGCAGACAATCGTTCGTTAGCGCTTGTTCGGCTTAATGCCAGTCTGGCGGTTGACAACACCCGCGCCGCAGCTGGCGTGCACGAGGGGGCTTGAGGCGATGCGTCCACGATCTGCGCCGCCGTCACATCTGTTTGAAGAGGTGCGAGAAGGGCCGGCTCACGCCCAAGTTTTCCTTGCGCCCCTTGACGCGCACCGAAGCCTGTCCGCGCTCGTCGCGCGTGACGAGCTCGATGGCGCTGGCGTTGACGATGGTGGAGCGGTGAATCTGCCAGAACTGATCCGTGTCCACGCCCTCGATCAGTTCCTTGATCGGCGTGCGGATCAGTGCGTCGAACTCCTGGGTGGCCACCAGCGTGTACTTTTCATCCGACTGAAAGAACAGCACGTCGTCGATCGGTATCAGCCGCAGGTGGTTGCCTACGCTGGCCTTGATCCAGCGCAACGGCTCGACCTCGGGTTTGAGTTGCGCGCTGATCTGCGCCACCAACCCGCGCAGGTCCTGCGCCGGCGCGGGTTGCTGGGCCAGCCGCTGCTGCAGGCGCTGCACCGTGAGGGCCAGGCGCTCGTCGCTGTAGGGCTTGAGCAGGTAGTCTGCAGCACCGGTTTGAAAGGCCTCCACCGCGTACTGATCGAAGGCCGTGACGAACACCACATGGCACTTCAGATCGGGGTTGGCGGCGATGCTGCGCGCCACGTCCACACCCGTCATCTCGGGCATGCGGATGTCCAGAAATGCCAGCTCGGGACGGTGCTCGGCGATGGCTTCGAGCGCGGCCTCGCCGTCGCCCACATCAGCCACGATCTGCAATTCGGGCCAAAGCTTGGCCAACTTGGACTTGAGCTGTGAACGAAGTATCGGCTCGTCCTCGGCAATGATGGCGCGCAGTGTCATGGTTCAGGTCCTGTCGGTGCGCTGGCTAGGCGTGGAATTGTTGCGTCTTTTCCAAAGAATCCAGTAGATTACCAAACCGATCACGACGAAAGGCGAAAACACCGGGAACAAGGAGATCAGAATCGCCGCTGGGATGAAGATCAGCAGGCCAGCAAACAAAAATCCCATGCCGTATAACAGCAACACCAGCAAGCCTACCACCAGGGCGAGCGCGCCAAAGGCAATCAGCAGGCCCAGGGAACCCACAGCCATGCCTTCGATTCCATCGAGCTGAAACTGATTGACCTGCACCGGCAACCAGCCCGTGACCAGCCCCACCAGACCCAGAAAAAATCCAGCCAGAAGCAGAAGCATCAGGATGATGAAGGTGCGCGACACCACCGTGGCCCACATGCCATGGGTCTTGCGCGTGGCGCTCACGATCCGGCGCCAGCCGTTGCGCGCGGTGGGAGCGACCGGCGCAGCGCCGCCAACGCCTGGTGGGTAATCTGGGCTGTCGCTGCGCGTCTGCGCTGGAACATCAATGGTAGCAACCACACCGCAGGGGTCGTTGGCTTCGAGTGTGAAGCGCCCGGCATCGCCATAGAGCGCCCGCAAGCGCTCCCGCAGATTACTCAGGCCCACACCGCTGCCAGACTGAACATCCTGTTCCGACAGACCTGCTCCTGTGTCTGTGACCTGCAGCAGCAGACGATCCTGGCCGTCACGCCATGCGCGCGTCACCAGCACGTCGATGCGCCCGCCTTCGCGCTGTGGCTCCAGGCCGTGCTTGATGGCATTTTCCACCAGCGTGGGCAGCATCATGGGGGGAAACGGCAGCGTTAACAGATCGTCTGCGACCTGAATGTCAAACGCCAGACGCTCACCCATGCGCATCTTCAGGATGTTCAGGTAGGCGCGCACGCGCTCCACTTCCTGACCCACGGTGGACGTGCTTTCGCGCATCTTGGGCAGGGCCGCGCGCAGGTAGGCGATCAAGTGACCCACGAGTTGATTGGCAGCGGGCGGATCGATCTCTGTCAACGCCTGCACGTTGGCCAGCGTGTTGTACAAGAAGTGCGGCTCCACCTGCGCCTGCAACGCCTGCAAGCGCGCCTCAGTCATCTGTCGGCGCATGTCACTGAGTTGCGCTTCTTCTTCCTTTTCTTCAGCGAACGCCAGCGCGCGGTGCGAGCGGTCGATGAAGAACTTGGCAATCAGCAGCATCACGAATAACGGAATAAAGATCAGGATCAGCACCGAACCCACCCCCACTCGCCACATGCCATTGGCTACGGTGGCGCGGATGCTGTCGCGCAGTTGCGGCGGCAGCGGCGCACCTGGCATCGCTGGCGGCGGCGGCACATCGATCATGATTGTCGCTGTCCCAGCCGTGCTCGGCGGTACAGACTCGCGCAGGCGTTCTTGGGACTTGGCGATTTCGTCCAATGCCCTTCGCTCCGCCTCCTCCTTGGCTTTGGCTGCGGCCAGCAGATCGGCGAACGATTTTTCTGTGGCTGCCACATCCAGACCCTTGGAGCGCAAGCGCTGCAGCGCCTCGTCCCTGGATTCTTCTATCGTCTGCCGCGCCTCCTGCGCCGATTCAAGCGCGCCTTGAGCGGCATCGCGGGCGGTGTCCAGCGCTTCGTTGGCGGCATCGCGCACGGCTTGAGCGGCTTCGTCCGGCGCGTGAACCACTTCATGGCGGGCGCGTTCGATTTCGGCCAGGGCGCGTTCCAGTTCCTGCTTTCTGGCCGGGTCCTGAGACCGGTCCCTCATGGCGCTGACGATGCCCTCGGCCACGCTCAGTCCGCTGTTCTTGAACGCCTGGTTGATCTCGAACTGGATCACCTGCTTCTCTTGCGGCGTGCCAGCGTGCTGCGACAGCAGCAACACCTGAAACGGCAGCGCAAACATCACCAGCGTCAACAGCACGACAACCCCGCCCAGCAACATGGCCCACCAGGGGGTCTTAAAGATCAGAAGGCTAAGCGGTTTGAACATGATGTTGCCCGAAGTTGAAGATGAACAGCCAGCGTCAAGAACGCCCTGTCACCCCAAGAATACGCAGCCCCAACGCGCTCGCCAAGGGCACCGTGACGGAATGCAGAAATCAGGGTACGAATGACCTAATCAGCTGAGGACAGAGCAGGGTCTTTGGGGTCAGAGTCCAAATTCGCAGAACCTTCGGTTCCCCCCGCTGGGCGCAGCGCTGTGCGCTGCAGCGAAATTGGCGTCTGACCCCAATAACCCCTGTCGCGCAAGGTTTCATTCGTCTTCGACCTCAACCCCGGGAAAAAGCACGTCGGTGTAGCCAAAGCGCGTGAGGTCGCGCATGCGCGTCGGGTACAGCCTGCCAAGCAGATGGTCGCATTCGTGCTGCACCACACGTGCATGAAAACCACCCGCAGTGCGGTCAATACGGTCGCCATATTGATCCCAACCGGTATAGCGAATATGGGCGTAGCGCGGCACCAACCCGCGCAGCCCGGGCACCGACAGGCAGCCCTCCCAGTCATCCTCCTCGTCCGGCGCTGTATCGACCAGCGATCCCGGCAGCGGGGTGATGGTGGGGTTGACGAGCACCGTTCTTGGCACGGGCGGCGCGTCCGGATAGCGCGCGCTGGGCTCGCCGGTGCCGAAGATCACGAGCTGCAAATCCACGCCGATCTGCGGCGCGGCCAGTCCTACGCCGCCAGCCGCGATCATGGTGTCGAGCATGTCCGAGATCAGCAGATGCAGCGTGTCTGTATCGAACTCGGTCACGGTCTTGGCGACTCGCAGCAGGCGCGGATCGCCCATCTTGAGGATAGTTCGAACGGTCATGGGAATGTCCTCCTGTTACGAGGCGATTGTGCCAAAGCGCCATGACACCCCACTGCTGGCATAATTTCGGGTTATCTACGCGCTCCGCAAACTGCGGACGCGCATCTCAAGCTACTTTTTTTCATAGCAAAGAATCCACATGATCACTACCGCATCCGGACTGCAATACGAAGACACCGTCGTGGGCGAGGGCGCCACGGCGCAAAAGGGCCAGCACGTGAGCGTGCACTACACGGGCTGGCTGTATCAGGGCGGCGTGCAAGGTGCCAAGTTCGACTCCAGCAAGGATCGCAACGACGCGTTCGGGTTCTCGCTTGGCGCCGGCATGGTAATCAAGGGCTGGGACGAAGGCGTGGCGGGCATGCAGATCGGTGGTGCGCGCACGCTCATCATCCCCCCGGCGTTGGGTTATGGCGCCCGTGGCGCCGGCGGCGTGATTCCGCCTAACGCCACGCTCAAGTTCGACGTGGAACTGCTGGCAGTCAAGGGTTAACGCTCACCCTTGAAATGCGGCGGCTGGGCCCCAGATGGGACGCATCCATTGGCTTCACTTTTCATCCATCGTATGTCCGAGCATAAAAATCCCCCCGAAAACACGTCCCTGGGCGACGCCGTCAGCCCCGAAGAGCAGGAAGCGGCGATGGCCGCCAACGAGGCCGATGCGTTGACGCAGGTTCAGGCAGAGTTGGTCAGCCTCAAGGCCAAGAGCGCCGATCTGGCCGACCAGTATCTGCGCGCCAAGGCGGATGCCGAAAACGCTCGGCGCCGCGCCGAGGAGGAAGTCTCCAAGGCACGAAAGTTCGGCGTGGAGAGCTTTGCCGAGAGCCTGCTGCCCGTGGCCGACAGCCTGGAGGCTGGACTGGCCATCGCCGACGCCAGCGTCGAGCAGATTCGCGAAGGCGCCCAAGCCACGCTGCGTCAGCTCGTGGCCGCGTTGGAGCGCAACAAGGTCATTGCGATCAACCCGGCCGCAGGAACCAAGTTCGACCCGCATCAACACCAGGCCATCAGCGTGGTGCCGGCCGAGCAGGACGCCAACACGGTGGTGTCGGTCCTGCAAAAGGGCTATTCCATCGCCGAGCGCGTGTTGCGTCCGGCACTGGTCACGGTCACGGCGCCCAAATAGGGCGAGGTTTAATGTGAAATAACTAACTTTCACGACTCGGTGCGCTTCGCAGCCGCGGCATGAAAGTTTGCCCCGCCCTTGAAACGGCCGGGCTCATCCACACGTAGTCAGCATCTCAATTACTTAGTTTGCAGGAGAAAATCATGGGAAGAATCATCGGCATCGACCTGGGTACCACCAACAGCTGCGTGGCCATCATGGAGGGCAACACCGCCCGCGTGATCGAGAACTCAGAGGGCGCGCGCACCACGCCGTCCATCATCGCCTATCAGGAAGACGGCGAAGTGCTGGTGGGCGCATCGGCCAAGCGCCAGGCCGTGACCAACCCGCGCAACACGCTGTATGCCGTGAAGCGCCTGATCGGGCGCAAGTTCACGGAAAAGGAAGTGCAAAAGGACATCGACCTGATGCCTTACAAGATCGCTGCTGCCGACAATGGCGACGCCTGGGTTGAGGTGCGTGGCACACGCATGGCACCGCAACAGGTCAGCGCCGATGTGCTGCGCAAGATGAAGAAGACCGCGGAAGACTATTTGGGTGAGGCCGTGACCGATGCCGTCATCACCGTGCCGGCCTATTTCAATGACGCCCAACGCCAAGCCACCAAGGACGCCGGGCGCATCGCCGGTCTGGACGTGAAGCGCATCATCAACGAACCCACGGCCGCAGCTCTGGCCTTCGGCCTGGACAAGAACGAAAAGGGCGACCGCAAGATCGCCGTGTACGACTTGGGCGGCGGCACATTTGACATCTCCATCATCGAGATCGCCGATGTCGACGGCGAAAAGCAGTTCGAAGTGCTCTCCACCAACGGCGACACCTTTCTCGGCGGCGAAGATTTTGACCAGCGCATCATCGACTACATCATTGCCGAGTTCAAGAAGGATCAGGGCGTAGACCTGGGCAAGGACGTGCTGGCATTGCAGCGCCTCAAGGAAGCGGCAGAAAAGGCCAAGATCGAGCTTTCCAACAGCGCGCAGACCGACATCAACCTGCCCTACGTGACGGCCGACGCCTCCGGCCCCAAGCACCTTAACATCAAGCTCACCCGCGCCAAGCTGGAGTCGCTGGTGGACGAACTGATTGAGCGCACAATTGCGCCTTGCCGCACGGCCATCAAGGACGCCGGCGTGAATGTCGCCGACATCAACGACGTGATCCTGGTGGGCGGCATGTCGCGCATGCCCAAGGTGCAGGAGAAGGTCAAGGAGCTGTTCGGGCGCGAGCCGCGCAAGGACGTGAACCCGGATGAGGCCGTGGCCGTGGGCGCTGCGATCCAGGGACAGGTGCTGTCGGGTGACCGCAAGGACGTGCTGCTGCTGGACGTGACGCCGCTGTCCCTGGGCATCGAGACCATGGGCGGGGTCATGACCAAGATGATCAAGAAGAACACCACCATCCCGACCAAGTTCGCACAGACCTTCTCCACCGCCGAAGACAACCAGCCTGCGGTCACAATCAAGGTGTTCCAGGGCGAGCGCGACATTGCCGCGGGCAACAAGCTGCTGGGCGAATTCAACCTCGAAGGCATCCCGCCCTCATCGCGCGGCACGCCGCAGATCGAGGTGTCGTTTGACATCGACGCCAACGGCATTCTGCATGTGGGCGCCAAGGACAAGGGCACGGGCAAGGAAAACAAGATCACCATCAAGGCCAACTCCGGTCTGACCGAAGACGAGATCCAGCAGATGGTGAAGGACGCCGAGCTCAACGCCGCTGATGACAAGAAGAAGCTCGAATTGGTGCAGGCGCGCAACCAGGGCGAGGCCACGGTGCACAGCGTGAAGAAGAGCCTGACCGAGTACGGCGACAAGTTGGATGCGGGCGAAAAGGAAAAGATCGAAACCGCCATCAAGAGCATGGAAGAAGCGCTCAAGGGCGAGGACAAGGCCGACATCGAAGCCAAGACCACGGTGCTGATGGAAGCCAGCCAGAAGCTGGGCGAAAAGATGTACGCCGATCAGCAGGCCAAGCAGGCGGCTGACGAGGCAGCTCAAGGCGCCACGGCTGGGCAGGGACCGCAGGGCGCGCAATCTTCATCGACCAAGCCCGACGACGACAACGTGGTCGATGCCGAGGTGAAGGAAGTCAAGAAGGGCTAGAGCGGCGCCAACTTTCAAGTTGAGCTGCGCCTTGATGCGCCGCGTTGGTATGGTCCCCAAGATCAGCCACGCGGCGTTTGTGTTCTAACTTTCATGCTTCTCCCGCTGAGCGCTCCGAGTCATGAAGGTTAGTGCTTTCACGTTAATCGAAGAAGACGATGGCAAAAAAAGACTATTACGAAACTCTGGGCGTGCCGAAAAACGCGTCTGACGAAGAGATCAAGAAAGCCTATCGCAAGCTGGCGATGAAGCACCACCCTGACCGCAACCAGGGCGACACAACCAGCAACGCCGAAGCCAAGTTCAAAGAGGCCAAGGAGGCCTACGAGATGCTGTCGGACGCGCAAAAGCGAGCTGCCTACGACCAGCATGGTTTTGCTGGCGTGGACCCGAACATGCGCGGCGGACCGGGCGCGGAAGGCTTTGGTGGTTTTGCCGAGGCCTTCGGCGACATCTTCGGCGACATGTTCGGCCAGCAGCGCGGTCGCGCCGGTGGCGGGCGTCAGGTCTATCGCGGCAGCGACCTGAGCTATGCGATGGAGATCACGCTGGAAGAAGCGGCACGCGGCAAGGACGCGCAGATCCGCATTCCCACATGGGAGTCCTGCGGCACTTGCCACGGCAGCGGCGCCAAGATCGGTACCCAGGCCAAGACCTGCACCTCCTGCGCCGGAGCGGGCACGGTGCAGATGCGCCAGGGCTTCTTCAGCGTGCAACAGACCTGTCCGCTGTGTCGAGGCAGCGGCAAGATCATTCCCGAACCCTGCGCTGCCTGCCAGGGACAGGGCAAGCTCAAGAAGCAAAAGACGCTGGAAGTCAAAATCCCCGCGGGCATCGACGACGGCATGCGCATTCGCAGCACCGGCAACGGCGAGCCCGGCACCAATGGCGGACCGGCCGGCGACCTGTACATCGAGATCCGCATGCAAAAGCATGACATCTTCGAGCGCGACGGGGACGACATTCATTGCTCGGTGCCGGTCAGTTTTGTCACGGCGGCGCTGGGCGGCGAAATTGACGTGCCCACGCTCGCCGGCAAGGTCTCGATCGACATCCCCGAAGGCACGCAAACCGGCAAGCAGTTTCGCCTGCGCGGCAAGGGCATCAAGGGCGTGCGTGCCAGCTACCCCGGCGACCTGTACTGCCATATCAACGTGGAAACACCGGTCAAGCTCACCGAGCACCAGCGCAAGCTGTTGCGTGAACTCGACGAGTCCTTCAAGAAGGGCGGCGGCAAGCACTCGCCCAGCGGCGACAGCTGGACCGACCGGCTGAAGAAATTCTTTAGCTAAGCGTCCCGTCATTGCGAGGAGCACCGGCGACGCGGCAATCCACGAGCACCGCAGGTTTGCCAGCATGGATCGCCACGGCCTTGGGCCTCGCGATGACATAGTAGATCGATGGCCGCGTCGTCTGCCAGGACTTCGCGGCTTTTTGCTGCGCGTCAATCCAGCCGCAAGCAGACAAACTGCAACTGCTGCCAAAAGGAATACCATGGGAAGCAAGGAGGCCTCGCCATGAGCGTCAACATCACTTTCCTCGGCGGCACAGGCACCGTCACCGGTTCCAAATACCTGGTGCAGCATGGCGGCAAGAGTCTGTTGCTGGATTGCGGGCTGTTCCAGGGTTACAAGCAGCTGCGCCTGCGCAACTGGCAACCCCTGCCGGTGGCGCTGGAGAAAATCGATGCCGTGGTCCTGACCCATGCCCATCTGGACCACAGCGGCTACCTGCCGCTGTTGGTGCGTGAGGGCTATGCGGGCAAGGTCTACGCGTCCAGCGGAACCCATGATCTGTGTGCCATCCTGCTGCCCGACAGTGGCCATATCCAGGAGGAAGACGCAGCGTTCCTGAATCGACACAAGCTCTCCAAGCACGAACCCGCCCTGCCCCTGTACACGCGCCAGGACGCGCTGGACTGCCTTCCGCATATCAAGGTGCAGGCCTGGAACACAGCGTTTGAGCCAATACCCGGCTGGCGCGTGACGCTCAGATCGGCGGGCCACATCCTGGGCGCCAGCAGCGTGTTGCTGGAACTCGCCGCACGCCGCATCCTGTTTTCCGGTGACGTGGGCCGACCCGACGATCTGATCATGAACCCGCCCGACCCGGCGCCTGCGGCTGACACGGTGCTGATCGAATCGACCTATGGCGACCGAGAGCACCCACGCGAGGACCTGCTGGCCGAGCTCGGCCCGGCGCTGCAACGCGCCGCCGCCCGCGGCGGCGTGGCGGTGTTGCCGGTGTTCGCCGTGGGTCGCGCCCAAGCCATCCTGCATGCCATTGGCCTGCTCAAGGCCAGCGGCGCGGTGCCCCGTGGATTGCCGGTGTTTCTGGACAGTCCGATGGCGATCCACACCACCGAGATGTTCGCGCGCCACATGGGCGAGCATCGCTTGAACGCGCACGATGTGCACGCCATGACGCAGCATGCCACCATGCTGCGCACGCCCGATGAGTCGCGTGCGCTGGCCAGCCGCCACGGCCCGATGGTGGTTCTGGCGGCCAGCGGCATGGCCACCGGTGGGCGCGTACTGCACCACCTGAAGCAGTACCTGCCCGACCACCGCAACATGGTGATACTCACCGGCTACCAGCCCCCTGGAACGCGCGGCGCCACGCTCGCCAGCGGCAACAAGAGCGTGCGCATCCACGGCCAGGACGTGGCCGTCAACGCCGAGGTGGTGCAACTCGAATCGGCCTCGGCCCACGCTGATGCCAAGCAGCTGGTGCAGTGGCTGCGCTCCATGCCCAATGCGCCGGACCAGGTCTACGTGGTGCACGGCGACCCGGGGCCGTCGGACGAACTGCGCAAGCGCATCGAACACGAGTTGCGCTGGCGCGCGATCGTGCCCGAGCACGGCTCCATCTGGCCCGCCTAACGCGGTGCTCGGGGATCGAGTAGCATGCAACACACAGTCGGTAATCCTGCCTGAACTGCAATTTGAAACACCGAATCAATAGGAAACATTCATGCTGTTGCGCCGTTATTTTGTGGTCGGAATTGCAGCCGCTCTGGCCCTTGTGTCGGGCTGTGTGACTCAACCCTTGCTTGAGCAGCCCCCCCCCGTCATCTTTGTGCACGGCAACGGCGACACGGCGGCACTTTGGCAGACGACGATCTGGCGTTTTGAATCCAACGGCTGGCCGCGCGAACGCCTGCATGCGATTGAGATGCCCTATCCCTTGGCGCGCGACCTTGACGACAAGGAGCAAGCCGGGAAAACCTCAACCGCACAGGCCATGGCCTACCTCAAGGCCGAGGTCGAGAAAGTGCTCAAGGAAACGGGCGCATCCACGGTCGTGCTGTTTTCCAATTCGCGCGGTGGCTACGCCATTCGCAACTACATCCAGAATGGTGGCGGCGACGCCACCGTTTCGCACGCGATTCTGGGCGGAGCACCGAATCACGGCGTCTGGGCCATCAAGGGTTTTCGCGAAGGCAATGAATTTTCGGGAACGGGTCCGTTCCTCACCGGCTTGAACGCGCCCAAAAATGCCAACGGCGATGAGGTCACCGGCCCCGTGAAATGGCTGACGATTCGCAGTGACCGAAACGACAAGTTTGCCCAACCTGACGGTGTCTGGATCGGTGCCAAAGGAACGGCCACCCAGGTCACTTTCGCCGGCCCCGAACTCAAAGGCGCCAGCAACGTCGTGATTCCTGGCATCGACCATCGTGAGACTTCGTTCTCACCAGCAGCGTTCTCCGCCGCATATCAATTCATCACCGGCAAGGCGCCAGCAACCACCGGCATTTCGCCCGAGTTGAACATCGTTTTATCGGGCAGCATCACTGGCCTGGGGGTAGTTTCGCTGGACTCTAAATCGGGCAACTTTGTCAACAATCTGCCGCTCGCCGGCGCCGCTTTGGCGATCTACGAAACCGACACCGGCAGTGGAACGCGCCGCGGCGCTGCAGCCTACGCGAAAAATGTCGGCGTCGACGGCGCGTGGGGGCCCTTCAAGGCCACTGCCGGCACCCCCTATGAGTTTGAAATCACCGCGCCCGGCTATGCCATCACGCACATCTACCGTAGTCCCTTTGCCCGCTCCAGCGAGGTAGTGAATCTTCGTCCCGAACGCTTGGCCGACGCTGATCGCGAGGCTAAGGCGATCACTATTTTCAGCCGTCCACGGGGTTATTTTGACGCCGAGCGTGACAAGATGAACTTTGATGGACAAGCCCTGCTTCCTGGCGTGCCTCCCACAGGTGCAGGGGTTTCAAGTTCCACCGTCAAGGTGACCCCGGCGGTGGACCGCGCAATCAAAGCGGAGTTCAACGGTGAACGGGTGGTCGGAAGAACATGGAGCGCGGCCAACGGCCATGTGGTCATATTGGAACTGACCTACTGATGGCTCCGATTGAAGTGTTGAGTGAGCACGCCTGTTTTGGCGGCGTCCAGCGTTTTTATAAGCATGCGTCGAAAGAGACGGGCACGCCGATGCGGTTTTCGGTGTTTCTGCCACCACAAGCCGAGCACGTCAAAGTACCGGCACTGATCTATCTGGCGGGCCTGACCTGCACCGAAGAAACCTTCATGATGAAGGCGGGCGCACAACGCGTTGCGGCCGAGTTGGGGCTGGCACTGATTGCGCCAGACACCAGTCCGCGCGGCGCCGGTGTGGCGGGCGAGACCCAGAGTTGGGACTTCGGCGTTGGTGCGGGTTTCTATCTGGACGCAACTGTCACGCCCTGGTCGAACCACTACCGCATGGAGAGCTACATCACCGCGGAGTTGCTGCCGCTACTGGGGCAAGAAATGCCGGTCGACATCGACCGCATGGGCATCTTCGGCCACTCCATGGGCGGACACGGCGCACTCACGTTGGCGCTGCGGCATTCGAGCCAGTTCAAGTCGGTGTCGGCCTTGGCGCCGATCTGCGCGCCCACGCAGTGTCCCTGGGGGCTGAAGGCCTTCAAGGGCTACCTGGGGAGCGAGACCTCGGCCTGGGCCGCGCACGATGCCAGCGCGCTCATGAGTCTATGCGACGCAGCGCCCTACCCGAGTGGCATCCTGATCGACCAGGGTCTGGCGGACAAATTTTTGAGCGAACAATTGCATCCCCACCTGTTCGAGGCAGCCTGCGCCAAAGTGGGTCAGCCGCTGACTCTTCGCCGGCATGCGGGCTACGACCACGGCTACTATTTCATCTCGACCTTCGTCGCCGACCACTTGGCGCACCACGCGCGCGCATTGGCCTGAAGCGACCAGCGCTGCGGTGTGCCCACGGGCTTTCAGGGCATCAGGCTCAGCGCCTGCATGTAGGCGCCCTGCACCATCAGCGCGTCCCAGTTTAACGCCGGCGTGCGCGGCAGCAGCGCCAGTCGGCGCTCCTCGCTCGCCTCCAGCGGCTGCCACTGGCCCTTGATTTGCGCCTCGGCCAAGCCGCTCAGCAGTTCATCCACCGCGTGGCCGCCGTCCAGGCTTTGATTGCACAGCAACACCATGTCGCAGCCCGCGCTCAGGGCGGCGATGGCGCCCTCGGTATAGCTCACAGGCAAACCGTCGAGCACGCGTGCGCCGGCCATGCTGAGGTCATCACTGAAGACGGCACCGCCAAAACCCAGCTGCCGGCGCAGGATGTCATTCAACCACCTGCTGGAAAAACCCGCAGGTCGCCCGTCCACCTTGGGGTAGATCACGTGCGCGGGCATGACGCTGGCCAGTGCGGTGCTGAGCCATGAATAGGGCGCGGCGTCGTCTGCCAGAATGGCCTTGAGGCTGCGCTTGTCCACGGGTATTTCCGTGTGCGAATCGGCCTTGACGAAGCCGTGGCCAGGAAAGTGCTTGGCGCAGTTGGCCATGCCGCTCATCAGCAGTCCGTGCATCAGGCTCTTGGCCAGCACGCTGACCACGCGCGGGTCGCGCGCGAACGAGCGGTTGCCAATGACGCCGGAGGCGCCGTAGTCCAGATCAAGCACCGGCGTGAAGCTCAGGTCGACTCCGCAGGCGCGCAGCTCCGCCCCCAGGATATAGCCGCAGGCCGTGGCGGCATTGCTGGCCTGCATCGCGCCTGACCCCTGCACGCCCTTGCCGTCGTCAAACCAGAGCTCGCCCAGGGCCTGCATGGGTGGCAAATGGGTGAATCCGTCGGTCTTGAAACGCTGCACACGCCCGCCTTCGTGGTCAACGCAAATGAGCAGATCTTTGCGCTGCTTCTTGATGTCACGGCACAGCGCCCCGAGTTGTGCGCGGTCCTGCCAGTTGCGCGCAAACAGGATGATGCCGCCAACCAGCGGGTGCTTCAGGCGCTTTCGATCGGTTGCGGTGAGGACGGTGCCGGCGATGTCGATGACCAGGGGAGCTTGTACGTTCATGATTCTTCTTTTTGAATGGGATTTTGTTCAACCACCACAAAACTGGTGGCGTAATCGGTTTCGTCGCTGACGGAAACATGCGCGCTCAAAGCCCGGGCCTCACACCAGGCCTTGAGCGCTCCGTGCAACACGATTTCGGGCTTGCCACTGGACAGATTGCTGACCTCACACAACTGCCAGGTCATGGGCATGCGCATGCCCAGACCAATCGCCTTGCTGAAGGCTTCCTTGGCGCTGAAACGCGTCGCCAGATAGCGCACGCCGCGTTCTGGCCAACGCTGGCTGCGCGCTTGCCAATGTTCGAACTCTGCCGCGCTCAGGATCTTTTGCGCGAAGCGTTCGCCGTGGCGCTCCAACGACGCGCGGATGCGGCGAATGTCGCAGATGTCGGTACCGATGCCGTAGATCAAGTATGGGCCTCGGCAATGCAGCGTTGATAGTCCTGCACCGTGGCCCGGTAACCCAGTTCCAGCGCATCCGCCATCAGGGCGTGACCGATCGACACTTCGCTCACGCCGGGAACCGTGCGCAGGAAGGTCGTGAGGTTGTCGCGGTTCAGGTCATGACCGGCGTTCACACCCAGCCCTGCGGCATGAGCCGCACGCGCGGCAGCGGCGTAGCGTTCCAGCTCGAACGCCTGTTGCTCCCTGCCCCAGCTCTGGGCGTACGGTTCGGTATAGAGCTCGACCCGGTCCGCACCGACGGCGCGCGCTGCGGCCATCGCGTGCGGATCGGGATCCATGAACAGGCTCACGCGCACGCCCAGCGCTTTTGCCTCAGCGATCAGCGGCCGCAAGCGCTCGGCATCCTGGGGAAAGCGCCAGCCGTGGTCACTGGTGAACTGGCCTTCGCCGTCGGGCACAAAGGTCGCCTGATGCGGGCGCAACTCACGCACGAAGTCCATCAGGTTGTGCAAGGGATTGCCTTCGATGTTGAACTCCCGCCCCGGCCAAGCTCGGAGCAGCACGGACAGTTCGCGCACGTCACCGGCGCGGATGTGGCGCTCGTCGGGCCGCGGATGCACCGTGATTCCCTGTGCCCCCGCCTGCAGGCACAACGTGGCCGCGCGCGTGACGCTGGGAATGCCCAGGTGCCGGGTATTGCGCACCAGTGCCACCTTGTTCAGGTTCACTGACAGGGATGTACGTGCCGCAGTCATGCTTTGCCGCCGGGCCGCCCCAAGGCAAAATGCGCCCCCTTGGGGCTGAGGCGCGCGGCTCCTTGACTGTCTGCGCAGGCAAGGACGCGGCGACGAGCCACTGCCGCTGGCAGTGGCCGGTGCAGCGTAATACACAACGTGACAAGCGTAGGGGTCATGTTCATAAGGTTTGAAGATCCATCATCATCTGGCGCGTGCGCAGGTTGGAGACCCCGCAATGGTAGTGCAGCAGCGTGCGCAGCTGCGGTTTGAGCTCTGCCATGACCTCCGAACAGGCGCGCAGCGTGGTGGTGAAGGGCGCAGCGTCGTCCACCGCGGCCTGCAGCTGCATCCACTGCGCACCGCTCAGGCTGAAACGGTCATCGTCGTGGGCTTGGCGCAGACCCCCCTCGGGCACCAGGGTGTAGCGTTCGGCGCGTTCCAAGGACGCCAGCGTCATGGTCTGTGCATCCAGCGCGGGAAGCAGGCCGATTTCGCGCAGCAGCAGCAACTCGAACGTGCGCAGCGCCGACTGCAGTGCCTCGCCGTGCTCGGAGGCCAGCACCTGCACCACTGCAGCATAGACCTCGAACAGGCGTGGGTGCGGGTCGTCGCGCGCCAGCAGGCGCAGCAGCAGCTCGTTCAGGTAGTAGCCCGAGAGCAATGCATCGCCCGTGGGCATCACATGACCCCCCATCCACTCGGCGCCCTTGAGGGTGCGGATTTCGGTGTCGCCACCGAAGCTCACCTGCAGCGGCTGCAGCGGCAGCAGAATCGGTCGAAAGCTGGAACTGGGGCGCTTGGCGCCCTTGGCCACCAGCGCCACGCGACCATGATGACGCGTGAACACGTCCAGGATCAGACTGGACTCGCTCCAGTCATAGCGGTGCAGCACAAAGGCCGGCTCATCGCTGATCCGTTTGGTGGCCACGCTTGCTCACACTCACTCGTAGCCGAAGCTGCGTACGCGTGCCTCGTCGTCAGCCCAGCCGGAGCGGACCTTGACCCACAGTTCGATGAAGACCTTGGCGTCCATGAGCTTTTCCAGTTCGACCCGAGCCTCGGTACCCATGCGCTTGATGCGCTCGCCCTTGTCGCCGATGATCATGGCCTTGTGCCCGTCGCGCTCGACCACGATCGTCGCGGCGATCTTGAGCAGGCGCTTTTGGCCCTTGCGCGCAGGAGGCTCTTCCTCGAACTTGTCGATGATGACGGTCGATGTATAGGGCAACTCGTCGCCCGTGAGCCGAAACAGTTTTTCACGCACGATCTCGGCGGCCAGGAATTTTTCACTCCGATCGGTCAGTTCGTCCTCAGCGTAGATCCAGGGCTGCTCGGGCAGGTGGGTTGCGCAGATGGCAAACAGCCGCTCCACGTCCTTGGCGTTCTTCGCCGACATGGGCACGAACTCGGCAAATTTGTGGCGCTCGGACATGGTCTGCAGCCAGGGCGCGATATCGCCGCGGCGGTGGATATTGTCCAGCTTGTTCGCCACCAGCAGCGTGGGCGTGCCCTTCTGGATCAACGCCAGCACACGCGCATCGGCCGGTGTGAAGCTGCCCGCCTCCACCACAAAAAGCACTAGATCCACGTCGCCGACCGCGCCCTGCACGGTCTTGTTCAGCGCGCGGTTCAGGGCGTTGTTGTGAATCGTCTGAAAGCCCGGCGTGTCCACGAACACGAACTGCGTGGGCCCGATCGTGCGCATGCCGGTAATGCGATGGCGCGTAGTCTGCGCCTTGCGCGAAGTGATGCTGATCTTCTGACCCACCAGGGCATTGAGCAGCGTGGACTTTCCCACATTGGGCTTGCCCACGATGGCGATCGTGCCGCAGCGCTGCGCCCCTTCAGGAACCGGCTGAGCCGTCTCGCGTGGATTTGTCGCATCGGCGCCAGGCGCATCGTTATTCATAGCATTCATGAGGAGGCTTTCACAGGAAGTCTGAGCAGCATCGCGGCCGCGGCCGCCTGCTCACCGGAGCGACGTGAGCCCCCGATGCCGCGCTCGATCAGACTGAGTTCTTCAATTTCACATTCAACGTCAAAGCTCTGCTTGTGCGCCAGGCCCATGGTTCCAACGACCCGGTACTGCGGCAGTCTCAGCTTGCGACCCTGCAGCCATTCCTGCAGTTCGGTCTTGGGGTCTTTGCCAATGGCCTGCATCTGTGGATTGATTTCCACGGACTCAAACAAACGGTGCACCAGCGCCTGCGCCGCTTCATAGCCTGCGTCCAGATACACGGCGCCGATCACAGCCTCCAACGCATCCGCCAAAATGGAGGGGCGCTTTTGTCCGCCCGAGCGCGACTCGCCCTCGCCCAGGCGCAGCACATCCGACAGCCCCAGCGATACCGCCAGCACATGCAGCGTGTCTTGTTTGACCAGGTTGGCGCGCACGCGCGACAGGTCTCCTTCAGGTGCGTCGCGCAAGCGCCCGTAAAGCAACGCCGCCACTGCCAGATTGAGGACCGAATCCCCTAGAAACTCCAGCCGCTCGTTATGGTCCGCAGAGAAACTGCGGTGCGTGACGGATCGCAGCAGAAGTTGCCCGTCCTTGAAGTCATGGCGCAGACGACGCTGCAGCGCAATCAGACCTTCATCCACGCTATTTGGATCGTCCAGAGTACTTGAGCAGCAACCAAGCCGGGCCGAACAGATGGATTTCGCGCTGGTAGGCGTAGGCGACAACGACTTGGTCCGAATCCTTGGCGATTTCGAGATCGTTGGACGTGATGGAGGTGATGAAATCAACCGAAGCCGCTTTGTCAAAGATGGCCCGGACCTCGAGCACGGTAGTACCCGCCTTGGCCTTGTTCACGGCCTTGTCAATGGCCACATATTCGAACACCGTTGGAATAACCTGCGCCCCCACAAGGCCGATTGCGGCCAGCACGATGCCGATGAACAGCATGCCCAAAAGCGACAGGCCAAGCTGCTGGGTTGGGAGTCGATGTTTCATTTTCATTCCTCCAATTGCCAAAACTTCCACCATCTATTTGAACCAGCCAACGCGTTTGATGTCACTGAAGTTCATCCAGATCAAAAATGCCTTGCCGACGATGTTTTCTTCGGGCACAAATCCCCAATAGCGCGAGTCTTGCGAGTTGTCGCGATTGTCACCCATCATGAAGTAGGTTCCCGCCGGTACTTTGCACCTGATGCCCTCGACCGAGTAGCTGCACGCCGCTTGCCGCGCAAACCCCTGGAGTTCCGGAAAGACGCCCGCGGGGTTCGATTCATAGTTCAGCAACCGGTGCTTCTTGCCACCGAGCTCTTCCTCGAATTCGGTGCGGTACTGCATGCTGTCCTCTTCGAGGAAACTGGGCATCGCCGCCTTGCTGACAGCCTGGCCATTGATGGTCAGTTGCTTGTTCAGGTAGGCCACTTCGTCGCCCGGCAGGCCCACCACACGCTTGATGTAGTCCAGGCTGGGCTTGGGCGGGTAGCGGAACACCATGACATCGCCGCGTTGCGGTGCGTGGCCTTGCGTGATCTTGGCGTTGATGACGGGCAGGCGTAGTCCGTATTCGAACTTATTCACCAGAATCAGGTCGCCGACCAGCAGCGTGGGAATCATCGAACCCGAGGGAATCTTGAAGGGTTCAAACAGGAACGAGCGCAGCACAAACACGGCCACGATCACCGGGAACATGCCTGCAGTCCAGTCCAGCCACCAGGGTTGCATGACCAAGCGCTCCCTAGCCTGCGCCAGGTCGATGTTGTCCGACTGCAATCCCATGCGCGCGTGCTCGGCGCGGCGCTGCACGTCTTGCTGCTCGAGTTGGGCGGCAGCGGCTAGGCGTTGCGGCAGAAAGTAGTAGCGCTCCGCCAGCCAGTAAAGGCCGGTCACGACCGTGGCCATGAACAGCAGCAGCGCAAAGTTGCCGTCGATCACGCCGAAATACCAACTGGCGGCATAGCCGCAGAAGGCAGCCAAGACAAAGGAGGTGAGGACCTGCATCAATCCTCCACCTGCAAAATGGCCAGGAAAGCCTCTTGGGGAACTTCAACCGAACCGATTTGCTTCATGCGTTTTTTGCCTGCTTTTTGCTTTTCAAGGAGTTTCTTTTTGCGCGAGATGTCCCCGCCATAGCACTTGGCGAGCACGTTCTTTCGCAGCGCCTTGATTGTCTCACGCGCAATGATGTTGGCGCCGATCGCCGCCTGGATCGCCACGTCGTACATCTGGCGTGAAATGATCTCGCGCATCTTCCCCACTACGGCGCGCCCTCGATACAAGGACTGGCTGCGGTGCACGATGATGGACAGGGCATCGACCTTGTCGCCGTTGAGCAGGATGTCGACCTTGACCACGTCTGCAGTTCGGTACTCCTTGAACTCGTAATCCATGGACGCATAACCGCGGCTGACGGACTTGAGCTTGTCGAAAAAATCGAGCACGATCTCGCCCAGTGGCATCTCGTACGTGAGCATCACCTGGCGCCCGTGGTAAGCCATGTTCATCTGTACGCCGCGTTTTTGATTGGCCAGGGTCATGACGGCGCCCACGTATTCCTGCGGCATGTAAAGGTGCACCGTGACGATGGGCTCGCGCACCTCTTCGGTCCGGCCCTGATCCGGCATCTTGGACGGGTTCTCCACCATCACCACTTCGCCATCGGCCTTCACCACCTGGTAGACCACGCTGGGCGCGGTGGTGATGAGGTCCTGATCGAACTCACGCTCCAGTCGCTCCTGCACGATCTCCATGTGTAGCAGACCCAGGAAGCCGCAGCGAAAGCCGAACCCCAGCGCCTGCGACACTTCAGGCTCATAGTGCAGCGACGAATCGTTGAGCTTGAGTTTTTCCAGACTGTCGCGCAGCCCTTCATACTGATTTGCCTCGGTCGGATACAGACCTGCAAACACCTGCGGCTGGATTTCCTTGAAACCCGGCAACGCCTCGGTGGCGGTGAACGCAGCCCCGCCGGTACCTAGCTTGATCAATGTGATGGTGTCCCCCACCTTGGCCGCCTGCAGTTCACGGATGCCGGCAATGATGTAGCCCACTTCGCCCGCTTCCAGAGATTGGCGCGGCTCGTTCGAAGGCGTGAACACGCCCAGGCTGTCGGCGTTGTAGGTCGCCCCCGACGCCATCATCTTGATGCGTTCGCCCTTGGCGACGCGACCGTCGACCACGCGTACCAGCATCACCACGCCCACATAGTTGTCAAACCAGCTGTCCACGATCATCGCGCGCAACGGGCCCAGCGGGTTGCCGCGCGGCGCGGGGATGCGCGCCACCACGGCTTCGAGAATTTCGTCTATGCCCATGCCGGTCTTGGCCGAGCAGGGGATGGCGTCGGTCGCGTCGATGCCGATCACGTCTTCGATTTCAACCTTGGCGTTGTCCGGGTCTGCGTTGGGCAAGTCCATCTTGTTCAACACGGGCACCACTTCCACGCCCAACTCCAGCGCGGTATAACAGTTGGCCACTGTCTGTGCTTCCACACCTTGACTGGCGTCAACCACCAACAGAGCACCTTCGCATGCGGAGAGCGAGCGCGAAACTTCGTAGGAGAAGTCCACATGTCCTGGCGTATCGATCAGATTGAGGTTGTAGATCTGTCCGTCGAGCGCCTTGTAGCGTAGCGCAGCGGTCTGCGCCTTGATGGTTATCCCGCGCTCTTTTTCGATGTCCATCGAGTCCAGAACCTGTGCTTCCATCTCGCGTTCGGCGAGGCCACCACAGCGTTGAATCAGACGATCCGCCAACGTCGACTTGCCGTGGTCGATGTGCGCAATGATGGAAAAATTTCTGATGTGATTCATCAACGAAGGGCTTTAAGTAATTGAATTCAAACGGAGCGAACAAGAAAAAAGGGCGCGTCGAAAACGACGCGCCCAGAACCAACAATCATTGGCAACTGCGATAGTTGGAACTTCATTGTAGGCAAATATCTCGGCACGCATAGTGGGGAAATGGGTAAAACTGACTCGTTGCAATGCTGCAACATAAATTTTATCCACAACTTATCAACATAATTTCAAGCAATCTGCCTGAACAACATGTGGGCGATCTGTGGATCAGTTATTCAACTGCCAGAAAAATACCGCATCGTGAACTTGAAGCTGGCCATATGCTGAAAACTGGCTGTAACCAGGGCCGATTCTATACAATTTGACGAAGGGTCATGAGAAATGTTAGTAGGCACAAACATTTTTCCGATGCTGTTTTTGAAAAAAATATTTTTACTTTTGTGTTTTTCCCGCTGCAGATAGACAAAGAAAAGCCCGACTGATACGCGGGCTTTTCGTCAAATCATGCGCTTCAGTGTGCCGGTCGAAGCAACAGGTACTGCGCCATTTCACCGCGCCGTACCAGCACGCTGATGGTCTTGCTCTTGTCGGCTTTGGCGGCTGCGGCTTCGAACTCCTTCACGTTCCTGACCTCGCTGTTACCCAGGCCAACGATCACATCACCCTCGCGCAAGCCCGCCCGAGCCGCGCCCTCCGTGGCCGAATCCACCTTCACGCCGCCCCTAATTTTCAACTCTTCCTTCTGCGCGTCGGATAACTCACTCACACTCAGGCCCAAGGCTTCCGAGGCGGAACCGCTCTGCGACTTATCGTCCTTGGCAGCGGCCTTCGCGCCCGGCTTGACTGGCTCGAATTCACCGATGTTGATGCTCAGTTCCTTCGTGCTTCCGCGCCGAAAAACGGTGACCGTGCTGCGCGTTCCCGGCTTGGTGTTGCCGACCGCCAAGGGCAGGTCACTCGACTTCTCAATCGACTTGCCGTCGAACTTCACGATGATGTCGCCTGCCTCAATCCCCGCCTTCTCTGCCGGAGCCCCCGCTTCGACGCTGGCCACCAGTGCGCCCCGTGCCTTGCCCAGGCCGATGGACTCGGCCAACTCCTTGCTCACTGGCCCAATCTGAACCCCCAGGCGACCACGCGAAACGCGGCCCGATGCCCTGAGTTGGTCGCTCACGCGCGCCGCTTCATCAATCGGTATGGCAAAAGAGATTCCCATGAATCCGCCCGACCGGGAGTAGATCTGGCTATTGATGCCTACGACCTCGCCGCGCATGTTGATCAGCGGTCCACCGGAATTCCCTGGATTGATCGCCACGTCGGTCTGGATCAGCGGCAGTAACTCTCCCGTGTCGCGCTGCTTGGCGCTGACGATGCCGGCCGTGACGGTGTTTTCCAACCCAAAAGGTGAGCCAATGGCCATGACCCATTCACCCACCCTGAGGCGACTCACATCGCCGAGCTTTACCGCGGGCAAGCCCGTGGCTTCAATCTTCACCACGGCCACATCGCTGCGCTTGTCCGCGCCCACGATCTTGGCCTTGAACTCACGCTTGTCGGTCAAAGTGACGAGCACGTCATCGGCGCCGTCAACGACATGTGCGTTGGTCATGATGTAGCCGTCGGCAGTGACTATGAAACCCGAACCCTGACCACGAGGATGATCTTCGGGTGTTGGCTGGATTGGCTGCGGCTTCTGGCCGTGGGGAGCCCGGCCGGGAACCTCGGGCATGGGAATGCCAAAGCGCCGCAAAAACTCCTGCATCTGCTCGTCCATGCCGTTATTCAAATGCCCTCTGCTGGAGACTTTTTCCGTCGTTCGGATATTCACCACCGACGGGCCCACCTGCTCTGCCAGATCGGTGAAGTCCGGCAAGCCGCGAACCTGAGCCACGGCCGGGGAGAACGGAGCCAGAGCGGCCGTGCCCGCGACGCCCATGGCGGCGACCAGCATCCATGAGCAAGTTGCTTTCCAATTGAATTTCAACATCATCAACCTTCCATCAAAAATAGACTCAGTCAGTTAGGTAAGGATCACGCCCGTCAAGACAGGACGCATCTCCTGCGCTATTGAGGCGCCCGGACAAAAAAGATTCCCTCGTCCATCCAGATTTTTTTGGGCAGCCGCGAAGCTTGCAAAACAACGTCAGTGCGCGCGATCCAGACTCTGCGAAAAGACTTGAAGCGTCTGTTGCGGCACCTCGCCCACCACCGTCAGCCAAGCATCCTGAACCCGGCGCGAAAGCAGCCGCGTGGCGCCCATCACGAGAGATATTTCGCGATCATTGGCACGGCGATCCAACGGTTCCACGAATAACGACACTGACGCCAGACCATCGGAAAATATCCACTGAATGGTGGCACCCTGCGGCTTGCCCTGCTGTGCCAGGCTGGTGGGCGGGCGTCGTATGCAACTCATCAATTTGAAACCAGCCACGCCGGTTTTGAGCACCCAGCCCTCGGTCGCTGCGGTGGTCGGAGTCGGCTCCAGCCGCTCGATCCGATAGCCTTGGGTTCTTCCCATCATTTCGATCAACTGCGCCATGTTGATGCGCACGTCCAATCGAAGGTCGGAAAATGCCGCCTGCTCCAGGACCCGACCGTCCGCGTCGAGTGTTTGCAGCTTCACGACCAGACCGTTTTCGCGCTCGCTCCAGACCCGGTAGCCAAATCGCATCCGGTCGCGTGGTTCCAGCAGCAGCACATCGGCGTCCACGCCCGCCACCCGATCGGCGCCCACGAGCCGCGCCGAATAGAACTCCGAAATGGAAGCATCCTGGTTCTGCAAAAGATCAGAAAAAAGTCGCAACGAGTCACGCCGCTCCTGCAGTACCAAGCCGCTGCGCGGCAGGAACGTCACCACCTGATCGTTGTGTCGGTAAGTTGAGCGCGGCGCGCCCGTGAGCGCATCGACCCGCTCCACCTGCTGGGCGCCGTCGCACACGTGCCAGATGCGCGAGCTGGACATGCCGCCAGAGGCAGAGGAGACTACAAATGTTCCGACGTAGGCACCATGACGCGTTGCCTCGTGCATGCGCGCCAGCCACTCACCCGTGCTGCGCTCCACCGGTCGAGCGCCCGCGCTTGCGGCGACTCCAACCGGGGTCGGTTGCGCCAGCGTGATCGAATGCAGCGCCAGCGCACACAGCCACAGCAACAAGCGTCCAAAATTCAGATACATCGATTCACTTTCGGGGTTCTCAGGTCGGCAGTCGAATCAACCTAGTTTGGCAAATCCGGATGATTCGAGACTTCGAAGGTGGCACTACGCAAGAAGCCCGACGGCACTTGCAGCGCCGATTGACCAGCCGACTGGCGGTGTGCCATGAGCAGGCGATCGAGTCGCGGATCGCGGAGCATGACCTGCCCATTGTTTGAAGTTTCAACCAGGTCCGGGCTTGGTGCGGAGTTGTCGGCCTGGGCCAGTTGCTGCTCGGAACCCTGGCTGCCACGCACCATGGTCCAACTGGCCGCGGCAACCACCGCCACCGAGGCCAATCCCGCGACCCACCTCCACTGCAGAAACCGGTCATTGGCGGCGCTTTGCACTTTGACGCCGGGCTCGATCAATGCGCCCTGCGCCACGATCAGCGGCGCAAAAAAATCATCCTCGACGTGTGCCGGCAATGCCATATCAGCCCGCAGGCGTTGCTGAAAGCGGCCCAGAAAACCGGCATCCGCGATGCTGGGCGCGAGTTCTTCGGAGCACAACACATCTCGCACTACGTGATAGCTATGCCAGAGTTCACGCGCCGCCTCGTTGCCTGCAAGCTCGGCCACGGCCTGTGACAACGCGCCCCCATTCAGCCGACCATCCATCAGATCGGACACCCGTTCGCAAGTTCGCATGGAATCAGTCATGTCAATCACCTTCCTACAACATCAATGGCGGACCCACTGGATCCGCTTCGTACCAGTGTCACCAGCGTTTCCCCATTCGACTCTCCAGCATCGGCTTGACCTTGACGGAGATCGCTTCACGCGCCCGAAATATGCGGGAGCGAACCGTACCCACAGGGCAACTCATCACTTCGGAAATCTCCTCATAGCTCAAGCCGTCGAGTTCACGCAGCGTCAACGCCTGGCGCAAATCCTCCGGCAAGGCTGCCAGGGCTGCGTTCACGGCATTGGCGATGTCCTTGGCCGCCAATACCGTTTCGGGTGTTTCTGCGCTGATTAGTTCCAACCCAGGCAAGGAAGTTTCTTCATCATCCTGCGCCGTGCGCAAAGCGGCTTCGGACACGGTGGGGTCGCGCTTCATTTCCAGCAGCATTTTCTTGGCCGTATTCACTGCAATCCGGTAAAGCCAGGTGTAGAACTGGGCGTCGCCGCGAAACTGGTGCAGAGCGCGGTAAGCGCGGATGAATGTTTCCTGGGCAATGTCTTCCACCAGATCGACGTCGCGCACCATGCGCGCGATCAGGCGCTGAATGCGCCTTTGGTACTTGATCACCAGCAACTCGAAGGCGCGCTGGTCGCCTGCCACGGCACGCTGCACCAACACCGTGTCGAGGTCGGGCGCAGACGGGTTGGCGGGTTCGCTGTCGTTCATGAAGAAATTCAAACTGCGTTCGGGTCGGCTGGGGTGTGGCGGCTGGCGCGCGAATATACCGCACGTCTCAGATCGCGCCAGGCCAGCGGGTCCGCGTCACGCTCCAGCCACAGCCAATGGTCGCCAGGTGGGGTGATACTGTGCAGCCTGAGCCACAGTTGACGCTGAAGGTCGAGCTGAACGCACACGCCCCCAGTCAAGGTCAAGCCCGCAAAGCACGCTTGCCAGCGTTCTCCGTCCCATTGGAGCTGGCCCAGGCGCTGCGCCCGCCACCAGTGCAGCGCAAGCGCCCCGCCCATCACCAAAGTGAGTCCGCCCAGTCCCTGGCGCCAGCCCCAGGGAGTTTGCTGTGTGCACCACAGGGCAAGAACCCCAGCTCCGGCCAACCAGAGTGAGACAAGTACATATGCCAGGAAACGAGAACGCCCCAACGGAAAGCTCACCGCTGGCGCGTGATGCATGGAAACCAGTCAGCTAAGGCGCTTGAACACCAACGATCCGTTGGTGCCGCCGAACCCGAAATTGTTTTTTAAAGCCACATCGATCGGCATATCCCGTGCCGTGTTGGCACAGTAATCAAGATCACAATCTGGATCCTGATTGAAGATATTGATCGTCGGTGGACTCACCTGATGGTGCAGGGCCAGCACCGTGAACACCGATTCAAGGCCGCCAGCGCCCCCCAACAGGTGACCTGTCATGGACTTGGTGGAGTTGACCACCAGCTTGTGCGCATGTTCGCCCAACGCCGCCTTGATGGCGTTGGTCTCGTTTTTGTCACCCAGCGGTGTCGACGTACCGTGCGCGTTCAGGTAATCCACCTGATCAGCGTTTACACCGGCATTGCGCATCGCGCTCACCATGGCGCGCCGCGGCCCATCCATGTTGGGCGCTGTCATGTGCCCCGCATCCGCACTCATGCCAAAGCCGGCCAGTTCCGCATAGATGCGGGCGCCCCGGGCTTTGGCGTGCTCATATTCCTCCAGCACCATGACACCCGCACCTTCGCCCAGGATGAACCCGTCACGATCGCGGTCCCACGGACGCGACGCCGCTGCGGGATCGTCATTGCGCGTGGACAGCGCCCGCATGGCCGCAAAGCCACCAATGCCCAGGGGCGAAACACAGGCCTCTGAACCCCCTGCCACCATCACATCCGCATCCCCGTATTCGATCATTCGTCCCGCCTGCCCGATGCAGTGCAGTCCGGTAGTGCAGGCCGTCACCACCGCAATGTTCGGCCCCTTGAATCCATAACGAATGGAGACGTGACCCGCAATCATGTTGATGATGGTGGATGGCACAAAGAATGGAGATATCCGGCGTGGCCCCCGACTGATGAGCTCGGTCATGGACTCTTCAATCAACGGCAAACCGCCAATTCCGGAGCCAATCGCGCAGCCGATCCGCGTCGACTCCTCATCGTCCAGGTCCGACCCCGTCGCCAGCCCAGCGTCGGCGACGGCCTGAGCCGCAGCTGCGATGCCATAGTGGATGAACGTGTCCATCGACCTGGCCTCTTTGGCCGACATGTACGACTCGACTTCAAAGCCCTTGACCTCACCGGCAATCTTGCAGGCAAAGTTGCTGGCGTCGAACTTGGTGATCAGAGCGACACCGGACTTCCCGGCGGTCACCTGGGCCCACGCTTGCGCCACCGTATTGCCTACGGGGCTGACGCAACCCAGACCAGTTACAACAACTCGGCGACGGCTCATGCGCGGGTCAAGCCTTCTTGTGGGCGTTGGCGTAGTCGATCGCGTTTTGCACCGAAGTGATCTTTTCCGCGTCTTCGTCCGGGATCTCAATGCCGAACTCGTCCTCCAGCGCCATCACCAATTCGACCGTGTCCAGTGAATCGGCACCGAGGTCGGCAACGAAGAATTTTTCGTTCGTGACTTGGGACTCTTCTACGCCGAGTTGCTCGGCAATGATCTTCTTAACGCGTGCTTCAATATCGCTCATAGTTCCCTCAGAGGGTTGTGAATTAAGCCGCAATTCTAGCCGGGCTAGAGCGAACGCTCTAACGCCCGCCACCGGACGGATAAACCGGTCTGAAATTACATGTACATCCCGCCATTGACATGGAGCTCCTGGCCCGTCACGTAGTTCGCCTGCGGCGACGCGAGAAAGGCCACGGCGTGGGCAATGTCCGCAGGTTTGCCCAGGTGTCCCATGGGAATCTGGCCCAGAAGAGCCTTTTGTTGTGCTTCCGGCAGGCCCGCAGTCATGTCGGTTTCGATGAACCCTGGCGCCACGCAGTTGACCGTGATGTTGCGCGAACCCAACTCACGCGCCAGTGCCCGCGTCATGCCGGCAACGCCGGCTTTGGCGGCCGCGTAGTTGGCCTGACCCGGGTTGCCAGAGGCTCCCACCACCGAGGTGATGTTGATGATGCGGCCGTAGCGCTGTTTCATCATGGTGCGCATGACGCAGCGGCTCATGCGAAACACGGCCTTGAGATTCGTGTCGAGAACGACATCCCAGTCATCGTCCTTCATGCGCATGGCAAGCGTATCGCGCGTGATGCCGGCGTTGTTCACCAGCACCTGCAGGCCGCCATGCTCCTGCACCAAAGCCTCGACCAGGCTTTCGGCTGCTGCCGCATCGGTGACGTTCAGGACGCGGCCACAGCAGCCTGGAAAGGCCGCGAGTGCCTGGTGGATTTTGGCCGCACCGTCCTCGGTGGTGGCGGTGCCGATGACCTTGAGTCCGCGCTGCGCCAGCTCCAGCGCAATCGCGGCACCGATGCCGCGCGTGGCGCCGGTGATCAGGGCCACTTGGCCTTCAAATTGGATTTCGCTCATGCCAGATGCTCCTTCACTTGGGTCAGACTCGCCGGGTCGAACAGCGGCCAGCCATTCAGCGCGGGGTCTATGCGTTTGCTCAGGCCGGCGAGCACCTTGCCCGGGCCACATTCCACCACATCCACCAGCCCGCTTGCCTGGATCGAACGCACGCACTCCACCCAGCGCACAGCACCGTAGGCCTGGCGCACGAGCGCGTCGCGGATTCTTTGCACGTCGGCTTCGATCGCCACATCGACGTTGTTCAAAACCGGGATTTGCGGAGCGGAAAACGTCACGGATTCCAGTTGCGCCTTGAGTTGCTCGGCCGCGGGCTTCATCAGACTGGAGTGAAAGGGTGCAGAAACCGGCAACGGCAAGGTTCTTTTCGCCCCCATGGCCTTGAGCAGTTCGCACGCTCTTTCCACGGCCGCCTTGCTGCCGGAAATCACGGTCTGCGCCGGGTCGTTGAAATTTGCCGCTTCCACGACTTCGGCGCTGCCTGCGCCGAAGCTGGACTGAGCCTGGGCACAGGCCTGTACCACTTTGGCCGCGTCCATGCCCAGGATCGCCGCCATGGCGCCGACGCCCACCGGCACGGCCTGCTGCATCGCCTGGGCACGAAAGCGCACCAGCGGCGCGGCCTGCGCCAGCGTCAGCACACCGGATGCCACCAGGGCCGAGTACTCACCCAGGGAATGCCCTGCCACCAAGTCGGGCGCCACGCCCACCTCAGCCATCCAGACCCGGTACGCTGCCACGCCCGCCACCAGCATCACGGGCTGGGTGTTGGTCGTCAGCGCAAGGGCTTCTTTGGGGCCCTGTGCAATGAGCAGCGTCAGGTCTTCGCCCAGCGCTTCCGAAGCTTCCTGCAGGGTTTGCGCCACCACCGGGTGCGCACCCCAGGCGTCAAGCATTCCCATCGACTGGGATCCCTGGCCGGGAAAGACAAAGGCAAACTTTTTCATATTCTTTTCCAATCCATCCGAATCCGTGGCCCGCACGTCGAGCCTTTCAGGATTTTTTACATCTTGAGCAGCACCGAACCCCAGGTAAAGCCCCCGCCCACGCCTTCGAGCATGAGCGTGTCGCCGCCCTTGACCTTGCCGGCGCGCACCGCCGTGTCCAGCGCCAGCGGGATCGATGCCGCTGAGGTGTTGCCGTGCTGATCCACGGTAACGATCAGTTTTGACAAGGGAATTTTCAGCTTGCGCACCGTTCCGTGCATGATGCGCAGATTCGCCTGGTGCGGTATCAGCCAATCGATGTCGGCCGCCGTCATCCCGGCCTTGGCCAGGACCGCATGCGCCGTGTGTTCGAGCACGCCCACAGCCAACTTGAACACCGCCTGCCCGTCCATCCTGAGCAGCGGGCTGCCTAGCACCTGACCACCGCGCACGTGCCCGGGCACACAGAGAATATCTGCGTGCTTGCCGTCGGCGTGAAGGTCCGTGGCCAAAATCCCGGGCTGCTTGGACGCCTGCAGCACCACGGCTCCGGCGCCATCGCCAAACAGCACGCAGGTGGTGCGGTCCTTGAAATCCAGGATGCGGGAAAAGACCTCGGCACCCACCACCAGCGCCTTGCTCGCGGCACCGGTCTTGATCATGGCGTCGGCCACCGTCAAGGCATAGATGAATCCGGCGCATACCGCCTGTACGTCGAACGCAGGGCAGCCGTTGGCGCCGAGCTTGTGCTGCAAAATGCAGGCAGTCGAGGGGAAAACCATGTCCGGAGTGGACGTGGCCACGATGATCAGATCGATGTCGCTGGCCTGCAATCCGGCCGCCTGCAGCGCCTGCTGTGCCGCCTGGAGCCCCAGGTCGCTGCTGCAGACTTCGGGGGCCGCGAAATGGCGGGCCCGAATTCCGGTGCGGGCGACAATCCATTCGTCCGAGGTTTCAACACCCTGCGCTGCCAACTCGGCCACGAGGTCGGCGTTGCTGAGCCGATGGGGGGGAAGGTAACTGCCGGTGCCCGTGATTTTTGAATATCGTGTCATGCTCGCAATCGTAGCGGTAACTTAAGGAATAGGAGCGCAAGCTCGCCGCGGACCTCAGTCGCCGACAGGAGCATCCAACAGCGCGGCGGCATGCGCGATGCGCGCCACGACGCGGTCCAACAGGTGGTTGCGCGCCGAATCGTAGGCACGTGTCAACGCCGTCTCGAACGCCATGACATCGGCGGAACCGTGACTCTTGAACACCAAGCCGCGCAAGCCCAGCAGCACCGCGCCGTTATAGCGACGGTGGTCGACCCGGTTCTTCAACGCCATCAGCACCGGGTAGGCCATCAGCGCCGCCATCTTGGTGAAGATGTTGCGCGCAAACTCGGCCTTAAGAAAACCCAGGATCATGCTGGCCAAGCCTTCGCTGCTCTTGAGCATCACGTTGCCGACAAATCCGTCGCACACGACCAAATCCACCGTACCCTTGAAAATGTCGTTGCCCTCGACGTTGCCGAAGAAGTTCAGATCGCCTGCAGCACCTGCAGCGCGCAGCAACTCCCCCGCCTTCTTGATGGTCTCGCTGCCCTTGATGGCCTCTTCACCGATGTTGAGCAGCCCAACGGTGGGACTGTCGTTCTGGGTCAATACGGAGACGAAGGCCGAGCCCATCACCGCGAATTTCAACAAGTGTTCGGCGCTGCAGTCGACATTGGCACCCAAGTCCAGCATCGTTGTCCCGCCGCCTTTGGCATTGGGCACCTGCGCGGCGATGGCGGGACGGTCGATGCCGTCCAGGGTCTTGAGCACATACCGGGCGATTGCCATCAGGGCGGCGGTATTGCCGGCCGACACTGCTGCGTGCGCCGAACCATCCTTGACCTGCTGGATCGCGACCCGCATCGAGGAGTCCTTCTTGCGCCGCAGTGCCACTTCAAGGGGGTCGTCCATGGCCACCACTTCGCTGGCGCTCACCACCCTGGCACGGGCATGGAAAAATTCAGCCAGTGCCTGCGGCAGGCCGACAAGCAGCAGCGAAACGTCGGGGTGTTTGTCGAGGAAATGGCGGCAAGCCGGCAGCGTGACGCCCGGGCCGTGATCTCCACCCATGCAGTCGACAGCGATCGTGATCATGCGAGATCAGTGCGGTCGTGAAATATTTGAACTGCGATCATTGCCAAAAAAAAGCAAAGGCCCTTGGCTACGTATTCGTAGCGAGGGCCTCGGCTTTGGCAGGCTGATCAGGCTTCAGTCTTGTTTTTCAGAACCTGGCGGCCGCGATAAAACCCGGTGGGGCTGATGTGGTGACGCAGATGGGTCTCGCCCGTGGTGGGTTCCACCGCAATGCCCGGAACAACCAATGCGTTGTGCGAACGGTGCATGCCGCGCTTGGACGGTGATTTCTTGTTTTGTTGAACTGCCATGATCTGATCCTGCTTGAGGGGGTTAACGGGTGGGCGTAGCTTCACGCATGAAGAACACCCACGCGGAGCCTCGAATTATATGACATTGCGTAAGTCAGTCCCTGACCGGATCAAGATTTCCCGGTCTTCAGTCCCGCCAGCAGCCCAAAGGGGTTGGGTTTGACCTCGGGTTCAGCCTCAAAGTCGGCATCTGCGACCTGCATTTTGGGTTGGCTCGGACAGACCTCGTGCAAAGGCACCAGCGGCATCGCCAGCAACAACTCATCCTCAACCAGGTCGTGCAGGTTGAAGTCCCGCTCGTACACCAGCACGTCCTCCTCGCACTCTTCGTCCAGCGCCGCTGCCTGTTCCTCATTGGCGGCAAACCGGAACGATCGATTCGCCGTGATTTCGACGGGAGCCAACTCCAGGCAACGCTGGCACACCATGAGCAAAGTGGTGTGTGCCTGCAGATGTAGCCAGACTTGCGGCGTGGGTCCGGAGCCGTCCTTCAGCTCTCCATGCGCTTCCCAAATGACACGAACATCATTGCCGAGTTCCTGGGCGTCCACCGCCAGGCGCTCGAACTTCGACAGCGATTCATTGCATGGCAGCACGCCGGCGTCGCGGGCGAATGCGTTCACATCCAGTCTTTTCGGGTCATATTGTGGGCTCATGCCCGCAGTGTAAGAGAATCGGCGCATGACCACATTCGATTCTGGCCGACCCGTCATTCTGGGCTCGACCTCACGCTACCGCCGGGAACTGCTGCAACGTCTGGGTTTTCCCTTCGACGTGGTTGCGCCCGAGGTGGACGAAGCCGCCCTGCAGCATGAGGCGCCCGACACCATGGCCAAGCGTCTGGCGCTGGCCAAGGCTCGGGCCGTGGCGCAGCAACATCCACGCGCGGTGGTGATCGGCTCGGACCAGGTTGCCGATCTGCACGGCCAGGCGCTGGGCAAGCCCGGCAACCATGCCCGTGCCGTCGAGCAACTTCAGCGCATGCGTGGCCAAACCGTTACCTTTCAAACGGCCGTGGCCGTGGTGTGCCAGGAATTGAACTTCGAGCGCGTGGAACTGGCGCCGGTGGTGGTGAAATTCCGCGATCTCTGCGATGCGGAGATCGAAAACTACCTGTTGCGTGAAACACCCTACGACTGCGCTGGCAGCGCCAAGAGCGAGGGTCTGGGCATCGCGCTGCTGGACTCGATCACCAGCGACGACCCCACCGCCCTGGTCGGCCTGCCTCTGATTCGCACCTGTGCCATGCTGCGCGCCACGGGCGTGCGCTTGCTGTGAAGACACCGACCTCGGCACAAGTCATGCCCGGAACGCTGTACCTCGTCCCGGCCACGCTGGATTTTGGCGTCGCCAATCCCTCCCCGTTGCCCGAGGTGCTGCCGGCACACACCTTGCAGGTCGCAGCCAGATTGAGCCACTGGGTCTGCGAAAACGCCAAGTCCACGCGCGCCTTCCTCAAGCGTGTGCATGAACTCCATCCATTGGCGCTGACCCTGCAGGAACAGGACATCACGGAACTGCCGCACGAGGTGCACAAGAAGGGCGATCACAGTGGAAACTTTGACGCCAGCAGCCTGTTGCAACCCGCGCTGCGGGGCCATGACATGGGTCTGATCAGCGAAGCCGGCATGCCCGCCGTGGCCGATCCGGGGTCCTCGGTCGTGCGTGCCGCGCACGCGCTGGGTCTGAAGGTGGTGCCGCTCGTGGGGCCGGTGTCGCTGCTGCTGGCTCTGGCGGCGAGCGGTTTGAACGGACAGAACTTTGCGTTCGTCGGTTACCTGCCGCAGGACGCGGCGCTGCGCAGCCAGCGCATACGAGAACTCGAAGCATTGGCGTTGAAATCGGGGCAGACGCAACTCTTCATTGAAACGCCTTACCGCAACAGCGCCCTGTTGGAGTCACTGCTGCAGTCGCTCAAGCCGGCCACCCGCTTGGCCATCAGCAGCGGCTTGACACTGTCCAACACTCAGATCCGCAGCGACCCCGTGAGCGCATGGAAGCAGCGCAAGACCCTGCTGGACAAACACCTGCCCGCCGTGTTCGCCATCGGCGCCTGAGCGCCGGCGTTCAGCCCTCTAGCGCATCGTCGGTGTGCTTTGGAGCGCATGCACCGCGGCGGCACCCATGGCGGCGCCAAAGCGCTTTGCCAACCGCTCGGCCACGTTGTCGCGCACGGTATAGTCGACCAGATCCTCGGCCTTGACGACTTCGCGCGCGACAAAGTCCAGATTACCGAAGTCGTCGGCCAAACCGAGCGTTACCGCCTGCTCACCGCTCCAAAACAGGCCACTGAAGGTCTCTGGCGTTTGCTTCAGGCGCTTGCCTCGGCCATTTTTCACCGCGTCGATAAACTGCTTGTGGATCTGGTCCAGCATGGCCTGGGCGTAGGCGCGCTGGGTCTCGGTCTGCGGGCTATAGGGATCCAGAAAACCCTTGTTAACGCCCGCAGTCATGAGCCGGCGCTCGATGCCGAGCTTGTCCATGAGACCGGTAAAGCCGAAGCCATCCATCAGCACACCAATGCTGCCCACGATGCTGGCCTTGTCCACAAAGATCTTGTCCGCCGCCACCGCGATGTAGTAGGCCGCCGAAGCGCAAGACTCCTCCACTACCGCATACACGGGCTTCTTGTACTTGGCCTTGAGTCGCATGATTTCGTCGTTCACTATGCCCGCCTGAACCGGGCTGCCCCCGGGCGAGTTGATCAGCAGCACCAGCGCCTGCGTCGCCTCATCTTCGAAGGCGCTGCGCATCGCGGCCACGATCAGTTCCGCGCTGGCGTCCGCACCCGAGGCGATCTCGCCCTTGATCTCCACCACGGCCGTGTGCGGCGTGCTCTTGTCGGCGCCGCTCGTTCCGCGGTGCAGCAAAACCCAGGCGGCAACCACAAATAGCAGCAGCCACGACAACCGAAAGAACAGTGACCAGCGCCGCGCCGCCTTTTGCTCGTTCAAGGCGGCGAAGGCCAGACGCTCCAAAGTGACGCGCTCCCAACCTGGCTGGTCGGCGTTTCTCGCTGGCGCCGCCGGTGGCGGGCTGGCAGGCGGGTCGGATTCATGGCTGGCTTGCTCGGGGTCATTCATGGGGAGGCTCGGGAGGTTGAAGTTTGGAAGAAGTATGCCAGTGCACCACACCCGAGCTCTCGGACAGCTCGATCTTGACCAAGCCACCACGGCATGGGCCGCCCATGCAGTCGCCCGTTTTGGGCGCATAAGTAGCCCCGTGGGTGGCGCACATGAGCCACATCCCGCGGTCGTCAAAGACGCGTCCTGGCTGGTAATCCAGTTCGATCGGCACATGCGTGCATCGGTTCAGATAGGCGTAGGCCAGCCCCTGGAAACGGATCGCAAAACCTCTTGCCTCCTGGCCGTAGTACTTCACGTCAAAGGCCATGGCCTGACCGGATTCCAGCAGCTCGGCGGACGAGCACAGGCGGATCGCTTTCATGCGCGGGGCTAGGCGTTGCGCAACAGCCATTCGCGCAACTGCGCCACCGTTGGCGCGACAAAACGCGGAGCCAGAGGCGCCAGCGCCTGCGGTTCGTGCGCGCCGTAGCTGACACCGACGCTGGCGCAACCGGCATTCAAGGCCATCTGCAGATCGTGCGTGGTGTCACCAATCATCAGCAGCCGATCGGCTCGAACATCGAACTCGGCCATCAGTTCTTGCAGCATGCGCGGGTCGGGCTTTCCTGCCGTCTCGTCGGCCGTACGTGAGCCGTCGAACACGCCTTTGAGTTCCGCCGCGTGCAAGGCGTCGTTCAGGCCACGGCGTGACTTGCCAGTGGCCACCGCCAGCTGATGCCCCCGCGTTTTGAGTTCACCCAGCAGCGGCAGCGCACCCTCGAACAGGCTGATGTCGTGCTGATGCGCGCTGTAGTGATGGCGGTAGCGGGCGCCCAGTTCCGGATACCTTGTAACTGGCACGTCGGGCGCCGCGTGCGCCAAGGCCTGCATCAGCCCCAGTCCGATCACATAGCTTGCGGCACCATCGCTGGGCCTGGCCCCGCCCACATCGAGCACGGCGGCCTGGATGCAGCGCACGATGATGGCAGTGGAGTCCGACAGTGTTCCATCCCAGTCGAATACCACCAAGTCGTACGCGCGCGCGCTCATGACTGAAGTCCAAAAACCTGTCGGAAAAATCCCACCGTAGCCCGCCCTGAAAGGGCGCGTACCGTCGGATTCGGCGTGAAATCAACCGACCCACCTTGACCCTTGTGGGCGAAGGGGTCGACGATGGTGATGGCCGGTTCGAACCGGTCCCAGCCATGCGTGGCGTTGGGGTAGACAGCGCAAGAGACGAAGGTTTGTACTTCGGCCGGCAGGCTGGCAATCAGTCGCGGGGCCGAGTCGGGGTCATCGTAGGTGTCGATTTCACCCGCCTGGATGAACACCGGCGCCCCCGTCAACTCGGTGAACTCAAAGCCTGGCACCACGTTGTAGCCCCAGCACACGGGATAGAACGGTGCATGGGCGGCAAACCGCAATCCGGGTGGCGCCAACCTTTGACTGTAAGTCTCGGTGGCGGTCAGCATCGTGACCACGCCGCCAAAAGAAAAGCCCATGATGCCGATGCGATGCGGATCGATACGCGCGTCCGAGCCAAGCAATCTCAGCGCGCCGTAGGCATCTGGCAGGGTTTCGGGTATCGACCGTGGCCGTCCGTTCGCGCCACCGCCAAACCCGCGCTCGGCAAACATGTCGATTTCCAGCGTGGCGATTCCAGCCTGGTTCAATAGGGCGGCGTAAAAGGTCCCGCGGCTGTCAACGCCCGAAGATCCATGCGCGATCACCACGGCCGGAATGCGGGCTTTGCCGGTGGCGGGAACGCCCAGCTTGGCGCCCAACATCAACGGCATGACCGGGTCTTCGGAACGAAAGCTGACGTAGTTGTAGGGCGTGAGGTTCAGCTCTGGGAGCACTTGTCGATCACTCATGATTTCCTGCGGTAGTTTTTTCGGTCGCAAGCTGAGCCACTGGGAGGGACTTCAGCCAGGGCGTCAGTTCGGGTGGTAGCCTAGCAGTGAATAGCAACTCCTGTTTGGTCTTGGGGTGCAAAAGGGTGAGCCGCCAGGCGTGCAAAAACATGCGCTTGAAGCCGCTCTTTTGCAGGCTCTTGTTCAATTCAAAATCGCCATACTTGTCGTCGCCCGCAATCGGGAAGCCTTCGCTGGCCAGATGCACACGGATCTGATGCGTGCGCCCGGTCTTGATCGTCACTTCCAGCAGGCTGAATGGGGGCATCACGGTAACCGCAGCTTGAGGCCAGGCGACAAGCTGGTTCAGCTTCACCAGCGTGACCGACTTCATGCCTTCGGGGTCGTCGCGCGAGACCACTTTCACGCGGCGCTCACCGGCGGCGTCCAGATATTTGTGCAGTGGTTTGTCCAGCACTTTCTGGTTGGCAGGCCAGGCTCCAGCGACCAGCGCCAGATAGGTCTTGCCGGTTTCGCGGCCGCGAAACTGATCCTGCAGCGCCTTGAGCGCACTGCGCTTCTTGGCCACCAGCAGCACTCCGCTGGTGTCGCGATCGAGCCGGTGCACCAACTCCAGGAAGGCGGCGCCCGGTCTGGCCATGCGCAACTGCTCGATCACGCCAAAGCTCACGCCCGAGCCGCCGTGTACCGCAACGCCGGCCGGTTTGTCGATGGCGATGAGCTCATCGTCCTCAAACAGGATCGGAAACTGCCGCGCCGGTGCGGCGCTACCCACGCGCTGCGCCATGGCCAGCTCCTTTTCCACCATGCTCTGCGACACCCGAACCGGTGGCAGCCGCACGACGTCGCCGGCCTGCACCCTCGTGTCGGCCGAGACTCGGCCCTTGTTCACCCGCACTTCGGCACTGCGGATGATGCGATAGACATGGGTCTTGGGCACGCCCTTGAGGTGGCGCATCAGGAAGTTATCCAGCCGCTGACCCGCCGATTCTTCGTCCACAGTAATCTGCGTCGCCTGCGGCGGGGCGACGGGCGCAGCGTGCTGAACCCGCGTTTCCCGGTCGACCGAAGCTGCCTCTATAATGTGTTTCACTAGCGTTGCGCCGTAAGTGGTTGATTAGTCTGGAGTTTAGTCCACACACCACCACCTTTTACGAAGAAGCGTGCGCCAGTAGGTCGATGCCACCGGGTGTTCTGACACGCAAACCGCAAGCCAAATGCTTGCGCTGGCGTGGAGTTCACACGGAACACCGACGCGTTGAAACACCGATACGGAATACCCCAAGCATCAGAGATCTCATCTCTGATGCGGACTAACGGCGAGAAAGAGTAGAAATGTTTGTGTTGATGTGCCTGATCCAAATGTGCCAGCGGAGCGTCTTCGCCCCGCGATTGGGTGCGGGTCGGCCTGCAGATTCCACAGAATCTGGACATGAAACGGTTCATTTGTGTGTGCAGCCGCTGCGCACAACTCTCGCCCCACTCCACGCGCCAGCGCTTCGACTCGTCATTTGAGTCGCGGTCCACCGGCAATTCCCTTCGTTTCAAAGCGTCAGTTCTGGCGTCGTTTGCCCGCATTGGGCAGGTGATGATTTGAATTGAAAAGGTAATGCACCATGAAACGGATGCTGATTAACGCAACCCAGGCCGAAGAACGCCGCCTGGCGATTGTGGATGGACAAAAACTGCTCGACTACGAGATCGAGATCGAAGGCCGCGAGCAGCGCAAGGGCAATATCTACATGGCTGTGGTGACACGGGTCGAGCCTTCGCTTGAGGCCTGCTTCGTCGACTACGGTGAAGACCGCCACGGTTTCCTGCCGTTCAAGGAAATCTCGCGCCAGTTCTTCGCTCCCGGGGTGGCACCGAGCCAGGCGCGCATTCAGGACGCGATCCGTGAAGGCCAGTCGCTGCTGGTGCAGGTGGAAAAGGAAGAGCGCGGCAACAAAGGTGCAGCGCTCACGACCTTCGTTTCGCTGGCAGGCCGCTACGTGGTGCTGATGCCGAACAACCCGCGTGGCGGCGGCGTGAGCCGTCGCATCGAGGGCGACGACCGTGCGGATCTGAAGGAAGCCATGGACCAGTTGGAATACCCCAACGGCATGAGCATCATTGCGCGCACCGCCGGCATCGGCCGCAGCGCGCCCGAACTCCAGTGGGACCTGAACTACCTGCTTAAGCTCTGGAACGCCATCGACGGCGCGGCCAAGGCCGGCAAGGGCGCGTTCCTGATCTATCAGGAGTCCAGCCTTGTGATTCGCGCCATCCGCGACTACTTCAACCACGACATCGGCGACATCCTGATCGACACCGACGACGTGTACGAACAGGCGCAGCAGTTCATGGCGCACGTCATGCCCGAGCATGCGGCCCGCGTGAAGCGCTACCGTGACGACGCGCCGCTGTTCAGCCGCTTCCAGATCGAACACCAGATCGAATCCGCCTACGCCCGCACGGTGCAGTTGCCCAGCGGCGGCGCGATCGTGATCGACCACACCGAGGCCCTGGTATCGGTGGACGTGAACTCGGCCCGCGCCATTCGTGGCGGCGACATCGAAGAGACCGCCACCCGCACCAATCTGGAAGCCGCAGAAGAAGTGGCGCGCCAGATGCGCTTGCGCGACCTGGGCGGCCTGATCGTGATCGACTTTATCGACATGGAAGAAAGCCGCAATCGCCGCGATGTGGAAAACTGCCTGCGCGACTCGCTGCGCCAGGACCGCGCCCGCGTGCAGTTCGGCACCATCAGCAAGTTCGGCCTGATGGAGATGAGCCGCCAACGCCTGCGCCCCGCGCTGAGCGAAGGCGCGTCCATCCCCTGCCCGCGCTGTGGTGGTTCCGGCCACATCCGCGACACCGAAAGCTCGGCGCTGCAAATCCTGCGGGTGATACAGGAAGAGTCGCTGAAAGACAGCACGGCCTCCGTGCTGTGCCAGGTGCCGGTCGAAGTCGCGTCCTTCCTGTTGAACGAGAAGCGCGCCGAGATCTCCAAGATCGAAATGAAGCAGCGCATCAACGTGCTGATGGTTCCGAACAAGTCGCTGGAAACACCCAACTACAAGCTCGAACGCCTCAAGCACGACGATCCGCGCCTGGATAACATCGAGGCCAGCTACAAACTGGCCGAGGTGATGGAAGACCCCACCACCGTGACGCGCCGCTCGCAGGAGCGCGCCAACAAGCAGGAGCCCATCATCAAGGGCGTGCTGCCAGACGAACCGGCGCCACAGGCGCCGCCACCCGTCGCCAAGCCGGTGGCGCCGGCCCCGATGGCGGTCAAGCCAGCAGCGCCGGCTCCCGTGGCCGAGACCGGCTTCTTTGGCTGGATCAAGAACCTGTTTGGCGCAAGCCCTGAAACGGCTCCCGTCGCGCCCAAGACCGAAAACTCACCCAAGGACGCGCAGCGCGAGCAGCGCCCGCCCCGAGGTGGACGAGGCGACGGGCGCGGTGAAGGCCGAGGCGAAGCTCGTGGTGGCCGCGGTGGCCGCGATGAGGCCCCGCGTGGCGAAGGCCAGGGAGCCAGCCGCGGCGGGCGCGGTGGACGAGGTCCGCGCGGCGGTCAAGGTCCGCGCGACGGTGAAGCCAGGCCGATGAATGCCCAGCAGGCGCCGGGCAACGACGCCCTGCCGACGCTGGCGGCGGCCGAGGAAGAGCCTCGCGGCGCGGCGCAGCGCCAGGATCG
This sequence comes from uncultured beta proteobacterium, assembly GCA_903909815.1. Classification (GTDB taxonomy): domain Bacteria; phylum Pseudomonadota; class Gammaproteobacteria; order Burkholderiales; family Burkholderiaceae_C; genus CAIKVZ01. Next base: position 9,142 of record CAIVXG010000202.1, on the reverse strand, counting down.
ACCCGCGCGTGGCACCGAGCGTAGTGACCGTGGCGAGCGCGGCGAGCGCGGCGGCCGTGGTCGCAACCGGGGTGAGCGCGGTCCACGCAGCGACGCGAGCGAGGGCGGTGCTGCCAGCGCCAGCGTCAGCGTCAGCGTCAGCGAGTCTGTACGTGAGCAACAGCAGCCCGTGGCGCAGGCCCCTGCTGCCGCGATGGATCTGAGCGAAGCTTCGCAGCCAGCAGTGACGCCGGACAACTTCAACGATGCAGGTGCGCAGAACGATGCGCCGCGTGACGGTGGACGCCGTGAGCGTCGTCCCCGCAATCGCGGTGGCCGCGACCGGGCGGACCGTCCCAGCGAAGAGAGCGGTGCGCGCGAACAGTTCGCGACGCCCGAGGCGGCGCCCGAACAAGCCCGTCCTGAGTTGGTGCAATCATTCGTGGAGCCCGCTCCTGCGCAGCCAGTGCAGCAGCTCGAGCTTGCTGCAGTGCCGGTCATGTCGACGGCGCCAGCGCTCCCGGTCGAGGCAGCAGCCATAGAAGAAGAGCCTGCGCCCGCTCCTGCGGCGGCCTTGCCATCGGTTGCGAATTTTGTACTGCCGGTGGAAAAACTGGCGGATGTGGCACAAAACGCGGGGCTGGTCTGGGTGAATTCAGATGCCGCAAAAATAGCTGCGGTGCAGGCAGCGATTGCAGCCGCGCCCGCGCCCGTTCGCGTTCCGCGCGAGCGCCCGGCGCCGGTGGTGGTGGACGCAGGTCCGCTGGTCTTGGTGGAAACGCGCCGTCATTTGGGGCAGGATGCGTAACGGCTGAAAGCATGCTGGCCGCTTGCGGCCTTTGAATTTGACTGCGCGCCACCCGATGGCGCGCAGTCATTTCTGGAGCGGCCTGTGGCGTCGCGTGCTTCACGCTGCTGTCACGCCACTGCCCTGCACTCCCATCAATCGACTCAGTGCAAGGGGTCCTTCAGCACCCGGGGCAACGGCAGGACCGTGATGCCTTCATCCCAAAGTTCCCGAGTCTGGGTGGCGTTGGCCTGGCCGCGGATACTGCGCTCCTTGGCTTCGCCGTAGTGGATGCGTCGTGCCTCTTCGGCGAATTTCGTACCGACGTCTTCGGTATTGGCCACGAGTTGGCGCATCGCCCTGAGCCATTGGGCCTGGACCGTGGGCTCGGCTGCCGGCGACACGACCAAGTCTGCTTGCTCAATTGGAGCAGGGCGAGCGGAGGAAAGACGAAGTCGAGGTGCGCTCAGACGCTTGACCACTTGCGTCGCCCCGCACAAGGGACACTCAAGCAATTGCGCTTGAAGCTGGCGCTGAAACTCGTCCTCGGACGCAAACCAGCCCTCAAAGCAGTGCTGCTCAGAGCATTGGAGATCAAGGACTTTCATGGCCTGTCCCTGACCTTGAGCTGGACCGAAACTCAGGTCGTCAACATCTTGACGACAGCATGCGCGCACAAGGCCATCAGTCCGCCCGGCAACAGGCCCAGAACGAGCACCAAGGCGCCGTTGACTGAAAGCACGGCCCGCACGTCCATGGCGGCCGAAATCGGTGCCGTGGACACGCTCTTATCAAAGTACATCACCTTGACCACGCGCAAATAATAGAACGCGCCAATCAACGACATCATCACGGCAAACAGGGCCAGCGCGATATAGACGGTCTGGCCCGAGGCAATCAGCGCCTGCAACACCGACAGCTTGGCGTAGAAACCCACCAGAGGCGGCACGCCTGCCAGGGAGAACATGCAGATCGCCATGACCCCGGCGTACAACGGACTACGCTCGTTCAGGCCGGCGAAATCGGAAATTTCTTCGCTCTCGAAACCATCGCGTGAGAGCAGCAGGATGACGCCGAAGCTGGCCAGGGTGGTGAGCACGTAAGTCAGCACATAGAACATGGACGAGCTGTAAGCGTTCGCGACCGACAGCGTATTGCCGTTGACGACGCCGGCCAAGAGACCGAGCAAGACAAAACCCATTTGAGATATGGTGGAGAAGGCCAGCATGCGCTTCATATTGGTCTGCATGATGGCCGCCAGATTGCCGACCAACAGCGAGGCCACAGACAGCACCGTCAGCATCTGTTGCCAGTCGATGGCCAGGGGCAACAAGCCCTCCACCAGCAAGCGGATCAACATGCCAAAAGCCGCCAGCTTGGGTGCGCCGCCGATGAGCAAGGTGACCGAAGTTGGGGCGCCCTGGTACACATCGGGGATCCACATGTGAAACGGCACTACGCCCAGTTTGAAGCCCAGTCCTGCGACGATGAACACCAGGCCAAAAACCAGCACCTGATGCTTGACCTGGCCCGAGTTGACCGCCTGAAACACGGCACCGATATCGAGCGAACCCGTGGCACCGTAGAGCATGGAAATGCCGTACAGCAGAAAGCCGCTGGCCATGGCGCCGAGCACAAAATACTTCATCGATGCCTCGGTCGCGTTGCCGTCGTCGCGACGCAGCGCCACCAGGGCGTAGCTCGACAAGGTGAGCAGTTCCAACCCAAGGTAGATCACCAGAAAGTTGTTGCCCGAGATCATGACGAACATGCCCAGCAAGGAGAACAGGCTGAGCGTGAACATCTCGCCGCCGCGCAACATGCCCCGCTCGGCGGCATAGGAGCGACCGTAGACCAGGGTCACCATCATTGCGATTGCAGCAAAGAACTTGAGCCAGTTGCCCATGGGGTCGCTCACCACCATATTGCCAAAACCGTACAGCGTGTTGTCGCCCACGGCATAAAAATACTGCATGGCGGCCACGACGCCCAGCGTCAGCAACGTCATCACATAGGTCGCGGTGCGCTTGGGACTCTTGACGCCAAGGTCCAGCAAGGTGATCGCGCAGGCCATCACAGCCAACACGACTTCCGGGTAGACCGAGATCCAGCTGAGTTTGTCAATCATGGGAATACTCTTAATTCAGTTTGGATATCGCGACATGCTTGAGCAGATCCACGACCGAGGCGTTCATCACGTCCGTCAGCGGCTTGGGGTACAGGCCCATGAACAGCACGGTCACGGCCAGCAGCGTCATCACCAGGAACTCACGCGCATTGATATCTGCCAGCGCCTTGACCTTGGCGTTGCCCACCGGACCCAGATAGACCCGCTTGAACATCCACAGCGTATAGGCAGCTCCAAAGATGAGCGCCGTCGCCGCGGCAAAACCGAGCCAGAAGTTGGCACGGATGGCGCCCAGGATCACCATCCACTCGCCCACAAAACCTGCCGTGCCCGGCAAACCACAATTGGCCATGGCGAACAGCAGCGCGAAGGCGGTGAACTTGGGCATGGTGTTGACCACGCCGCCATAGCTGGCGATCTCGCGCGAGTGCATGCGGTCGTACAGAACGCCGATGCTCAGGAACATGGCAGCAGAGACGAAGCCGTGGGCGATCATCTGCACCACACCACCGGACATCCCGAGGTCGTTGAAGATGAAGAATCCGAGCGTGACGAAACCCATGTGCGCCACCGACGAGTAGGCCACCAGCTTTTTCATGTCCTGCTGCACCATCGCCACCAGTCCCACATAGACCACCGCGATCAACGACAGAGCGATCATGAAGCCAGACCATTCGTGCGCCGCATCCGGTGCGATCGGTAGCGAAAAACGCAGGAAACCATAGGCCCCCAGCTTCAGCATGATGGCGGCCAGCACGGCGGAGCCACCCGTAGGCGCTTCCACGTGCACGTCGGGCAACCACGTGTGCACTGGCCACATCGGCACCTTGACGGCAAAAGCCGCGAAGAACGCGAAGAACAGCAGACTTTGCGCCGTCGCGCCCAGGGGCAACTGCTGCCACACGGCCAGATCGAAACTGCCTCCAGACTTGGTGTACAGGTAGATCAACGCGATCAGCATCAACAGCGAGCCCAGCAAGGTGTACAGGAAGAACTTGAATGCGGCGTAGATCTTGTTCGGACCACCCCAGATGCCGATGATCAGGTACATCGGGATCAGCGTGGCTTCAAAGAAGACATAAAACAGCATGCCGTCGATGGCGCAGAACACGCCGATCATCAAGCCGCTGAGGATCATGAACGCACCCATGTACTGGTTCACGCGCTGCGTGATCGACTCCCAGGAGGCGATGATCACGACCACGTTGATGAACGCGGTGAGCAACACGAACCACAGGGAAATGCCATCCACCCCCAGGTGGTAGTTGACATTGAAGCGCTCGATCCAGACGCCGTTCTCCACGAACTGCATGGCCGAGGTGCCCAATCGGAACCCGGCGTACAAAGGCAGGGTGACGGCCAGGCTGATGACGGAACCAATCAGCGCGATCCAGCGCACCGCACGCGGCTGGTCATCACGTCCAAGGGCCAACAACACGACGCCAAAAAAAATCGGCGTCCAGATGGCAAGGCTCAACAATCCCATATTCTTCTTCTCCTTATTTGCTGAGCAAGTCGCGCACGGTGGGCCAGGTGACGAAGTACGTCATCAGCAACAACACCCCCGCCGCCATGGCCAGGGCATAGTGGTACAGATAGCCGGTTTGGAGCCTGCGCACCACGCCCGCCAGCCGTGCCACGAGCTTCCAGGAACCATTTACGAAGAAGCCGTCGATCACCGTCTGATCACCACCCTTCCACAGACTCGTTCCCAAAGCGCGGGCACCGCGCGCCAGGATGTTTTCGTTGATCCAGTCCATGTAGTACTTGTTCTCAAGCAGCGTGTAGATCGGCATGCAGCGTGACTTGATGGCTGCGGGCAGTGCCGGATTCACCATGTACATGTAGTAGGACAGGGCCACGCCGGACAGCGCCAGCCAGAACGGCAGGGTCGTGAAGGCGTGAACAGCCATCTGCACTGGCCCGTGGAAAGTCTCTTCCAGTTCTTTCATGCCGGCATGACGCGCCAAGTCGATGAAGATCGAATCCTTGAAGAACTCGCCGAACAGCATGGGACCGATCGTCATGTAGCCGATCAACACCGATGGAATCGCCAGCAACACAAGCGGCACGGTCACAACCCAGGGCGACTCGTGCGGATGCGCAGCGTGCGCTGCATGGTCACCGTGGTGATCGTCGTGGTGCGCATCCGGGTTCTGGTCGTAGCGCTCCTTGCCGTGGAACACCAGGAAGTACAGGCGGAAAGAGTAAAAGGCGGTCACAAACACCCCTGCCAGCACGGCAAAGCTGGCAAATTCCGCGCCCGGCAAGTGACTGGCGTGTACCGCTTCGATGATGCTGTCCTTGGAATAGAAACCGGCAAAGAAAGGCGTGCCGATCAGCGCCAGGGAACCCAGCAGGGACGTGATCCAGGTGATAGGCATGTACTTGCGCACACCGCCCATCCAGCGGATGTCCTGGTTGTGATGCAAGCCCATGATGACCGAGCCCGCGGCAAGAAACAGCAGCGCCTTGAAGAACGCGTGTGTCATCAAGTGGAACACCGCCACCGAGTACGCCGATGCACCCAAAGCCACCGTCATGTAGCCGAGCTGCGATAGGGTGGAGTAGGCGACCACGCGCTTGATGTCGTTCTGGATAATGCCCAGAAATCCCATGAACAGCGCGGTGATGGCGCCGATCACCATCACAAAGTTCAGTGCCGTCTCGCTCAACTCAAACAGCGGCGACATGCGCGCCACCATGAAGATGCCGGCCGTCACCATCGTCGCCGCGTGAATCAGCGCAGAGATCGGAGTCGGGCCTTCCATGGAGTCGGGCAGCCAGACGTGCAGCGGGAATTGCGCGCTCTTGCCCATGGCGCCGATGAACAGGCAGATGCATATCACCGTGATCAGCATCCAGTCCGTGCCAGGGAAGGTGAGCTTGGCCAGATCTGCCGAGTGCGCGAACACCTGGGCGTAGTTGAGGCTGCCACCGTAGGCGGCGATCAGTCCGATTCCCAGAATGAAGCCGAAGTCGCCAACCCGGTTCACCAAGAACGCCTTCATGTTGGCGAAGATGGCGCTGGGCTTGTTGAACCAGAATCCGATCAGCAGATAGGACACCAGGCCGACTGCTTCCCAACCGAAGAACAGTTGCAGCATGTTGTTGCTCATCACCAGCATCAGCATCGAGAACGTGAACAACGAGATGTAGGAAAAGAAGCGGTTATAGCCTTCGTCCTCTTCCATGTACCCCACGGTGTAGATGTGCACCATGAGCGAAACAAATGTCACGACGCACATCATCATCGCCGTCAGGCCATCGATCAGGAAGCCCACTTCCATGCGCAGATTGCCCACGACCATCCAGGTATACAGGGTCTCATTGAAGCGAGCCCCATCGAGCACGCTGAGGAGCGTCATCACCGACAGGATAAAGGCCAGCAGCACACCCGCAATCGTGAGCGAATGGGTGAGCGCGCGGCCGATCCAGTTGCCGCCAAATTTCGTACCAAACACGCCGGCGAGGATGGCGCCGGCCAGGGGAGCCAACGGGACGGCCAGCAAGCTGGCAACGGAAAGGGTTTGACTCATTTTTTATTAACCCTTCAACGAATTCAATTCGTCCACATTGATGCTGGATTTGTTGCGGAACAGCAGCACCAGAATGGCCAGGCCGATGGCCGATTCGGCTGCTGCCACCGTCAGAATGAAGAACACGAAAATCTGTCCGTGCAGGTCACCCATGTAGTGGGAGAAGGCGACAAAATTCATGTTGACCGCGAGCAGCATGAGCTCGATCGCCATCAGCAGAACGATGAGGTTCTTGCGGTTCAGGAAGATGCCGATGACGGAAAGCGCAAACAGCATCGCGCCTAAGGAAAGAAAATGCCCCAGCGTGACGTTCATGCCAGTTTCTCCGAAGCTGCATTGGCTGCAGCGGCCTGCGCCGTTTCATGCGCAGCAAATGATTGAGTTGCATCCATCTTCAAGACTTCCAAACGGTCCTGCGAGCGCACCCTGACCTGCATGGCCGGGTCCACAAACTTGCTGTCCTTGCGCTGGCGCAGTGTCAAGGCAATGGCTGCGATGATCGCCACCAGCAGGATGACCGCAGCGATTTCCAGCGGATAGAGGTACTGGGTGTACAGCAGCATCCCCAGCTCTTTGGTGTTTGACACCTGATGCATGCCCTGACCCACGACCGCAACTGCCTTGGGTTCGTCAGAAATGCGAAAACCGCCCATCAGTACCGCAGCCATTTCGAGCGAGATCAGCACACCCACCACGGCCGCCAGCGGAAAATGCTTCCAGAAGCCCTCACGCAGGCTGTCGACATTGATGTCCAGCATCATCACCACAAACAGGAACAACACCATCACCGCGCCGACATAGACCAGCACCAGGGCGATCGCCAGGAATTCCGCCTTGAGCAAGATCCACAGCGCCGAAGCCTGAAAGAAGGCCAGCACCAGATACAGCACGGCGTACACGGGATTGCGAGCCGTGATCACCCGGAAAGCGGCGAACAACAGCACGATAGAAAAGAAATAGAAGAGACCTGTTTTGACGTCCATGTGTCGTTTCTTTTTTAGGTGGTCTTAGGATGGAATAGGCGCTTGCCGCACTATCGGTATTGCGCGTCTGCCGCCCGGTTCGCGGCGATCTGCGGCTCGTAGCGGTCACCGACCGCCAACAACATGTCCTTGGTGAAATACAGGTCTCCGCGGCTCTCCCCGTGGTATTCCAGAATGTTGGTCTCGACGATGGAATCCACCGGGCAGCTCTCTTCACAGAATCCGCAAAAGATGCATTTGGTCAGGTCGATGTCGTAGCGCGTGGTGCGCCGCGTTCCGTCGGCGCGCTCCGCCGACTCGATCGTGATCGCCATCGCCGGGCAAACGGCCTCGCACAGCTTGCACGCAATGCAGCGCTCTTCGCCGTTTTCGTAGCGGCGCAGAGCGTGCAACCCGCGAAATCGGGGTGACAGCGGCGTCTTTTCTTCCGGATATTCCAGCGTGATCTTGCCGCGAAAAGCGTACTTTCCTGTGAGCACAAGGCCTTTGAAGAATTCAGTCAGCAGGAAGCTGGACATGAAATCCTTGAGCGAGAACGCGCTTTCGCCGGAAAGGGCCACAGCAGTTGTTGTTGGGGTAGACATAGGCGACTCGAATTACTTCCAAATGTTCCAGGGGGTCTGCATCCAGACCGCCACCACCAACAGCCACACCAGGGTCACTGGAATGAAGATCTTCCAACCCAGACGCATGATCTGGTCATAGCGATAGCGTGGGAAAGTGGCACGCACCCAGATGAACAGGGTCACGATGAAGCAGGTCTTGAGGCCCAGCCAGATCCAACCGGGAATCCAATCCAGCAGAGCAATCGGTGACAACCAGCCACCCAGAAAAAGCAGCGAAGTCAGGATCGAAATCAGCCACATGTTGGCGTATTCGGCCAGGTAGAACATCGCGTAGGACATGCCGGAATACTCCACCATGTGCCCGGCCACGATCTCGGACTCGCCCTCAACCACGTCGAACGGGTGGCGATTGGTCTCCGCCAGGCCCGAGATGAAATAGACCACGAAGATGGGCAGCAGCGACAGCCAGTTCCACGACAGGAAGCTTAAACCTCGCTCGGCAAACAGCCCCTTGCCCTGACCCGTGACGATGTCGGTGAGGTTCAGACTTGCTGACACCATCAACACCACCACCAGGCAAAATCCCATCGCCAGTTCGTAGCTCACCATCTGCGCCGAAGCACGCAGCGCGCCCAGGAAGGGGTACTTGGAATTGGACGACCAGCCCGCGATGATCACGCCATAGACCTCCATCGACGCGATCGCCATGACAAACAGCAGGCCCGCATTGATGTTGGCCAGTGCCTGGTCTGGACCGAACGGCACCACCGCCCAAGCTGCCAGCGCCGGCATGATGGTCATGATGGGGCCAAGAAAAAACAGCGCCTTGTTGGCGCGGGTCGGCGCCAGAATTTCCTTGGTGAGCAACTTCAGCGCGTCGGCGATCGGCTGCAGCAGGCCCATGGGGCCAACGCGATTCGGACCCAGACGGATCTGCATCCAGCTGATCAGCTTGCGCTCCCACAGCGTGAGGTAGGCCACCGCGCCCATGAGGGGAGCCACCACGACCACGATCTTGATCAGCGCCCAGATCACAGGCCAGGCCAGCGCGGCCCACCAAGCGCTCGCGCACAGACCCTGTCCCCAGTTGAAGATTGCATCAATCATGCGAGCACCTCTTGCGCCTTGCAGAACAGTTTGGCGTCCGCAGTCATTTGCAG
>CAIVXG010000201.1 GCA_903909815.1 uncultured beta proteobacterium | reverse complement strand
GGTTTTGGGCGGAAATCCGCGAAAAACCCCAAGTCTGACCTTCGACGTTCAAATCGAGACCAGACTCAAACACCAAATTCAACATGTAAATCATCAACTTACGACGTCCTGATGTGGAAACGTTGGGACACTACTGATTTCCATGGTCTCGTAAATTTTTTTCTTTGGCACTTGCAAAGCAACAGCGCATGCTAGCGGTTTAACTCGACGCAGGAGTCGGTGTATTCACTAAGTCAGGCTGAAAATGGAGGCGTTTTTCGCCGCTATAGCATAGGAAGCGCCGGTTGGTGGCGCGGCCCACTGTGCAAAGCCCCAGGCGCTGCGCGACTTCCAGTCCCATTTGCGTGATGCCGCTGCGCGAGACCACGATCGGCACCCCCATCTGCGCAGACTTGATCACCATCTCGCTGGTAAGGCGCCCGGTGGTGTAGAAAACCTTGTCGGCGCCGCTCATGGCCACGTCCTGCATCCACATCCAGCCCGCAATGGTGTCGATGGCGTTGTGGCGTCCCACGTCTTCGACAAAAATGAGCAGGGTCTCGCCACGAAAGAGCGCGCAACCGTGAACCGAACCCGCCGACTTGTAGGTGGTGTCCACCAGCCGGATGGTGTTGACGATGGCATAGAGCTGGGATTGGGTCAGCTCCGCGTCGGGCAGCACCAGACTGTGCACCTGAGCCATCAGATCGCCAAACACGCTGCCCTGGCCGCAGCCAGTCGTGACCACGCGTTGGGCTGTGCGCTGCTCGATGTCGGAGATGCCCTGACGGGTCTTGACGGCCGCGGCCCCGACTTCCCAGTCAACACTGATGGATTCGATTTCCTCCACGCCTTTCACCAGGCCCTGGTTGCGCAGGAAACCCAGCACCAGCAGTTCGGGCTGGGCGCCCAGCGTCATCAGGGTCACCAGTTCGCGCTTGTCCACGTAGACCGTGAGCGCGCGCTCGGCGGGGATAGAGACGACGTCGTGCTCACCACGCTCGTTCACTGCCATAACCTCGCGCGTCAAGGGCGCGCGGGCCTGGGTCAGCGCGGGCAGGGGGCGCGGATCAGCCAAGCTCAAGCCGCCCAGGCTGCCGTGCCGTAGCCCGGAGCAGCGGCAGCCACTCCGCCGGCCTTCACCGCAATGGCGCAGTACTTGAACTCGGGGATCTTGCCGAAGGGATCGAGCGCCGCGTTCGTCATCAGATTCGCCGCCGCTTCGTAGTAGGCGAAGGGAACGAAGACCGCGCCCTGGGGCGTGCCATCGTCGCGGCGCAGGTGGATTGCGACCTCGCCCCGGCGCGATGCCAGAGTGATCACGTCGCCGGCGGCCAGGCCCAATGCGCGCATATCCGCACCGCACATCGAGGCCGTGGCCATAGGCTCGATCGCGTCGAGCACCGTCGCGCGCCGGGTCATGCTGCCGGTATGCCAGTGTTCCAATTGGCGCCCGGTGATGAGCACAAAGGGGTAGTCGCTGTCGGGCCGTTCGTTGGCAGGGATGATGTCGGCTGGCACCAGTTTCACGCGGCCGTCGGCCGTGGGGAAATCGTCGATGAAGACGGTGGGGGCGCCCGGATCTTCTGCGCTCAGACAAGGATAGGTGACGCTGGACTCGCGCTCCAGCCGCTCCCAGGTGATGCCGGCGATGGCCTCGTGCATGGCCTGACGCATTTCTTCATAAACGGCCGCAACCCCGCTATGGGGGCCTTGGTAGTTCCAGTTCACTCCCATGCGCTGGGCGATCTGCTGGATGATCCACAGGTCGGGTTTGGCCTGGCCGGGCGGGTCGATCGCCTGCTTGCCCAATTGCACCATGCGGTCGGTGTTGCTGACGGTGCCGGTCTTCTCGGGCCAGGCAGTGGCGGGCAAAACGACGTCGGCAAGCCAGGCAGTTTCGGTCATGAAAATGTCCTGCACCACCAGATGTTCCAGGCTGGCCAGGGCGTGGCGCGCGTGGTTCAGATCGGGGTCGCTCATGGCCGGGTTTTCGCCCATCACGTACATGCCGCGCACCTTGTGCGGATCGGAGTCCGGGGCCAGCGCCTTGTGCATGATCTCGACCACGGTGTAGCCGGGCTGGTCGTCCAGCTTGGTGTCCCAAAACTTCTCGAACCAGGCGTGCACCGCGGGCGTGTTCACGCGCTGGTAGTTGGGGAACATCATCGGGATCAGACCCGCGTCGCTCGCACCCTGCACGTTGTTCTGTCCGCGCAGCGGATGCAGGCCCGAGCCGGGCTTGCCGATCTGGCCCGCGACCGTGGCCAGCGCGATCAGGCAGCGCACGTTGTCGGTGCCGTGCACGTGCTGGCTCACGCCCATGCCCCACAGGATCATCGCGCCCTTGGCGCTGGCGTAAGCGCGCGCCACCTCGCGCAGCGTCTGCGCGGGGATGCCGCAGATCGGCGCCATCGCCTCGGGGCTATAGCCCTTGACGTTTTCCTTCAGCGCCTCGTAGTTGTCGGCGCGTGTGCGCACGAATTCCTCGTCCACCAGACCTTCTTCGATCACGGTGTGGATCAGTGCGTTGATCATGGCCACGTCGGTGTCGGCTTTGAACTGCAGCGTGCGCCAGGCGTGGCGGCCGATGTCGGTGATACGCGGGTCCGCCAGCACGATCTTTGCGCCTTTCTTTTGCGCGTTTTTCATCCAGGTTGCAGCCACCGGGTGGTTTGCAGTGGGGTTGGAGCCGATCACGAAGATCAGGTCCGAATGTTCCACGTCGTTGACCTGGTTGCTGACCGAGCCCGAACCCACGCCTTCAAGCAGCGCTGCCACGCTGGACGCATGGCATAGCCGGGTGCAGTGGTCCACGTTGTTGGAGCCGAATCCCGTGCGCACCAGCTTCTGGAACAGATAGGCTTCCTCGTTGCTGCCCTTGGCCGAGCCAAAACCAGCCAGCGACTTCTTGCCGTGGGTGTCGCGCAGGTTTTTCAGCGTGCCGGCGCTCAGGGCCAGGGCCTCTTCCCACGTGGCTTCACGGAACACGCTGGACCAGTCGGCGCTGTCGCGGTTGAGGGTTTCCAGGGCGGCCGGGTCCTTGGCCACACCGGCCTTGCGAATCAGCGGCACAGTCAGGCGCTGCGGGTTGCTGGCGTAGTCGAAACCGAAGCGGCCTTTCACGCACAAACGGCCGTGGTTGGCCGGGCCGTCGCGCCCGTCCACGCTCACGATTTTGTTGTCCTTGACGTTGTAGGTCAGCAGGCAGCCGACGCCGCAGAACGGACACACCGAGTCCACTTTTTTGTCCACGATCTGCGAGCCGACCTGGGTCTTGGGCATGAGGGCGCCGGTGGGGCATGCCTGCACGCATTCACCGCAGGCCACGCAGGTGCTGTCGCCCATGGGGTCGTTCAAATCAAACACGATTTCGCTGTGGGCGCCACGCAGCGCATAGCCGATGACGTCGTTGACCTGGATTTCCCGGCAGGCGCGAACGCAGCGGTTGCACTGGATGCAGGCGTCCAGATTCACCGCCATGGCCGGGTGCGACAGATCGGCTTTGGGTTGTTCGCGGCGCAGGCTCTTGAGCTCGGGGCGCACCGACACGTCCATGCGGGCTGCCCAGTTGCTGAGCTCGCCGTGCTGTTGCGACTCGTCCGATTCGTTCCACTTGTGGCCGGCGTCGGGCATGTCCGAGAGCAGCATTTCCAGCACCATCTTCTGACTCTTCAGCGCGCGTTCGCTCGTGGCCTGGACTTCCATGCCGGCGCTGGCGTTGCGGCAGCAACTCGGTGCCAACGTGCGCTCGCCCTTGATCTCCACGACGCAGGCGCGGCAATTGCCGTCGGCGCGCAGGCCGTCCTTGAAGCACAGGTGCGGAATCTCCACGCCATGGCGCTGTGCGGCCTTGAGGATGGATTCGCCCTCGTAGGCGCGGATGGTCTTCTGGTCAAGGGTGAACTCGACCGTGGCCGGGGTCACTTCGGCGATGCTTGCAGGCGCGTTCATTTAAACGATCTCCTGGGGAAAGTATTTTTGGATGCTGCGGATCGGATTCGGCGCTGCCTGGCCCAGGCCGCAGATCGAGGCGTCGGTCATGACCACGTTCAGGTCTTCCAGCGTGGCGTTGTCCCAGTGTTCGGCCTGCATCAGTTGCACCGCCTTGGCCGTGCCGACGCGGCAGGGCGTGCATTGGCCGCAGCTTTCGTGCGCGAAGAAGCGCATCATGTTCAGCGCCGCGTCACGTGCTTTGTCGTGCTGGCTCAGGATGATGACCGCGGCCGATCCGATGAAGCACCCAAAGGATTGCAACGTGTCAAAGTCCAGCGGGATCTGGTTCAGGCTCGCAGGCAGGATGCCGCCCGAGGCGCCACCGGGCAAATAGGCGTAAAGCGCGTGCCCTTCGAGCATGCCGCCGCAATATTCGTCGATCAACTCCTGCACGCTGATGCCCGCCGGCGCGAGCTTGACACCGGGGTGCTTGACGCGGCCGCTGACGCTGAAACTGCGCAAGCCCTTGCGCCCATTACGTCCAAACCCGCTGAACCAGTCTGCGCCCTTTTCCACGATGTCGCGCACCCAGTACAGGGTCTCGAAATTGTGTTCCAGCGTCGGGCGCCCGAACAGACCCACCTGGGCGATATAGGGCGGACGCATGCGCGGCTCACCGCGTTTGCCCTCGATGCTTTCTATCATCGCGGACTCTTCGCCGCAGATGTAGGCGCCGGCGCCGCGGCGCAGTTCGATCAGCGGCAGCGCGCAAGGCGGATTCGCTCTCAATTTCGCCAGCTCGGTTTCCAGGATGGCGCGGCAGCCGTGGTACTCGTCGCGCAGGTAGATGTAGCAGCTGGCAATGCCCACGACTTGGGCTGCGATCACCAGTCCCTCAAGAAAACGGTGCGGATCGCGCTCCAGATAGGTGCGGTCCTTGAAGGTGCCTGGTTCGCCTTCGTCGATGTTCACTGCCATCAGTCGCGGCGCGGCCTGTTCGCGCACGATGCGCCACTTGCGCCCGGCCGGAAAGCCGGCGCCGCCCAAGCCGCGCAGACCGGAGTCTTCCATCGCCTTGATCAGCGTCTCGGCATTCGTCTCGCCCTTGGCGAGGGCTGCGGCGAGCGCGTAGCCGCCACCTGCGAGGTAGGTTTCCAGTCCGGCATAGGCGGGCGACACCTGAACCGCCTGCGGCAGCGGGGACACGCCCCGTTGCGCATGGCCGGCGGCGCTGAACGGGGCGTTCGCCAGCGCCTCGGGTTGTCGCGTCAGCGTCGACTTCACGACCGCAAGAACCGCCTCTGGCGTCGCCAGTGGCACCGGATGTTGATGCACGACGGCTACCGGCGCCTGTTCGCAGCGTCCCAGGCAGGGCGCGGAAATCACGCGCACGTCGTCGCGTCCCAGCAGAGTGGGCAGGCGCGCCAGCAGGTCCTTGGCGCCAGCGAGTTCGCAGCTCAAGCCGTCGCACACGCGCACCGTGAGACCGGGCGCCACCGCGTCGCCACGCATCACTTCGAAGTGGTGGTAGAACGTGGCGACTTCATAGACCTCAGCCATGGGAATGTTCATCTCCTTGGCCAGCGCCACCAGGTGCCGGTCGTGCAGGCAGCGGTAGGCGTCATTGAGTTGATGCAGGTGTTCGATCAGCAGGTCACGCCGGTGCGGACCCGCGCCTACCAGCGTGCGCACCTCGGCCACGGAAGCATCGTCAGCCTGTCTCCCCTTGAGCTTGCTCTTGCGCCGAATGCGGTCACGCATCTCGTCCACAGTGGCCAGGGCCACGGGCTTGTTGTTGTTGGGGCGAGCGCTTGCGTTCATATCGATTCGAGTCAATTCACTTCGGGCAAAAAAAAAGGGGCGGTACGGTGCCAGCGTATGCCCCTTGTGGCAGCGGGGATCCGCTGCCACATCTTGGTCGCGAGGCGTTTAAAAGAACTTGGCCACGGTCTGCAGCGTGCGGTAAACACCCCAGACCAGCGGAATACCCACGGCCGCCCATGCCAGCAGCAACACGATGGGGCTGCTGGGTGCGGTATTTGTGTGGCTGCCGTCAGCCTGGATTTCGGAGGCCTTGACCTTTTCATGGGCCAGTCGTTTCTCCGTTTCAAGTTCTTCCGGCGTCATGAACCACTTGGGATTGAGCGGACGCACCAGCAGGTTGCAGATCAGTCCCACCACCAGGAAGGCCACCAGGATGTACATGGTCTGGTTGTAAACCTGCTCGCGCGGGATACCCAAGCCAAGCTGGTAGTCGCGCATGTAGTTCACGACCACGGGGCCGAGGATGCCGGCGGTGGCCCAAGCGGTAAGCAAGCGGCCGTGAATGGCGCCCACCATCTGCGTGCCGAAGATGTCGGCCAAATAGGCAGGCACCGTGGCAAAGGCGCCGCCATACATGCTCAGGATGATGCAGACAGCCCCCACAAACAGCAGCTTGTTACCTGCCGCTGCACTGCCAGGAATGCTGAAGTACAGCACGCCGCCGAGAATGAAGAAGATGGCGTAGGTGAGCTTTCTTCCGAGCTTGTCGGAGATCGTGGCCCAGAAAAAGCGACCACCGATGTTGAACAGGCTCAGCAGTGCGGCAAAGCCTGCAGCCACACCCGCGATGGCGGTCAGTTGTGCCTTGTCGAGCTCACCGAATTTCTTGGCCACGCCGATGAGCGAACCGCCAAAAATTTCTTGCAGCATGGGAGAGGCCATGCCGATCACGCCGATACCCGCACTCACGTTCATGGTCAACACCATCCAGATCAACCAGAACTGGGGAATGCCCCAGACCTTGCTCACGTGCACGTGATTTTTCGTGATCATGGCGTTGTTGGCCTGAGCTGGTTTCGGCGTCCAACCTGCGGGCTTCCAGCCGGTCTCGGGAATACGGTAACCGAAGGCACCGCACATCATGAAGACAAAGTAGATCACACCCATGACCACCAGGGTCTGCATGACACCCACGTCGGTCGGCGTGGAAAAATATTTCATCAGGTCCGCTGCCAGCGGCGAGCCGATCATGGCGCCGCCGCCAAAGCCCATGATGGCCATGCCCGCAGCCATGCCGCGGTGATCGGGGAACCACTTGATCAAAGTGGACACGGGCGAGATGTAGCCCAGTCCCAGACCCACGCCGCCGATGACGCCGGAGCCAAGGATCATCATCCAGAACTGGTGCAGGTAAACGCCCAAGGCTGAAATCAGCATGCCGCCGCCCCAGCACACGGCCGCAATCACGCCGACCTTGCGTGGGCCGACGCGCTCCAGCCAGCCGCCCCAGATGGACGCCGAGGTGCCAAGCAGCACGAAGAACAGGGTGTACATCCAACCGAGCGTGGAAATTTGCCAGTCACAGGTGGTCGTGAAAAGCTGCGCAAAGAAGCCCACATCAGGGCCGCACTTGATGGCTTCCTTGATGCCCAGCGCCTTGGACAACGGCAGCCAGAACACCGAGAAGCCGTAGGCCATGCCGATGCAAAGGTGAATCGCGAGTGCCGCGGGGGGAACCAGCCAGCGGTTGAAACCGGGGCCGGCCACAATGTGCTCTTTCGCCAGCACGCCTAAATTATCATCTGACATCGTGTCTCCTTTTATGAACGCCCACTCAAGGTGAGCTGACACGGAGTGTCGGAGAAAGCACGGTGCCAGGTCAATTCATTTATTTCAATGGCCTCATTCACACTTTGTATGAAATACCTGGGTAAACCCCGATCGGCAGGGCCAGGCGTGGGCTTAGAGGCGGTCGTGCAGCATGCCGGTATGGGACCTGACATGCTGACTCCAGGTCGCGTCCTGCGCCAGTTCCAGTGCCGCACGCAGCGCGTGTGATGGACGGTCTGTGACGGCGTACATGAAGCCAATAGGCGTGAGGACATCGGGCTCGCACAAGGGCACGGCTTCGAGCTCAGGATAGCCCTGCAGTACACCCACCAGGGCTCCGGGCAGGATGGAGCAGACCTCGCCTACCAACACGCTCAAGCCCAAGGTCAGAATGGAGTTGGTCTCAATCACCGGTTTGACCTTCACTCCGACCTGTATAAAGGCCGCATCCACGATGGCTCGGTTATGCATCTCCGGCGTCAACAGGCACAGTGGCAACTGCGCCGCCGCAGCCCAGCTCACAGGCCGCGCAACCATGTGCAGCCCCGTGCGCTCGGATTTGGCGCTGCGCCGCAGCAGAAAATAGCGTTCCGTGTACTGTGCCAGGGTGGCGATCTTGGAGGCGCGCGACTTGAGTCGGTCGGTATATCCCAGGGCCATGTCGAGTGAGAGATTCTCCAGCCCGGCCTCGATGTCGGGCGAGCTCATGGAGCGCAACACCAGCGACAGGCCGGGATAGCGCGCCTGCAACAGCGCGGAAAAGCGCGCCGCGATCGGCATCACCGACGGCACCGCACCCAGTTTGAGCGATCCCACGGGTTGATCCGACGCGCTATGCAGATCCTGCTGCAGCAGTTCCTGTTCGTGCAGCACGCGCTGTGCCGTCTCGAAGATGCGCTCACCTTCGGGGGTGAAGCTCTGGAAAGTACGGCCCCGTTTGACGATGG
Organism: uncultured beta proteobacterium; assembly: GCA_903909815.1. Classification (GTDB taxonomy): domain Bacteria; phylum Pseudomonadota; class Gammaproteobacteria; order Burkholderiales; family Burkholderiaceae_C; genus CAIKVZ01. Next base: position 78,713 of record CAIVXG010000201.1, on the reverse strand, counting down.
CCGTGCCGAACTCTTCCTCAAGGGAGCGGATGGCGTTGGACAGTGCGGGCTGCGTGATGTGGCAGGCCTGGGCCGCGCGCCCGAAATGCTTGAGCTCATGCAGCGCCACAAGATAGCGCAGCGAGGTAAACAGACTCATGCGCCGATCATAGCGGCCCCAACGCGGCAAAGCGCTGCAGCATTGCCTGCAGCGTGGCGGCGTTGAATGGCTTGGACAGATGCGCATCCATGCCCGCGTCCAGACAGGCCTGGCGGTCGACCTCCATGGCGTTGGCCGTCATGGCGATGATGGGCGTATGCCGTGGCGCAACTTCGGCGGTGCGAATCAGTCGAGTGGCTTCCAGTCCACCCATGACCGGCATTTGCATATCCATCAGCACGATATCCCAGTCCGCGCTCGCGAACAGATTCACCGCCTCCTGGCCGTTCACCGCCAGCGTGACTTCATGCCCCCATTTTTTCAGCAAGGTCAGGGCCAGCTTCTGGTTGATGGGATGGTCCTCGACCAGCAGGATCTTCAGCCGCTGCGCCGATGCCGGCACGGGTGGCTGCAGCACCGCACTCGGCGTGGGTGGTGCCGGCCTTTGCGCGGCCAGCGCCTGCACGTGCACCGTGAAATGAAAGCAGCTGCCCTGTCCGGCCTGGCTTTCGACCCAGATGCGTCCGCCCATCAACTGCACCAGGCGCGCGCAGATCGTCAGTCCCAGCCCGGTGCCACCGAACTCGCGCGTGGTGGAACTGTCGGCCTGGGTAAAGGCATCGAAAATCCCCTGCTGCTTGGCGACGGGAATGCCGATGCCGCTGTCGTGCACCGACAGCTGCAACTCCACCGCATCGGCTGCCAGCACCCTTGCGTCCACCGTGACACGCACGCTGCCACTGGACGTGAATTTGATGGCGTTGTCGCACAGGTTGGTGAGTACCTGGCGTATGCGCACCGGGTCGCCCCGCACACGCTCAGGCAGCCCCTGCTGGAGTTCACATTGCAGCGCCAATCCCTTTTTCTTGGCGCGCGCGGCGATGCTCTGCAGCGTTTCGGTGATGGTGCTGGCCAGGGGAAACTCGATGGCCTCGATGTTGAGTTTGCCCGCTTCGATCTTGGAAAAATCCAGAATGTCGTTCAGTATCACCATCAGCGTCTGCGCCGAGTTCCTGACGATGGACAGGTACTCGCGCTGTACCGGGTTCAGCGGCGTGTCCAGCGCCAGGTCGGTCATGCCGATGACACCGTTCATGGGCGTCCTGATCTCATGGCTCATGTTGGCAAGAAAGTCGCTTTTGGCCTGACTCGCGGCCTCGGCGCGCTGCTTGGCATCGCGCAGCGCCTGCTCGAACAGCTTGCGCTCGGTGATGTCGAGAATAGTTCCGACGAGTCCGGTGATTTCGCCCTCGGCATTGGTCAGTGCAGCCTTCCAATACAAGCCGTCGTGCATGGCGCCGGACTTGCGATTGGTAAAGACCGCTTCATAGGTCTGTACGGCACCGGTGTTGAGCAACTCCTGGTCACGGGTGTGCATGGTCGCAGCGCCCGCGCCCGGCACCAGTTCAAAGACGGTCTTGCCGATCCACTCGGAGCGCTCGATGCCAAACAGTTCCTCGAACGCCTTGTTGAAGCGCAGATAACGCCCGCTGCGGTCCTTGAGGTAGATGGCTGTGGGCGTGGCCTCCAGCAGCACTTCCACAAAATGCAATTGCTCTTCGAGCTGTGCCTCTACCCGCTTGCGCTGCGTGATGTCGGTGCGGATCGCGATGTACTGCTGGGGCAGTCCGTCCTTGCCCTTCAAAGGGGCAATGGTCGCGTCGACCCAGTAATACTCGCCCTGTTTGGAGCGGTTGCAGATCTCGCCGTGCCACACTTTGCCTTGCGAAAGTGCCAGCCACATCGCTTCAAAAACCGGGCGGGAGTGCTTTCCCGAATTCACGATGCGGTGGTTTGCGCCCAGGAGTTCGGCGCGACTGTAGCCGCTGATCTGGCAAAAGCGGTCGTTCGCGTACGTGATGGTTCCGTCCAGATCGGTGATGCTGACGATGGCGTGCTGGTCCAGCGCAAATTTCTGGTTGTCCAGGTCGCGCCGGCCCCGTTCCTGTTCCGTGACCAAGTCGATGACGCGGGCCGTGAGCGCGTCCAGATCGTTCGCCGCCAGCGGATCGAACGGCGCCTCGTCGGATGAACGCAAGCGGTCCAGCACGCCGCGCAGAGACTCCAACGCACGCTGACGCATGCGCAATTCGCTGCGCAGTTGCTGGTCCAATGCGTGCTGCTTCGTCACGTCCCGAAAGGTCAGCACCTGGCCCGCCGTTGCTCCATCACCGGCATGCAGGTCGGAGAGCGAAGTGTCCAGAATGGTGGTCTTTGCGTGTTCACCTGCAAGCGCAAACTGGCGCTCCTTCCATTCGAACAATGGCTCATCGGGCCGAAACACCATCGGCAGGAGTTGGCGCGCGTTGTGACCGAGAACGCTTTGCCCATGCGTGCCCAACATTTGCACCGCGGCCGGGTTACAGTAGATGACGCGTTGGTCCCGGTCTAGGGTCAGGACGCCATCGGTGATGGCGTTGAGCGTGATGGCCGCCTCCTCGCGTTGGGCCGACAGGCGCTCGGCGGCTCGACTCAGGATGTCAAAGGTGTGTCGGATCTCTGCCGGCGCATCCTGGTCAAGCAAGGCGTCGACTCGCATGGAACCCGACAGGATCTCGGCTTCATGCATCCTGATGCGATCAAAATTTCCGAGCCAATGTTTCAGTGGAATCCGGATAAGTGCGACACCGCCAACGAGCGCCAGCAGCGACAGCGCCAGCGCCAGCAGGGCCAGACTCCAGAGATCGGAGGCCACTTGTTCGGGGGCGTAGCTCAGGCGCAGCACGCCGTAGTCGCGTCCACCCACAGCGATGTTGTGGTTCAGTTCAAAGAGCTTGTCCTGCACTACCGCGGTCAGCCAGCGGGGCGGCACGAGCGTCGGATGCTGCGGGTTCTCGGCCTTGATCACACCGCCCGCGGTATCGATGTAGAGTGCTGCGGCAAAGTGGGAGCGGGCGATGGCGCGTTCCAGGGTTTTGGCGATGGTGTCGTAGTCACCGATGACCGCGCTGTCGGCCACACTTTGCGCGGCCACATTCATTATTCGTTCGGCGTCGAGTTGCTCCGCCTCGATTTGCTGCGAGAACTGGTAGCGATAAAACAGGCCCAGCGCCGAGACGACGAAGATCAGCAGCGACGCCAGGTACAGCGAAAACACCCGATTGACGAGGGAATGGGGTAGCAGTCGCAGCAGCGGATTCATGCGGCCTCAATTCAACGCCGCAGGCGCGCTCTGGTAAAAGCGTCGATAGGACGCATAGTCGGCCGCGCTGGCCGGTATGAAGTAGGCGTCTGCGCTCAAGCCCACTTCCTTGGATGCGCGACTGAGGATCTCGCGGCCACGGGGGTCCTTGGACATTTCAAAAAAGGCTGCAGCCACGGCCTTCAGATCCCGGTCTCGAACCTTTCCTGAAGCCATCAGCGCCAGGTCCTGAAACGGCTCGGAACTCCACAGCACCCTGAATTTCTTGCCTTCGCGCTGGGCGTAGCCTTGCGCCAGTTGAGAGTTGGCACCCGAGGCCATCACCTTGCCGCTGAAGAGCTGCGCGAAGGCCGCGTTCTGGTTCCCGGCGAACACCACCTTGACCTTGATGCCCTTGGACTGGAGGTGGGCGTAAGGCACCTTGTAGACGATGAAGGCTTCGGGCCCGGCGAACGCCACTTCCTGGCCGTTGAGCTGGCTCAGTTCGGTCACGGGCGAATCCGCAGGAACGACGATCTGCCCCTGCAGGGCCGGACTCTGGCGTCGGCCAAAGACCTTCCAGCCGAGTTGCTCGCGTTCGGGCGTGAAGAGGTGGTTGGTGAAGACGAATTCCACTTCCTTGGCCAGCACGTAGCTGGTGGTGTCGGCCGAAGTTCGGCCGATTTTCAGCTTCAGATTGACGCCACTTTTCTCGGACACATAGGCAATGATGGGATTCCAATAGCTGGCCGTGAGGTTGATGTCGTACTGATTCACCGGGGAAAAGGTGTAGCTGGGTGGTTCAGCCTGAGCCGATGGCGCCATGGCAAGTAGGGCGAGCGCCGCGATGCTTGCCATAGCGATGCGAAGAAGCGGCCTGTTCATTTTGGAACCTTTCGATTTAGGCGATGTCGATGTCATGCACCGCGTAGCGGCCCAGCGAGCGATCTGAAAAATAGCGGTGCAGGGTTTCGCGCACGGTGGTGAAGGCGATCTCATCCCAGGGTATGTCGGCCTCAGTGAACAAGCGCGCCTCCATCGTTTCGTGTCCCGGGTCGAACTGGTCGCTGAGCAGTTTGGCGCGGTAAAAAACATGCACCTGGCCCGTGCGCACCACACTCAGGACGCTGAACAGACTCTCCATCTCAAACTGGGCACCGCTTTCTTCCAGGGTTTCTCGGGCCGCACCCTGCGCCAGTGTTTCATTGAGCTCCATGAAACCCGCGGGCAGCGTCCACTTGCCGCGGCGCGGCTCGATATTGCGCTTGCACAGCAACACGCGTTGGTCAAGGTAGGGAACGGTGCCAACCACGTTCAAGGGATTTTCGTAGTGGATGGTCAGGCACTGCGGGCACACCGCACGCGGCTTCGTATCGCCGTCGTCGGGCACCCGGTAGTGCACTGCCGTGCCGCAGTTCTTGCAGTGCTTGATGGGCAAACTCAGCATCGATCAGACCACGCGCAATTGGAGTGGCGTCAAACCGGCAATGCCGCCCTGCATCAAGTCGCCCACCACCACCGGGCCCACGCCCGCGGGGGTACCGGTATAAATCAGGTCACCTGGCTGCAATTCCCAAGCGGCCGACAGTTGTTCTATCGTTTCCGCGATGTTCCAGATCAGTTGCGACACGTTGCCGCGCTGACGGTCCTGGCCGTTGACCTGAAGGTAGATTTCGGCGTGTTCCACGTCCCCGGCCTGCGCTGCCGGCGTGATGGGCGCGATCGGAGCGGAAAAGTCGAAGCCTTTACCGATGCACCAGGGTCGGCCCTGCTTCTTCATCTCGCCCTGAAGATCGCGCCGCGTCATGTCCAGGCCCACGGCGTAACCGTAAATGTGTTGCTGCGCATCGGCCGCGGCGATGTTCTTTCCGCCCTTGCCGATGGCCACCACCAGTTCGATTTCATAGTGGAAATTCCGCGTCAGGCTGGGGTAGGGCAGGGAGGCTGTCACGCCGGTGTTCACGACCAGCGCCGCATCGGCAGGCTTCATGAAGAAGAACGGTGGCTCGCGCCCGGTGAATCCCATCTCCTTGGCGTGGTCCTCGTAGTTGCGGCCGACGCAGTAGATGCGGTGTACCGGAAAGTCGGCGCTGTGGCCTACGACCGGTACACGGGTGATGGGCCAAGCCGGGATGACGAAAGATTCGGAGCTGGACATGGAAGTTCCTTGTGTTTGAATTCAGGTGGCTGAGCGTGAAGCGGGTGAATTATTCCAGCTTGATACCCTGCGTGGCGATGATGCCGCCAAGCAGCGCGGTTTCTTCCAGGATGCGGCTGCGCAGTCCCTCCGGCGAGGTGCCAATCGCGCTCCAACCCTGGTTGAACAGAATCTGACGGGTTTGAGGGTCGTGCATCGCCTGCGGTACTGCGACGCTCAGGCGCTTCTGTGCCGCCTTGGACAGCTGGGCGGGACCGACCAGCGCGGTCCACACCTCCAGCTTGAAGTCGTGCACGCCCGCCTCCGATAAAGGCGCCACATCCGGCACCAGGGTGCTGCGCCCACCGCTCAAGCCGATGGCGCGCAGCTTGCCCGCATGCACCAGCGGCATGGCGATGCCGGGCGGCACCAATGCCATCTGCACTTGGCCACTCAAAATGCCGTTGACGATTTGCGGGTTGCCCGGGTAGGGGACGTGCACCGCGCTCATCTTGCCCACCTTGGATTGCAGCAACTCCATGCCCAGATGCCCGACCGAGCCCAGGCCGACCGAGCCGTAGTTCCAGCGGCTGCCGGCAGCGCGTGCTGCAGCAATAAATTCCGCACCGCCTGGAAGATTCGGTGGCGCCACCAGCACCAGCGGGGCGGTGGTGAGCAGTGAAATCAGGCTGAAATCCTTGGCCGGGTCGTAAGGCAGCTTGGGGTATAGCATCTTGGCTGATGTCAGGTTGCCGTTGATCACAACTCCCAGCGTGTGGTCGTCCCTGGCCTTGGCCACCTGATCTGCTGCGATGTTGCCCGAGGCACCGGGTTTGTTCTCGACGTACACCGCCTGGCCCAGGGTTTTGGCAAGGGCTTCGGCCAAGGCGCGGGCCGAGATGTCGGGTGTGCTGCCGGCGGGGAAGCCAACGATCAGGCGCAACGGCCGCGTGGGCCAGGTGGTTTGCGCCGTCGACCAGGAAGAAAGCAGCAGCGCGGTTGCCAGCACTGCTGCCGTGCGCAGGCGTGAAGAGTAAAAGGGCATCACCCCTTCTCCGAGACCGAACGCGCCAGCAGATCGAAATGTTCCACCACCGGCGGCGACGCGAAAAAGGGGCCGACAATGGCGCGCCATTGGCTGAATAATTCGGACTGGCGAAAGGCAACGGTGTGGTCTTCCAGCGTGTCCCAGAAGATCGTCAACACGTAGCGCTCGGGCGACTCGATGCCTTTGTTCACCTTGAAGCCGCGAAAGCCCGTGGCCCGGCAAATGACGGTGTTCAGGCCGCGCTGAATGGCTTCGTCAAAGGCGGCCTGCTGGCCAGGGTGAATGCGGATGTCGGCGAGTTCAAGGATCATGGTCATCTTCCAGTTCAGGGTTTGCAAAAGCACTCAGCGCCCAAGAATACCGTATGGCGCTGATTTACGGCAGCGTTTGAACCGTCGTGGGCACCTCGGCCGCCCAGACAATCAGCGCATCGAGCGCAGCGCGGCCTCTTTTTGCGTCGGGGCTGTTGACGATTCCCACCACAATCCAGCTTGTGCCGCTGGTATCCATCACGTAGCCCGCCACGGCCGTAGCGTCGCGCAGGGTGCCAGTTTTGATGCGCGCACGCAACGCCGCCGGTGTGTCCTTGAGGCGACGGCGCATGCTGCCGTCCAGCGCAGCGATCGGCAAGCTGGTGGCCAGTTCGGGCGACCATAGACCGGAGACGCTGGCCTGCAACACCTGGGCCAGTTGGCGCGGCGTGATGCGCTCCGAGCGCGACAGTCCTGAACCGTTCTCCAGCACCAGTGCGGCGGCGTCGATGCCGTGGCGCGCCAACCAATCCCGGATGCGGCCCTGGGCCGCATCGAGGTGATTCGCATAGCCGCCCTTGGCGGCGTATTCGGCGCCCAGTGTGAGGAAGAGCGCGCGCGCCATGGCGTTGTCGCTTTTTTTGTTGACCCGCTTCACAGTGTCGGCCAAGGTGTCCGAAATCTTCTCAACCAATATCTTCGCGTCCACCGGCGCGACGCCGTCGCGAACCTGTCCGACCCAGCTGCCGCCGAGCTCGCGCCACAGGGCGCGCAAGGCGCGTTCTATGAACAGGTTGCGCACCAGCAGGTTGCTGCTGGTGCTGGCCGAACAGTTCTTGGGGAAAGTCCCGAGCAAGGTGATGTGAACCGTGCCGCGTTTGTCCTGGCGCAGTTCGGGCATGAGCCAGCCCTCGTCCCAGCTCTTGCAGTCGGCGTCGATCAGGGTTTGCCGACTGTGCAACTGCACGTCCGCCAGCGGCGTGCGCAGCGTCGGCGTGAGCAGGTGCGCATCCGAGCGCAAGTCCAGGTCGAGCAAGTTGCTGCTCAGCAGCAGTGCGTCTGGAATGACGTTGTAGTAGGCGTCGGGCGACTCGTCGAACTGCGGTGCACCCAGATCGGGACGCTCGGGCGCGAAGTAACTGCGGTCCAGCACGATGTCACCACGCAGCTGACGCACGCCCTGGGCGCGCAAGGCGCGCAGCATGAGTTGCAGGCCTTGCCATGTCAGGTTCGGGTCGCCGCCGCCGCGCAGGTACAGGGGCCCGTGCAGCGTCGCTCCCTGTGCGCTGCGCTGCGCCAGCAACTGCGTGCGCCAGCGAAACGTGGGGCCCAGTTCTTCCAGCGCAATCACCGTGGTCAGCAGCTTCATGGTCGAGGCCGGTGCCAGCGCCTGGTCGGCTCCGTGGCTCAGGCGCGCGCTGGTACCCGACAGGGGCAGAACCAGGACAGCAAGAGACGACTCTGGCAACTGCGCCTGCGCCAGTGCGGCCCGCACGCTGTCGGGCAGGGCGCTTTGCGCATTCGCGCCCAGCACCGCAGTGCAAAAGATTGCAAATGCGAGAACTTGACGCGCAGTGAGCAGGGTGCGCACCATTTATTACGCCTGCAAGCCGCTGGTCTTGATGATGCGCGTCCAGGTCTGGGTGTAGGCTCGCTCGCGCACGGCAAGCTGGGCGCCGGTGGTGTAGCCCATGCTCAAACCCATGGCCTCCAAACGCTCGCGCACATCGGGCAGGGCCAGATCGGGCAAGCCGGGCTCGCGTGCGCGGCCCAAGACGGCCACGAAGTCCTTGCCCGGATCGAAGTCCGGATTCTTCACCACCACCGGCAGGATCGAAATCGTGTGGTCGTGCCACAGGAAGAAGGTGTTGCCGTCGGGCGCCGCGCTCTTGAGCAGTTGTGCCGCAATCTGCCCGCCGCCTGGCGCAAACTCCACGATCAGGCGCACGGTTCCGTTCTGGGCCTGCGCCATGCCGGCCAGCAGCAAACTGCACAGGGCGAGGATCGTGCCCAATGGACGCAGTGCCCGTGCAGAGAAAAAGCCTTGCATATGAAACCTTCTTTGGAAATGAAAACTATCGTTGGATCAGCTCAATCTTGTAGCCGTCCATTAGACGGGGTAACACTACACTGTACCCGGCATCTGGCTTGAATCCTGGGGCTGTGGGGTTGACCGCGGCCGACGCGCCAAAATGGTGGCAGCTAAGGCAGCACGTGCTGGCACCGGTAGCGGACGGTTTCAAGTTAGACAGCAAGACCAGATTGGGAGTGAACGAAATGAATATCTGCAAGATCGCGGTGCTGTTGATCACGTACTGGGTGTTTCCCGGCGCGCTACTTGTGACTGGCCACTGGTCCTACGCGGCACAGCCGACCCTGGCGGCAGACGATATTCAGTGGCTGAACCGCATCACCTACGGCATAGATAGCCTGACCCTGAATGATTACCGCAGCATGGGACGAAAGGCCTACTTGGAGGCACAACTCAGGTCTGTGGATGACGCTCTGCCGCTTTCTGCGCAGCGGGCCATCGCGGCTTTGTCCATTAGCTCGCGCTCAGCCTACCAACTCCTGGTTGATGCAGATACGGAAAACCGGCGCATCAACGCCATGCCTGATGGTGAAGACAAAAGCAAGGCTCGCCAGGCACTCAACGCTGCGCAGGACCGCGTGGCCTTGGAGGCGGCCAAGCGACATTTGCTGCGGGCAGTTTATTCGAGTTCCCAGCTAAGGGAACAGATGACCTGGTTCTGGCTCAACCATTTCAGTGTTTTTCGTTATAAGGGAAACCTTCGCTGGACGGTGGCCGACTATGAAGAAAATGCCATCCGTGCCAACGCTTTGGGCAATTTCCGCGACCTCGTGAGCGCCACCTTGCGTCATCCCGCTATGCTCGTCTACTTGGACAACGCCCAGAGTTCAGTGAATAAGATCAACGAAAACTATGCACGCGAACTACTGGAACTGCACACCATGGGCGTCAATGGCGGCTACACCCAGAAGGATGTTCAGGAGATGGCGCGCATTCTGACGGGCGTAGGCGTAGTTTCCAATTTCCAGCCGCCGCGACCGAAGGGCACCGCACTGACGGCCGTCGTGGTAACCGATGGTGCTTTTGAATTTAATCCTGCCCGCCACGATTTTGGAGTTAAGACCCTTCTGGGTGTGGCAATTGACGGCACAGGGTTGGGCGAAATTGACAACGCTCTCGATGTCATCATGAAGAACCCGGCAACGGCCCTTTTCATTTGCAAGAAGGTTGCGACCTATTTCGTAGCAGATGAGCCGTCCACGGCGCTGGTTGAACAGATGGCCAAGGCGTTCTCACGGACGGGTGGCGATATTCCTGCCGTGTTGCGGGTGATGTTCAATTCCAAGGAATTCCATGCCAGTCTGGGCCACAAGTTCAAAGATCCCATGCACTACGTGGCCTCGTCCTTGCGTCTTGCCTACGACGCGCGAACCCAAGAGGGCAAGACGTTTGCCAACCTTAAACCTGCCAACAACATGCTCAATGCGCTGGGTGAAGGGTTTTACGGCCATCTCACCCCCGACGGCTATGGCCTACGTGAGGCCGATTGGGACAGCAGCGGCCAGATGAGCAAAAGGTTCGAGATTGCTAAATGGATTGGAAGTGGCAATGCCGGGTTGTTTGATCCAGATGACGGCAGTCCTGCTCAAGTCACAGGCTTTCCCCAATTGAGCAGTCGCTTGTACTACGAGGCGATCGAACCTACCCTGTCCAAGCGCACGCGCGAGGGATTGGCCAGCGCTGCGACCCAATGGGAATGGAATGCCTATTTCCTGGGCTCACCGGAATTCATGTACCACTGAAACACTTCATGAGGACGGGCACACCCGCTTCAAGCCATGCAAAGACGCCATCTTCTACGAGCCAGTCTTCTTGCCCCGCTGCTGACACCGGGCATTCGGCTGTTTGCGGCCGGCATCAACCAACCGCGCTTTCTGCTGGTCTTTCTGCGCGGCGGGTATGACGCTGCCAACCTGCTGATACCCACGTCCAGCAGTTTTTATTACGAATCACGCCCAACCATCGCGGTGTCCAAACCCGATATGCAAAATGCCAACGCGGCGATTCGTCTGGACGCGGACTGGGGGCTTCACCCCGCCCTGCGCGAAAGCGTGGGCCCGCTGTTTGCCAACAACGAGGCTTGTTTCATTCCGTTTTCCGGTAGCAACGACACCACGCGCAGTCACTTTGAAACGCAAGACAGCATCGAAGCGGGTCTGAGTGCCCAGACCCAGGGAGTGATCAATTCCGGCTTTATGTACCGACTGGCCCAAGTGCTAGGGGGCACGCCCATTTCCTTCACTGACGCACTTCCAACCATATTTAAGGGTGAGATTGGCGTAGCAAATATTTCGCTCAAGGGAGTCGGTAAGCCCGCCTTTGATGCGCGCCAGTCCAGCGTTCTGGCCGCCATGTACAAGGGCCATGCACTGGAAGGCGCCGTTCGAGAAGGCTTGGATCTGCGTCAGGAGGTGGCCCGCGAATTCGACCAGGAAATGCAGATGGCCAACCGCGGCGCCATTTCCGCCAAGGGCTTCGAACTGGAAGCGCGCCGCATTGCCCGTCTGATGCGTGATCGCTACCAAATCGGCTTTGTCGACATTGGCGGATGGGATACGCATATCAACGAGGGGAGCGCCCAGGGCTCTTTGGCCAACAACCTGGCCGACTTGGGGCGGGGCTTGGCCGGTTTCGCGCAGGAGATGGGGCCGGTATGGAAGCAAACGGTGGTGATGGTCATATCAGAGTTCGGGCGTACCTTGCGCGAAAACGGAACGCGTGGCACTGACCACGGACACGGCACCGTGTACTGGGTGCTGGGCGGTACCCTTGGCGCCGCTGGCGGCAAAGTCACCGGAGAACAGGTGCAGGTGGCTCAAAAGACCCTGTTTCAAAACCGCGACTATCCCGTCCTCAATGAATACCGCGAAACCATGGCCGGCCTCTTTGCCCGGATGTACGGCCTCTCGCAAACTGATCTGGAACGCGTGTTTGCCGAAGTTAAATCCAGGGATATTGGCCTGGTCTGAGACAGTGCGTATTCATAACGGCCCAAAAACAGATTCCGGAAATTTCCAGAAAAGAAGTTGCTTTATCCAAGATTCATCAGGATTTCCTTCGAGGGTATGGTGCAGTCCCTGCTGTCGCTGTGCCGACTGAGATGCACTAAATCAAGCGAACATGGACAGCACTTTAGGTGCTTCTTGGCAAGCACCATCCTCTGAAGCCGGTACTGCAACTACCGGAAAACCGGTAGTGCAACCGGCGTTTATCAAGAAAAGATGAAAGGGGTCAGTTAGACCAAGCGTCGTGATCGGAACGTTCGTTGTTCATCACGTAGCGCACCAACTCGGCCACACTGTGGCGATCGAGTTTGCGCATGATATTGCGCCGATGCACCTCTACCGTGGAGGTGGCAATCAGCAATTGTTGGGCAATCTGGCTCGAAGTTTGTCCCGTGGCCACTAATCTGAGCACCTGGCGTTCGCGCTCGCCCAGCACCGATGAAGAGCGCGCACGGCCAGTGTGGCTAAGCATAGTTTCGGTGACCACACCCGTCACTTCGGGACACAGGTAGGTGCGACCGCGTAGCACCGCGCGCACGGCATGGATCACTTCGGTGCTGGCTTCGCGCTTGGTAACATAGCCGCTGGCACCAGCGTCGAGCATGTCCAGTACATGGCGTTGGTCGTCGTAGGCGGACAAGGCAATCACCTTGATCTGTGGGTATTGCTGCCTGAGGCTACGGGTGAGTTCGATGCCATTCAAACCAGGCATGCTAATGTCCATGAAGACAACGTGTGGCGCTGTGGCCTGAATCAGGGGCACAACCTCCAGGCCGTCGCCGGTCTGGGCTACAACCTCCCAGTCGGATTGGGACTGCAGTACGTGGAACAGCAGTTCCCGGATCATTTTATGATCATCGGCAATCAGGATACGGATTTTCATAGTCCTATACCCGAAGGTGCCAATTTGTTCGTCCACGGGTCCCATGGAATTGGGAGGATTCTATCCCATGGCCGATTCCATAAACAATGCTTTGCTTCACAGGGATGTTGAGCCAGCGGCATTCAAGGAACTCATCAGGCGCATAGGAAAATCCGCAAAGTCGGATGACGACGTCCAGCCAATGCTGTGATGTTCCCGCACTGACCCAGCCGAGCACTTTTTGGAGTCAAGTTTAAGCTGCGCTGTATCGCAGGGCCAAGACTGGACTATGCATCGTTGCTGATTCACGGCTACAGGTTCCAAGCCGGTTCCGGCTTCCATGCCTTGGCCCAGCCCGGCATCTCGCTCGCGGGCATGGGGCGCGCTATGCCGAAGCCTTGGGCCAGATCACAGCCCAACTTCAGTAACACGCTGCCGTGCTCCAGGGTCTCTACGCCCTCCGCGATCACCTGACGTTTGAAGGCAACTGCCAATCCAATCACTCCCTGCAATATGGCCAAGTCATCGGGGTCGTCGATCATGTCGCGCACAAAACTCTGGTCGATCTTGATCATCGTGACTTGAAGCCGCCTCAGGTACGTGAGCGACGAGTAGCCGGTGCCAAAGTCGTCCAGCGCAAAGCCCACACCGAGTCCGGCACATGACTCGATCAGCTGGGAGATTTGAGTGATGTCTTCGAGCGCCGTGGTTTCCAAAATTTCCAACTCAAGGTGGGATGGATTCACGTCTGGATGCGCTGCCAGAGTCGCGCGCAGTCGCTCCACAAAGTCGGCTTGCTGCAACTGACGAGCGCCTATGTTGACGCTGACCGGAATGTCCAGCCCTGCCGTGCGCCAGGCCTCGATCTGAGTCAGGGCTGTGCCGATTACCCACTCGCCAACAGCCACTGCCAGCGGGTGATCTTCAATCACCGATAGAAACAGCGCTGGCGCAAGCAGTCCACGCTCCGGATGTTGCCAGCGGATCAAAGCCTCTGCACCGATGACCCTGCCAGTTCGCATATTCACCTTGGGCTGGTAGTACAGGACAAATTCACCATCTCTCAAGGCCTGTCGAATTCGCTCCAGGCTTTCGTGGTGGACGCGAATGCTGCTGTCTTGCTGGGCATCGAACACGTGGTAACGCCCTTTTCCCGCCACCTTGGCTTGGTACATGGCCTGGTCGGCCTGGCGCAAAAGTTGGTCGGCATCAATGTCCAGTTCCTGTGGGTAAAAAGTCACTCCGATGCTGGCGGAAACCTGCAGGTTCAGCTTACCGACTAACACCGGCCGCGCCGCATTGGCTAGCAGGCGGTTTAGCATGGGGACACACGCTTCCACATCAGCAAGGTCCCCCATGATGGCCACAAACTCGTCGCCGCCCAGTCGGGCCACTGTGTCGCCTTCGCGCAAGCTCTGTTTCATACGGTCGGCCAGGGTAATCAACAATTGATCACCCGCTTCGTGCCCATGTAGATCATTAATAGCCTTGAAACCGTCAAGGTCCAGATATATGACCGCCAACGTGCGTCCGCGACGCTCGGCCTGGACCAAACCCTGGCGCAGCCGATCCGACAGCAATAGGCGGTTGGGCAGATTGGTCAGTGCATCAAAGTGCGCCATGTGCTCCAGTTGGCTTTGGTGTTCTCTGATGGCGGTGATGTCGGTGAACAGGGCGACAAAGTGCTCGGTTGCGCCATCGACGCCGCGCACTGCAGTGATAGTTAGCGCCTCAACATACAATTCGCCATTTTTGCGTCGGTTCCAGACGTCTCCGTACCAGTGGCCTTTCTGCGTCATGTCTGCCCACATCGCGGCGTAAAACTCCCTGTCCTGGCGCCCTGAACTCAGCAGACGCGGGTTCTTCCCAAGAACTTCCTCTCGGCTATAACCGGTGATGCGCGTGAAGGCATCGTTGACGTTGAGTATGGTGCCGTTGGCGTGGGTGATCATGATGCCCTCGCGGGCATAGGTGAAGACACTCGACGCCTGAATCGACGCCTCTGCCTTCTTACGTTCGGTCACATCGCGCGCCGCGGCAAACACCCCCTGTACCTTGCCCGCATCGTCACGGTAAACACTCGCGTTGTAGAGCACTTCGGTGATCCTACCGTTGGTATGGCGGATAGCCAGCGGATAGTCGGTGACGAAGCCCTTGGCAAACGCGAGTTGGTATCCATCGCGTGCCTGTGCCGGGTCGGTGAAGTAGTCGGCGAAGTCGCTGCCGATCAGATCCGCCCGCTCCAATCCCGTGACCTGCTCAGTGGCGTGGTTTGCGTCAGTGATCTTTCCCTCCAGGCTGATTGTCACCAAAGGGTCAAGACTGGCTTCGATCAAGCTGCGCGAATATTGGAATGCAACCCGAAGTGCCTCTTCTCGGTTGGACAATGTTTCATTTTTTTGCTCAAGCTCTCCGGTGCGCTGTCTGACCATCAACTCAAGCTGCCCTTGTTGACATTGCAATTGCGCTGTGATTGAGTTCAAATCTTCGATCGTATTTCGGACATATCTGACAAACGGACGAAAAATTAGCAGAGCCTCCAGAGCCAGCAGAAACAGTGTGGCCACAAGGAACACTGTCTCGGCAGTTTTTAGTAAGATGACCGCTTGGTCACCTTCGATTTCGTATTCCTTCACCATTTGATCAAGCGCCTTGGTCAAGGTGACCGGTGCAACATCAGTTATTTCGTGGATCAGCGAATAGTTTGACGCAAAAGCTTCGTCGCTGAGCGCTAGAAATTGCTTGACGATTCGGATAAAGGCTTCAACCTGAGGGTCCAGCGCAGCAGTTCCATCAAAGTACGCAGCTCGTGCAGCGGCAGACAGGGTGCGAGGCAGTCCCATGCTCCTATCCCCATGAATCAGCGCATGGTGTGATCGCTCCATTAACTCGATTGAATTGCGTAGATATTCACGGATGGCTGCGCGATCTGATGGGGATGCATGCACCAACTGGACAGAGAGCAGTGCAACATGCTGAGTCAGCATACGTTGCCTGCCGCTAACGTTGACAAGGGCTGCCGTATTTTCCTGTTTGGAGACCACAAGGGTCAGGCTAAACCACGCAGCTATGGAAAGCATGGCGATCAACGACAGCGCTACGACATAGCGCAGAGACAGTGCACGACTCACACTTTTATCTTCCACCTCGTGTCTCGCTAAAGGTTTCATCAAGTCAATGAGCCGGATCTCACAGCCCAATATACTGCTTTCCGGGCTCGCGTAACATCAGGTGTAAGCCTGAATCAGTGCCGAAAAACACCTGAGGTCATCAAAGAAGTAGACGAACATGTCCATCTGTACGAGTCCGCCAGAATCTGATAGCGGCCCGCCCACTCAGTTAGGGATTTGTGTGTGGAGCTAGGAAGCCTGCGGTGGCACTTTGTGCGGTTGGAAAATTTGGTAATGTGGACGGAGCGTCAAGCACCAGCAGGACCGACACGCGGTCATCGCCTTTTAGCGCCGCGCACCCGTGGCCTTGAGCCTGCGAATTTCCAAGCCAAGGATTGGACCCGGAGAAGAAGGGGTCAGAAGCGCTGATGAGATTCAGAGCCCAGTACGGGCGACTGAAACTGCAGCTTCGCCGGTACCGGAAAATACCATGCGCCGGGCATCAGCCCAAACCTGACACTTCAGTGCTGCAAGTGCCGGTTCGATCTTGGAGGCTCTGAGTGCATGAATCTTTTCATACGACTCCTTGTCGATAGGTGACCTGAGCGGTTCTACTTCTTGTCCTTGGCCATAGAATCTTCCATCGCCTTCATCGGATCGATGTCCGCACTCGTGGCCGGCGCGGCGGGGGCGTCCGATGCGCCGAGTGTGGGCACCGGCGCCTCCTGCTGCTCCGGCGGATTGGCCTCGATCTGCAGCTCCACCTTGTTCAGGTCGATCTTCACCTCCTTGTCCAAGCCGCTGGAGACAATGCCGGGGAAGGCGATGATGAGTCCCACCATCACGATCTGGATCAGCACAAAGGGCACGGCACCCCAATAGATCTGCATTGTGGTGACGGGTTCGATCTGCTTCTTGGAAACGCGATCGGTGTAGGCCTTGATCGGAGCCACACTGCGCAGATAGAACAGCGCGAAACCGAAGGGCGGATGCATGAACGAAGTTTGCATGTTCACGCCCAGCAGCACGCCAAACCAGATCAGGTCGATGCCCAGCTTTTCCGCTACCGGACCGATCAGCGGCACCACGATGAACGAGAGTTCGAAGAAGTCCAGAAAGAAGGCCAGGAAGAAGATCATGATGTTCACAACGATCAGGAATCCGAGTTGACCACCGGGCAGGCCGGTGAGCAGTCTTTCCACCCACTTCTGTCCGTCCACGCCCTGGAACACCAGACTGAAGACGGTCGATCCCACCAGAATGAACACCACAAAACAGGCCAGCTTGGTAGTGCTGTTCAGTGCCTGCTTGAGCAGGGCGAAACTCAGGCGTCCGCGCGCCGCTGCCATGATGATGGCGCCCAGTGCGCCCATCGCGCCGCCTTCGGTCGGGGTGGCAATCCCCAGGAAGATGGTGCCCAGCACCAGGAAGATCAGCAGCAGCGGCGGGATCAGCACAAAGGTCACGCGTTCGGCCATCTTGGACAGCAGCCCCAAGTGGGTGAGCTTGTTCAGAGACGCAATCACGAAGGCCAGCATCACGCCCAGGCACATGGAGACGACGATGGTCTCGTCCGTGGCGACGGTGTCCACGAGGGTGCCGCTCCACCAGCTCACCACCTGCGCGTAGTGCTTGCCAAAGTAGATCGCCAAACCGGCGCTGAGCGCCGTCAGCAGCAGCAGCGAGGTGCCGCCGCTCTTGCCGCTGGGCTCGCGAAAGGTGCGCGCCTCCAGGGGCAGGGCCGGAACCCAGGCCGGTTTGATGAAGGCCAGCAGAATGACGTAGCCGGCATAGAAGGCGGTGAGCACAAAGCCGGGGATGAAGGCGCCCTTGTACATGTCGCCCACGCTGCGGCCCAGTTGATCGGCCAGGATGATGAGCACCAGCGAGGGTGGGATGATCTGCGCCAGCGTGCCCGAGGCCGCAATCACACCCGCGGCCAGGCGCCGGTCATAGCCGTAGCGCAGCATGATGGGAAGCGAGATCAGGCCCATGGAGATCACCGACGCTGCCACGACGCCGGTGGTGGCGGCCAGCAGGGCGCCGACAAAAATGACGGCCAGCGCCAGGCCGCCGCGCAGGGGTCCAAAGAGCTGGCCTATGGTTTCGAGCAGGTCTTCGGCCATGCCGCTGCGTTCCAGAATCAAGCCCATGAGCGTGAAGAACGGTATCGCCAGCAGCGTGTCGTTTTGCATGATGCCGAACATGCGCAACGGCAAAGCCTGCAACAGGGCTTCGGGCAGCAGGCCAAGCTCCACGCCGACGAAACCGAAGAACAGGCCGCAGGCGCCCAGGCTGAACGCCACTGGAAAGCCCATCAACAAGAAGACGATCAGCCCCGCAAACATGAGGGGCGCGTAGTTGGCAAGAATGAATTCCATGAGTTGCTCCAGATAGATCAAGCCGTCTTGGCTTTGGCGGCTTTTTCTTCGGCCAGTTGCACAATCGCCTCGGCCAGTTCTTCCTCGGCCGTCTTGTCCACCTTCTTGTGCGTCGGGTCCTCAATCAAGCCCTGCAAAAATGCCAGGCGCTTGATCAATTCGGACACCGCTTGCAGCAGCAGCAGGCCAAAGCCCAATGGCAGCATGGCATATACGGGCCAGCGAATCAGGCCGCCGGCGTTGGATGACATCTCGCCCATGACGTAGCCCTTGATCACAAACGGCATGCTGAACCACAGGATGGTGCAGCAAAACGGAATCAAGAACACCGTGAAGCCGAACACATCGAGCCAGATCTGCGTGCGCTTGGAAAATTTGCTGGCGAGCACGTCGATGCGCACGTGTTCGCCGTTGAGCAGGGTGTAGCCGGCGGCGATCAGGAACGAGGCGGCAAACAAATACCACTGAATTTCCAGATAGGCGTTGGAACTGGTATTGAACACCTTGCGCACGATCGCGTTCAGCGCGCTGATCACGGTCGAACCCAGAATCAGCCAGATGACGTATTTTCCGATCAGACTGTTGAGCCAATCCACGCCCTTGGACAGTTTTAGAAGTGCTTGCATGTTGTCTCCGCGACAAAATTAGTGACGGTTGAGGGTAACGCTTCACGCCAATGAAAATGCCGGGGGAGGGCGGTTTCTTCCTAGGGTAAACGCGTATGTAAAAACACATGGCGGCGCGCTTTGTCCCCGGGGCCCGCCGCGTATAGTGGAGTGAAGGCCTGCGCGTGCAAGCCAGGAGGCCGGCCAATGTTTTCTGTTTATGGGGTGATGGGGCGACTGTTCAACGGACCGATGGACCAGATGCGCCAAGTCGGAGGCATCAACCGGTTGACGCGTACGCGCGCCGTGGCACGCATTGGGCAGGATCCGTCGTCCAGCGACACCGGGGACGACCTGCGCCGCGTCGCAGCGGGCCTGGAGGCGCAGGCGCACAACCCCGTTGCGGCCTATGCCCAGGTGCAGGAGAGTGACAGCCAGCGCCGAGCCTTGAATCGGGTGGCGGACGTGATGAGTCGCAAAGTGTGGACGCTGAGCTTGGCGGCAACAGTGCTGCAAGGCTGGCAATTTTTGTCCGAGCAGGGTATCGGGCAGGCGCCGGTGGTGGACGCCAAGGGTATGCTGGTGGGAATGTTGCTGCGCGCTGATTTGCTGCGCACCGAGCACCTGCCCACGCCCAATACCCATCCCTTGGCGTGGCAGGCGTGGCTGGCACAGTCGGTGGCCGACGCCATGTGCACGCCAGTGCCCAGCGTGCAGTCCGACACCGACCTGCGCCACGTTGCGCGCGTATTGCTCGACACCGGCCTGCCTGGCTTGCCGGTGGTGGAGGCGAACGGGGCGATCACGGGCTTTGTTTCGCGCTCGGACCTGCTGCGTGCGATCGTGAATGACCCGCCGCTGGACCTGTGGAGCTGAGGCCCGACTCGTGCCGCATCACGCCTTGGGTTTGCGGAAATCCCACCATGGCAGCAGTTGCCGCATGGACAGCACGTCGCCGCATTGCGTGGGCGCATAGCCTGCGATCTGACTGAGTTGTTGTTGCCAGGGCGCGCTGTGCAGCAAGTCGCGCAGGGCTTGCACGGCGGGTTGTTCCAGCGCCGACTTCAGGCACACCAGGTGGTAGCGCTCCTGCAGCAGCGGTACAAAGTCCAGGCCCCGCGCCTGCGCAGCGGCTGCGATGCCCAGGCCGGCGTCGGCCTGGCCCGAGGCCACCGCCTGCGCCACCGCCGCGTGCGAGGGTTCGTTGCTGTCGTAACCCTTGAGTTGAGTCGGTGCAATCCCGTGCTGTGCCAGCAACTCGTCCAGCAACACCCGTGTGCCCGTGCCCAGGGCACGGCTGGCAAACCGGGCCTGCTGGCGCACGACGTCCTGCAGCGAACCCAGCGCCAGCGGGTTGCCGCGGGCCACCATCAGCCCCTGGCTGCGGCGCGCAAACCCGATGATCTTGTGCAGACCGGGCTTGAGCAGCGGCTTATAGGTGCGCTCTGCAAGCGAGCCCGATCGCGGCTGTTCGGGTGTGTGAAAACCCGCCATCAGGCAGCGCCCTTCGTTCAGTGCGCGGATCGCGTCCACGCTGCCGGTCATGCGGATGTCCAGATGCAGGCGTCCCAGGGCTTGCGCGTGCTCGCGCAGCGCCACCAGGGCGTCGTCGTGGCTGGCGTAGAACGTCAGCACATGGGCGCTGTCGTCAAACGCCACGGCAAAGGCGCGCTCCAGGTCGGCCTGCAGCGCTTCGATTTGCGGGCTCAGCCGTGCCTGCGCCTGGCGTTCGGCCCACAACAGTTTGTCGCCAAATTCGCTCAGGCGCGCGGCCTGCCCCTTGTCCCACACGATCAGCGAGTGCCCCAGCAATTGCTCCCAGCGCCGCAGCTCGCCCCAGACATGGCGGTAGGAAAACTGCAGCGCCTTGGCCGCCGCCGAGATCGAGCCCTGCGCGCGCACCGCGTGCAGCAGGTCCATCAAGGGGTTTCGGATGAGCGCATCCGCACCACGCTGGCCCGCCAGGGAATAGGAAAGTTCGATCTTTTGCACGTGCCAAGTGTGCCTTAAAGCGACGCCTTCCCCGCAGCGCCGAAGGACAATACGGGGTATGCAAGTCATTGCATAGCTCGCTAGTCCCGAGTCGAGGAAGGACCTGAGCCCGCTAACATCGGCGCATGAATTCCTTTTCCGGCAGCGCCAGCACCGCACTGGCCCTGATTGCATCGCTGGACCCGATGCTGTTGTCGATCGTGGGCCGCTCGCTGGCGGTCAGCAGCGTGGCTTGTGCTCTGGCCTGCGGCTTGGGTTTGGTGCTCGGTGCATGGTTGGGTGTGGCCAGGTTTCGGGCCCGCGGCGCCGTGCTGATGCTGCTCAACACGATGCTGGCTCTGCCCTCGGTGGTGGTGGGGTTGCTGGTGTATCTGCTGCTGTCGCACTCAGGCCCTTTGGGTTTTCTGGGTTGGTTGTTCAGCTTCAAGGCCATGGTGCTGGCACAGGCGGTGCTGGTGCTGCCGGTGGTGACGGCACTGACGCGGCAGGTTGTGGACGATGCCGAACGCGAGCACGGTGAACAGTTGCAGTCCCTGGGCGCGGGAGCCTTGCTGCGCAGCCTGCTGCTGGCCTGGGACGAGCGCTACGCCCTGCTCACGGTGCTGCTGGCAGCCTTTGGTCGAGCCATTTCCGAAGTGGGTGCGGTGATGATCGTGGGTGGCAACATCGACGGTTTCACGCGTGTCATGACCACGGCCATTGCGCTCGAAACCAGCAAGGGGGATTTGCCTCTGGCGCTGGCGTTGGGCCTGATTCTTTTGTCGGTGGTGTTGGCACTCCATGTCGGCATCTCGCTGCTGCGGCGCTGGCACCTGCACTTCGAGGGCGGTGCGGCCACACCGTTGCTGGCGGCATGAGCCTCCAACCCTTGGCCACGCTGCACGCGATCGACGTGCACTTTCATGCCGGCAGCCGTGGTGGTGGCGTGCGCGCTTTGTCGGATGTCACGCTCACGTTGGCGGCGGGCGAATGCGTGGCCCTGGTCGGCGCCAACGGTTGCGGCAAGAGCACGCTGTTGCGCGTGCTGCACGGCCTGGTGCAGCCCAGCCGCGGCGCGATGACGACGCGGCCGGCGCTGCGCCAGGCGATGCTGTTTCAGCGCCCCCACATGTTGCGCAGCAGTGCTCAGAACAACATCGCGCTGGGCCTGTGGCTGCAGGGGCAGCGCTGGCGTCAGGCGCGCCAGCAGGCGTTGCTGGCGTTGCAGCGCGTGGGTCTGGCAGAACAGGCGCAGCGTCAGGCGCGACGCCTCTCGGGTGGGCAGCAGCAGCGACTGGCGCTGGCGCGGGCCTGGGCGCTGCAGCCGCAGGTATTGCTGCTGGATGAACCCACGGCCAGCCTGGACCCGCACGCCAAGCGCGAGGTGGAAGCCTTGATGGCCGAATTTGCCAATGGCACCGGTACCGAACCCATGACGCTGGTCTTCGCCAGCCACAACCTTGGTCAGGTCAAGCGCCTGGCGAGCCGCGTCATTTACCTGGAGCAGGGTCGGGTGCTGGCCGACCTGCCGGTGCAAGAATTTTTCGATGGCGTGCGGCTGCAACAGCTGTCGCCCGCAGCCCAACTTTTTGTCAAAGGAGAACTCACTTGAAATCACGCCGGTCCATGAACCCTTCACGCCTGGCACCCTGGGTGCTGACTGCCGTCGCCTTGTTTGCCGGCGCTGCCGCGACGGCACAAAGCATTGTGATGGCGTCGACCACTTCGACCGAGCAGTCGGGCCTGTTTCCCTATCTTCTGCCCGAGTTCAAGAAGGCCAGCGGCATCGAGATCAAAGTGGTGGCCTTGGGCACCGGACAAGCCATCGACATGGCACGGCGCGGCGACGCCGACGTGCTGTTTGTGCACGATCAGGCGGCAGAAGAGCAGTTCGTGGCCGAGGGTTTCAGCCTGAAGCGCTGGCCCGTGATGTACAACGATTTCGTGCTGGTGGGTCCGGTCTCCGATCCGGCGCAAATTCACGGTAAGGACGTCGTGCTGGCGCTGAAGAAGTTGGCTTCAGTCAACGCCGCTTTCATTTCGCGCGGCGACAAGAGCGGCACCCACGCGGCCGAGTTGCGCTTCTGGAAAATGGCCGGACTGGAGGCAGCCAAGGGCAGTGGATATCAATCCTGTGGCTGCGGCATGGGACCGGCGCTGAACATCGCAGCGTCCACCGGCGCCTATGTGCTGACCGATCGCGGCACTTGGCTCAACTTCAAGAACCGCGCCAACCTGGGAGTGTTGGTACAAGGCGACGGGCGCCTGTTCAACCAGTATGGCGTGATGGCGGTGAACCCGGCCAAATTTGCGCATGTGAAATCAACGGACGCACAGAAGTTTGTCGACTGGATCGTCTCGCCAGCAGGACAAGGCGTGATCGCCAGCTACAAGATCGGCGGCGAACAATTGTTCTTTCCTAATGCGGGGAATTGAAATTCTACTGCCTCAGCTAATACAAGGTGAAATCACCTGCGCCTGTCGAGCGGCGGAAAGGGGCGTGGCGCTGGCGAGCGGCCATTCGAGGGATGTCGTCGTGGGCTCGTGCATGACGGGAGCGCGGTGTGTGATTTGGCAGTTCAGCGAATGAGCTCAAGCTCGGTGCGAAACAGTTCCGCCCGGCGGGCGTAGTTGGCGGAATTGTTTGCCAATCCGGACACCTCGGCATCGGTCAGTTCGCGCACGAACTTGGCAGGCGCCCCCACGATCAGAGACCGATCGGGAAAAGTCTTGCGCTCCGTGACGATGGCACCTGCGCCCACCAGGCAGTGCTTGCCAATGACTGCGCCGTTGAGTACCACGGCCTGGATGCCGATCAATGAACCTTCGCCGATCGTGCAGCCATGCAGCATCGCCTGATGGCCGATGGTGACGTGGGCGCCGATGTCCATGGGAAAGCCAGGATCGACATGCAGCACCGCGCCTTCTTGCACATTGCAGGCCTCACCGATGCGAATGGGCTCGTTGTCGGCGCGAATCACGGCACCAAACCAGACGCTGCAAAGCTCACCCAGAACCACCTGGCCAACCAGCGTGGCCTCCTGGGCGACGAAGGCTGAGTCGGGGATTTGCGGCGCGTTGCCGCTGATACGGTAGATAGGCATGGTGCGGATCGTAGCGCGGAAGTGCTTTGAGCCGCTGGGCCGTGTGCCACCGGAATTTTGAGGTGCTGCAACTCGCAGCGCGACGCATGGGTGACCACATGGTCGTGCGTGCCTGCCTTACCATTCATGGCGACAAGCCCAGCCGCTCATGAGAGCCCTGCCGGTCCCAGTTACAACCAGGAGCTGAAATGAACAAGAATGAAACGGAGCGCAGGGTGGCGCTCGTGACGGGTTCAGGAACGGGAGTGGGTGCTGCAACGGCGCTGGGACTGTCGCGACTCGGCTACAACGTGCTCATCAATTACTCGAAGAGCGAGCAAGAGGCAAGACAAACCGAGGCCGAGTGCCGTGCGGCGGGAGCCGACACCCTGCTGCTGCGAGGCGACGTGGCCAACGATGCGGACTGCAGGAGTTTGGTGCAGGGCGCCATCCGTCGTTGGGGTCGGCTTGACGCCTTGGTCAACAACGCCGGCATCTCAACCTTCGGCGGCGCCGCAAATTGGGATTCGATGGACGCCGACACGTTTGGGCGCATTCTCAGTGTGAATGTTCTGGGCACGTTTCAGATGGTGCGCGCCAGCGCTCCCCACCTGCGCCAGACACAGGGCGCGATCGTGAATGTGTCGTCGGTGGCGGGCACTCTGGGCATCGGTTCATCAGTACCCTACGTCGCGTCCAAAGGCGCGATCAATTCCCTGACCCTGCACCTGGCGCGCGAACTCGCGCCAGAGATCCGGGTGAACGCGGTATGTCCCGGGCTCATCACCACGCGCTGGTTTGTACAGGGCGTGGGGCAGGAGGCTTTCGAAAAACTGCAAGCCAGTTACGAGCAGCGCACACCGCTGGCGCGGGCTTGCAGCGCCGAGGACGTGGCGCAAGCCATACTCTGGCTGGTGGATGGTGCGCGCACCGTGACGGGTGAACTCATCCAACTTGATTCCGGCATGCACCTGGGCGCCCCCTTGCGCGCGCTGGTGGTCGATCAAAGAAGTCAGTGAATCTGGCGGCGCTCCGTCACCCGACGATCGCCACGCCCTTGATCTGCGCGTACACGGTCTGCCCAGGCGTCAAGTGCAGGGCGGCGACCGACTTGGCGCTGACGCGGGCCAGCAACTGGCAACTGCCCACATCCAGACGCAGCATCACCTGCCCAGGGCTGTCAGGCGCGAGCTCGGCGACCGTGGCGCGCAGTATGTTGAGGATGCTGGTGTCAGTTTGATGCTGCAGCGTCAGGCTCACGTCGCGCGCCTGGATGCGCAGCCGCAGGGTTTGGCCCAGCGCCAAATTGGGTTGTGCCAAGGTCAAGCTGCCGCCGGCAAAATCGGCAAAACTCAAACCGAAACCGGCATCGTGGCCGCTCACGCTGGCTGTGATCACCGCTGCAGCGTAGTCGCCATGCGCCAGCGGCAGATCCAGGCGCGTGAGCAGGGATGACGTGGCCGCGCTGGCGCGCACGCGCCCGGCTTCCAGCAGCACCAAGTGCTCGGCCAGTCGCGCCACCTCGTCGATGGCATGGCTGACGTAGATCACCGGGATATCGAGCTCGCGTTGCAGGCGTTCCAAATAGGGCAGGACTTCGGCCTTGCGTTGGGCATCCAACGCGGCCAGCGGCTCGTCCATGAGCAGCAGGCTGGGGCTGCTCGCCAGTGCCCGCGCGATGGCCACGCGCTGACGCTCGCCACCCGAGAGCGTGTGCTCCTGGCGCGGCAGCAGCGCAGCAAGGTCGAGTAGCTCCACCGCGTGTTCCAGCGCGACGCGCCGCTGCGCCGCCGGCACGCGGCGCAGTCCGAAACTCAGGTTGCCTTGCACGGTCAGGTGCGCGAACAGGCTTGCTTCCTGGAATACATAGCCGATGGCGCGTTGGTGGGTTGGCACGTAGATCTTGTTTTCATCGTCCTGCCAGACTTCGCCGTTCACAACGACGCGACCGCGGGCGGCGCGGTCCAGGCCCGCCACGGCGCGCAGCGTGCTGGTCTTGCCGCAGCCCGAAGGGCCGAACAGCGCGCTCACCACGCGCCCGGGAAGGTCCAGTGCAACATCAAGCTCGAACGTGCCGTGGCTGCGCTGCAAGCGCAGTTGCACGCCGGTGTCGCCGGCACGGAATACCGCCGCAGTCACCGCTGCCGCCCCGCGGGTTTGAGTGCAAACAGCGCGAGCAGCACCACGAAGGAGAACACCAGCATGCCAGCGGCCAGTGCATGCGCCTGGCCGTACTCGAGGGCTTCCACCTGATCAAAGATTTGCACCGAGAGCACGCGCGTCTGGCCCGGGATATTGCCTCCCAGCATCAGCACCACGCCAAATTCGCCCAGCGTGTGGGTAAAGCCCATCACGGTGGCGCTGAGGTAGCCGGTGCGTGCCAGTGGCAGGGCCACGCTGACAAATGCGTCGAGTGGCGAAGCGCGCAAGGTGGCAGCTACTTCCAGGGGGCGCTCGCCGATGGCTTCAAAGGCGCTTTGCAAAGGCTGCACCACAAACGGCAGCGAATAAAGCACCGAGCCCAGCACCAGTCCGGAAAATGTGAAGGGCAACAGGCCCAGCCCCAGGCTCTGGGTGAGTTGTCCGATGGGGCCCTGGGGACCCAGCGTGATCAGCAGATAAAACCCCAGTACCGTGGGGGGCAGCACCAGCGGCAGCGCCACCACGGCGCTCACCGGACCCTTGGCCCAGGAGCGGGTGCGTGCCAGCCACCAGGCCAGGGGTGTGCCCAGCAGCAGCAAGATCAGCGTGGTCAAACCCGCCAACTGCAGCGTGAGCGAGATCGCGCTCCAGGTCGCGCCGTTCATGCCTGGAATTTTGAATCGGGGGTCATATCCGCGCCAGCATACACACAAAAAAAAGCCGCATCGCTGCGGCTTTTCAAGTCAACACCGAGGTGGACTATTTGAGGTGCTTGCCGATCAGGCCAGCCATCTCGAACATCGAGACCTGCAGCTTGCCGAAAACTTCCTTCAGTTTCGCATCGGCATTGATCATGCGTTTGTTCACTGCGTCTTGCAGTTTGTTTTTCTTGATGTACACCCACAGCTTGCTCACCACTTCGGTGCGCGGCAGCGGCGCGGCGCCCACCACAGCAGCCAGGGCGGAGCTGGGAGTCAGGGCCTTCATGAACGCGGCGTTCACGGTGCGCTTTTTGGCAGGAGCCTTCTTTGCAGCGACTTTTTTCGCGGGAGCTGCCTTCTTGGCAGGAGCGACTTTCTTCGCGGGAGCTGCCTTCTTGGCGGCTACTTTCTTTGCCGGAGCTGCGACTGTTTTCGCGGGTGCAGCCTTTTTGGCGGGAGTGGCTTTTTTAGCCGGTGCTTTTTTTGCAGTTGCCATGATTGAATTTCCTTCTGGAAGTTGAGAATTCACCAATGAAAACCGCGCTCTTCGACACGTGATCCACTGGCAAAGCAGATGCTAAGGGAGAA
Organism: uncultured beta proteobacterium; assembly: GCA_903909815.1. Taxonomy (GTDB): domain Bacteria; phylum Pseudomonadota; class Gammaproteobacteria; order Burkholderiales; family Burkholderiaceae_C; genus CAIKVZ01. The sequence goes on along the minus strand of CAIVXG010000201.1, from coordinate 51,477 downwards.
ATCGATGTTTTGATAGGCGAAAACGGTGTTTTTCACTCTTATGTGTTGTTTTTTTTGTGTCTTTTTCGAGAAAGCTGCTGCGAAGATGCCTCAGGGGGCGCGATAGCGCGCTTTTCGAGCCGAAAGTAGGTGCATCGCCTAAGCCTTCGACGCGCTAATTTTGAGTATGCTCGGGGGTCGAAACGAGGCATAGTCAAGGGGTGCATGCTGATGTGCAAAATTCTTTGTAAGGACTGACATGACTTCATCCGCAGCAGTGATTTTTTCCACCTGCGATCTGTGCGATGCACACCGGCACGACACGTCAGGAAGTTTTCGGGTGTTGCCCCCTGTCTTTAGGGACTTTGGTGCCAAGCTCAAGTTTTTCGGGCCCGTGGCAACCGTCAAGTGTTTTGAGGACAATTCCATGGTCAAGGCCGCGGTGGACTCGCCCGGCCTGGGGCGGATTCTGGTGGTGGACGGAGGCGGCTCGTTGCGCCACGCCCTGCTCGGTGGCAACCTGGGTGCCGCCGCAGCGCGCAACGGCTGGGCGGGTGTGGTGATCGATGGCTGCGTGCGCGACGTGGCGGAGTTGGCGCTTGAGCCCCTGGGTATTCGTGCCCTTGCTAGCATGCCCTTGCCCACAGAGAAGCGCGGCCACGGGCAGAGCGATGTGCCGGTGCAGATCCAGGGGGTGCGGTTGCGTCCGGGAGATTGGCTTTTTGCCGACGGGGACGGCATCGTGGTGAGCGCTCAGGCGCCGCTGTGAAGCGTTCAGGGTCGCGTGTTGAGCCACAATGCGGTCCATGACTACTGCCACCACCGACGAACTCAGCCCTTCCCTCGACAGCGCCATCCCCATTGAGCGGGTGCTGGGCTTGCGACCCATCTCCTGGTGGCGGGGGATTGCGATTTTTTTCGCCATCCTGCTGGTATTTGCTGCCGCCACCAGCATGAGCATGTTCGAGCAATTCAAGGCGCAAATCGCGCACCTTCAAAAGCAGCTCGTGACGCTGCCGCAGATCAAATACATCGCCGTTTTGACCGATGCTCAGGGCGCGGCGGGCTTGCTGGTCACGCTCGATCCCACACAGAACGTGCTGGTGCTGCAACGTCTTGGCAACGTGGTCGAGGGGCGCGAAGAGTCCCTGCAGCTGTGGGCCTTGCCCGCCAGCGGAAAAGCGCGCTCGGTCGGGCTGCTGGGCGCCAGCAAGACCCTGCGCATTCCAGCGACGGAGGCCGACTTGCGTGATATCCCGAACCTCGGGGTGAGCGTGGAGTCCAAGGGCGGCGTGCCAGACGCCCAAGGTCCGAGCGGGGAGTTGCTATTCAGAGGGGCGTTGGTCCAGAAGGCGCTTTGAGGATCGTCGTATCTTGCGCCAACGGGCGCAAGATACGGGATACCACGGGGATCAGTCGCCCCTGCTTGGCAGTGTTGCCAACACCACTCCCAGCAAAGCGATGGCAAACGCCAGCATCTGCAGGGCTGAAATGCTTTCGCCCAACACCAGCACGCCGACCAGCGCAGCCGAGATCGGCAGCATCACGGTGAAGACTCCGGCCTGTGCAGCGGGCACGGACCGCAGGCCCGTCATCCAAAGCCAAACAGTCCACACGCTGGCCGCCAGGGCGTAAAACAGCAGCAGCGTCCACAGGCCCGCGGGCACGGCGCCAAAGTCAAAGCGCCAGGCGTAGCACAGGCCCATGGGCGTCATCAGCGCCAAGCCCCACAGGTTGATGAGGGCGGTGATGCGCTTGGGCCCGATCGTGCCGGTGAGCTTCTTGCCGATCACGGCGTAGGCCGCTTCGCACAGCACGGCGCCAAACACCAGCAGGTTGCCAAAAAGTGCGTGAGTCACCGATGAATCGGCGCTGGCACTTGTCTTTGCCAGCGCCAGCAGGGCAATGCCCAGCGCCGCGCAAGCCACTCCGGCGCCCACGCGCGCTCCGATGCGTTCGCGCAGGAAAACCCAACTCAACAGCGCCACCACGGCGGGAATGGCCGCCATGATCACGCCTGCCGAGACGGCGCTGGTCATGCTCACGCCGAACAGCATGCAGATCGTGAACAGGAAGTTGCCCAAGAAGGATTCCAGAAACAGCAGTCGTCTGGTCTGGGACGTCATCGGAGTTTCATCCGCAGGCTTTTTCAGCCAGTTCGGCATCGCCAAAGCGCCGATGCCAAAGCGCAGCCAGGCCAGCAGGAACACCGGCAGCGCCGCCACCAGCGGCTTGGACAGCGCCACATAGCTTCCCACCAGCGACATGCTCAGCGCCAGGCACAGGTAGGCGCGCAGCCGAATGGTGGAGGGGTTCAAAGTTGAAGGTCCAGAGGTCTTACTTGGAGGCCGATTATTGCTGTGTCGTCTCCCAGGGCCGATCAGTGGGTGTCCCGGTGCATCGAGAATTGGACCCAAACCGACGCGGCAACTGCGCTACCGTTCGTCACTGCACTTTCGCCCTGGGTGAGACTTTGCGGGACAGGCCAAGAGCTACGTGCAGCGAGCTTTGCTCTGTCCTCAACTGATTGAGAGCGAGTATTGCTCAACAAATTGAGGAGACATCATGAGCAAAGCTCATTTCGCCTACGCCAACAATGGCAACCGCTTCCTGGCCTGTCCCGTGCTGGACGCGCAGCCCTTTGCCATGGCCGGCGTGCCGTTTGACGGCGCGGTGACGAACCGGCCCGGTGCGCGCTTTGGGCCGCAGGAGATACGGCGGGCCTCGCTCATGCTGTGCGACGGCATTCATCCGCATTTCAACGTGTCGCCGCTGGGCCTGCTGGGCGATGCGGGCGACATGCTGCTGTCAAATGCCTCGCCGCTGGCAACGGTGCGTGCGCAGATCCAGGCTCAGGCAGAGGCCCTGATGGCGCGCCAGCACTGCGTGTTTCTGGGCGGTGATCATTCGGTGACGCTGGCCCTGCTGCGGGCTGCCAAGGCGCGCCACGGCGGTGAGCCGCTGGCGCTGGTTCACTTCGATGCCCATTGCGACACCTGGCCCGACCATTTTGGTGAACCTTCGGGCCACGGCACGTGGACCTTTGAAGCGATGCAAGAGGGCCTGATCAGCCCGGAGCACAGCGTGCAGGTCGGTCTGCGCTCCAGCGGCGAGCGCGCCGTACGCGAGTATGTGCAGGACTGCGGCGGTCTCATCTACAGTGCGCGCCAGTTGCGCGGCAAGGACGGCGACGGCTTGCAACCCGTCATCGACGCCATCAGCGCACGCCTGGGCCAGCGGCCCTGTTATCTGACGCTGGACATCGACTGCCTGGACCCGGCCTTTGCCCCCGGCACCGGCACCCCCGAGCCCGGCGGCATGACGAGTTCGCAGGTGCTCACGCTCTTGGAAGAGCTCGCGCCGTTGAACTTCGTGGCCATGGACTGCGTGGAGGTGGCCCCGGCCTACGACCACGCCGAACTCACGAGTAACGCGGCCGCCACTTTCGTCTGGACCTATCTGTGTGGACAGGTTGCCAAGCGCGCTTGCGCAGGAGCTTAAGCACCATGAAAGCTTCTCTGCTGAATTCCGATACCCAACTCAATCAGGCCAGCTACTACGAGGCCAGCGTGCAGCGCGAGCCTGCGGGCGCGCCGCTTGCCGGCGCAGTGCAGGCCGATGCCGTTGTCGTCGGTGCCGGGTATGCCGGCCTGAGCGCTGCGATCGAACTGGCGCAGCGCGGCATGAACGTGGTGGTGCTGGAGGCCGAGCGCGTGGGCGCCGGCGCCTCAGGGCGCAACGGCGGCCAGGTGATCGTCGGCTACGCCAGTGGCCAGCATCCTTTTGTTGAGCAACTCGGACGAGCCGACGCGCGCCGCGCCTGGGACATGTCGATGGAGTCGATCCGCCTGCTCGATGGCCACATCGAGCAGCACCACATTGAATGCGACCGGGTGCACGGTTACCTGCACCTGGCGGATTCACCGCGCAAGGCGCGCGCGCTGGTGGCCGACATGCAGGAGTTGCGTGATGACTACGGCTTCGACAGCCAGCTCTACACGGGCGTCGAAGTACGTCAGCACTTGGAGAGCCCGCGCTATTGCGCCGCCGCCTTCGAGTCCGTTTCCGGCCACCTGCATCCGCTCAAACTGGCGCTGGGGCTGGCGGCAGCTGCGCGCAAGCTGGGCGTGAAGATTTACGAGCACAGCCCGGTGACAGCGTTGCAGCGCGGAGCCAAGCTGGTCGCCAGCACGCAGCGCGGTAGTGTGACGGCAAGCTTTGGCGTGCTGGCGGGCAACTGCACCTTGGGCGAATTCGGCCCCCAAGTGGCGCCCGAGCTGACACCGCGCATCATGCCGGTGGGCACCTACATGATCGCCTCTGCGGCGTTGGACGCGGCGCTGTGCGAGAGGCTGATTCCCAGCAATGCCGCGGCCTGCGACAACAACTTCGTGCTCGACTATTTTCGCTTCAGTGCCGATCACCGCATGCTGTTCGGCGGCGAAGTGAGCTACAGCACGGCCACACCGACGAACTTGAAGGAAGTGATGCGTCGGCGCATGGTGCAGGTGTTTCCGGCCTTGGCCGACGTGGCGGTGGACTTTGTCTGGGGCGGTTTCGTCGACATCAGCATGGACCGCGCGCCCGACTTCGGGCGACTGGGTCGCAACCTCTACTATCTGCAGGGATTTAGCGGCCACGGCGTTGCCACGACGGTGCTGGGCGGACGGCTCGTGGCCGAGGCGGTGTCAGGGCAGGCCGAGCGCTTTGACGTGTTCGCGCGCCTGCAACACCGCAACTTCCCCGGCGGCGCGATGCTGCGCATGCCCAGCCTGGTGCTGGGAACGCTGTACCACCGGCTCAAGGACCTGCTCTGACGCGGCTCTGTGCCGCCTATGATGCCCACTGTCTTTCTTAACTGCCAAGTTCATGACACAAACTCCTGCTGAATTCTTTGCCCAACATCCGGTGCAGGACGTTGAATGCCTTTTTGCCGATCTGACCGGGGTCGGTCGCGGCAAAGGCCTGCCGGCCAAAGCCTTTGTGGCGGGCCAGGACCTGCGCGTGGCTCGCGCCATCGCCGCCACATCGCTCACGCGCGACTGGCTGCCTGAGCTTTACGCCGACGGCGATCCGGACCTGCGCCTGGTGCCGGTGGCCGGGTCGCTGCGTCTCGTGCCCTGGGCGAATCCACCGCGCGCCCTGGCGCTGCACGACTGCTTTGATCTGGACGGCAAGCCCACGGCATTTGCGCCGCGCAACGTGCTCAAGCGCGTACTCGCCTTGTACCAGGGCCGGGGCTGGGAGCCGGTGGTGGCGCCCGAGATCGAGTTCTATCTGTTCGCGCTCAATCCCGATCCTACCCAGCCTTTTGTGGCACCGAACGGGCGCGACGGGCGGCGCGAATGTGGCCCCAACGCCTATACCCTGGATGCGCTCGAAGGTCAGGGTGCCTACTTCACCGAGCTTGCCAGTGCGCTTGCCGTTCTGGGTGTGCGCACCGACACCTGGCTGCACGAGGTGGGCGTGAGCCAATTCGAGATCAACCTGGTGCACGGGCCGGCGCTGGACGTGGCGGACCAGGCTTTCCTCTTCAAGCGCGCGGTGCGCGAAGTCGCCTTGCGCCACGGCCTGCTTGCGGTCTTCATGGCCAAGCCGATCGAGGGCGACGAAGGCAGCTCCATGCACGTGCATCAGAGCGTGGTCGATGTGCGCACGCGCGCCAACATCTTCAGCGCCGTAGACGGCAGCGCCACGCCCCACTTTGAGCACTTCATTGGCGGGCAGCAGGCGCTGCTGCCGCAATTGCTGCCGATGCTGTGCCCCACCATCAATTCCTTTCGCCGCTTTTCGCCGTACGCAGAGTCGCCGGCCAACCTGCAATGGGGTTTTGATCACCGGCTCGCAGGGCTGCGGGTGCCGCCGTCCGTGCCGCAAGCCCGACGCCTGGAGACGCGTTTGGCCGGTGCCGATACCAACCCCTATCTGGTCATTGCCGCAACGCTGGCAGCGGGTTGGCATGGCCTGGATCAGCAGCTCAAGGCGTCGAATCCGGTGCCCGCAGGTGAGGCTCCGGCCACGCTCGATCCGGCGCTGGTGTACAGCCTGCCCGAAGCCCTGGAACGCATGCAGGACAGCGTTCTGGCCCGGCAGTTGCTGGGCGAGGAATTCGTGCGCATCTTCGTGGGCACCAAGCAGATGGAATGTGCGCACTTTGACCGCCACATCACCGCCTGGGAGCGGCAGTGGCTGGTGGGGCAAGTATGAGAACTTGCGGGACAGACCAAGAGTTACGCGAAGCGAACTTTGCTCTGTCCTCACTGATTAGGAGTGTCTTGCGGGACAGACCAAAGCTACACGCAGTGAGCGTGCTCTGTCCTCAACCAATCAGGGGTGTTTTGCGAGACTGACCAAAGCTCTGTCCTTAACCGATACGAGTCAAAGCCCCAGGCGCACCGCCTCGGTCTTGATGACGCTGGCCAGGCGTGGGCCCAGACGCTCGATCTCCGACAGCGAAGCGTAGCCGTAGCCGATCACCAGGCCCTTGACGTCGTCGCGCTGCAGGCAATAGCCGGAGAGCGGGCGCACGGTCATGCCGAGCTGATCGATGCGCTGCGCCAGCGCGGCATCGTCCACATTGGGCGACAGCCGCAGGCACAGGTGCAATCCCTGCTCAGCTCCGGTGATTTGGGCCCGGCTGCCCAGACACGGTTTGAGTGCATCGAGCAGGCAACGGCGCCGCTCGGCGTAGCTCAGACGTGCCCGGCGCAGCGCGCTGGAGAAGTGCCCCATCTCGATGAATTCGGCCAGCGCCGCCTGCAGCGGCAATTGACCGGGCCGATTCAAATCGTAGTGCGCACCCTTGAAGGACGCGACCAACTGCGTCGGGACGACGAGATAGGCTAGCTTGAGTCCCGGATACAGCACCTTGGAGAAGGAACCCATGTAGAGCACCCGGGCGTCGCGGTCCAGCCCTTGCAGCGATGAGATCGGTGGGCCGCTGAAGCGAAATTCGCTGTCATAGTCGTCTTCCAGAATCCAGGCCTGGTGCTTGTGCGCCATCGCCAGCAACTGGTGCCGCCGCGCCAGCGACATCACCGCCCCCGTGGGGTATTGATGCGAGGGCGTGACGTAAATCAGGCGTGGGGGTGAGGCCTCGTCGGTCGCGTCGGGAGCAATCCCTTGCTCGTCGACCCGGATGCCGCGCATGGCCAGGCCCGTGGCCATGAAGGCCTTGACAGCGCCCCAATAGGCCGGGTCTTCCACCCAAACCGTGTCGCCATGGTCGGCCAGCATCTGCGCGCACAGCTCCAGCGACTGCTGCGTGCCGCTGGTGATGATGACCTGCTCGGTCTCCAGCTGTACGCTACGAAATACGCGCAGGTAATCCGCCACCGCCCGGCGCAACGGCGCATAGCCGCCGGAACTGCTGTAGTCCAGCATGTCGGGGTAGCTCATGCGCCAGTGCTTGTTTTGCAGCCGTTGCCACAGCGCTGTGGGAAAGGCACTGAAGTCGGCGATGCCGCCGGTGAAGGGCTGGATCTCCAATTCGTGCGCGCAAAAGGTCGTGGCCAGGGCCACGCCGCGCCTGGACATCAGGCCGGCTTGTCCGGAAAAACTCGCAGCCGCGGGTGCCGATGCCTTGGGCACGTTGTCGTTAACGTAGGTGCCGCTGCCGATGTGGCTGCTCAAATAGCCCTCCACCGTCAACTGGTTCAGCGCTGCCACCACTGTGTTGCGCGACAGGTCCAGATCTGTCGCCAGTTCGCGGCTGGACGGCAGGCGGTCGCCCGAGGCCAGCTTTCCGTCCAGCATGGCACGGCGCAAGGCTTCGTAGAGCTGCCGATGCAGCGGCAGTTCGGCATTCGCGTTCAGGCGCGACATTTCGGAGAGCAGGAATTCAGACAACATACTTACCTTGCAGGACCGACCAAGCGCTGTCCTCAGCTGCCGGGTATAAACCCTTGGATTTTTCGAGACTACTTGAAGTGGAGCCACAGCCTTTATTCAAATGGCCCCCATTGTCATCCAATTGCCCCGCGAGAATGGTCCCAGGAAACCTATCTTGTCCATGAATACCACTACATGCATGATCTGGCTGCCTGCTGATCACCGTCAGTTGGGCGATGGCGACGAGAAGCTGCCCGCGCTCGTGCTGGGTGAAAAATACGCCCGCGCCGTGAAACTGGGCGCGATGGCGCAACCGGTACTGTTTCCGTTGGCGCAAGTGAAGCAGATCCCCGAACTGCTGGCGCTGGTGCATGGCGTCATGCTCACGGGCTCGCCCTCGAATGTGCACCCGTCGCACTTTGACGAGGATGTGGCCGACGCCACGTTGCCGCTGGACGCGCAGCGCGATGAACTGACGCTGGCGCTGGTGAAGGCCTGCGTGCAAGGTGCAGTTCCCTTGCTGGGCGTGTGCCGGGGTTTTCAGGAAATCAACGTCGCCATGGGCGGCAGCCTGCACCAGCAGGTGCACACGCAGCCCGGATTCATGGATCACCGCGAACCGGCCGGTGTGCCGCTGGCGCAGCAATATGCGTCCCGGCACGAGCTGCGGTTGGCGCCGGACTCGGAGTTTGCGCGCTGGGCGGGAGGTGGGACCGCGATGGTGAACTCGCTGCACGGGCAGGGCATCCATCAATTGGCATCAGGCTTGCGTGCAGTGGGCCGTGCGAGCGACGGACTGATCGAAGCATTCGAGGTGGAAGGAGCGCGCGCATTTGCTTGCGCCGTGCAGTGGCACCCGGAGTGGCATTTCTGGGAGAACCCGTTTTCCAGCGCCATCTTCACCGCGTTTGGCGACGCCTGCCGCCAGCGTCAGCACAACATGACATATGACCGTACCCCGGTCACCAAGGAAACCCCATGAGTACCCCCGCCAAGATGACTTTCAATGACCTGGAAAACTGGCTCAACGAGCGCCGCGTGACCGAGGTCGAGTGTCTGGTTCCCGACTTGACGGGTGTGGCCCGCGGCAAGATCTTGCCGCGCGAAAAGTTCACAGAAGACCGCGGCATGCGCATCCCGGAGGCAATTGTGGCGATGGGTGTGACCGGCGAGTTCCCGGAAAATGGACCGTATTACGACGTCATCAAGCCCACCGACCGAGACATGCACCTCCAGCCCGACGCCTCCACGGTGCGTATTGTTCCCTGGGCCACGGACCCAACGGCGCAGGTGATCCACGATTGCTTCGATCGCGACGGCAAACTGGTTCCGTTCGCACCGCGCAGCGTGCTGCGTCGCGTCTGTGACCTGTACGCCGCCGAAGGCATCGAGCCGGTGGTGGCGCCCGAACTCGAGTTCTATCTAGTGTCGCGCAACACGGACCCGAATGCGGTGCTAAAACCGCCTATCGGGCGCAGCGGTCGGGCTGAAACATCGCGTCAGTCGTACAGCATCGACGCTGTGAACGAGTTCGATCCGCTGTTCGAAGAGCTCTACGATTTCTGCGAAAAGATGGAGCTCAACGTGGACACCCTGATCCACGAAGCGGGTGCCGGTCAGATGGAGATCAACTTCTTTCACGCGCATCCGCTGGGCCTGGCCGACGAAGTGTTCCTGTTCAAGCGCACGGTGCGCGAGGTGGCATTGCGACACGACATGTATGCCACTTTCATGGCCAAACCGATCGAGGGCGAGCCTGGCAGCGCCATGCACGTGCACCAGAGTCTGGTGAGCAAGGCCACGGGAAAGAACATCTTCAGCAACGACGATGGCACACCCTCGGAGGCTTTCTATCACTACATCGGCGGTCTGCAGCGCTACATCCCTGCGGCCATGGCGTTGGTGGCGCCGTACGTGAACAGCTACCGCCGCCTGGCGCGCCACACCGCCGCTCCCATCAACATCGAATGGGGGTTTGACAACCGCACCGTGGGTATCCGCTCGCCCATTTCATCGCCCGAGGCGCGGCGCATTGAGAACCGAGTCATCGGTGTCGACGCCAATCCCTACGTGGCCATGGCCATGACGCTGGCCTGCGGCTACTTGGGCATGAAGAAGAAGATCAAGCCCAAGGCCGAGATGAAGGGAGACGCCTATCTGGCGCCCTATTCTCTGCCGCGCAGTCTGGGCGAGGCGCTGGACCTGCTGCGCAACGAGACCGACCTGCACGACATTTTGGGCAAGGAATTCATCACCGTCTACACCGAGGTCAAGGAGCTCGAGTTCGAGGAATTCATGAAGGTGATTTCACCCTGGGAGCGGGAACACCTGCTGTTGCATGTCTAACCAATCCCTCGTCATTGCGAGCCTCCCGAATCCGGTCCGATTCCGCACAGTGACCATGAGCCGGGCTGGCATCATTGCGAGCGCAGCGCGGCAATCCAGGCCGTTGGTTCACCGCCATGGATAGCCACGTCGCTTCGTCCTCGCAATGACGGACTCAGTGCAATGACGGGCTCAGTTATTGAAAGTTCAATAGGACAAGAATCATGACCACCATCGACACAGCACAGATTCAGGCGCTGGACAGTGCCCACTTCATCCACCCCTTCACCGACCACGGCGAGCTGGCCACGCGGGGCTCACGCGTCATGACGCACGCCGAGGGCGTCTACGTCTGGGACTCTGAGGGGCGCAAGTTGCTCGACGCCATGAGCGGCCTGTGGTGCGTGAATGCGGGTTATGCGCGCAAGGAACTGGCCGACGCGGCGTACCGGCAAATGATGACGCTGCCCTACTACAACAGCTTCTTCCAGACCACCAATGTGCCGGCGGTGCAACTGGCAAGCAAGCTGGTGTCACTGGCTCCCAAGGTGGCAGAACGCAGCTTCGAACACGTCTTTTATTCCTCCAGCGGAAGTGAAAGCAACGACACCAATGTGCGCATGGTGCGGCGTTACTGGGATCTGCTGGGGCAGCCACAGCGCAAGGTCATCATTGGCCGCATCAACGGCTACCATGGCAGCACCATGGCCTCGGCTTCGCTTGGCGGCATGAGCGGCATGCACGCTCAGGGCGACTTGCCCATTCCCAACATCACGCACATCGGCCAGCCCTACTTTTTCGAGAACGGCTTGTCCGGCGAGACCGAGGCGCAATTCGGTATTCGGGCAGCGGGCTGGCTGGAGACCAAGATCCTGGAGCTCGGTGCCGACAAGGTCGCGGCTTTCATTGGCGAGCCGGTGCAGGGTGCGGGCGGCGTCATCATCCCGCCAAGCACCTATTGGCCCGAGATACAGCGCATCGTCGACAAGTACGGCATCCTGCTCATCAGCGACGAAGTGATCTGCGCCTTTGGGCGCCTGGGGGCCTGGTTTGCCTATGCACAATTCGGCATGAAGCCCGATCTGGTGACCTTTGCCAAAGGCGTGACCAGCGGCTACATCCCCTTGGGCGGCGTGCTGGTGGGAAACCGCGTGGCCAAGGTGCTGATCGAGCAGGGCGGCGAGTTCAACCACGGCTACACCTACAGCGGTCACCCTGTGGCCTGCGCCGTGGCGCTGGCCAATCTTGAATTGATGGAGCGCGAGCAGTTGGTGCAGCGCGTGCACGATGACATCGGCCCCTATCTGGCGCAGTGCTTTGCAGAACTGAAACAACACCCGCTGGTCGGTGACGCGCAGACCTGCGGTTTGGTGGCGGGCTTGGTGCTGGTCAAGAACCAGGCCACTAAAGAGTGCTTTGCCGAGGAACTGGGAGTGGGCATGGTGTGCCGTGCCCACTGCTTTGGCAACGGTCTCATCATGCGCGCCGTGGGTGACCGTATGATCATCGCGCCGCCCTTGGTCATGACGCATGCGCAGATCGATGAAATGATGGCGCTGATTGTGAAGTGCCTGGACCTGACCTATGCCGACGCAGGCAAGAACGGCTGGCTGGCATAGGGATTGCATGGATGCCCTGTGCCAGTGCGACGATTAGGATGGCTTGTGTTATTTTGGTGCGTCCGTATTCTCAAAAAGAGTCCGGGTTTGCGGGCGTGATGTTCGATTACTTTCAGGAGATCAATGTGGTCAATATCTTTAAGAAGTTGGGTGCGAGTTCGGTGTTGGCGAGTCTGTCGGTGGCGGGAATTCTGGCCGGTGTGGCGGCCCCGGTTGCGGCTCAGGAAGAAAAGATTCTCAACATTTACAACTGGTCGGATTACATCGGTGACGACACCATCGCCAACTTCGAGAAGGAAACCGGGATCAAGGTGCGCTACGACACCTTTGACAGCAACGAAACCCTGCACGCCAAGCTGGTCGCAGGCAAGACCGGCTACGACATCGTCGTGCCTTCCTCGAACTGGGCCAAGATCCAGATCGACGGCGGTCTGTTCACCAAGCTCGACAAGAGCAAAATCACGACCTATGCCAACCTTGATCCCTTTGTTATGAAGCAGTTGGTGGGCATGGATGCGGGCAATGCGCACATCGTGCCGTGGCTCTGGGGCGTCACCACTGTGGGTGTCAACATGGGCAAGCTCAAGGCGGCGCTGGGCAGCATGCCCATGCCCGACAACGCCTGGGACCTGATCTTCAAACCCGAGTACGCGGTCAAGGCCAAATCGTGCGGGATTTCGGTGCTGGATTCCGGCGACGAGGTGTTTCCAGCCGCACTGCGCTACCTGGGAAAGCCGCCGTACAGCAAGAACCCGGCGGACTACCAGGCGGCGGGCAAGCTGCTGGCGGCGATCCGTCCCAACATCAGCCTGTTCTCGTCCTCGGGCTACATCAACGACCTGGCCGGCGGCTCGCTCTGTCTGGTGCTGGGCTGGAACGGCGACATCAGCATTGCTGCGGCGCGCGCCAAGGAAGCCAAGAATGGCAACGACATCCAGGTGCTGCTGCCCAAGACCGGTGCCGTGTTGTTCTTCGACACCATGGCGATTCCGGTCGATGCCCAGCACGTGGAGAATGCCTACAAGTTCATGAGCTACATCTACCGTCCCGAAGTGAACGCGGAGCTGGTGAACAAGGTGCTGTACGCAAATCCGGTTCCGGCGTCGGCCAAATCCATCAAGCCTGAAGTGCGGTCCAACAAGGCGGTGTTCATGAGTCCCGAGGACCTGGCCAAGATGGTGCCACCCGAAGCCGTGAGCAGCGACATCCGCCGCCTGCGCACGCGCCTGTACACCACCTTCAAGACCGGTTTGTAATCGAGAGCAGCTTGCATGCAACCAAATCAGCAGAACAGTGTGGGTCAGATGGACGACGCGAGTTTCGTCCGCATCGATCATCTGACCAAGCGTTTTGACGAGGTCGCGGCAGTCGACGACGTCTCCATCGATATCAAGAAGGGCGAGATCTTTGCCTTGCTCGGGTCTTCGGGCTGCGGCAAGTCCACGCTGCTGCGCATGCTCGCCGGCTTTGAGACGCCCACCCTGGGCAAGGTCTATCTGGACGGTGCAGTCATCTCCGACATGCCACCCTACGAGCGTCCGATCAACATGATGTTCCAGTCTTACGCGCTGTTTCCGCACCTCACGGTGTGGCAGAACATCGCCTTTGGTCTGGAGCGCGACAAGATGCCCAAGGACCGGATCGCCGAGCGCGTCGAGGCCATGCTCAACATCGTGCAACTCAAGCCCTATGCCAAGCGCAAGCCGCACCAGCTCTCGGGTGGCCAGCAACAGCGCGTGGCGCTGGCGCGTTGCCTGGCCAAGAGCCCCAAGTTGCTGCTGCTGGACGAGCCGCTTGGCGCCTTGGACCGCAAGCTGCGCGAGCAGACGCAGTTCGAGCTCGTCAACATCATCAAGAAGGTGGGCGTGACCTGCGTCATGGTGACGCATGACCAAGAAGAAGCCATGATCATGGCCGACCGCATTGCGGTCATGCAGGAAGGCAGATTCCTCCAAGTTGGGCGTCCCGGCGAGATTTACGAAACGCCCAATTGCCTGTTCGTGGCCGGCTTTATTGGTGACGTTAACCTGTTCAAGGGCAAGGTCGAGGTGGATGAACCAGACCACGTGGTGATCGACACGCCCGAATGCAGCCACTTCGTCAGCCACGGCATCACCGGCACGCGGGGCATGGAGGTGAGCATTGCGCTGCGTCCGGAAAAAATCTGTCTGCAGGAGACCGAACCCACGCTGGAGCAGCGCGAGTCTGCGGCAGAGCACGGGAGCAATTGCGCCGCCGGCACGATCGAGGGCGTGGCCTATTTCGGCAAGTTCACCCAGTTTCGTGTGCGTCTTGACAGCGGCATGGTCATCAAGGCCTCGCGCGAGAACGCGGCGCGCCACGAAGACAAGCAACTGGTTCTCGGCCAACGCGTTTATGCGTGGTGGGACGGCAGTGACGTTGTCGTGCTCACGAGCTAGGCCGCAGGAAGCAAGGCCATGAACATCACGAAAAGCCTCAAGGCTGCGGCACTCAACCTGGGTCAAACCTGGGGTCGGCGCAGCGTCATCGGCATTCCCTATCTGTTTCTGATCCTGCTCTTCACGGTGCCGTTTGTGGTGGTGCTCAAGATGAGTGTGGCGGAGACCGTGGGTATTCGATACACGGAACTGACCAGCTACGTCGATGGCATGCTGCAGATCAAGATCAAACTCGCGAACTACATTTTTCTCGTGACCGACGATCTCTACCTCAAGACCTACCTGTCGTCGCTCAAATTTGCCGCGCTCAATACGGTGATCTGCCTCATCATTGGGTACCCGTTTGCCTATTTCATGGCGCGCTCGCCGGCCAATATTCGACCCGCTTTGCTGATGCTGGTGTCGCTTCCGTTTTGGACTTCGTATTTGCTGCGCGTCTACGCTTGGCGCGGCTTGTTGGACGACCAGGGGGTGTTCAACAACCTGTTGATCTGGCTGCATCTGATCGACGAGCCGATCAAAATGATGCACACGGGGTTCTCGATGACGATCGGTATGGTCTACGCGTATGTGCCCTTCATGATCCTGCCGCTCTACGCGAATCTGGTGAAAATGGATCTGCGTCTGCTGGAAGCGGCCAAAGATCTGGGCGCCACGCCCTGGGAGACGTTCTGGTTGGTGACCGTGCCGCTGTCCAAGAACGGCATCGTTGCGGGCGCCATGCTGGTGTTTATTCCCAGCGTGGGCGAGTACGTGATCCCCGAGCTGTTGGGCGGACCCAGCACCTTGATGATCGGGCGCGTGTTGTGGGATGAGTTTTTCAGCAACAACGACTGGCCCATGGCATCCGCAGTCGCGGTCAGCATGGTCATCCTGATTCTGTTCCCGCTGGCCCTCTTCAACAAGTACCAGGCCGATTCAGGCAGCGTGCGGGGGGTATGAACCATGTCCAATCGTTTCGGTAAGGCCTGGCTGCTCGCGGGCTACACCTTCCTCTACCTGCCCATCGTGACCCTGATCGTGTTCTCGTTCAACGACTCCAAGATGGTCACGCTCTGGGGTGGCTTTACCTTCAAATGGTACGGCGTGATCGCGCGCGACACCGAAGTGGTGGATGCCTTTGTGCTGTCGCTCAAGATTGCGCTGATGAGCGCCACGTCGTCGGTGCTTCTGGGAACACTGGCCGCCTTTGCCATGGTGCGCTACAAGCGCTTTTGGGGGCGCACCATGTTCTCGGCTCAGATCAACGCCCCGCTGGTGGTGCCCGAGGTCATCACAGGCCTGTCTTTGCTGTTGTTTTTTGTTGTTTGTCAAGACCTCACCGGGGGCTGGCCATCCAAAGGCGTTTTCACTATTTGGGCAGGCCACACTTCGGTCGGCATGGCCTATGCAGCGGTCGTGATTCAGTCGCGCTTGCTGGAGATGGACAAGTCACTGGAAGAGGCGGCGATGGACCTGGGCTGCAAGCCGTTTCAGGTGTTCTACCTGGTGACGCTCCCGATGATCGCGCAATCGCTGATGTCCTCGTGGCTGCTCACCTTCACGCTGTCGCTGGACGACGTGGTGGCCACTGCCTTCTTGAACGGGCCTGGCTCAACCACGTTGCCTTTGGTTATTTTGTCGCGTGCAAAGCTGGGCCTGAACCCGACTGTGAACGCCATCGCCACCATCACAGTGGCAGTCGTCGCCATCGGCGTGCTGGCCGGTAGCCTGTGGCTGTCGCGCCAGGAGACGCGGCGCGCGGCGGAGCAGGCTGCGGCCTACCGCGAAGGCATGGGGCTGGCGACGGCGGTTTAGAGCGAAATTTTTGTCGGCGCGGCTGCCGGCGAGTCAAGGGGGTGATCGGATCAAATCGGTCGCCGTAGCAGTCAACAACAGGAGTGATGAAGATGAAACTCAATCAAGTGGCCTTTGCCGTAGCGCTGGCCTTTCCGCTCGTGGCCAGTGCACAAAGCAACGCCGAATTGCAAAGCCAGATCCAGGAGTTGAAAGCACAGATCAGTCAACTTCGGGCGCTGATCCAGCCCGCGGCGCCCGTGCCTCCAGCTGCGGCGACAGCGGC
This sequence comes from uncultured beta proteobacterium, assembly GCA_903909815.1. Taxonomy (GTDB): domain Bacteria; phylum Pseudomonadota; class Gammaproteobacteria; order Burkholderiales; family Burkholderiaceae_C; genus CAIKVZ01. The sequence goes on along the minus strand of CAIVXG010000201.1, from coordinate 35,242 downwards.
AGCTGAGACGGCACCCGCCGTGGATCCCGAGGACTTCAATCAGATCAAGGTCAAGGTCGAGGCCATGCTCGATCAGCAGTCCACCGCCGGCATCAAGGGCCTGCGCATCGCCGGCGGTTTCGATCCGGTGTACATCGTGAACCGTGCCAAGGGCACGTCTTCCTTTGCCTTCCTCAACAACTTCACCAGCGTCAACGGCAGCGGTGAAGCCTTTACCTACGACAACTCCTACTTTGGCATAGCCTACCTGGATTTCCAGAAGGAGATGGAAGACGGCGGCACCAAGTTCCGCTTGACGCTGGCGCCGAGCAAGAGCTCGGGTTCGGGCTACAACTGGGGCAGCATCGTGCATGAGGCCTCGGCCTCGATTCCGCTGGCGGACGCGCAGACGCGTTTGCTGATCGGACAGATGCCCGACGTCTCCGGTTACGAGCCCATTCTGAACACCTACGTCGGTGCCAACAGCCTCACGTCCAACCTGCTTTACCCCGGTTATGGCGAGTACTTCATCACCAAGAACATGCTGTTTGACTTCACCAGCCTGACAACCTTTACGGGCGTCGGTCTGGACTTGGTCCGCGGCCCCTGGGAAACCAAGCTGTTCTTGGTGAACGCCAACTCGGCGCGCAACGATATCAACAACGGCGCTTGTCCTGTCGGTGCTGCGTGCAGCCCGCATCCCGTTCGCAGCCCGGTGTTTGTCTACAACGCCACCTATGCGCAGGACGAGTTCTGGGGTTTTGAATTCACAGGCTACGAAGGCAAGGTGGCCAACGCCGTTTTGGGGGGCGCAAGCCGCCTCGATCAGTTTGAAATCGACGGCAACTACACCAAAGGCGACTTCAACGGCAACCTGCAGTTCACAGTTGGGCGCCAGGCCAATGCGGCATTCAACGGCGGCAGCTCCCAGTGGTGGGGCGTATCGGCCCTGGTTTCCCAGCGCGTCTTGCCCAAGCTCACGCTGGCCGCGCGTGTGGATTACCTGAACAATGAGAAGAACGGCGGCGGAATCTTCAACGTCTTTACGCCGGCCGGTCAGACGAACGCGGGTGACTTTATGAACGGCTTTGGCGCAGGCGATCCGAATGCCGCTGGCTACGACGCGAGCAAGGGAGCGAACCGCTATGCGCTGTCCTTTTCCGGGACCTACCGGTTGACCCCGAACGTAGCCCTGCGCGGCGAGCTGCGTCACGACCACGCCAGCACATCGGCGTTCTACTACTACGGCGACCAGAGCTACAAGAAGACCAACGACACCCTGGGCTTGCAGACCGTAGTGAATTTCTAGACATTTGGCGCTGTATCCGGACTTGAGCCGGAAATCCGTCGTTGCGAGAGTAGCGCAGCAACCCATATCGTTGGTTAGCCACCTTGGACTGCCACGTCGCTGTGCTCCTCGCAGCGACGAAACACCGGTTCATGGCCCGTATCCAGATTCGGATGCCGGACGCAGGAAACTCGCAATGAAGAATCCCATCGGCAGCGAGTGCTGCGCAACGAACAGGAAACCCTATGATTACTAGTGACGCCGTGCAGGCACTCAAACTTGACGGACGCGCGCTCATCAACGGCAAACGCCAAGCATCCAAAAGTGGCGCCACTTTCGACTGTATCTCGCCCGTGGATGGCCGCTTGCTGACGCAGGTGGCGCGTTGTGAGCAGGCCGATGTGGACGACGCCGTCGCCGCAGCCCGCGCCGCGTTCGAGGACAAGCGCTGGCGCGGCAAGGCGCCGGCGCAGCGCAAGCGCATCATGATCGCGTTTGCCGATCAATTGCTCCAACACGCGGACGAACTCGCGCTCACCGAAACCCTGGACATGGGCAAGCCCGTCAAATACGCGCGCTCTGTGGACGTGAACAGCGCGTCCAACTGCCTGCGCTGGTACGGCGAGGCCGTGGACAAGATCTACGATGAGATTGCACCCACAGCCAGCACCGGCCTGGCGCTGATTCAGCGCGAACCCGTGGGCGTGGTGGGCGTGATCGTGCCCTGGAACTACCCCATGATCATGGCCGCGTGGAAGATCGCGCCAGCTCTTGCGGCGGGCAATTCGGTGGTGCTCAAACCCAGCGAAAAGTCGCCGCTCACCGCCTTGCGCCTGGCCGAACTCGCGCTCGAAGCCGGCATACCGCCGGGCGTGTTCAACGTCGTTCCCGGTTTCGGTCCCGAGGCCGGCTCACCGCTGGCACTGCACATGGACGTGGACTGCATCGCCTTCACCGGCTCCACCCGCGTGGGCAAGCAGATCCACGTGATGGCGGGGCAGAGCAATCTGAAGCGCGCATGGACCGAGCTCGGCGGCAAGTCGCCCAACATCGTGTTTGCCGATTGCCCGAACCTGGACCGCGCCGTGGAAGCCGCCATTGGCAGCATCTTCTTCAACCAGGGCGAGAGCTGCAACGCGCCTTCGCGCCTGTTTGTCGAAGCCAGCATCAAGGACGCTTTTCTTGAGAAAGCGCTGGCGCTGGTGCCCGGCTACGCACCCGCCAACCCGCTGGACCCGTCCACCGTCATGGGCGCGATCGTGGACAAGACGCAGCTGAACTCGGTGCTGCGCTACATCGAGCTCGGAAAGAGCGAAGGTGCCAGGCTGCTTGCGGGTGGCGAGCAGGCGCTGATCGACACGGGTGGCTGCTACGTTCAGCCCACCATCTTCGACGGCGTGAAGAACGAGATGGCGATTGCGCGCGAGGAGATCTTCGGGCCGGTGCTGTCGGTGCTGTCGTTCACCGACGCGGCCGACGTGGTGCGCCAGGCCAACGCCAGCGTTTATGGTCTGCAGGCGGCGGTGTGGACGCGCGACATCAACAAGGCGCACGGCGTGGCGCGGGCGCTGCGCGTCGGCACGGTGCACGTGAACCAGTATGACGAGGACGACATCACCGTGCCCTTTGGCGGCTACAAGCAAAGCGGCGTGGGCCGCGACAAATCGCTGCACGCCTTTGACAAGTACACCGAAACCAAGACCACCTGGATCCGCATCGACAGCCCGGTGTGATGCAAGAAGAACTCCATCAATGCAAGGCCGCAGGCCGGGAGCCTGGATTGCCGCGGCCCTTAGGGCCTCGCAACGACGTGCAGTTTCTGCCTGTCCTGCGTAATATGAACTGAGTAACAGCGAGTACATCATGAACAACAGCGAAACCACCCCGTCCACGCAAAGCAATTCCCAGTGGCACGCGCGCCGTCTGGCCGCCACGCCGCGCGGTGTCGCCGTGATGGGCGACTTCTTCATCGACCACGCCAAGAACGCCGAGTTCTGGGACATTGAAGGCCGCCGCTTCATCGACTTTGCCGGCGGCATTGCGGTGCTCAACACCGGCCACGTGCACCCCAAGGTGCAGGCCGCTATCGCAGCGCAATTGCAGCGCTTCACGCACAGCTGCTACCAGGTCGTGCCCTATACCGATTACGTGGCGCTGGCCGAGCGCATCAACGCCATCGTGCCGATCGAAGGTCCGCGCAAGACCGCGTTCTTCTCCACCGGCGCGGAGGCCGTGGAAAACGCCATCAAGATCGCGCGCTCGTCCACCGGGCGCGGCGGCGTCATCGCCTTTGGCGCGGCCTTTCACGGACGCAGCCTGTTTGCCGTGTCGCTCACAGGCAAGGTCCAGCCCTACAAGGCCGGCTTTGGCCCGTTCCCGCCCGAGATCTACCACGTGCCGTTTCCGGCTCAAGGCGCTTCATTGGACGCCTCGAAACACGCGATGGAGCAACTCTTCAAGTGCGACATCGAGCCCACCCGGGTGGCTGCCATCATCTTCGAGCCGGTGCAAGGGGAGGGCGGATTCAACGTGATCCAGGCCGAGGCCGTGCGCTGGCTGCGCGAACTGTGTGATCAGCACGGCATCGTGCTGATCGCCGACGAAGTGCAGACCGGTTTCGCCCGCACCGGCAAGATGTTCGCCATGGACCACTTCGGCGTGTCACCCGACATCATGGTGCTGGCCAAGAGCCTGGCCGGCGGTATGACGCTCTCCGCCGTGGTGGGCAAAACCCCCATCATGGACGCGCCGCATCCCGGTGGCCTGGGCGGCACCTATGCCGGTAATCCACTGGCCGTGGCGGCGGCGCTGGCGGTGCTGGATGTGATGGCTGAAGAACAATTGCCGCAGCGCGCACAGCGCCTGGGCGCGCAACTGCTGGCGCGCCTGAACGCCGTGCGCGCCACGCAGCCGCGCATCAGCGACGTGCGCGGACTGGGCGCCATGGTGGCCTGCGAGTTCGTCGATCCGGCCACAGGCCAGCCCGACCCCGACTTCACCAAGCGCGTGCAGCAGGCGGCGCTGAAAAAGGGCCTGCTGCTGCTGACTTGCGGCGTCTACGGCAACGTGATTCGATTCCTGTTTCCGCTGACGATAGAAGACGCCGTTTTCGAGGAAGCACTGACCATCATCGACGGCGCGCTGGGCACTGCGTAACGGGAACACAGATCACGCTCGCAATGATGCATCAAACAAATGGACAAGCAGCATGACCACGATTCAATCCAGCATCGAGCGCCTGAGCGACCAGGGCATCCACTCGGTGCTGACGCAGTTTTGCGACATTCACGGTGTGGCCAAGGGCAAGCTCGTGCCGCTGCGCAGCCTCAAGGACTGGGTCGAGGTGGGCGCCGGATTTTCCGGGCCCAGCATCTGGGGCACGGGACTGCCGCGCCATGGCGCACGCAGCGAGTACTACGGCCGCGTGCAACTGGATAGTCTGCGTCCCTTGCCCTTCATGCCCGGTGTGGCGCACGCGGTGTGCGACGGCTTTGCTGGCGGCGCCCCGCTGGAGACCTGCTCGCGCCAGTTGCTGCGGCGCCAGGTGGACCAACTGAGTGCACGCGGCTGGAAGCTCTGGGTGGGAATCGAGCCCGAGTTCTTTCTGCTGCGCCAGGACGCGCAAGGGCGCTGGAGCGTGGGCGACGGAGCCGATAACCTGGACAAGCCGTCTTACGACCTCAAGTCCATCATCCGCAATCAGGCCTTCCTGGACGAGATGCGCGTGACGCTGGAGGCCTTGGGTTTCGATTTGCAGCAGATCGACCACGAGGACGCCAACGGCCAGTACGAGATCAATTACCGTTTTGACGAAGCGCTGGCTGCGGCCGACCGCTTTATGCTGTTCAAGCTCGCGGCGCACGCAGTGGCGCAAAGGCACGGACAGCACTTCAGCTGTATGCCCAAGCCGCTGGCGCACGCGCCCGGCAGCGGCCTGCATTTTCATTTGAGCATCACCGACGCCCGTGGCAAGCCGGTTTTTGCGCAGGCCACAGATCCGCTCGGACTCAGCCCGCAGGGCTACGCCTTTGCCGCAGGCTTGTTGCAGCACGCCGACGCCTTGAGCGCCCTGTGCGCACCCACCGTCAACAGCTACAAGCGCCTGGCCGCCAGTAGCAGTATCTCGGGCACGACCTGGTCGCCGGTGTGGAAGTCCTTAGGGTTCAACAACCGCACCTGCCTGGTCCGCGCCGTGGCCGAGCGCATCGAGTGGCGCCTGCCAGACCCCTCCTGCAACGTTTATGCGGCCATTGCCAGCACGCTGGCTGCGGGCCTGCATGGCGTCGACGAAGCACTGGCCGCACCCGTGGCCTGCGACGTCGATCTGTATGAGCACCGCGCAGCGGGCGGCGCCATGCCGGCGCAAATGCCGCGCGACTTGCGCTCGGCGCTGGACGCGCTGCAAGCCGACAGCGTGCTGCGCGAACGGGTGGGCACGGCGTTTTGCGACGAGTTTGTGCACATCAAGAGCGCCGAGTGGGACGCCTACGCCACCCAGGTGAGCGACTGGGAACTGCAGCGCTACGCGCTTGCATTTTGAATTTCGTCTTACGAAATCTTTGTTTCACATTGAGAAAAATTGAAATGCTGCACTGCAAGAAAATTTCTCAATACAGGAAATTGAATTTCACATAGAGGTATCATGTTCGTAAGTCATTGATAAATAACGGTTAAATTTATCTCTTGTATAAGACATAAGATTTTCACAAGTCTTATAGAAGACATAGAATTACCCCATCGTCATCGCTTTCTGATGCGAATTTTTCAATCAACGTACGGAGTGACTCCATGCCAAACTTCACTGAACAACTGAGCCGCGCGCAACAAATCGCTGCACTGGAAAAAGACTGGGCCACGAACCCCCGCTGGAAGGGCATCAAGCGCGGCTACACCGCTGCCGACGTGGTGCGTCTGCGCGGCTCGTTCCCGATCGAGCACACGCTGGCACGTCGCGGCGCCGAGAAACTGTGGGACCTGCTTGCCACCGAGCCCTACGTGGCCACCATGGGCGCGCTCACCGGCGGCCAGGCGATGCAGCAGGTCAAGGCCGGCATCAAGGCCATCTACCTGTCGGGCTGGCAAGTGGCGGCCGACGCCAACACCTCGGCCTCGATGTACCCCGATCAATCGCTGTACGCCGTTGACTCCGTGCCCCAGGTGGTGGAGCGCATCAACAACACCTTCCGCCGTGCCGACGAGATCCAGCACAGCAAGGGCATCGACGTGGGCGACGCAGGCTACATCGACAACTTCGTGCCCATCGTGGCTGACGCTGAAGCCGGTTTTGGCGGCGTGCTCAACGCGTTTGAGCTGATGAAGAACATGATCAAGTCGGGTGCGGCTGCGGTGCACTGGGAAGACCAGCTGGCCTCGGTGAAGAAGTGCGGCCACATGGGCGGCAAGGTGCTGGTGCCCACGAACGAAGGTTGCCAAAAGCTCATCGCTGCGCGCATGGCCGCCGACGTTTGCGGCGTGCCCACGATCGTGATCGCCCGCACTGACGCCGAAGCCGCCGACCTTCTGACCAGCGACTACGATGAACGCGATAAACCCTTCCTCACCGGAGAGCGCACGGCCGAAGGCTTTTACAAGACGCGCAAGGGCATGGACCAGGCCGTGGCCCGCGCCGTGGCCTACGCCGACTACGCCGATCTGGTGTGGTGCGAAACCGGCACGCCCGATCTGGAATTCGCCAAGAAGTTTGCCGACGCCGTGCACAAGGTGCACCCCGGCAAGATGCTGGCCTACAACTGCTCGCCTTCCTTCAACTGGAAGAAGAATCTGGACGACGCGACCATCGCCAAGTTCCAGCGCGAGCTCGGCGCCATGGGATACAAGTACCAGTTCATCACGCTGGCCGGCATCCACTCGATGTGGTTCCACATGTTCGACCTGGCGCAAGACTACGCCAAGCGCGGCATGACCGCATACGTGGAGAAACTGCAGCAGCCCGAATTCGAAGCGCGCGAGCGTGGCTACACCTTCGTGTCGCACCAGCAGGAAGTGGGCACGGGTTACTTCGACGACGTCACCACTGCGATCCAGGGCGGAAAGTCCAACGTGACGGCGCTCACAGGTTCCACCGAAGAAGAGCAGTTCCACTAGGCTGCACCGCTTAAGGCAGCCGACCTGGTCGGCGGGCTGATCTTGGTCCCTTGGCCCCGACTCGCTTTCTATGGCGAGTCGGGGCTTTTTTGCTTCCTGCTGGGAACTCGCCTCCCCGGATCAAAGGGTTATCCCTAATGTTTCGGTGTGTTTCAAGATGTATTCTTTTTAAATACAACTTACACATCTATGAGATCTGAGGGGGGAGCATGTCGTGGGGTGAGATCAGTGCACGAGACTTGGCCTGGGCGATGGGCTCAGCCTGTGCACTGCATGGCAAGCCCTTTGACGCGGGCTTGTTACTCAAGCAGCTCGCGCCACCTTACGACCGCAGCACCTTGATTGCAGCAGCCCGGGCTTTGGGCTTTCAGGCCCGCCTGGATGCCACGCCTCTGGGTCAATTCAGGGTTCTTCGCGCACCGGCGTTTGTGCTGCTGCAGGGGGCGGCACCGAGTTCCTTGAATGACGCTCACCCGGAGTTCAGCGACGCGCCCGACCGGTTTGCCTCTCCGGCGTTCACCCTGCGTCTTTTGGTCAATGCCACCACCGAAGACATCACCTGCATCCCCGCTGGCACCAACACACCTTTTACAGAAGCCTTGAGCGTCTTTGGCCAACGCTACAGCGGCCAGACCCTGCTGTTGCAAGCCCAGCCCGAAGCCGTCACCGACCCCGATGCCGCCGCTTCCAGCGCGGTTGGCACCGCACGCCATTTCGGCTTTGCCTGGTTCGTGCCCGAGCTGCTCAAGCACAAAGCGGTCTGGCGCGACGTGCTCTGGGCCAGCTTGGTGCTGCAACTGCTGGCGTTGGGCCTGCCGCTGTTCACGCAGGCCATCATTGACAAGGTGGTTGTGCACCGCACCGACAGCACCTTGATCGCCGTGGCCATCGGCATGGGCATCTTCATGCTGGCTACAGCCACGCTCACATGGGTACGCCAATACCTGGTGCTTCACACCGGGAATCGCGTGGACGCGGTGCTGGCAGCTACCGTGTTCGAGCATTTGTTCAAGCTGCCGCCACGCTACTTTCAAAACCGCCCGACAGGCGTGGTCGCGGCACGGCTGCACGGCGTGGAAACGATCCGCGAATTCGTCAGCTCGGCCACAGTCACGCTGCTCCTGGACATCCCGTTCTTGCTGGTGGCCGTGGCCATCATGTTTTATTACTCGGTCACGCTCACGCTGATTGCGCTGGCCGTGCTGGCCCTCATCACGCTGCTGTCGGCGCTGATGGCGCCGGTGTTCCAGACGCGGCTGAACGAGCAGTTCCTACTGGGCGCGCGCAACCAGGCCTTCCTGACCGAATACATCGCAGGCTTTGAAACTGTCAAATGCCTGCAGTTCGAGCCCCAGCTCCTGGCCAAGTACTCGGGCTACCTGGCCAGCTACCTGTACTCTGGCTTCAAGACCAAACAGATCGGCAACACCTACAACGTCATTGCCTCCACACTGGAGCAGGCCATGACGCTCTCGATCCTGCTGGTGGGTGCCTGGATCGTGATGCACCCCGCCACTGACAGCAGCGGTGCGGCGAGCGTCTTCACCATCGGCATGCTGGTGGCGTTTCAGATGTTTGCTGCCAAACTCAGCCAGCCGCTGCTGCGCATGGTGAGTCTGTGGCAACAGTTCCAGCAGGCCAGCCTGGCCGTGCAGCGTCTGGGCGATGTGATGAACGCGCCCGCCGAACCCTACAGCATCACCCCGAATCGGCGCAGTGTCGGCGCTGGCCACATCGAGGTCGAAGGACTGGCGTTTCGCTACGCCGACGATCTGCCCTATCTGTACCAGGACCTGTCCATCGCTCTAGCTCCTGGCAAGGCCATTGCGTTGATGGGGCCCAGCGGCTCGGGAAAGAGCACGCTGGCCAAACTGCTGCTGGGCTTTTACGCTCCCACGCACGGGCAAATCAAACTCGACGGCATCGACATCCGGCACCTTAGTGCGAACGAGTTGCGGGCCAATTTTGGCGTGGTGCCGCAGGAGACCACGCTGTTCAGCGGTACCGTCTACGACAACCTGTTGCTGGCCAACCCGCACGCCAGCTTCGAACAAATCGTTCAGTCCTGCGCGATGGCCGAAATCCACGCCACCATCGAGGCCCTGCCGCAGGGCTATCAAACCCCTATCGGCGAGCGCGGCGCCGGACTCTCGGGCGGGCAAAAGCAGCGCCTGGCGATCGCGCGCGCCTTGCTCAAACGGCCCAAGGTGTTGATTTTTGACGAAGCCACCAGCGCGTTGGACACCGAAACGGCAGAGCACTTTGCCAAGACCATTAACGCGCTCAGGGGCAAGGTGACGATGCTGTTCATCAGCCACGCCCTGCCCAAATCGCTGTGTGTGGACGAGGTGGTGCATTTGAGCAGGGACGGCTCCAAGCAACGGCAGGTGGTGACGGAGCGTGCACCGTCCCACGCAGCGGCGGAAGAACGGACTTGAAGCGCCATGCGTGTCCTCGTCGTGCACCAAAACTTCCCAGGCCAATTTGGTCAACTGGTGCGCACTTGGATGCAGCGACCCGGCTGGGACGTGCGTGCCTTGGGTCGTGAAAGTGCCCCCGGATTGAGTGGCTTTGATGGACTGCAACGCTATAGCCTGACGCGTCCACCTCATCCCAAGCAGCACCCCTACTTGCGGCAAATGGAAGCGGCCACTTTGCATGGCCAGGCCACGGCGCGCGCCATGCTCAAACAGCGGCACAGCGGCTTCACGCCCGATGTGATCCTGGCGCATCCCGGCTGGGGCGAAACCTTGTACGCCAAGGATGTGTACCCCGACGCCAGGCTCATCCACCTGTGCGAGTGGTATTACAGCGCCGACGGCGCCGATGTCGGGTTCGACACCGAGTTTCCGATCAGCTTTGACGACCGCGCGCGCATCCGCACCTGGAACGCCTTGCACGCGCTCAACCTCACGCAGTGCGACGCAGCGGTCACCGCCACCCAGTGGCAGCGCCGTCAGCATCCTGAAATTTTCCTGTCAAAAATCGCGGTGCAGCATGAGGGAATCGACCCGCACGGGCTCGCGCCCGACCCCATGGCCACCTTCACCACCAACAATGGCATAACCCTCAAGGCCGGGGACCCCAACGTCACTTTTGTGGCGCGCAACCTGGAGCCCTACCGGGGCTTTCACATCTTCATGCGGGCGCTGGAGCGCATCCAGCAGAAACATCCGCAATGCCACGCCCTCATCGTGGGCGGCGATGACGTGAGCTATGGCAAGCGCCCCAACGCCCAAGGCGACCACGGTGCCTCGGGAAACTGGCGCGAGGTCATGTTGGCGCAAGTCCGCGTGGACCCGACGCGAACGCATTTTCTCGGGCGAGTTCCAAAACCCCAGTATCTGCGCGTGTTGCAGGTGTCGGCCGCGCACGTATACCTGACGTACCCGTTCGTGCTGAGTTGGTCGCTGCTCGAAGCCATGGCGTGTGGCGTGCCGCTGATCGCGTCCAACACGGCACCGGTGTGTGAAGTGTTGCGCCACGGTGAAAACGCGCATCTGGTCGAATTCTTTGACCCGGATGCACTCGCGCAGAAGGTGCTTGAGGTACTGCACAACCCAACGGCCCAAATGCCACTGCGCCAGCAAGCAAAGTCCGACGCCAGGGGTTTCGGTCAGGAAGCGGCGTTGGCGGGCTATGACGAGTTACTGGGCGCGAAATGATTCAGGCAATCAGAAAAATCGGCCGTGCTGCTGGCATACAGCGCTGCGGCGCGGTCTTCAAAACGAAATGTGCGCGTTCCGAGCAACTGCTCCAGCAGGTTTTGCAAAACCGCGCGTTCGACGCCGTAGGTTTTGCGCACTGCCGCCTGCGCCGGGTCGTCCGCGGCAAGCAGCCGAATCAGAGTGCTGGTGTCCAGGCCGATCATTCCTTGCTCCGGACCTTCTTGGCTTCATTTGAGGGCGACTTGCGCTCTCCCGCCGCTGCTCTGACGCGTGGAGCAGCGTCCATTTCAACCGCGATGGCGGTCCCCGCCTCGGCCATCGCTTCAATGGACACCGCTGCCTGCCCCGGGTGCCGCAACAAACCCGCGAGCCCCAGGGCGTTGTTGGTTACCGGCCGCACCAGCAACCAACCCCGCTCGTTCACACCTAAATCCAGGCGACTGCCAGCCTTCAAGCCCAGTTGCGCTCGAATTTCCTTGGGCAGAGGCAATTGCCCTTTGCTGCTGACGACGGCAAGCATGATGAATCCCCTTCATTTGACATTTTGAAAGGAAAACAAGAAATGTCCTTCAAAGGTGAAGCAGCGAGGCGATTCTGGATATTTTGCACCGACTTGTCGGGCTTCTATGCGCGGATCTGGAACGCGAACTTGGACGTCGTCAGCGGCCTGATTTACAGCGAGACGGGTTTGGGCAGCACCCTCACGGGCGCCGAATCAGAAGAGCTGGCAGCCAACTACCACAGCTTGGCCGGTATGGAGCATGGGAATGATTGGCTGGATGGCGGAGACGGAAACGACACGATCTACGGCAATGCCGGGGTGGAACATATTTGCGAATTTTCGGCCAATGCCGCCACCGAGGAGAAGCTCACATGCGCCGCGTAGTCGCTATCCCATTGACTGCTATCTCATTGCTCATCATTGCTGGGTGCGAGCGCTGGACTTTGGATCGGCAGATGGAGGAGTTTTGCAGGAAGGATGGGGGAGTTACGCTGTACAACACCGTCGTCTTGCCCAGCAATGAATTCAGCAAAGACGGCATCCCTCTTGCCCGCTATTGGCGTGACCCAACGTTGGTCGGAACGACTAGTCGACTCGGGCCTAGCTACCGCTACGTAAGTCGCGACGAAACCATAAAGACCGGCGAGCCGATGAAAGGTGAGGGTCGACTGACCCGGTACGTGGAGGAAATCTATAGGGGCGAGGACGGACAGCTCCTTGGCAGATCCGTTTCATACGGGCGAGCGGGGGGCGACCTGATCGTTCTTGAGCACTTTTCGACTGCGGGATGTCCTGTTTCCGCAAAACCACTTCTTACTGCTGTATTTATTAAAGGAGAACAGAAATGACAACCGTTTCCCAATATCTTGAATATGCCGAACTCGCGCTGGCAGCCTACGCAGATTCTCTGTCGTCTGCAATCGGCGGATCAAACACTGCCAGATACAAAACAGCAGGGATGGCTGATGCACAAGCGCAGCTGTTCGACCAGCAATGGAAAGTCGTCGCCCAATCCGCCAGCGATCCCAGCGGATTCTCTGCTGTACTTCTTCAGAATGTCCAAAGCGGCGAGAAGGTTCTGGCGATCCGTGGGACCGAAGGCAGCGAGGCCGGTGCCGACTACATCACCGACTTTGTCGATGTTGCGGCAGGCCAGCTTCGCAGCATGCCACAAGCCAGAGCGTTGGAGGGTTTCTACCAGCAACTTCTTTCAACCGGCAAGCTTGGAGCGACAGAGCAAGTCACCGTCACAGGGCACAGCCTCGGTGGCTTCCTGGCGCAGAGCTTCACTGCGCTTCACGACAGCGTTGTGCATGCGACCTATACCTACAATGCGCCCGGATTCAACGGTGCGATTCAGCAAGTTGTCGAGTACATGGGGTTGACCGACGCATCGGTGGCAAACGCCAAGATCATCAATCTTCGTGCCGCTGACGGGTTGTCCCTCACAGCAGGCTTGGGCCAGATGTTGGGCAGCTTGCATCAGGTGCGCATTGAAGCCGGAACTGCGGATCCCATCTACTATCACTCGATCCTTCCGCTCTGCCAGTCCCTGGCAATCTACGACACCTACGCACGATTGCAACCCAATATCAGCATGGATCAGGCCAGCAGTCTGTTCGTAGCCTCGGGCGCAGGCGACCGCCGTCAGGAAGACGCTTTGGATGCGCTGCGTACCGTATTCATCGGATCGGCCAGCAACGATGCAAACAGGACCCCTACGGGCAACGCCGATGCGTTCTACGGCAATCTTTACCAACTTCAAAACAATGCGGGCTTCAAGACTCTGAGCGGCCAAGTGCAACTGGTGCAGGCTAATTCCGGTTTCACCGCTGCCGCGCAAGCGACTACGGATGCCGCACTGGCATACCGTTACGCGCTGCTGGAACTGTTGCCGTTTGCAGTGGTGGCCTATACCGATGAACAGAACCAGACGCTCTACGGTTCCTATGCGCAGCGGCTGAGCCTGTATGACGAGACTACTGGCCAAGGGCAGTTGACCCAAAGCTGGCTTACAGACCGCACCGCTTTGCTTTCAGCTGTTGTCGATCGCAATCAGTACGACATGTCGGGTGCCCTCACACCGAATCCATCGATTGGCATCAATGCCGGCCATTACCTTGATGTGACCAGCAATACTGACATCACAGTTGGATTGAATATTGCCACGACGCGCGAGTTCGATTTTGGCGGTGACACAGCGGACAGCTTTTCGGGCCGTAGCGCGCAGGACCACCTCTACGGCGGTGCCGGAAACGACACTCTCAACGGCATGGCCGGCAATGACTACCTCGAAGGCAATGCAGGCGACGACTCTCTCATCGGTGGCGAAGGCAACGACACACTTCTTGGCGGCTCAGGCACCGATACCTACAGCTTCATCGGTGCCTTCGGCCATGACACCATCACCGACAGCGATGGCCTGGGACAAATCATCATCGACAGCGGCTCCCCCCTGTCTGGGGGCAAGAAAGCCTTGGACAACGTCTGGGAGAGCAACGACAAGAAATACGTCTACACCATGGTCGCAGCGGACCTGGTCATCGGTCAGCGTACAAGCGAAGGCGCCAGCACCGTCAAGGGCACCGTCCTCATCAAGAACTGGAGCAACGGCCAACTCGGCCTCAACCTGAGCACAGGCCCAGCCGCGCCACCCCCTGTGGCACAAGCCAACATCGGAGTCGGTTTTGACGCCGGTGGCTCCACGCAAACGGACCTCACGCAGGCCCGCTACGACGGCGTCAGTTCCTATCATGTCAGCGGCACCGAGCGCCAGGACCAAATCATTGGCAGCGACCGCCCAGAGGAAATCGTGGGCGCGGGCGGATCGGACTGGTTGTGGGGCGGGGGTGGCAACGACTGGTTGTATGGTGGCGCAGAACTCAGTATCGATGACGCCATCACGGCCGCGAAACAGTCGCAGGACCCCATCGTCAGCAGAACGACCGTGGACAACCTGTATGGCGCCCAAGGGGATGACGTGCTCATCGGCGCTACGAACGCCTACAACACCCTGTCCGGCGGCGGTGGCATGGACACAATCGTGGGTGGCGGTGGCGATGATTTGGTGCTGGGAGACAGCTTCCTGACATTGAACAGCGCACTTGTCGAGGGCTGGGGTGTGGCCCAGGTCGGTTTTTATCAGGACAGCAGCACGCACAAATACACCTATTTCCTTCTCGGCAATTTGTTGAGTGGCGTCAATCACGACGTCCCTTACTACTACGAGCACATTCCCTACATCGCGCCCGACGGTGGCGCCGACGTGATTACGACTGGCGCGGGAAACGACTTTGTCGACGGCGAGCTGGGCAACGACTATATCGACCTGGGAGCGGGCAACGACCAAGGGGTGGGTTGGTCGGGCGCAGACACGATTCTGGGCGGCGCGGGCGATGACCTGATCTTTGGCGACTTCAACGAGGACGCCAGCACCCCCACAGGAGCCGAGTCGGCGATGCTGGCGGCCAACTACCACGGCCTGGCAGGGGCGGAGCATGGGGATGACTGGCTGGATGGCGGAGACGGAAACGACACGATCTGGGGCAATGGCGGTGCCGACCAGATCTACGGCGGAGCGGGCAACGACCGACTGTATGGCGACGATGCGATCACACCCGGCCAGTATCACGGCAACGACTACCTAGACGGTGGGGTCGGCAGCGACCAACTCATTGGCGGCGGCAAGGATGACACGCTGTTTGGCGGGTCAGGGAATGATGTGCTCATTGGCGACGACAACACGGCCTACCTGAGCGGTGCCAGCCACGGCAACGACTTCCTTGATGGTGGCGACGGTAACGACAGGATGTGGGGCAGCGGCAAGGACGACACGCTGTACGGAGGCGCGGGCGATGATCTGCTGCGCGGCGACGACGATGGATTGGCGTTAACTGACCAGGGCAGCGACTACCTGGACGGAGGAGAGGGAAACGATACGCTGTATGGCGACGGAGGCAACGATACCCTGCTGGGGGGCTTGGGTAACGATTGGCTTCAGGGCGATGCGGGCAACGATACGCTGGCCGGTGGCGTGGGGTGCGACACCATGTGCGGCGGTACGGGTGACGACACCTACCGTTTTGGCCGCGGCGATGCGCAGGATGTCATCAACGAGGTGAACTTGGGCGGCGGCACGGACACGCTGGAGTTGGGAAGTGGCATCGTCGCGGCCGATGTGACTTTGTACCGGGTGGACGACAGCCTCGTGCTGGTACTGAATGCGGGCCCGGATCAGGTAACGGTGGAGAATTACTTCAGCAGTGCGGCGGCGATTGAACGCATCGTGTTTTCCGATGCAACGGTATGGGACAGCGCGGCGATCAATGCCCACGCCCTTGTGGGCACGCCCAATGCCATGACCGGCACGGCGGGGGATGATGTGTTTGTGGTCGACCACAAGGGCGACACAATCACGGAAGGCGCCAACCAGGGCAATGACACGGTACTGTCGTCAGTGACTTGGACTCTCGGTGCCAATATGGAAAATCTGACGTTGACCGGAGTGCGCAGCATTGATGCGACAGGCAATGCGCTGAACAACCTGTTGGTGGGTAACACAAGCAACAACGTGCTCGATGGTGGGGATGGGGTCGATACCTTGCAAGGAGGAGCAGGGGACGATACCTACCAACTCAGGCTTGAGCTATCGGGGTGGGATAAGGTCGTTGAACTTCCCGGCGAGGGAGTTGATGCGGTGGTCGCTGACTCCAGCTACACATTGCCGGATAACGTGGAAGACCTCACGCTACAGGGCCGCGATTATGCCAAGTTCACAGCCACGGGTAATTCTGCCGACAATGAGATTACGGCGCGGTACGGTGACATCATCGACGGCCAGGGCGGAGACGACACGATGGTGTTTCTTCCCAATCTACACACGGGAACGACGTTCTTTGCTGCCGGGCAAATTGATGGCAGTACCGCATACGTCGACAGTGACGGGGATCGGGTTGTGGCGCAGAACGCCGCCGAGGGTGCAATCTCCCGGGTGGTGAGTTCGATTGATCGCGAACTGGATGCAGGCATCGGCATACTTGAACTCGCCGCCGGCAGCACGGCGCGTGTTGGCAGGGGCAATGCGCTGAATAACATCATCGTGGGAAATGCAAACGCGAATATCCTGTACGGAATGGCGGGCGATGATCGCTTGTACGGCATGGGTGGCGCCGACACGCTGGCTGGTGGCACAGGTAACGACACGTATTACCTCGACAGCGGCAAATATTTCGACTACTTCCTGAATAGCGGCGTCTACAACATCTACAACCAGGCCTATCTGACCAATATAGCGGGCCCTGGGCGCACATTTTCCGACAATTCGACTCAAACGGTGCTGCAGTCCACGATTCAGGAGCAGCCAGACGAGGGCACCGACACAGTCAAAACCATTTACGACTACACCTTGGGCGCGAATCTGGAAAACCTGATACTCGACGGGTTTGTGGCGAGTTCGTTCTATGGTGTGGCTTTTGGCTATGCGATTCGGGGTACAGGTAATGAGTTGGATAACGTGATCACTGGAAACGACGGTGCCAATGTGCTGGACGGGAAAGGTGGCAACGACGCGCTGGTAGGTGGAAAGGGCAACGACCGCTATCTGTTTGGCCTGGGTTACGGTGTGGACCGGATGACGGATTCAGACGGAACCGCGGGCAACATTGACACCCTCGTGATGGGCGCGGGCATCGCGCCCGAAGACGTTACGGTCACCGTCGCGGCTGGAACTGTGACTTTTTCGTTGAACCAGAACGACCGCGCGCTTGTCGACTGGAATCCTGCCTATGGAGTCGGTGTGGAGCGGGTGGAATTTGCCGATGGCACCCGCTGGAACGTGGCCGCGTTGGCCGATCCCATGATGCACGCGCCGACAGTGCATACGCCGGTTGCCAGCCAGAGTGTGGCGCAGGAGTCGATGCTGATATTCACCTTGCCCATCGACACCTTCATGGATGCGGACGCTGGTGATGTGCTGAGTTGCCGCGCCTCATTGAGCGACGGCAAACCTCTGCCTTCTTGGCTTAGTTTCAACCCAGGAACCGGAACCTTCAGCGGCAAGCCCGGCAACGATGACGTTGGTACGCTGAAGCTGCGGCTGCAGGCGACCGACAGCAGCGGACTGAATGTCAACAGCTACTTCAGCCTCACAGTGGAAAACATCAATGACGCACCCTTGCTCATGGCTCCCCTGGCGACACAGACCATCCTCGGTGGCACGGCCTTCAGCTTCGTTGTTCCCGCCAATACTTTTGCGGACGTGGACGCGGGCGATACGCTGGCCCTGACGGCCACACTGGGCAACGGCAGCGCCTTACCGGCGTGGCTGAGTTTTGACGCCGCCAGTCGCACATTCAGCGGCACGCCCGGAAGCAGCGATGTTGGCAATCTGCGTGTCGAGGTCAAAGCCACCGACAACGCGGGGGCCAGCGTGAGCAGCACGTTCGACCTGGGCGTTTTCAAAGCCAACGCCCCGCCCGTCGGCGCCAACAAGCTGATCGCCCTCAACGAGGACGCGGTGTACGCGCTCAGTGCAGCGGACTTTGGTTTCAGCGATGTGGACGTTGGCGATAGTTTGAGCGCAGTGCGCATCGACCGTTTGCCTGCAGCGGGCAGTCTCACACTCGATGGCGCTGTGGTGTCCACAGGGCTGGTCATCGAGGCGGCGCACTTGAGCGGCTTGAGCTTTGCCCCTGCAGTCAACGCCAATGGCGTCAGCTACGCCGACTTTGACTTCTCCGTCATGGATCAGCATGGAGCCTTCGCCGCCAGCACGGCCACGCTCACTTTCAGCGTCGCCGCGGTGAACGATGCGCCTACGGTTGGCGCTGCGCTGCAGAATCAAAGTGCACAGGAAGATGTTGCCTGGCGCTATCGGGTTGCTGCCAACAGCTTCGCTGATGTGGATTTGGGTGACAGCCTCAGCTACTCAGCGACGCTGAGCGATGGCAGCGCATTGCCGAATTGGCTGAGCTTTGATGCCTCGACGCACACTTTCGGCGGCACGCCCGGCAACAGCGATGTCGGCAGCACGAGCTTGAAACTCACGGCCACAGACCTTGTCGGTGCGAGCGTGAGTTCCAGCTTTGACCTGACCGTCATCAACAGCAACGACGCCCCCACCGGAGCCAACAAACTGATCTCGACCGACGAAGATACCGCCTATCTCTTCAGCGCCGCCGACTTTGGCTTCAGCGACGTGGATGTAGGCGACAGCATGAATGCCGTGCGCATCGAAGGCCTGCCCGCAGTGGGCAGCCTCGAGCTTGGCGGCGCGAACGTCAGCGCAGGACAGGTGATTGCCGCTGCCAGCCTGGGGAACCTGGTGTTTACGCCGACGGCCAACGCCAATGGTGCCAACTACGCCAGCATCAACTTCTCGGTGCAGGACCAGAACGCCACCTTTGCCGACAGCCCGAGCACGCTCAGCATCAATGTGACGGCGGTGAACGATTCGCCAACGGTGCTCACGGCGCTGCCCGATCAAAGCACGCTGCAGGATGCAGCCTGGAGTTGGGTGATTCCCGCCAACTCCTTTGCTGATGCGGACGCAGGCGACACGCTGTCGATGACCGCGACATGGAACAACGAGGGCGCCTTGCCCACCTGGCTGAGCTTCGATAGCGCCAGTGGCACATTCAGCGGCACGCCCGGCAACAACGAGGTCGGGTGCCTGACCCTTAAAGTCACAGCGACCGACTCTGCCTCTGGCAGCGCGAGCAGCAGCTTCGACCTTACCGTTGTCAACACCAACGACGCACCCACCGGCGTCAGCAAACTGATCAGCAGCAAAGAAGACACGCCCTACGTGTTCGGTGCGGTCGATTTTGGATTCAATGACGTGGACGTGGGCGACTCCTTGAGCGCGGTGCGCATCGACAGCTTGCCTGGCGCTGGCGGTCTGGCATGGTGTGGAGTTGCCGTGACTTCGGGTCAGGTGATTGCCGCGGCCAGTCTGGTGAACCTGGTGTTTACGCCTGCCGCCAATGCCAACGGCGCGAATTACGCCAGCTTCAGCTTCTGCGTCAAGGACCAGAACGGCAGCTTTGACGTCAGCCCGAAAACGATCAGCTTCAACCTGACGGCGGTGAACGACGCGCCCGTCATTTCCGCGGGCGGTACCGGAAAAGTCACGACTGACTTTGTATTGGCTGACGATGAAGCATATGCGGCAGCAGTGCAGGCCGACGGCAAGATCGTGGTCGCAGGGACCAGCGGCGGCAGCTTCGCACTGGCTCGCTACAACAGCGATGGCTCGCTTGACCGCAGTTTTGATGGCGACGGCAAAGTTACGACGCGATTCGGTACCGATTTCGACCAAGCCCAGTCCGTGGCCGTGCAGGCCGATGGCAAGATTCTCGCGGCCGGCTTCAGCCGAAGCGGCGGCTACAACAGCGCCAACACCCGCTACGATTTTGCCATCGCCCGCTTTAACGCCAACGGATCCTTGGACGGCAGCTTTGGCGTCGGCGGCAAGCTCACTACGGCCTTGGGCTCGTCTCAGTACGCGGGCTTCTCCATGAGTTTGCAGGCCGATGGCAAGATCTTGATGGCGGGTGACAGTCTGAGCGGTGACCAGGATAGGTTTTCCCTGGTTCGGTACAACAGCGATGGTTCGCTCGATGCCAGTTTGAACGGTGGCGGCAGCGTCATCACTGCGCTGGGTACGTCCACTGATCGTGGGCAATCGGTGGCGGCCCAGTCCGATGGCAGGCTCGTGGTCGCAGGCTACAGCTTGGACGCTACCACTGGCTGGGATTTTGCGCTGGCCCGCTACACCGCGTCAGGCGCCCTGGATGCCGGCTTCAACGGGGTTGGCAGCGTCACCACGAATATCAGCAATTTTCTGCCAGGTGTTGGTTCGCAAGACCTGGCCTCCAGTGTTGCGCTGCAGGGCGATGGAAAAATTCTGGTGGCGGGATACAGCTACAGCGCCAGCAGCGATGCCAGCAACTTTGCCGTGGTGCGCTACAACAGCGACGGTTCCTTGGACGCCGGCTTTGGGGGAGGTGGAAAAGTTGTCACAGATATTGATTCTTCCGACAACAAGAGCAGTTCCATGGCGTTGCAGTCGAATGGCAAGATTTTAGTGGCGGGTTTCATCAAAAGCGACAGCGACTATGCGTTTTCGCTGGTGCGCTACAACAGCGATGGAAGTCTGGACATCAGCTTCGGAGGCGACGGAAAAGTCGCAACACGCTTTGACTCGACTTTCAATTTTGGCGAAGGCGTTACGGTGCAACCGGATGGAAAAATTATCATTGTCGGCAGAGCGTGGATCGGCAGCAGCGAGGACATGGCCCTGGCGCGCTACAACGCTGACGGAAGTTTGGACACCACATTTGGCGCAGCCAATATCTTCGCCAGCCAGACTGCCAGCGAAGACAGCCTGTTCAGCTATACGCTGCCGATCAACGCCGTCACCGACGTGGATGTGGGCGACAGTCTGAGTTGGTCGGCCACGATGAGCGACGGCACAAGCTTACCGAACTGGTTGCGTTTTGATGCCGTCAGCCGTACGTTCAGCGGCATACCGGGAAATGGCGACGTGGGTAAGCTGAGTATCGAATTTGCAGCCACGGACAGCGCGGGCGCCAGTGCCAGTGGCACGTTTGAGCTGAGTGTGGGCAACACCAACGATGCGCCGACAGTGGCGTGGGCGCTACCGAACCAGAGCGCTCAGGAGAGTTCCGTCTGGAGTTACGTTGTTCCCGCCAATACATTTGCCGACGTGGACGCGGGAGACACGCTGACCTATGGCGCGGCCATGGCTGACGGCACGCCATTGCCAACCTGGTTGAGTTTCAATCCGGCCACCCGCAGCTTCAGCGGCACGCCGACCCACAGTGCCGTGGGCAGCGTGAACCTCAGGGTCATCGCGACCGACAGCGCCGGTGCGAGCGTGAGCAACGATTTTTCGCTGAGCGTGTCCCCTATCCCTGGCCTCGTCATCATGGGTGATGGAGGCAATAACAACATCGCGGGAGGAGCCGGAGACGACCGCCTGGACGGTGGCGCGGGCAACGACACCTTGAGCGGAGGAGCAGGCGATGACATTCTCACTGGAGGCAGCGGCGTTGACCTGGTGCAAGGTGGTGCCGGCAACGACACCCTGCTCACGAGCAGCGACGGCATCTGGAGCGCCAACTTTGCGTGCCTCAACTCAGGCAGCCCCGGCAACCCGGGTTCCGGCCAAAAGGTCATGATCTCGGGCGCGATACGCAACTTTGATGCCTTTGACGGCGGCACGGACAACGACACGCTCAAAGGTGGCAGCGGCAACGACATCATCGTACTGGACGACTCCTATAGCGCCAGCCCCAACGGCTACAGCCCGCGTTTTGTCGGCATTGAGCGCATCGAGGGCGGAGGAGGAAACGATGTCGTCGACTTGACAAGCAGCGTTTTTGCTTACGGCAATGTCACGCTCGATGGCGGCGACGGCAACGACACCCTGTGGAGCTCATCGGGCAATGACTTGCTGCTTGGCGGGGCGGGCAACGACAGCCTGGATGGCGGCGCCGGGAGCGATGTGCTGCAAGGCGGCGCGGGTAACGATACCCTGCTCGATACGCTGGGCACCAATGTCTTTGACGGCGGTCTGGGCAACGACGTGCTCACCGATGGCAATGGTGCAAGCTGGCTTGCAGGTGGTGCCGGCAACGACAGTTTGAACCTGGGCCGCGGCGCCGATCTGGTCGCCTTCAATCGAGGCGATGGTGCAGACGCCGTGCTGTTCGGCGCAGAGGCGCTGGCCAACGACGTACTGAGCCTGGGACACGGTATCCAGTACGCCGACCTCAGGTTGCGCAAGAGTGGCACCAACCTCGTCGTGGACCTGGGTCAGGGCGACAACCTGACGCTGCAGAACTGGTATGGTACGACCCCCGCCAAGACGGTCTCGCAGTTGCAGATCATTGGTGCGGCCGACAGCTACCGCGCAGCTGGCGCCGACACCGGGGCAGCACAGGTCGTGGAAGTGTTTGATTTTTCCAAACTGGTGAAGAACTTCGACTTGGCGGTGGCGAAAAGCGCAAGCAACGCCAACGGCTGGGCGGCGATGAACAGCCTGCTGGACGCGCACCTGTCAGGCTCAACCACGCAGGCACTGGGGGGCGACCTGAGCTTCCAATACGCCAACGCGGGAACCTTGGCCGGTCTAGGACTGACGTTAGCGCAGACGGATATGGCCGCAGGCAACACCCAATGGCAAGCACTCAAACCCCGCGCACAGGTCGTACAGGGGCCGTTGTGGTTGAGCTGACGGCACAAGACTTCGCCCCCAATCTGCTGGCGATGCAGGAAAACCCGCCTGCGCGCCTGCCGCGCACGGTGGGCTACGTCACTATGGTTCTGTTCGCTGCGCTGGCGGCATGGGGTTTTTGGGGGCAACTGGACATCATTGCCACGGCCGATGGGCGCCTGGTGCCGCGCAACTACAGCCGAGTATTGCAGCCAGCTGAAGGGGGCATCGTGCGCGAGGTGCTGGTGCGCGAGGGCGATGAGGTCGCTGCCGGCCAGGTGCTGCTGCGCATGGACGCCACCACCGCCAGCGCCGACATGGGTACGCTCAGCGCCGATGCGGCATTGAAGGCATTAAGCCTGCGCCGCATCGACGCCGAGTTGCAGGACACGCCACTGCAGATTAGGGCCAGCGATCCCAGAGACGTGGCGGCCCAGGTACTGGCCCAATACCAGTCGCACCGGCAGAGCTACCGGGATGCGCTGAATCAGGAGCAGGCGACACTGGAGCGGGCCCAGCACGAACTCGGCTCGGCGCAGCAGCAACTGGCGAAGCTACAGGCCACCGTACCGCTGTACCGAAAGGCTGCCGATTCGCACGAACTACTGGTCAAGGAAGGATTCTTCAGCGCCCTGGGTGCGAACGACAAGCTGCGAGAAAAGATCGAGAAAGAGCAGGAACTCAAGAGCCAGCAGTCCAACGTTGCCGCCTTGAGCGCGGCCCTGGATCAGTCGCACGCCAAGCTGGCGCAGATCCAGTCGAACTACCGCAGCCAGTTGCGCAACGAGCGCATGGATACGCAATCCCAGCAGGAACGCACCCATGGTGAGTTGCAAAAGCAGGCCTACAAGTCGGGCCTGCTGGCGCTCAAGGCGACCGAGGCGGGCACTGTGAAAGACATGATCACAGCCACCCCCGGCGCGGTGGTGCAGCCCGGTGCGGTGCTGCTCAACATCGTGCCGCGCAACGAGCCGCTGATCGCCGAGGTGGCGATTAAGAACGCGGATGTGGGCTTTGTGGTGCCGGGGCAAATGGTGCGACTCAAGCTGCAGGCCTACCCCTTCCAGAAGTACGGATTGCTCGAAGGTGTGGTGCAAGTCGTGGGCGCCGACTCGGCCGCGAACGATCCGCAGCGCGCCAACGCGCAGGGCCAGAGCCCGCAAAGCTACAAGGCGCTGTTGCAGTTGCAGACACAAGAGTTGACCTCCGGCAACGGCGAGCGATTCAAACTCACGCCTGGCATGGTGGTGCAGGCTGAGATCCATCAGGGCAAGAGATCGGTGTTGGAGTATTTGCTCTCGCCTGTACAAAGGGTGGCGCAGGAGGCGGCGCGGGAACGTTGAGCAGACTCCCTCACTTCATTTTTGTACTTTAGGCTACAACGATTATGGGCGCGTTGCGGGACCAGGCCGAGGACGGGAGGGTGTCGCTGACCGACTGGCTGTACAGCTTGCGTGACAAGCGGGTCCAAGCAAAGATGCGCGTTCGCATCCGGCGACTTGAATCAGGGATGCGCCTATCGGTCGAGTCCGAAGAACACGCTTTGACGTGAACAGAAGGGGTTGGGTGGGGCTGCGGTAACGCCCCCTATTGGCTGCGAAAGCCGCGAGGCTGCAACGGCGGCCCAGCGGCTAAAATCATTCCTTTGTCAACAGGGCGCGGTACGAGCCGCGCTTTTCCTTTTTCCATCATGATTCACATCACTCTTCCCGACGGCTCCAAGCGCGAATTTCCTGGGCCGGTCACGGTGGCCCAAGTGGCGGCATCGATTGGCGCCGGTCTGGCCAAGGCGGCGTTGGGCGGCAAGGTCGACGGCAAGCTTGTGGACACCAGCCACGCCATCAGCACCGACGCAACGCTTGCCATCGTCACCGCCAAAGACGCCGACGGGCTGGAGCTGATTCGCCACTCCACCGCGCACTTGCTTGCCTACGCGGTGAAAGAACTGTTTCCTGATGCGCAGGTGACGATCGGGCCGGTGATCGAAAACGGTTTCTTCTACGACTTTTCGTACAAACGCCCGTTCACGCCCGAAGACTTGACGGCGATCGAACGCAAGATGGCGAACCTGGCCGACAAGGACGAGGTCATCACGCGCCGCGTGCTGGCGCGCGACGACGCGGTGGTGTACTTCAAGGGCCTGGGGGAGCACTACAAGGCCGAGATCATCGGCAGCATTCCGGCCGATCAGGAAGTGTCGCTGTACCGCGAAGGCCAGTTCGAAGACCTGTGCCGCGGCCCGCACGTGCCCAGCACGGGCAAGCTCAAGCACTTCAAGCTCATGAAGCTGGCCGGCGCCTATTGGCGTGGTGACCACAAGAACGAGATGCTGCAACGCATCTACGGCACGGCTTGGGCCACCAAGGACGAGTTGCAGCAGCATTTGACGATGCTGGAGGAGGCCGAGAAGCGCGACCACCGCAAACTCGGGCGCGAGCTCGACTTGTTTCACATCGACGACCATGCCCCCGGCCTGGTGTTCTGGCATCCCAAGGGCTGGACCGTGTGGCAAGGCGTGGAGCAGTACATGCGCCAGGTCTACCGCGACAACGGCTACCTCGAAGTCAAAGGGCCGCAGTTGCTCGACAAGTCGCTGTGGGAGAAAACCGGCCACTGGGAAAAGTACCGCGACAACATGTTCACCACCGAGTCGGAAAAGCGCGACTACGCGCTCAAGCCGATGAACTGCCCGGGCCACATCCTGATCTTCAAGCAGGGACTCAAGAGCTACCGCGACCTGCCGCTGCGCTACGGCGAGTTCGGTCAATGCCATCGCAACGAGGCCACCGGCGGGCTGCACGGCATCATGCGGGTGCGTGGCTTCACGCAGGACGATGGCCACATCTTCTGCACCGAAGAGCAGATACTGGAAGAGTGCGTCAACTACACGGCCTTGTTGCAAAAGGTGTACGCCGACTTCGGCTTCAAGAACATCATCTACAAGGTGGCAACTCGCCCCGAGAAGCGCATCGGCAGCGACGAGAGTTGGGACAAGGCCGAGTTCGCGGTGATGGAGGCGCTGCGGCGCTCCGGCTGCGAGTTCGAGGTGTCGCCGGGTGACGGCGCCTTCTACGGCCCCAAGATCGAATACACACTGAAAGACGCGATCGGTCGCCAGTGGCAGTGCGGCACCATGCAGGTGGACTTCTTCATGACCGAACGTCTAGACGCCGACTATGTGGGCGAAGACAGCGCGCGCCATCGGCCCGTGATGCTGCACCGTGCCATCGTGGGCAGCCTGGAGCGATTCATCGGGATTTTGATCGAAGAGCACGCCGGCGCCCTGCCCACCTGGCTGGCGCCGGTGCAGGTGGCGGTGCTCAATATCACCGATTCGCAGGCCGATTACTGTCGTGAAATTGCCAAAACTCTGCAGAATCAAGGGCTTAGAGTTGATCTGGATCTGCGTAACGAGAAAATCACGTATAAAATACGCGAGCATTCAATGCAGAAGTTGCCTTACATCCTGGTCGTAGGAGACAAGGAGAAGGCAGCCGGTGCTGTTGCAGTGCGCGCCCGGGGCAATTTGGACCTCGGTGTGATGTCTCTCGAAGCGTTCGCGCAAAAGATCTCGGCCGACATCGCAAGCAAATAGTTTTTTTAAGGATTGAAGCCATCGCTACTGAATTCCGTGATCGTCGCCACCGCGAAGAACGTAAACACCGCCTGAACCGGGAAATCATGGCCCCGGAAGTCCGCCTCTCCGGCCCTGAGAATGAGCCGCTGGGTGTCGTGAGCATCACCGAAGCACTGCGCATGGCAGGCGAGTTGGATGTGGACTTGGTCGAAACCGTTGCCACTGCCATTCCACCGGTCTGTCGCTTGATGGACTACGGGAAGTTCAAGTACATGGAGCAGAAGAAGGCGGCGGAGGCGAAAGCCAAGCAGACGGTGATCGAAATCAAGGAAGTCAAGTTTCGCCCTGGAACGGACGACGGTGACTACAACATCAAGATGCGCAACATCAAGCGTTTCTTGGCTGAAGGTGACAAATGCAAGATCACGCTGCGCTTTCGGGGCCGCGAGATCACGCACCAGGAGTTGGGCATGGCCTTGCTCAATCGCATTCGCGATGAGTTGGCAGATTTGATCGTCGTGGAACAGTTCCCACGCCTTGAAGGTCGGCAGATGATCATGATGATCGCGCCGGGCCGCAAGAAGGCCGGTGGCGGTGCGCCCAAGCCGGTAGCTGAAGTGGCCAACGCCGCGGCGGCATAGCAAGAATCTTTCTCCGATGGGTTGAATGACCGGTCGGGAAAAGCCGGAGAGCTTCGTGCTTTCCGGTGTGGCGAGCTTGACTCGCCGCAACAAGTGGAGAGCTAACACTCGCCACTAACAAGTGGCTCGGGGCCTACAAGTTTGAAATCGGTTTTTCAAACGCCTCACGAGCACAATAGAAAAGGAGCATTTCAATGCCCAAAATGAAGACCAAGAGCGGTGCGAAAAAGCGTTTTCGCGTTCGTCCAGGTGGTACCGTCAAGCGCGGCCAAGCCTTCAAACGTCACATTCTGACGAAGAAGACCACCAAAAATAAACGCCATTTGCGTGGATCGACAGCTGTGCATGAGACCAATATGGGTCACATGTCGCAGATGTTGCCAGGCCGTGGTATTTAATTAACGACGAACAAGGAGTACTCACATGCCTCGCGTCAAACGTGGTGTAACGGCTCGCGCCCGCCACAAAAAAGTTCTCGCCCTTGCCAAAGGTTTCCGCGGTCGCCGCGGCAATGTCTACCGCGTCGCCAAAGAAGCGGTGATGAAGGCTGGGCAATATGCCTACCGCGACCGTCGTACCCGCAAGCGGGTTTTCCGTCAGTTGTGGATTGCCCGTATCAACGCCGCTTCGCGTTCGTGCGGCATGACCTACAGCCAGTTCGCCAATGGTCTGAAGAAGGCCTGCATCGAGATCGACCGCAAGGTGCTGGCCGATATGGCTGTGCATGACGCGGCTGGTTTTGCTGCCATCGTGGAGCAGGTCAAAGCCAAGCTGGCGGCCTAATCCCTGAGTGGCAGGCCCTGTGCCCGCCCGCTTCAGGTACGCCGGACAACGGGGTTAAGGGCTTGCAAAAGCCCTTAGCCCTTTTTTATTGAGATTTTAAAAACAAGTTGACCGCACGATCCGTCATTGCTTCGTTTCCGTCATTGCGAGGAGCGACGCGACGCGGCAATCCATGGTGGTGCACAGACAGCCTGGATTGCTTCGCTGAGCTTGCAATTTCGATGCATCCGCTTTGCGTTTTTAGGAGAGATTGATGACTGAGTTGAATGCCATCGTCGAGAGCGCCAAAGCCGCATTCGGTCAGGCTGCCACACCGGCGGACCTGGAGAATGCCAAGGCCCAATTTTTGGGCAAGACCGGCCGCATCACCGAGTTGATGAAGGGCATGGCCGCCTTGAGCGTGGACGAGAAAAAATCGCGCGGCGCCGCCATCAACCTGTCCAAGCAGTCGATCGAAGCGGCGCTGACCGAGCGCCGGGCCGCACTGGCGCAGGCCGAACTGGACCTGCAACTCAAGGCCGAGGCGCTGGACGTCACGCTGCCTGGGCGCAAACGCGGCACGGGCAGCCTGCATCCGGTATCGCTTTCGATGGAACGGATCGAACAGATCTTCGGCTCCATGGGTTTTGATGTGGCCGACGGCCCCGAAATCGAGAATGACTGGTACAACTTTGGCGCGCTGAATTTCCCCGAAGACCACCCCGCGCGGGCCATGCACGACACCTTCTATGTCGAGGGTGGCAAGCTGCTGCGCACGCACACCAGTCCGATGCAGAACCGCTACGCCGTGCAGCATGTCAAGAAGCACAAGGCGGCGATGAGCGCCGGGGAGACGATGCCCGAGATTCGCGTGATCGCGCCAGGGCGCACCTACCGCGTCGACAGCGACGCCACGCATTCGCCTATGTTCCATCAGGTCGAAGGCCTGTGGATTGGGCAGAACGTGAGCTTCAAGGATCTGAAGGTCGTGTTCACCGATTTTTGCCACACGTTTTTTGAAACCAAAGACCTGGAACTGCGCTTTCGGCCCAGCTACTTTCCGTTCACCGAGCCCAGTGCCGAGATCGACATCCAGTTCCAAGCAGGCCCGCTCGCAGGTCGCTGGCTGGAAGTGGCGGGCAGCGGTCAGGTGCATCCGCGCGTGGTGGAAAATTTTGGCCTCGACCCGGAACAATACATCGGCTTTGCCTTTGGCGTGGGCGCCGACCGCCTCACCATGCTGCGCTACGGCGTGAATGACTTGCGTCTGTTTTTTGACGGCGACGTGCGGTTTCTGTCGCAGTTCCAATAGCCAACGCCGTGAGAATCACTTTGGCCGTCATTGCGAGGTCTGAAGGGCCGCGGCAATCCATGAATCCTGGATTGCCACGCTGCGCTCGCAATGACGAGCGTCATACTCAATATTCCGACTAGAGACGACATCATGCAATTCCCCGAATCCTGGCTGCGCGAATTCTGCAACCCACCGCTGTCCACGGCCCAGCTGGCCGACACCCTCACCATGGCCGGACTTGAGGTGGAAGAGCTGCACACGGTGGCGCCACCCTTCACCCAGATCGTGGTGGGCGAGATCAAGGAAGCGGTGCAGCATCCCAACGCCGACCGCCTGCGCGTGTGCCAGGTGGACGTAGGGCAGGGTGCATTGCTCAACATCGTGTGCGGCGCGCCCAACGCGCGCGTGGGCATCAAGGTGCCCTGCGCCCTGGTGGGTGCGGAACTACCGCCGGGAGAAGATGGCAAGCCCTTCCTGATCAAACTCGGACAACTGCGCGGCGTCGAGAGCCAGGGCATGCTGTGCTCTGCGCGCGAATTGAAGATTTCCGACGAGCACGGTGGCTTGCTGGAGCTGGCCGCAGATGCCGCTGTGGGGCAGGACATCCGCGCGCATCTGAATCTGGACGACCCGCTGTTCACCTTAAAGCTCACGCCCAATCTGGCGCATTGTCTGAGCGTCTATGGCGTGGCGCGCGAAGTGTCTGCGCTGACCGGATCGCCGCTCTTGCAGCCGCAGTTTGCCGCCGTGCCCGTGAGCCACCAGGACCGTTTGCCGGTGACGGTTTCGGCCCCCGATCTGTGCGGGCGCTTCTCCGGGCGCATCGTGCGCAACGTGAATCCGAAAGCCGCCACACCGCAGTGGATGGTGGACCGCCTCGCGCGCTGCGGGCAACGCAGCGTGACCGCGCTGGTGGACATCTCCAACTACGTCATGTTCGAGTTCGGCCGACCCACGCACATCTTTGATCTGGACAAGATCCACGGTGGGCTGATGGTGCGCTGGGGCAGGGCGGGCGAACAGCTCAAACTGCTCAACGGCAACACCGTCACCGTGGACGACAAGGTCGGTGTGATCGCTGATGACTCTCAGGTGGAGTCGCTCGCGGGCATCATGGGCGGCGACGCCACGGCCGTGTCCGACGGCACGCGCAACGTCTACGTCGAGGCTGCATTCTGGTGGCCCAAGGCCATCGCCGGGCGCTCGCGTCGCTTCAACTTTGCCACCGATGCGGGGCACCGCTTCGAGCGCGGCGTCGACCCCGATCTGACGGTGGAACACATCGAACGCATCACGCAGCTCATCCTGGACATCTGCGGCGGCGAGTGCGGCCCGGTGGACGATCTCAAACTCAATCTGCATGCGCCCAAGCCGGTGGAACTGCGCGTGGCGCGCGCCGTCAAGGTGATCGGCATGCCATTGACTCAGCTGCAATGCGCCGACGCGCTGCACCGTCTGGGTTTGCCGCTGACCGAGCGCGAAGGCGTCATCCGCGTCACGCCACCGGCCTACCGGTTTGATCTGGAGATCGAGGAAGACCTGATCGAAGAAGTGGCGCGCATGGTGGGCTACAACAACCTGCCGACCTCGGCACCACTGGCGCCTATCAGCGCCCGCGTGCGCGACGAGTCGCAGCGCGGTTCCTTTGCCGTGCGCCGCGCGCTGGCCGCCCTTGGCTATCAGGAAACGATCAACTTCGCCTTCGTGGAGGAGCGCTGGGAGAGCGAGCTGGCGGGCAACGCTGCACCGATTCGCCTGCTCAATCCGATTGCCAGCCAGATGAGCGTGATGCGCTCATCGCTGTTAGGGTCGCTGCTGCAGGTGTTGAAATTCAACTGCGACCGCAAGGCCGACCGCGTGCGCGTGTTTGAACTGGGACGGGTGTTTTCGCGCGACGCTTCCGTGCCCGAATCCGACACCACGGTGCCAGGCATAGCCCAGCCCATGCGCGTTGCGGGGCTGGCCTATGGGCCGAATGACACACTGCAGTGGGGCCGCAGCGCGCAGACCGTGGACTTCTTCGACCTCAAGGGTGATGTGCAAACGCTGCTGGCACCGCTGCACCCGGTGTTCGAATCGGCAACGCATCCGGCCATGCATCCGGGCCGCTGCGCCAGCGTCACCGTCGAGGGCAAGCGCATCGGCCATGTGGGCGAACTCCACCCCAAGTGGCGCCAGGCATACGAGTTGGCGCAGGCGCCGGTGCTGTTCGAACTTGATCTGGCCGCTGTGCTGGCGCGCCCCGTGCCACGTTTTGGCGCCGTGCCAAAACAGCAGGCCGTGGAGCGCGACATCGCGGTGGTAGTGAGCGAAGCGGTGACGCACGCGGATCTGATGGCGCGCGTATGGAGCGCCGAAACCGGTGGGCTGCTGCGCAATGCCTTGCTGTTTGATGTGTACCGGCCCAAGCCGCAAAAGGGCGATGTCGAGGTGTCGGGCAGTCTGGCCGTGGGCGAGAAGAGCCTGACGGTGCGCCTCACGCTCAACAGCGCCGATGCATCGCTGGCCGAATCGCAAATCGAAGCTGCGGTGCAGGCCGTGTTGACTCAGCTGCAGAGCCACCTGGGTGCACGACTGCGCGCCTGAGCGATCGGTTAATCTACGCCACAACGCAAGAGGACATCATGGAACTTTCTGTTGAAAGCCTGGAAACACCGGCCCTGACAAAGGCTCAATTGGCAGAGTTGCTGTTCAATCGCATTGGCTTGAACAAGCGTGAATCCAAGGACATGATCGATGCTTTTTTTGTGCTGGTCGCAGACAGCCTGATCGACGGCGTGGACGTGAAGATTTCGGGCTTTGGCAACTTCCAGATTCGTACCAAGGCGCCGCGTCCCGGGCGCAACCCACGTACCGGCGAGGCAATACCGATCCAGGCACGGCGCGTGGTCACGTTTCACGCCAGCCACAAGCTCAAAGAGCAGATCCAAAGCTAAAGGCGCCGTTGCCGTCCACGAGACGGTGGCGTGGAGCAACACTTTGGCCGAATTTTTCGATGCCTAACGAACAGGCTTTGCATCGGGGGTTGACTTAGAGTAACCTCTCGGCTTTGATCTGTAATGCATTGATTTCAATGGAGAATTCTCTCCCTTCCATTCCCGCAAAGCGCTACTTCACCATCGGTGAGGTGGGCGATTTGTGCGGCGTCAAACCGCATGTGCTCCGTTATTGGGAGCAGGAATTCACGCAACTGCGCCCGATGAAGCGGCGCGGCAATCGGCGCTACTACCAGCATCACGAGGTGCTAATGATCCGGCGCATCCGCGACTTGCTGTACGACCAGGGTTTCACCATCAGTGGTGCACGCAACAAGATGCAGGAGTTGCTGCAAGGCGAGCGCGACAGGCCTCTGGTTGGTGAGGTTCGACTTGAAGGCGTAGCTGTGCTGGATGACGCAGGGCAACACTTGGACGACTTGGACGACACTGCGGCGGTGGATGATGAACTGACCAGCTTTGGCAGCTTGCATCAGGTTCGCCTGGAACTTTTTGAAATCCGTGATCTGCTCTCGATCGGTGCCTGAGCGCCGGTTATAATTGGCAGCAAGACGGTGTGTGGCGCAGCCTGGTAGCGCACTTGCATGGGGTGCAAGGGGTCGAAGGTTCGAATCCTTTCACACCGACCAGAAGACAGTTTAAAGGCCTCTAAGGAAGTATTCTTAGAGGCCTTTTTCATTGGTAAATCAACAGCTTACGGTGCAGTAGCCTACAAAGGCTTCTATTGACTGCCAGACCGAAACCGGGGAACATATCGGGGTACAAAACCGGGACAAGGGCCATTTTCTGGAAATTGTTCCCCGTTTTCATTGGAGAAACCCCATGCTGACCGATGCCCAATGCCGTAACGCGACTTGTTCCCCGGACAAGAACCGGGGGCGGATCACTGACGCCGGTGGCCTGTACCTTGAAGTCAGTCCGGCAGGATCAAAGCGCTGGTTTTGGAAAACCTACTCTGACGGCAAGGAAAGCCGCATGGCGCTGGGCAGCTATCCAGACGTGAGCCTGACGGCAGCACGCAAAGCCCGTGACGCGGCAAAGCTGCAAAAGTCTGAGGGACACAATCCGGTGCAGTTGCGCAAGATCGAGAAACTGAAAGCCTCTACCCCGGCGGGGAACACTTTCAAGGTGACGGCGCTGGAATGGTACGCAATGAAGCTGGATAGTTGGAGCAGTCACTACGCCATCCGGGAAAAGCGCAACCTTGAAAAAGACCTGTTCCCATTCTTGGGATCGCGCCACATCGGGGAAATCGAGGCGATAGAGCTACTGGCCACGGTGCGCAGGGTGGAAGAACGCGGCGCGCTGGACGTGGCGCATCGGGTGCTGACCACGGCGGGGCAGGTGTGGCGCTACGCGGTGGCCACGGGCCGGGCAGCGCGGGACGTGAGCGCGGATATTCGCGGCGCATTGAAGCCCCACCACGGCAAGCACTTTGCAGCAATCACAGAGCCGGTGAAGGTGGGCGAACTGATCCGGGTAATTCGGGGCTATCAAGGCGGGCCGATTGTCCGCACGGCGCTGGCGCTGGCACCCATTCTGTTTCAGCGACCCGGCGAACTGCGCGGCATGGCCTGGGCTGAGGTTGATCTTGACGCGGCAATGTGGACGATCCCAGCAGCACGCATGAAGCGCAGCGTTGACGGCAAACGAAACGGTGATCCTCACCTCGTCCCGTTGCCCACGCAGGCGGTGGAGCTA
The DNA here is from genome assembly GCA_903909815.1 of uncultured beta proteobacterium. GTDB lineage: Bacteria > Pseudomonadota > Gammaproteobacteria > Burkholderiales > Burkholderiaceae_C > CAIKVZ01. The sequence goes on along the minus strand of CAIVXG010000201.1, from coordinate 1,490 downwards.
CTGCGCAAGCTGCACCCACTGACGGGGCATGGCGCTTTAGTGTTTCATGGTGAGCGCAGTCACGACCGGCCTATCAGCGACAACACGTTACGGGCGGCGCTGCTGACGCTGGGCTACGGGCCGGACGCGCAAAGCGTTCACGGTTTCAGAGCCACGGCACGCACGCTACTGGCTGAGGAATTGAATGCTGACCCGCTGGTGATCGAGGCGCAGTTAGCCCACGCGGTGAAGGATGCCAACGGGCGGGCTTACAACCGCACGCAGTACCTGAAACACCGGGCCACGATGATGCAGCAATGGGCGGACTACTTGGACAAGCTGGCCACCGGCGCGGACGTGATCCCGATTCGCGGCGTTGCATGACCTCGGGCGCAGCGATACCGGACGCCGACAACCCGGCAGGGGCAGACCCTGAGGGATACCGCGCTGCGCTTGAGGCCATCAAGGCAATTCACGCGGCGGGCGGCACGCTACTGTCCAAAGCCGAAACGGTGGAATTTATTTTGACGCCGATCTACCTCGGGCCACCCGTGAGATTGAAGCCCAAGGGTGTAGGCCGTGGGCCGCAGTCACGGGACACCCAATATGACCGCGCCTATGAACGCCGAAAAGGCATCTATCACGACCTGGTGCGAAATCCAGCAAGCGCAGGCAAAGGCGGGCAGGCAACGCGAGCCAAAGCGGTAAAAATGCGTGACCTGATAACCTGGTTTGCAGCCGGTATGTCGGTCAGAGTACCCAAGTCAAAACGAGTGTCAAAAATCATTGCCGACTGCAATGGCCGGAGCCAATACCCGAGCCGCAGTACCGTGCAACGCGTGTTGCTTGAGATCGACAAGCGAGCTTGAATTATCGAAAGTGGCCTTGACCACTTTTCCCTTTTTCTAGACCCACATTCACCCCATCGCAACAACGGCATACAAAGCCGGATAGGGGGTTTCAATGTCGATTCTCAGAATGCCAGCCATCAAGGCTGAAACCGGGCACAGTTCCCACGCCAGCATTTACAACGCCATCCATGCAGGCCTGTTCACGATGCCGGTGCGCATCGGTGAAAGATCGGTGGGCTGGCCATCGGAGGAAGTGCAGGCCATCAATGCGGCACGGATCGCAGGCCAGACGGACGAACAAATCCGCGAGCTGGTGAACACGCTGCACACGGCACGGTGCGCAGCAACAGGCGAACCGTTCAAACCGACCTGGCTTGATCGCAGCGCACAGGTGAAAAAGCAGGCCGCGAAGCGCGTAAAGCGCACCGGCCTGGCCACGGCGTAAGGGGCACGCCATGATCCACACCACCATCAACAAAAAGGCCGCTGGCGCTTCAAACACCAACGGCCTGCACACTCACACCAACGTTGTCGATTTTCCCACGGCAGGCAGCGAAGGTAAAGCACTGGCGACGCAGATCGCACAGCTTGCACTCGCTGGGCACGTAGTCCACAAAGGCCAGTCCGGTGATTTCCTTGTTTGCAAGTACGGCATGAGCC
>CAIVXG010000200.1 GCA_903909815.1 uncultured beta proteobacterium | reverse complement strand
GGGTTGAGCATGGGCAGACCGTCGTCGAGGGGCCTTATGTGGCTGAGACGATCCCGGTGAGGGTTGAAGAGGACTATATAGTCGTCGACGTCTAAGAGTCTGACTCTGAACTCATCCGCAACGAGCTAGCCTCCTGACGAGAAGCATAACTGAGGCGGCGTATAGGAAGGCGGTTGCGGAGGCGATGGTGGCCTCGAACTCCTTGGCCAGCCTGCGGTTTCGGCCCAGCCACGCGAAGCAGCGTTCCACCACCCAGCGTCGCTTGTGGACGCAGAAGCCGACCTGCCAGGGCGGCTTACGGACGATCTCAATGGCAATCGAGGTCGCCTTCCTGACGCGCTCACTGGCATAGGCGGCATCGGCGAAGGCGAGCTCGATGAAGGGGAAACTCCGGCGCGACGTCTTGAGCAGCGGCACTGCGCCATCGCGATCCTGCACGTCGGCGGCATGGAGTTGCGCCACCAGCAGCCGGCCATCGGTATCAACCATCGCATGGCGCTTCCTGCCGAGCACCTTGTTGCCGGCATCGTAGCCGCGCACTCCCCCGGCCTCGGTCGTCTTGGCACTTTGACTGTCGATCACCGCCGCCGTCGGGCTGGCTTCGCGGCCCGCCCGTTCCCGGTCAAGCATCACCAGACGATGGTTGATGTCCTGCCACACGCCGCCATCGCGCAGCATGGCGAACCAGCCGTAGACCGTCTGGTGCGGCGGAAAGCAGGGCGGCAGCATCCGCCACGGAATGCCGCCACGCAGCACATAGAAGATCGCGTTGACGATCTCTCGCATCGGCCACGCCGGCGGGCGACCGGACTTCCGCCGCCGCGGCAACAATGGCTCCAGCACAGCCCATTCCGCGTCCGTCAAGTCACTGGCGACACGCAATCCTTCCCGCCTATGATCCCGACGGGTGGCCACAGTCCACATGATGATCATCCAATAGGGCCTCGACAACCCTTTGGAATCACATCAGACCGTGGTCATCCAACCCATTCTGATGGCGTTCTCAGACAGCCTCTAATACCAACCGGCATAATTTTTGACTCATGAGGGGATTCCCGACGCGGGGCCTAATGTGATTCACGATGGCGAGCATCAGGACGTTCGCCATGGCCGCAGCCCTTGCCCTCCGCCCCGACTTCACTGCCGCTGATCTTCGGCTCCATGCCCGCGAAAGCCGCGATGCCGACCAGGTGCGGCGGCTATTGGCGCTGGCGACGATCTATGATGGCGGCTCGCGTAGCGATGCAGCGAGGCTCGGCGGTGTCGGGCTGCAGATCGTGCGGGACTGGGTGATGCGGTTCAACGCCGATGGCCCTGCGGGACTTCTTGACCGCAAGGCGCCGGGACCGTCGCGGCGCCTCGATGATGCGCAGCGTCAGGCACTCGCCGCGCTGGTGGAGCAAGGCCCCGATCCGGCAGTGCATGGCGTGGTGCGCTGGCGGTTGGTCGATCTGGCGCAGTGGGTCTTTGAGGAGTTCCGTGTCTCGATCAGTGTCGAGACCGTCGGACGTGAGTTGCGGCGCCTCGGCTATCGCAAGCTGTCTGCCCGCCCGCGCCATCATGCGCAGGACCCGGAGAGCCTGGAGACATTCAAAAAAACTTCCCCGCCGCGTTGGCAGAGATCGCGCAGGGCGCCGCCGCCGGCAAGCGCATAGAGGTCTGGTTTCAGGACGAAGCCAGAGTCGGCCAGAAGAACGGCATCACCCGACGCTGGGCCCGGCGCGGCACCCGCCCGTCAGCGCCGCATGACCAGCGCACCGCCTCGGCCTATCTGTTCGGCGCCATCTGCCCCAAAGAGGGCAAAGCCGCCGCCCTCGTCCTGCCTTACTGCGATACCGCGGCGATGAGCCTCCACCTCGCCGAGGTGGCAGGCACTGTCGCCGCCGATGCCCATGCCGTCATGCTGCTCGACCAGGCTGGATGGCACATGTCGCGCGACCTCAAGGTGCCGCCAAACATCACCCTCATGCCGTTGCCTCCACGCGCGCCCGAACTCAATCCAGTCGAGAACGTCTGGCAGTTCATGCGCGAAAACTGGCTCTCAAACCGCGTCTTTGCATCATATGACGATATCCTCGACCACTGCTGCTACGCTTGGAACAAACTCACGGAACAGCCGTGGCGTATCATGTCCATCGGACTGCGCGATTGGGCGCATGGGTCCTAATCAGTGACGGTTGGTATTATTGCTATTATAAATCTTATATCGAAACAATAACGGCATGCATCGGCGACTTGGTTCAGGCAAGCCGTCGCAG
>CAIVXG010000199.1 GCA_903909815.1 uncultured beta proteobacterium | reverse complement strand
TCTCGATGTGTTTGAGGTGACACCGCCCATGTTGAAGGAATCGGCCTATGGCCTGGGTGCCACCACCTGGGAAGTGGTCTACAAGATCGTCTTGCCGTTTACCAAGACCGGCGTCATTGGCGGCATCATGCTGGGTCTGGGTCGCGCCATTGGCGAGACCATGGCCGTGACCTTTGTCATCGGCAACTTCAATCAGCTCGATTCGCTCAGCCTGTTCCAGGCCGCCAATAGCATTACCTCGGCCCTGGCCAATGAGTTTGCCGAGGCCGGCGAAGGCCTGCACCAGGCCGCGCTCATGTACCTGGGACTGGTGCTGTTTTTTATTACCTTTGTCATCCTGTCCCTGTCCAAGCTCTTGCTGGCGCAGTTGCGCAAGGGTGAGGGAGCCAAGTCATGATCAGCCCCGAACTGCAGGCCATGCGCGCCTCCATGTTTGCCAAGCGCAAGCGCATCAACTATGTTGCCACCGCCTTGGCACTCTCGGCCATGGCCTTTGGCCTGTTCTGGCTGGCCTGGATTCTGTTGGAGACGATACGCCAGGGCTTTGCCGGGCTGACCATCGCCACGCTGACGCAAATGACACCGGGCCCCAATGAAGAGGGTGGTCTGGCCAATGCCATTTACGGCTCGCTGCTGATGGTGCTGCTGTCCACCTGTGTCGGCACACCCATCGGTGTGATGGCCGGCATTTACCTGGCCGAGTTCGAGCCCAAGGGTTGGCTGGCCAGCGTCACGCGCTTTGTCAACGACATCCTCTTGTCGGCGCCCAGTATCGTGATCGGCCTGTTTGTGTACTCGGTCATCGTGCACCCCCTGCACAGCTTCTCGGCCCTGGCCGGTGTGGTGGCGCTGGCGCTGATCGTGATTCCGGTGGTGATACGCACGACAGAAAACATGCTGCAACTGGTTCCCCCAGGCCTGCGCGAAGCCGCCTATGCTTTGGGTGCGCCGAAGTGGAAGGTGATTCTGAGCATCACCCTGAAGGCTGCGCGCACCGGCGTCATCACCGGCATCCTGCTGGCGGTGGCCCGCATCTCGGGCGAGACCGCACCGCTGTTGTTCACGGCCTTAAGTAACCAGTTCTGGACCTCCAGCCTGAGCCAGCCCATGGCCAGCCTGCCGGTCACCATCTTCAAGTTTGCCATGAGCCCGTATGAAAACTGGCAGAAGCTGGCCTGGGCCGGTGTCTTCCTGATCACGCTGGCGGTGCTGGCGCTCAACGTCGCAGCGCGGGTGCTGACCCGGGTAAAAAACTAAGCGGCCCCGCTTCCAAAGCCTTAGACTTTTAAAGAATAGAACCATCCCATGCCCGCTACCCCTGTTGTTGAAAAGACCAAGATTGCCGTCAAGGACCTGAACTTCTTTTACGGCAAGTTCCACGCCTTAAAGGGCATCAATATGGAGATCCCCGAGAACAAGGTGACGGCCTTTATCGGCCCCTCCGGCTGCGGCAAATCGACGCTGTTGCGCATCTTCAATCGCATGTTTGAGCTGTATCCCGAGCAGCGCGCCGAAGGCCAGATCCTGCTGGACGGCGAGAACCTCTTGACCAGCAAGGAAGACGTGGCGTTGTTGCGCGCCAAGGTCGGCATGGTGTTCCAAAAACCCACGCCGTTTCCGATGTCGATTTACGACAACATCGCCTTTGGCGTGAAGCTCTTTGAGAAGCTCAACACCACCGACATGGAAGAGCGGGTCGAGTGGGCGCTGCGCAAGTCGGCGCTGTGGGGCGAGGTGAAGGACAAGCTGCACCAAAGTGGCAGCAGCCTGTCGGGCGGCCAGCAGCAGCG